>NZ_JAVFJK010000009.1:55615-206009 GCF_030908215.1 Sinomonas sp. ASV486 | reverse complement strand
GACTGCTGTGGCGGGACATCGTTGACGCCTTCCGGCATGTCGCGGGACATCGTTGACACCTCGCCCATTGGGCTTCTGCCATGTCGAAGAACAAGGTCATCGTCGTCGCAGTCCTTGAGGGTGGGATGTCCAAGGCCGAAGCAGCCCGCCGGTACGGCATCAGCCGCCAATGGGTCCACCAACTCATCGCCCGCCACGCAGCCGAAGGAGAGGCCGGCCTCGAGGCCCGCTCCCGGCGGCCCCGCACCAGCCCGCAGCAGACGCCGGCCAACGTTCAGGAGAGGATCCTGGTCCTACGCGCCGACCTGCAGGCCAAGGGCCTGGACTCCGGGGCCGAGACCATCGCTGCCCATCTCGGACGCGAGGGCCTCCCGGTGCCCGCGAGCACCACCATCCACCGCATCCTCCGGGCCGCCGGCGCGGTCGCCCCCGAACCCCACAAGCGTCCCAAGTCCTCCCTGCGACGCTTCGCCGCGGCCCAGCCCAACGAGACCTGGCAGTCCGACTTCACCCACTGGCACCTGGCCGACGGCACCGACACCGAGATCATCGACTTCCTCGACGACCACTCCCGCTGCCTGCTCCACCTCACCGCCCACCCCAGGACGACCGGCGCCATCGTCGTGGACGCCTTCCTGGACACCGCACAGGAACACGGCCTGCCCGCCAGCACCCTGACCGACAACGGCATGGTCTACACCACCCGCCTGGCCGGCGGGAAAGGAGGCCGCAACGCCTTCGAGAGCCTCATCGCAGGGCTCGGGATCGTCCAGAAGAACGGATCCCCCGGCCACCCCCAGACCCAGGGCAAGATCGAGCGCTTCCACCAGACCCTGAAGAAATGGCTCCACAGCCAGCCTCCGGCCCAGACCATCGAGGACCTGAACGACCAGCTCACCAGATTCCGCCACGTCTACAACCACGAACGCCCCCACCGCGCGCTCGGCAGGCACACACCCGCCGAGGCCTACGCCCAGACCCCCAAGGCCGGCCCCGCGGCCGCCGCCCAGGGGGCACACTTCCGCGTCCGGACCGACCGCGTCGACGCCGACGGCAAGGTCACCCTCCGCCACGCGGGACGCCTCCGTCACCTCGGCATCGGCCGCGCCCACAGGCACAAACGCATCATCCTGCTCGTCCACGACGCCGAGGCCACCGCCATCGAGCACGGCACCGGCGAGATCCTCGCCGAATTCACCATCAATCCCACCCGCGGCTACCAGCCCAAAAAACAGAACACCCCCGGTCCGAAGACCGGGGGTGTCAACGATGTCCCGCCACATCCGTAAAGGATGTCCCGCTACATCACAGACCCCGCAACCTAGGGACTTGACCCCACAACGTTGAGAGGTGACCCAGCAAAGCTGCGGGGTCACCTCTTGTGGGTGGGGGGTCAACTCCCGTGGGCGCGGGGTCAGCTCTTGCCCGGGGGTCGTGCGCGGCTGGAGGGCCTTCTTCTCGGATGGCCCCGTCCTTCTCAGACGGTCTCGACGACGTCCTCGTACGCGAACTTGGTCTTCGCGGGGCCCCATGCGTCCTCGCCGGGGCGGCCGATGTTGACCACGAGGAAGCTCTTGCGGCCGCCCCCGGGGAAGAAGTCGGCGTCAATCGCGGAGAAGTCCGCGCCGGTCATTGGGCCAGCGGCGAGACCGAGGGAGCGAACGGCGAGGATGAAGTACCCGGCCTGGAGGTGGGCGTTGTCGCGGCCGGTGCCGTAGCGGACCACGTCGTCGTCGAACATCGCCTTCAGCCCGGCTGCCTGCGGGAGGAACGTCTCGAAGTGCTCGTGCCACTCGGTATCGAACGCGAGCACCGCGACGAGGGGGGCGGCGAGTGTCTTGGCCTGGTTGCCGCGGTTCATGTGCTGCACAAGGCGCCCGCGGGCCTCGGCCGAGCGGACGAACGTGACGCGCAGCGGCTGGTTGTTGAACGCTGTCGGGCCGAACTTGGCCAGCTCATAGATGGCCTGTGCCTGCTCGTCGGTCACTTCGCCGGTGAACGTGTTCGCCGTGCGGGCCTCGGTGAAGAGTGCGTCGACTGCGGCGGCGTCGAGGACAGCCTCCTGGTGCGCGATGCTCATGCGGGTTCAACTCCTTGCGACGGCCCGGGCGACCGTTCTCCATCAGGCGACAACCCGCCGTCATTCGTTTCGCTTCCCGCATCGAGCGGTGACATCCCCCACATTCGCGCCAAGAGGCCCTTGACCGGCGTGACGGGCCTCACTAGTCTGAAGCGAGTGAATGAAGCTTCATTCACATTGAATGCCAATTCAGTTCACACCAGTTCGCCCGGAGGCCCCATGCAGACCAGCGAAGCCCGCAACGACGCCGCGGAGGCAGCACGTTCCGCGCTCGTCGACTCCCGCAGGAGGCAGCTGCTCAATGCCGCAGCCCACCTCCTCGGCGGGGCGGGATCGCAGTCCGTCTCGATGCAGAATGTGGCAGACGAGGCCGGCGTGAGCGTTGGGCTCATCTACCGCTACTTCGGCAACAAGCAGGAACTCGTGCAGGCCGTGATCGAGGACGTGCTGCACGAGTTCAGCGTGCGCGTGGCCTCGGCAACCGCGGACCAGGCCGATCCAGTGCGCCGCATCGCTGCGGCGTTCGCGGGGTACTGCGCCGTGGTGCAGGAGCTCCGCGAGGCAGCCGTCCTGGCCTACCAGGAGTCCAAGACCCTGGAGCCCGAGGGACGCGAGACCATCAAGAACCTCGAGGTCGAGAGCGCAGGACCGCTCATCGCGGCGGCCCGCGACGCGTTCGATGCCGGCCTCATCCGGGACGTCAACCTGCAGGTCTTCGCCTACGGCCTCCTGACCACGGCCCACCTGTGGGCCCTCAAGCACTGGTACTTCGGCCGCTTCATGACCCACGAGCAGTACGTGGCCGAGCACACCGCGCTCGCCCTCTCCTCCGTGATCCGGCCCGAGCACCGGGCCGCCTACGCAGACCTCCTCGGCAACCTCGCCTGAAAGGACAGCCATGACAGACCAGACCACCACCGCCACCACCTCGAGCTCGAGGGCCACGGCCGCGCCCGCCGTTCCCGCGTTCGAGGATGTCGTCTACGAGCGCCGCAACGCCGCCGCGATCATCACCATCAATCGCCCCGAGCGCTACAACGCGTTCCGCGGCAAGACCGTCGAAGAGCTCATCAAGGCGTTCCGGCTCGCGTGGGCGGACCACGGCGTGCAGGCCGTGATCCTCACGGGTGCCGGCGAGAAGGCCTTCTGCACGGGCGGCGACGTGAAGCAGCGCGCCGAGACGGGCGACTACGGGTCCACCGAGTCCGGCATGTTCGAGATCGGCAACCTCCACAAGCTAATCCGGGACATCCCGAAGCCCGTCATTGCGGCCGTCAACGGCGTCGCGGTGGGCGGCGGCCACGTGCTGCACGTCCTGTGCGACCTCACGATCGCGTCCTCCACCGCCCGCTTCGGGCAGGCCGGCCCGCGCGTCGGATCGTTCGACGCCGGGTTCGGCTCGGCCTACCTCGCCCGCGTGGTGGGCGAGAAGCGCGCCCGCGAGATCTGGTACCTGTGCCGCCTGTACGACGCCGCGACCGCCGAGCGCTGGGGCCTCGCCAACACGGTGGTCGAGCCCGAGCGCCTCATGGACGAGGCGATGGACTGGGCCGACGAGATCGCCGAGAAGAGCCCGACGGCGATCCGCTTCCTCAAGCAGTCCTTCAACGCGGACACCGACCACCAGGCGGGCCTGAGCAACCTCGCGATGTCCGCCCTGGACCTCTTCGTCGCCTCGCCCGAGGGCGCCGAGGGCGCCGCGGCGTTCGCCGAGAAGCGCACTCCGGACTTCGCGAGCAAGGTCCAGTACCACTAGGACCCCACCCCGCCCCCACCTCAGCGTCGAGAGAAGAGCAGCGAACGCCATGGACTTCACGTTCACAGAATCCCAGCAGCAGTTCATCAAGGAAGCCCGCGAGGTCGCGGACCAGATCGCCCCCGGCTACAAGCAGCGCGAGACGGACCGGCGCATCGAACCCGAGCTGCGCCGCGAGATGGGTGGGCGCGGCCTCATCGCCCCCGAGCTCCCCGTCGAGTTCGGCGGCCGGAGCGAGCAGCGCCTCACGTCTGGCCTCATCACGGAGGAGATCGCCCGCGGCGACTTCAATGTCGCGTACGTCCAGGTGGTCGGCTCCCTCGTGGGGCAGATCCTCGCGAGCAACGCGACCCCGGAGGTCGCCGCCCGCTGGGTCCCGCGCATCACGAGCGGCGAGGGGATCGTGGCGATTGGCCTGTCTGAGCCGAACGCCGGCTCCGACGCCGGCAGTCCCTCCCTCACGGCCCGCCGCGAGCGCGGCGGCTGGGTCCTGAACGGGACCAAGTCGATGTCCTTCGCCCTCCAGGCGGACGCCGCTGTCGTCTTCGCGAAGACTGACCACGGCCAGGGCCGCGGCCGCGGAATCAGCGCGTTCATCACGGACCTGCACGCCGACGGCATCGAGCTCGAGGCCGTGGACGACATGGGCACGAAGGCCGTGACCCGCGGCTTCGCCCACTACTCGAACGCCTGGATCCCTGACGATCACCTCCTCGGCGCCGAGGACCAGGGGTTCACCCAGGTCATGCAGGGGTTCGACTTCTCGCGGGCCCTCATCGGCCTGCAGTGCATCGGCACCGCGGCGGCCACGGTCGAGGAGACGTGGGAGTACGTCAAGGGGCGTGCCGCCTTCGACCAGCCGCTGAGCAGGTTCCAGGGCGTCGCGTTCCCGCTCGCCGAGAGCGAGACGCTCCTGAGCGCGGCCCGGCTCCTATGCCACCAGACCTTGTGGCTCAAGGACAACGGCCTCCCCCACACGGCCCAGGCCGCGATGTGCAAGTGGTGGGCACCGAAGACCTCCTATGACGTCATCAACTCCTGCCTCCTCCTGCACGGCCAGTTCGGCTACCGCACGGACAAGCCAATCGAGCAGCGCCTCCGGGACGTCCTGGGCCTGCAGATCGGCGACGGAACCGCCCAGATCATGAAGATGATCATCGCCAGGAACATCGCGGGCCGCGCCTACGCGCCGTGAGCCCCGCACTCACCACGCCAAGGAGAATCATGGGAAAGCTCGAGAACAAGATCGCGATCGTCACCGGCGGTGCCTCCGGCATCGGCAAGGGCATCGCCACCAAGCTCGCCGCCGAGGGCGCGACCGTCGTCGTGAGCGACCTCAACGAGCCCGCCGCGAAGGAGACCGCCGCGGCGCTGGGCAACAGGTCCATCGGCGTGCGCACCGACGTCACGTCGCGCGAGTCGGTGGACGAGATGGTCCGCGCCGTGCAGGCCGAGTTCGGGCGGATCGACGTGCTCGTGAACAACGCCGGCTGGGACAAGGTCGGCCCGTTCGTGGACAGCGACGTCGCCGACTGGGACCGCGTCGTCGCGATCAACCTGTACGGCACGCTGCACTGCAGCCAGGCGTTCCTGCGCGCGGTGGCGGGCCAGGAGCGGGCCACGGTCGTGAACATCGCGTCCGACGCCGGCCGGGTCGGCTCCTCGGGCGAGGCCGTCTACTCCGCGGCGAAGGGCGGCATCATCTCCTTCAGCAAGACCCTCGCCCGCGAGACCGCCCGCCAGGGCTTCACCGTGAACTGCGTGTGCCCCGGGCCCGCCGATACCCCGCTCTTCGCAGGGATCAGCGCCGAGAACCCGAAGCTGCGCGCCGCGCTCGAGAAGTCCATCCCGCTGCGCCGCCTGGCCCAGCCCGAGGACCTCGCCAACGCCGTGGCCTTCCTGGCCTCGGACGAGGCTGCGTTCATCACCGGCCAGACCCTCTCGGTCTCCGGCGGACTCACGATGGCGTGAGCACGCCCTCCCCTGCCTCACTAGCCGAACGGACATCACCATGAGCTCGCCCTTCGAGATGCTTCCGCTGCCGGAGAACGCGGCGGACTTCAGGACCAACAGGTACTGGAAGGACCGTCTCCTCATCGACTACTTTGACGACGCCGTTGCGGCGCACCCCGACAAGGTTGCCTCGATCGACGCCTCCGGCGCCAAGACCTACCGCGAGATGGCGGACGAGGTCGAGGCCATCGCGGCTGGACTCGTCTCCCTCGGCGTCGATGCCGGGGACACCGTCTCGATCCAGCTGCCGAACCGGCACGAGTGGATCGTCGCCCACCTCGCCACCGAGCGTGTCGGCGCGGTGACCAACGCGCTCATCCCTATCTACCGCGATCGCGAGATCGAGTACATGGCCAAGAAGGCCCGCGCCAAGGTCATCTTTATCCCTGAGACGTTCCGGGGCTTCGACTATCCTGCGATGATCGAGCGGCTCCGCGGCGGACTCACGGACCTGCATCACGCCGTCGTGCTCGGAACGGGTCCCGCAACGGCTCGAGCACCCGAGGGTTTCCTCTCGTGGTCTGACCTCGCCGGGCGCGGCCGGGCCCGCGGGCTCTCCGCCCAGGAGGCCGCCGCGCGGCGCCCCGACCCGGACTCGCTCGCGCTCATCATGTTCACCTCGGGCACGACGGGACGCCCCAAGGGTGCCATGCACAGCCACAACACCGTCCTCTCGGGTGCGCTCCCGTGGCCGGACCGGCTCGGGATGGACGACTCCTCGGTGATCCACATGGCCTCGACGTTCGGCCACCTCACGGGCTACCTCTTCGGCGTCGCGCTCCCCATCATGCTCGGCGCCACGGGGGTCTTTCAGGAGGTCTGGCAGGCCGCCGAATTCGTGGAGCTTGTGGAGAGGCACGGCATACAGCACACCTCAGGCGCCACCCCGTTCCTCCAGGACATCCTGACCGCGCAGAACCTCGCGGACCACAACCTCTCGAGCCTCGTGCGCTTCTGTTGCATGGGGGCGCCGATCCCCCGCGCCGTCGTGCACGCCGCGAAGGACAAGCTCCCAGCCCTGAACGTGTTCGGCGGGTGGGGCCAGACCGAATGTTGCCTCGTGACGATGGGCAGCCCGCAGGACCCCGTCGAAAAGGTCCTCGACTCCGACGGCCGCGTGCTTCCCGGCATGAAGCTGCGGATCGTCGACGACCAGGGCCGCGCCGTGCCGGCGGGAACCGAGGGCCGGATCCAGGTGCGCGGCCCGTTCCTCTTCCGCGGCTACCTCGAGCAGCTCGACGTGACGCGGAACGAGTTCGACGGCGACTGGTTCGACACCGGCGACCTCGGCACGCAGGACGATGACTCGTACGTGCGGCTCGCAGGCCGCACCAAGGACATCATCGTGCGCGGCGGCGAGAACGTCCCCGTGGCCTACGTGGAGAACGTCCTCTACGAGCACCCGCGGATCGCCGCCGTCGCGCTCGTCGCAGTCCCGCACCCCCGTCTCCAGGAGATCGGCGGCGCCGTGGTCCAGCTCAAGGACGCCGACCCATTCACGCTCGAGGACCTCAGGGCATTCCTCGAAACGAAGGGCCTCGCCAAGCCGTACTGGCCGGAGATCCTCAAGGTCGTCGCCGACTTCCCGCGGACCCCGAGCGGCAAGATCCAGAAGTTCAAGATCCGGCAGGAGCTGTCGGAGGAATTCAGCCAGGAGGCAAAGGCGTGACCACGCACAGCAGCGGCTCGGTCTTCGGGCCAGCCGACCTCACGGGCCTCGACGCCCAGCTCACCGCCGAGGAGAAGGACCTGGCCCGCGCGGTCCGCGACCTCGTCGACACGCACATCCGCCCGAACATCGCCGGCTGGTACGAGCAGGCCGTCTTCCCCCGCGAGATCATCCCCGAGCTCGCGAAGCTCGGCCTCCTCGGCATGCACCTGACGGGCTACGGCTGCGCGGGGCGCTCCGCCGTCATGTACGGTCTCGCGGCCTCGGAGCTCGAGGCCGGCGACTCCGGCCTGCGCACCTTCGTCTCGGTCCAGGGCTCGCTCGCGATGTCCGCGATCCACAAGCACGGCTCCGAGGAGCAGAAGCAGCACTGGCTGCCCGAGATGGCGGCGGGACGCGCCGTCGGCTGCTTCGGGCTGACGGAGCCGACGGCGGGCTCGGACCCGGCCTCGATGCGCACCACCGCGGTGCAGGAGCCGGGCGGCGACTGGGTGCTCAACGGCGCCAAGCGGTGGATCGGCCTCGCGACGCTCGCCGACGTCGCGATCATCTGGGCCCAGACGGGCGAGCACGGCGATGCCCGCGGCGTGCGCGGGTTCGTAGTCCCCACCGACACGCCCGGCTTCCACGCCGTGGCGATCGAGCCCAAACTGTCGATGCGCGCTTCGGTCCAATGCGACATCACGCTCGAAGACGTCCGGCTCCCCGCCGACGCGATCCTCCCGGGCGAGAGCGCGATCGGCCTCAAGGGCCCCTTCGCCTGCCTCAACGAGGCCCGCTACGGGATCATCTGGGGCGCCATGGGCGCCGCGCAGGACAGCTTCGAGGAAGTGCTGCGCTACAGCTCCGAGCGGACCCAGTTCGGGATGCCGCTCTCCGCGTTCCAGCTGACCCAGGCCAAACTCGCGGACATGGCGCTCGAGATCAACAAGGGCTACCTCCTCGCGCTCCAGATCGGCCGCGCCAAGGACGCCGGGACCCTCAACCCGACCATGATCTCGGTGGGCAAGCTGAACAACTGCCGCGAGGCCATCCGCATCGCGCGGGACGCCCGCGAGATGCTCGGCGGCAACGGGATCACGCTGGACCACTCCCCGCTGCGCCACGCGAACAACCTCGAGTCCGTGCGGACGTACGAGGGCACTGACGAGGTGCACGCGCTCATCCTCGGCCGCGCGCTCACGGGCGTCGGGGCCTTCGCGGCGGCGGGGCGGTAGGGGCATGGAGACCATCACCACGTCCCTCGACGGCGCCGTCGGAACCATCACCGTCAACCGCCCCGAGGTCCGCAACGCCCTCTCGAAGACCGTGCTCGGCGAGATCGGCGCCGTCCTGGACGCGTGGGAGGACGACGCGTCCGTGGGAGCCGTCGTTTTCACGGGCGCTGGCGAGAAGGCCTTCGTGGCGGGCGCGGACATCACCCAGCTCGCGGGCTACGACCTCGCGTACGGGCTCGCCGCGCACATGCAGAAGCTGTACGACCGGATCGAGGACTACCCCAAGCCCACGATCGCGGCGCTCAACGGCGTCGCGATGGGCGGGGGACTCGAGCTCGCCATGAGCTGCGACATCCGCATCGCGGCCGTCGGCGCGAAGATGGGCCTGCCCGAGGCGACCCTCGGCGTCCTCCCGGGCGCGGGCGGGACCCAGCGGCTCACGCGGCTTGTCGGCACCGGCCGCGCCGTCGAGATGATCCTCACGAGCCGGGTGCTGACGGCGGGCGAGGCCGAGCGCTACGGGCTCGTGACCGCCGTCGTGCCTCGCGAGGACCTCGGGGCGACCGCCGCCGCGACCGCCGCGACCATCCTTTCCAAAGGCCCGCTCGCGGTGCGGCTCGGCAAGCTGGTGATCCGCCAGGGCGCCGATGCCGACCAGAAGACGGGTCTCCTGCTCGAGAGGCTCGCGCAGACCCTCCTCTACACGACCGAGGACAAGGCCGAGGGCGCCGCGGCGTTCCTTGCCAAGCGTCCCGCGGAATTCGCGGGACGGTGAGCGGCATGGACGTGCGGACAGTCCTCGTGGTCGGCTCCGGAGCGATGGGCCGCCAGATCGGCATGGCGGCGGCCGTCGCGGGATTCACGACGGCGGTGCGAGACGTGAGCGCTGAGGCCGTCTCCGCCGCGGAGGCGGACATGCACCGCTGGCTCGACGGGCGGGTCGCGAAGGGCCGGCTCGGCGAGGCCCAGGCCGCCGACGCGTGGGAGCGCATCGCGTTCACGACCGACCTCGCGGCGGCCGCCGCGGACGCGGACCTTGTGATCGAGGCCGCGACGGAGAAGCTCGAGGTCAAGCGGGCCATCTTCGCCGAGCTCGACGCATTCGCGCCAGCCCAAGCGATCCTCGCGACGAACTCCTCCACACTGGCCTCCTCGACGGTCGCCGACGCGACCGGGCGCCCGGAGAAGGTCTGCAACATGCACTTCTTCAACCCGGCGCTGGTGATGAGGGCCGTGGAGATCGTGCGGAACCCGCAGACCTCGGACGAGACCGTCGCGACGGTGGTCGAGGTGGCCCGGGCGATGGGCAAGTCGCCGGTGCTCCTGAACAAGGAGATCCCCGGCTTCGTCGCCAACCGGCTCATGGGCGCGGTGCGGGACGAGGCGCTGGCCTTGTATGCCGGCGGCGTCGCGTCCCTCGAGGACATCGACACCGCGGCCAAGGATGCCCTGGGCTATCCGATGGGGCCCTTCGAGCTCATGGACCTCGTGGGCCTCGACGTCACGTACCTCATCCGCCAGGCCGCCTATGGGCAGACCGGGGACGAGAAGGACCTCCCCCACCCGCTCGTCACGGCCAAATACGAGGCCGGCGAGTTCGGCCGCAAGACCGGGAAGGGTTGGTACACGTATGAGTGAGCTGGCAAGCAGCGTGGCCGAGTCCGGGTCCGGGCCGGGGTCCGGACCCGGATTCTCCGAGACCGACGAGTACCTCGCGGCGCTCCGCGAGCGCCTCACGGTCCCGCGGGACACCGACTACCTGCTCCTCGCCGGGGGCCTCCCGGCTGACGCCGCGGACGCCCGGGCACGCATGCGCGCGTTCGTCGACACCCGGGTGCTCCCGGTGATCAACGGGTACTGGGAGCGCGCCGAGTTCCCGTGGGAGCTCCTGCCGGACCTCGCTGCGACTGGCCTCGTGGGCGGCGTGATCCGCGGGCACGGTGCGGCCGGGCTCTCGCGGCTGGCCGCGGGCCTCGCCACAGTGGAGCTCGCGCGCGGCGACGGGTCGGTCAACACGTTCCTCGGCGTCCAGGCGAACCTGACCATGGGCACCATCAACCTGCTCGGCTCCGAGGAACAGAAGGGACGCTGGCTCCCCGGCATGGTTCGGCTCGAGAAGATCGGCGCGTTCGCCCTCACCGAGCCGCGCCACGGATCGGACTCGGCGCAGCTCGAGACGACGGCCCGCCGCGATGGCGACTCGTGGGTCATCAACGGGGCCAAGCGCTGGATCGGCAACGGCTCGATGGCGCACCTCGTGGTCATCTGGGCCCGCGACGAGGCCGACGGCGAGGTCAAGGCCTTCGTCATGGAGCGCGAGGACCCCCGCAACCCCGAGAGCGTGCCGGAGGGCTTCTCGGCCCGAACCATCGACGGGAAGATCGGCAAGCGCGCCATCCTCCAGGCCGACCTCGGCTTCGACAGCCTGCGGATCCCCGAGGCCAATCGGCTCCCCGAAGCGAACAGCTTCAAGGACACGTCCCGCGTGCTCGCGACGACGCGCGGTGGCGCCAGCTGGGAGGCCCTCGGCCACGGCATCGCGTGCTTCGAGGCCGCCGTCGCCTACACGGAGGTCCGCGAGCAGTTCGGCCAACCGATCGCGACCTATCAGCTCGTTCAGGCCACGCTCGCCTCCATGCTCGCCGAGCTCACGGCCATGCAGCTCATCTGCTTCCGCATGGCCGAGCTGCAGGAGGCCGGAAAGTGGAGCGGGACCATGGCCTCGCTCGCGAAGATGCACACCTCCAACAAGGCGCGCACGATCGCCCAGCAGGCCCGCGACCTCCTCGGCGGCAACGGCCTCCTGCTCGACTTCCACGTGGCAAGGCACCTCACCGACATGGAAGTGGTGCACACCTACGAGGGCACCGAGTTCATCCAGTCGCTCCTGATCGGGCGCAAGGTGACGGGGCGGTCCGCGTTCTGATGGGGACCTTCAGCGGAAGGCGGGTCCTCCTCGTGGGGACGGGAGGGATCGGGGCCGCCGTGGCGCTGCGGCTCGCCGCGGAGGGATCCCGCGTGTTCGGCACCTACCGCTCCGATCACGACGGCGCGGCGGCCCTCGGCGCACGGCTCCCGGCTGACTCGTGGGCCGGGTCCGCGAGACTGGATGCCGCGGATCCGGCATCGGTGGACGACGTCGCGGGGCCGGGCGGGAGCGCGGGCGCAGCGCTCGGGGGAATCGACACCCTCGTCGTGACCACCGGGCACCGGCACCCTTTGGAGATCCTCGCGAAGACCGATCCGGCCGTCATCCAGGACATCGTCCGGACCGAGCTCGTCGGGCCGATGCTCCTCGTCCGCGCCGTCCTCCCCGAGATGGTCGAGGCCGGATTCGGCCGGATCGTGCTCGTCGGGTCAGACAGCGGCAAGGCGGGCACCCTCGGCGACGCCGCGTCGTCGTCCGCGCGGGCGGGACTGCACGGGCTCGCGCGAGCCGTGGCCCGCGAGACCGCCCGCACAGATGTGACGATCAACGTCGTCTCCCCCGGCCCCACCGACACCGGGCTCCTCGCGGGCATGCTCGCCGCCGACGGCCTCACGGGGAAGGTCATGGCGGGGACCCTCAGGGCCGTGCCCAAGGGCCGGGCGGCACGGCCCGAGGAGGTGGCGGCGGCGGTAGCGCACCTCGCCTCGGCGGAGGCCGGATTCACCACCGGCCAGGTGCTGTCCGTCTCCGGCGGGCTCACGATGTAGCTGCCCGTTCCACGGACCACCCAACTCGACCACGTCAGGAGCCACATGGAGAGCGCGCCCTTCGATCCCGGCCACGTGACCGTCTTCCGCAAGACGGTCACCGAGACGGACCTCGTGCTCTTCGCGGGGATCACCGGCGACTTCGCGAGCAACCACACCGACGAGGAGTACATGCGCGGCACCCCATTCGGAACGCGGCAGATCCACGGGGCGCTCATCGTCGGATTCATGTCCGCGGTCGCCGCGCGGGCCCTCGAGGACGCGCGCCCGAAGGGGTTCACGCCGGTTTCCCTCGGATACGACCGCATCCGGTTCATCCAACCGGTATTCCCCGGGCAGACTCTCGCGCTCCGCCACGAGTGGGAGGAGTATGACCCCGCCGCCCTGCGAGCCACGGCGGCCGTCGAGGCGCGCGTGGAAGGAGAGGCGGTCGCGGTCGCCCGTCACGTGGTGAAGTGGGTGCACTCCTGACCGGGCCGCGAGGCGGTGACGCACGGGGATAAGATATCCACCGGCCACCTCACCCCCTCGCATCGGAAGGCGCTCGATGAGCCTGCTCGGAACCAACTGGAAGCTCCACGGGGACGGCCGCTCCATCAGGCCGGGCGAGGTGGTGGCCCCGCAGGAGCGGCTCGCGTGGCCGATCACGATCGGCGTTGGCCTCCAGCACGTCGTCGCGATGTTCGGTGCAACGTTCCTCGTGCCGATCCTCACGCACATGCCGCCCGCCACGACCCTGTTCTTCTCGGGCGTGGGCACGCTCCTGTTCCTCGTGATCACGCGGGGCCGGGTGCCGAGCTACCTCGGGTCCTCCTTCGCGTTCATCGCCCCGATCCTGGCGTCCCAGCAGCAGTTCGGTGTGGCCGGCGCGCTCGGCGGCGTAGTCGTGGCCGGCGTGGTGCTCGCGGCGGTCGGAGCGGTGGTGCAGAAGTTCGGCGCGCACTGGATCAACATCGTCATGCCACCCGTCGTGACCGGCACGATCGTGGCGCTCATCGGGCTCAACCTCGCGCCCGCCGCGAAGATGAACTTCGACGCCGCTCCGGTCACCGCGCTGATCACGCTGCTCGCGATCATCCTTGTCTCCGTGCTGTTCCGCGGAATCCTGGGGCGGCTCAGCATCCTCGTCGGTGTGGTGGTCGGATACCTCGTGGCCGTATGGCGCGGAGAGGTCGACTTCTCGCGCATCGACGCGGCGGCGTGGATCGGGCTGCCGCACTTCCAGACGCCCTCCTTCAACGTGGGCGTGCTCGGGCTGTTCGTGCCCGTGGTGCTCGTCCTCGTCGCCGAGAACGTGGGGCACGTCAAGAGCGTCGCCGCGATGACGGGGCAGAACCTGGACGACATGGCAGGCCGCGCCCTCATGGCCGACGGCGCCGCGACCGTCCTCGCCGGCCTCGGCGGCGGCTCCGGCACCACAACGTACGCGGAGAACATCGGCGTCATGGCCGCAACGAAGGTCTACTCGACCGCCGCCTACTGGGTGGCCGGGCTCGCGGCACTGCTGCTGAGCTTCTCACCCAAGTTCGGTGAGCTCATCGCGACCGTCCCGGCAGGCGTGCTCGGGGGCGCGGCCACGATGCTGTACGGCATGATCGGTGTGCTCGGCGTGAAGATCTGGGTGCAGAACCGGGTCAACTTCTCCAACCCGATCAACCTCACGACCGCCGCCGTGGCGCTCATCGTCGGCATCGCCGACTACACGTGGAAACTCGGCGGCCTCGCGTTTGCGGGCATCGCGCTCGGCTCCGCCGCCGCGCTCATCGTGTTCCACGGGATGACGGCACTCGCGCGCTGGCGCGGGACCGCCACCGAGGATGCTGTGGAACCGGCGGCGTCGGGCATCGGAGAATAGGAACATGACCGAAGAACTCGTCCAGCTCGTGGACGACAACGGCGCACTCCTCGGCACCGCGCCCAAGGCCACGGTCCACACGGACCATACGCCGCTGCACCTCGCGTTCTCCTGCCACGTGTTCGGGCCGGACGGGCGCGTGCTCGTGACGCGCCGGGCGCTCTCGAAGAAGACGTGGCCAGGGGTATGGACCAACGCGTTCTGCGGGCATCCCGCGCCGGGAGAGGCGTTCGACGACGCAATCCGGCGCCGCGCCCAGCAGGAGCTCGGGCTCGAGGTCGGCTCCATTGAACCCGTGCTGCCGGACTTCCGGTACCGCGCCGTGGACGTCTCGGGAATCGTCGAGTACGAGATCTGCCCGGTATTCCGCGCCGTCGCTGCCGGTGATCCGGCGCCGAACCCGGACGAGGTCTCCGAGTGGGCCTGGTCCGACGTCGCCGAATTCCACGCCGCCGTCGCCGCGGCGCCCTACGCGTTCAGTCCGTGGCTCGTCATGCAGCTCGACGCCCTGGCAGCTCAGGGCCGCTAGCCACCCCGGGCGGGGGCATCGCTCAACCGCGAGACGTGACCCCGCAACCCTGTGACCTGACCCCGCAACCTTGTGACCTGACCCCGCAACCCTGAAAAGTGACCCCGCCCGCCAGATGGACGGCGGATCAGGCGCCGGCGAGGAGCTCCGCGACAGCGCGGCGGACGTAATCGGCGCCGTTGGCGATGGCGTCAGCGGGAGTCGGCGCGAGGTCGACGAGCACGCCCGCAGCCTCGATCCCGTGCTCGGCGAGCTGCTCAGGTGTCGCCTCGATTCGTCCGGCAACGGCGATGACGGGAATGCCGCGGTCCCGCGCGCGGTCCGCGAGCGCAATCGGCGCCTTGCCCGTGAGCGACTGCCCATCGAGCGACCCCTCGCCCGTGATGACGAGGTCGGCCGAGGCCAGCTGCGCATCGAGCCCCACGAGTTCCGCGACGAGATCGAAGCCGCTCTCGAGCCGCGCGTCCGTGAACGCGAGGAACGCCGCCGGGAAGCCGCCCGCGGCGCCCGCGCCTGGAACGTCGACGTCGCGACCCGTCGCTTCGGCGAGGACGCGGGCCCAGGTGCGCAGACCGGCGTCGAGCGCCGCCACGGCCTCGGCATCCGCGCCCTTCTGCGGCCCGAAGACGTGCGCGGCGCCGTCGGTTCCGACCAGCGGATTGCGGACGTCGACGGCGATGCGCAGACGCGCGCTAGAAAGCCGAGGGTCGAGGGCGGAGGCATCCACGGACACGACGTCGGCGAGGGCGGCCCCGCCGAGCGGCACAACGTTCCCGGCGGCGTCGAGCGGACGCAGGCCGAGTGCTCGCAGGGCGCCGCACCCGCCGTCCGTCATCGCGGAGCCGCCGAGGCCCAGGATGATCTCGGTCGCCCCGGCGTCGAGCGCGGCCGCGATGAGCTGCCCGGCGCCGTAGGAATGGGCTCTGCCAGCCGTCTCGGCATCAGGATCCGCGCCGAGGGCGGCGAGGCCGGACGCCTGCGCGGTCTCGATGACCGCCGTCGTGCCCCTGAGCGCCCACGCGGCGCCCACCGGCTTGATGAGCGGGCCCGTCACGGCGCGGATCCGTTCCTCGAAGCCCGCGGCGACGGCCGCCTCGAGGGTGCCCTCGCCGCCATCCGCGACTGGCATGCGGACGATCTCCGCCTCGGAGTAGATGGCCAGGGCGCCCTCGGCCATGGCGTCGGCGGCCTCGGCGGCCGTGAGGGAGCCTTTGAACTTGTCCGGGGCGATGAGGATGCGCATTCCCCCATCCTGCCAGCACCCACTGACAGAATGTCCGTGTGGAGACCAACCGCGTCGAGGCCTTCAGCGACGGCGTCCTCGCCATCGCGATCACGATCATGGTCCTGGAGCTCAAGATCCCGGACACACCGGACCTGCACGGGCTCGGAGAGATCGTGCCCACGCTGCTCACGTACGTGCTGAGCTTCGTGTACATCGGGATCTACTGGACCAACCACCACCACCTCATGCACCTGACCAGCCGCGTGGACGGCGGCGCTCTGTGGGCGAACCTCAACCTGCTGTTCTGGCTCTCGATCGTCCCCTTCACCACCCGCTGGATGGATGAGAGCGCACTCGCGACGCTCCCCGTGCTCGTGTACGGGGTCAACCTCCTGGCCGCGGCGGTCTCCTACACGATCTTCCAGTCGCGGCTCATCCGGCTGCAGGGCTCCGAGAGCCGGCTGGCCCACGCGATCAGCAACGACGCTAAAGGCAAGTGGTCCATGGCGATCTACGTGGCCGGGTGCGCAGGAACGCTGCTCTCCGTGTGGATCGGCGTGGCCGCGTACGTGGTCGTGGCCACGATCTGGATCGTGCCGGATAGGCGGATCGAACGGGCCGTGGAGGGGAACAGCACGGCGGGCGACGACGCCTAGCCTCGCCAGAGACCCCGCAACCTCAAGGGAGGTTGCGGGGTCTCTGGCGATCCGTTGTGGGGTCCCTGGCGGGCCAGGGCCCCAGGCGTCAGTGCTGCGGGAGGACCTGGGTCCCCTCGATCTGCACGGCCTGGAGGTCGTGGACGTTGAGGCCGAGCTGACGCAGGATCGTCGGGGCGATCTGCGTGGTCTCAACGGAGCTCGTCACAATCGAGGCGCCCGAATCGGTGCCCTGCGAGACGACGATCGGGACGTGGCGGTCCTGCGGGTCTGCGCCGCCGTGCTCCGCGATCTTGCCATGTCCGCCCGTGTACACGACGCCGTGCTGGACGACCCCGAAGATGTCCGGAATGCGCTCGTCCGTGGCCGAGGTGTGGAAGAAGTCCGCCACCTGCTGGCCCGCGTAGACCGTGGTCAGGCCCGAGGCCTGGACCGTGAGGGGCGCCTTGTTGATGTCGTTGCCTGCCGCGCTGTGGGAGAGCAGGTACTGCTTCGCGAAGTCCGCAGCCATCTGGGTGTGCTCGGTCAGCCAGAGCTGCATGACGTCGTCGTCCGTGGAGAACGCCACGAGGTCGCCCGAGTGGCCCGCCGCGCGCCAGGCGGCGTTGAGGCCATCGATGATGGGGCCGTCGTCGACACGCTTGAGCGCGGCGGGTTCCATCGGCGACTGGCCGTGCTTCGCCGAGAGGATCACCGTGGTCTTCTTCGCGTCCGGCGTCTGCGCGATCGCGGCGGTCATCGCCCCGACCTTCGCGTCGATGTAGTCGAGCGCCTTGGAAAGGAGCGGGCCGGGGGTCACACCATCGGCGAGGTAGCCGCCCTTGAGGCCGTCCGACATCGGGAGTTTCTGCGCCGTCGAGATGGTCTGGAAGTTCATGCCGAACACAGCCGGCTCGCCTGCGGCGGTGGCGCCGGAGTGGTCCTTGCCGTTGATCTCGTTGAGCACGGCCTGGACCTTGTAGCCGTCGTACTGCTGGGTGGCAAGGTTGTCCTTGGTCCAGTCACCCTTGAAGCCGGCGATCGAGGCGTCCGAGTTGATCTCCGGCGCGAAGAGGTCGTCGATGCCCGTGCTGGACGGACCGTTGAGGATCTCGTACGCAACGTGCTTGTCCGACCACGCCGTGTGGAGGCCAGCCTGCTTTGCCACCTCGAAGACCGTGTTCACCTTGAGGTACTGGTGCGGGTAGACGGGCTTGCACGTAGCCGGATCGACAGGGAGCTGGGCCGGGTCGAGGAGCGACGCCGCGTTGCCGGTCATCTTCAGGATGCTGCCGGGGAGGCCCGCCAGACCCTGGCCGGCGTCGAGCGCGTTCGGGTTCTTGTCCGCGGCCTCGGTGTAGGAGACCTCGGCACCGGGTGCCGTGTGGGCGCAGTCTGTGGTGCCCGCGGGGAGGAGCTTGCGGTTCCAGGTGTCGTCGTAATAGACGCCCGTGGTGCCGGGGTTGCCGCCCGTGATCTGGCCGACCATGCCGGGGAATGAGTCGGACGGCACCGGCGTCTGGGCGTCCGTGTAGCTCGTGCCGTGGCCCACGAGGTTGGCGATTGCAGAGCCCGGGTGGTTCTTGACGTACCAGTCGAGGTCCGACTGGTGCAGACCGTCCACCGAGAGCAGCAGGACGTGCTTGTCAGAGTTGGCCTTCTGCGGTGTCCCGGCGGCGAACGCGGTCGTGGCAGCGCCTCCCGCGGCGAGGGCCGCACCAAGCACTGCGGCGGCAGCGCGTTTCGTCGTGATCTTCATATCGCTCCTCGTTTCGGCGTGCGGGCGCGCGAGCGTCCGGACCGCTGCGCGGCCCCCAGTCGATGCTTCCAAAGCATCGTGGAGCGCAGGACGGCGCGGGAGGCCCTGCGTCGAATCTTCGGTCAGAGTTCGCTCCTGATTTGCTGATTTCCCAGCGAATTCACGGCATATTCGCCGGATTCTCTCCTTTTGGCGAAGTGGCCCCGGCGGAACGCAAGGGACCCCGCAACCGCGTGCCAGAGACCCCACAACGGCCTGCCAGAGACCCCACAAGGGCAAGACGGGGCTGGGGCACTCAGGCAGGGCTATGCCATCGGCCACGCTCCTCGGGCCTCGAGCACGGCTCGCAGCACGTCCGTGCGGTCGGTCACGAGACCGTCCACGCCCAGGTCCAGCAGGCGATTCATGTCCTCGGCGGCGTTGACGGTCCACACGTGCACCTGCAGACCCGCGGCGTGCGCCCGGTCCACGAACCGCGCCGTCACCACACGGACTGCCCCGTACCGCTCGGGGACCTGCAGCGCATCGACGTCCCTCAGCAGCCGGCGCCCCGCCGCGGCCGGGATCGACGCCCCGAGCAGACGGAACGCCGCCGCCGTCCGCATTCCCGCCGACGACGCGACCGGCCGCGACAGGCGCGCGAGGACTGCGCGGCGTCGTGCGTCGGAGAAAGACGTGACCAGGACGCGGTCGTGGAGGCGCATCCGCTCGATGGTCTCGGCGAATGGCACGACGGCGTCCGCGGACTTCACGTCGACGTTGAGGCGGGCGTCGGGCAGGTCCTCGGCGAGGTCGGCAAAGAGCGGGATGCGCTCGGACGCCCCCGCGGACCCAGCTATGCGGGCCGCCGCCACCTCGGCCCAGGCCAGCTCGGCCAAGAGGCCCGAGCGGTCCGTGACGCGGTCAAGGCGGTCGTCGTGGAAGGCGACCAGCGCGCCGTCGTGCGTCGCACGGACGTCCGTCTCGAGGTGCGTGATCCCGAGATCCCACGCCGCGCGGAAAGCCGTGAGGGTGTTCTCGAGGCCGTTGAGGGAGAAGCCGCGGTGCGCGAAGGCCATCGGGGCAGGGTGCAGGAACGCCACGCATCTCACGGTACGCGGGTAGGCTCGGCGTATGGAGCTGAGCGCCGTGAGCCGCGAGTACTTCCGCACGCTTCCGCGACGGCGCGTCGCCGCGGGACTAGTAATCCGCGACGTCGACGGCCGTGTCCTCGCCGTCAAGCCCAACTACAAGGAGGGCTGGCTCCTCCCGGGCGGCACCGTGGATCCCGGCGAGGCGCCGCGCAAGGCCGCCCGCCGCGAGGGCCGCGAGGAGCTCGGGCTGGACATCGAGCC
Source organism: Sinomonas sp. ASV486 (assembly GCF_030908215.1). Classification (GTDB taxonomy): domain Bacteria; phylum Actinomycetota; class Actinomycetes; order Actinomycetales; family Micrococcaceae; genus Sinomonas; species Sinomonas puerhi. Next base: position 186,241 of record NZ_JAVFJK010000009.1, on the reverse strand, counting down.
CGGCGCGCTCCTGCTCATTGCCCATTCGGCGTTCCCGGACCCGGTCGGGGACGGGCTGAGCTTCCTGTACGACGGCGGCATGCTCCCCGAGGGCGCGCACGTCACCCTCCAGGAGGAGGAGCTCACCGAGTGGACGTTCGTGGGGACCGACGAGTACGAGGAGTACTTCGGTGACCACGGCGCCCTGCACATCCAAGCCGCGCTCACGGGCCTCAACGAGAAGCGCACGCTTGAGCTCGAGGACGGGGTCGAGGTCCTGTGAGCCCGGGGCAGTAGCTAGTCGAGCAAGAGATGGGCGAGCGCGTCGCCGAGCCACTGCGCCCACTCGCGCGGCTCCCAGCCTTGACCCCGAGTGAACGCCAAGTACGTTTGCGGGCTCGCGACTACCATGAGGACGTCGGTGGCCCGTTCTGGGCTGAGGTCTGCCCTGAGAGCGCCGTGATGACGGAGGGCCTCGACCACTCGCGAGAACTGGACCCGCCTGAGGCCGTCGAAGTACTCGAGGACGCCAGCAATGGCCGGTTCCGCAGGGGCGGCAAGGCGGGCCGTCTCCACGGCAACAGAGGCGCGCTCGAAAACGCCGAGGCCGCCCTCGGCGAACAGCCGCAGTGCGTCAGCCCCATCGGTGCGCGCAAGCATCTCGGCGAACCAGTCTGTGTCCTCCGGCCGCGTTGGATCCTCCGGACCCACCACCTGCGACTCGATGAGCGCGCTCAACAGTGCCGGCTTGTTGCGGAAGCTGAAGTACACCGTCTGGACGGCCACCCCTGCGCGTTCGGCGATGCGCGCCATGGTGGCCGACTGGTAGCCGCGCTCTGCGAACTCGTCCCCGGCGGCCTGCAGGATGCGCCGCCGGGTCTCCTCACCCTGGGCGCGGCGGCTCTCCGTTGCGGCTTCCGTTGAGCCCTTGACCCGTCTCATTCCCCCAACGATACTAGATGACGTCTCTAGAGATCACTTATAGAATCGTAGGGTTCGCCGTGTTGTCCTTGCCTCCCGTCAGCATCTGGGCCGTACTGCTCGCTACAGCGGTCTCCTTCGGTTTCGGGGGGCTTTACTGGGCGAGGCTCGCGCCGCCGCTCGCCCGGTCGCTGCGGGTCCCCGCGGGGCCGGAGTCGTGGCCCCGGTCGGCGCTTGCCATCGGGTTCCTCACGCGGGTGGTCCAGGCGGTGGGGATCGGATGGCTCCTCGGCTATGCCGGCGTCTCGAACCCTTGGCTGGCGGCCCTCTTCGGGATCGGCCTCTACGCGGCGATCATCATGCCGCTCATCATCGGCCAGCACGCGTTCATGGAAGAAGAAGACCGCTGGCGGCGGTTCCTCCTCGGCGCGGCCCAGCAGCCAGCCGAGTTCGCGATCATGGGCGCGATCGTCACGCTGTGGAGATAGTCCTCGCGAGACCGCGCTAGTCCGGCAGCTCCGCGGGTTCCGTCACGACGTCCACCATCGCTTCTCCCCGCAGCACCGTGATCTCGGTGCGGCGTCCGATCGCCTCGGCGAACATGTGCCGCTGGAGCGACTGGGCGTCCTTGAGCGGGGCCCCATTGATGGCAATCAGCAGATCCCCCGGCCGGATGCCGCTCGACTCCGCAGGGCTTCCGCCCACCACCTCGGCGACGCGGAGCGCCCGGCGCGTCCCAGTGCGCTCGGCCCAGCGCGGGTCGAGCGGCGTCGGCACGCTCACGAGCCCGAGGTAGGCGCGGCGCACGCGGCCGTCTTCGCGGAGGGCCTCGAGGATGCGGCGGGTCGTGGCGTTGACGGGCACGGCGAGCCCGAGTCCGAAGCCGGCCACCGCCGTGTTGATCCCTACGACGCGGCCACGCGAATCCGCGAGCGCGCCGCCAGAGTTGCCCGGGTTGAGCGCGGCGTCGGTCTGGATCACGTCCTCGATGAGGCGTGACGCCGTGCGCCCCCGCGCCGGAATCGACCGGCCGAGCGCGCTCACCACCCCGGCGGTGACACTGCCCTCAAGCCCCAATGGGCTCCCGACGGCGACCACGAGCGAGCCCACCAGCAGGGTGTCGGCGTCGCCGAACTCGGGCGGCTCGGGCACGTGGATCCCGCAGCGCAGCACCGCGAGGTCCGAGAGCGGGTCGCGCCCGATCACCGCGAACGGCCCCGCCGCGCCGTCGGCAAACGCGACCTCGCCCCGGTCCGCACGGCCTACCACGTGCGCGTTCGTCACGAGGTGCCCTTCCGCGGTAAGCACGACGGCGCTGCCCGCCCCGCGCTCGGTCCGCACCGACGCGACGCGCGGCGTCAGATGCCTGGCCACGCCGGAGACGGTACGCGAGTAGGCGTCCAGCGCCTGATCGTCGGTGCCGTGATCCGGATCACGATCCTGAGTCATGCCATGCACAACGTTGGGGCCGTCGCGACGATGCCGGATATCGCGTCAGGCGAACGATCGACGGCTTATAGCCAGGACGTTCCTCTCCTGCGCACAATGTGTTCACTGGTCACTCAAGAAGGAGTCCGCGATGAAGCTGTTCGGGTGGGGTCTCGTGATGCTGGCGATTTTCATCCTCGGCATGCTGGTCAATATCGGCGATGGCATCTACATGTTCCTGTGGGCGGCGATCGTCCTCATTGCCGTCGGCGGGATGAAGCTCGCCCGGCCGGCGGGCTGAGCGGGCCGCAGCGTCTGACGCCACGAAACCAGCGAAAGGGGCACGGACCATCGGGTCCGTGCCCCTTTCCGTGGGCTACGCCGGTCAGGCTAGACGTGCTCGCCGCGGCGGCGCTTCATCCACAGGGTGAGCGCGAGCCACGCGCCGAGCAGACTGCCCGAGCCGAACAGCAGGCCCGGAACCGTGTAGTCGGCTGCGGTCGGGCTAGCGGACGTCTGGGCCGAGATCGCCACGGACTCTGCCGGAGCCGGGTTCTGGGCCCCGCCCTGACCCTGCGCCGGTGGCGCCGACGTCGTGCCCTCTGGGACGACGGCTGGAGAGGTCGTCGACGCCGGAGGCTGGGTCGTGGCTGGCGGCGTGGTGGCCGGCGGGGTTGTCGCAGGCGGAGTTGTCACCGGCGGCGTGGTCGCGGGCGGGGTCGTCGCCGGGGGGGTCGTCGCAGGCGGTGTGGTCACAGGCGGGGTCGTGCATTCACATGTCGGCGGCGTGGTTACACTGAGGGGCTTGCAGCCGTTGGCCCAAATAGCCTGATTCTCGGGGGTCCAATTCTGTCCACCAAAATCGACCTCCTTCGAACCGTTCATGTAGCTGAACGGCGGGACGATGTCGTCCTGGTACTGGTGATCCAGATGGCCGTCATACACGCCAGCCGCATCAGGGGTGATGACCCGGTAGGGATTCTTGGTGTCGCCGGTGTGATGGCAGATTGTCACGGGAGAGTCGGCCCGGCCAACACTGTTGTTGGTGTTCGGGGCCGCGAAGGCAGACGGCATGGTGAGGAAGCCCCCGGCGAGCATGGCACCGGCGGCGAGGGCCAGCAGCCCAGACCTCTTCTTTCTAAGCGTGGTGAGTAGCGGCACGCTACCCACCTCCTTTCCAAGTTTGGGAATGTGGGCGCTGAACGCGCATACATGACCCGCCCCGATAGTTCACGCGCATTGTCCGCACCTGAAGGTCACGAGTGTGACCGCATCGTCAGGCCGCTCGAAATTGCAGGTGAACAGCACCACAAGGCATGGGTCATTCTTGAAGGAGAACTGCTTGGATTTGTCGACGAGACTCCTTTCCTCGAGGGTGCAGGGGATCACGCTTCCGTTGGCATCCGTGATTGTCGCGGGCTGGCCGATGGCCCAGCCGTCGAAGCTGAGCCGGTTGAAGGGGAATGTCTGGTCGTTGCACAGGTACACGCCGGCATGGCACGTGTGGCCTGACAGCACCACGGGAAGCACCGCGTCCGACTGCCCGGACCCCTTGAGCCAATGGCCCACCGGATCGAACCCGTTCGCGTCCAGGGCCGGGTTGACCGGGACGGACGGGTCCCAGTCCATCGGCACGATGTTGACGGCGAACCCGGCCGCGGGCCAGTCGAAGCTCGCGGGCGGCAGCGCCACGGATGTGCGCTTGGGCGGAGCTGCGGACGACGGCGCGGGGCTCGCTGCCGCCGTTGTCGCAGGGGTCGCGGGCTGCGACGATGTGCCCGCGGGATTCGGCGTCGCCGAAGCGACCGTGAGCTGATGCGCCGCGTCCGCGCGGCGCTGCTGATCGGCGTCGTACGAGAATTTGTAGGCAATAGCGGCCACAGCGAGGAGGACGGCGAAGGCCAGCGAAATCGCACTGGCCCATCGCCAGGCCTTTCGACTCCCACTTCCGTTTCGCGTCACGAATATCCCGCCCTGTCGAATCCCACCCGCCCCGAAGGAACCGGGCAAATCGCCCATCAGACTCCCCCAGGACATCCGCTGTCACATCAGTGGAGCATTGGGAAAAACGGTGCTCTAGCTCCAAAGCCCGACCACTCGCGAAGTCGTCTTTGAAAGTGGTCCGGCGTTGGAGGTAAAAGCTTCGTCCCGGATCAGGCACGCGGGAAACGGGAGTTGACGGCGGCGTCGAGCGTCATCCCATCCCCGTTGTCCACGAAGCCGAGCATGAGTCCGAGGGCAGCCTTGCCGAGCAGCGAACGCTGGGCTGCGTGGTCCACGAGCGGTTCATCGAGTTCGGCGAGGAGACGCAGCCCAAGTCCTTCGCCCATGGCTTCGAGGACGATCGCGAACTCCTCTGCCGTGACGCCCGGGCGCAGCTCGAGGCCCGCCGCGGCGAGGACGCGCTCGTACAGCCCGAACCACGCCGCCGTGAGGGACGCGTACATGCCCTTAACACCGCGCGAGACCATCGGATGGGCCGAGGCCGAGGCGATGGTGAGGAGCTGCAGGCGGAACGCCGGGAGCTCGAGAACGAGAACGGCACCCTCGTAGGCAATGCGATGCAGAATCTCAGAGGTATCCCCGTTCTCAGCGCCTCCGGCCTCAAGGACGCGCCCGAGGGCCGTCTTGAGGCTCACCTGCCGGACCACGAGGGCGTAGGAGATGAAGTCGTCGATGAAATCCTGCTGGCCGGCCCAGCGGTCCCGGAACTTGGCCTCAGTGGGGACGAGATCCGGGTAGTCGTGCTGCGCCCGGCTCACGACTCTGGGACGGGAAAGGTACGAGAGTGTCTGACGCGTGCCCTCCACGAGCTCCTCGTCGCCGGAGGTGAAAGCCTGGTCGGTCAGCCTCAGAGCGGCATTGAGGAACGCCCGCGTGAGGTCGGAGTTGGCCAGCCGCGCCCTGTTCTTGGCTCGGACTCGGCTGAGATTCGTGACCGTCTCGGCCAGATCCACCTCCGCCAGATCGGACGCTTCCCCCCACGGTTCACCCTGCACGAACGCCATGTCCGCCCCCTCGTACTGCCATGATTTCCACCGCCGTCGCAGGCGGCCCCCGCCCTTGTACAAGTGTTATTCGGCTCCGTTCGGGGCGGGTACGGACGCGGAAGGTCCATTGCCGGAGGACTTAGGACGGGGGACCGCAGCGGGTGCGTATCGGAGAGGCGGCCACGGGTTGCTCTACAGTTCCCGTGAAGTCGGATCAGACTCTTGAATCCGGCGTTCGGTCTGGCGATCATGTGCGGCAGTAGATCCAGTTCACGAGTGACCAATGCCCAGGAGGCATAGACGCCATGGCGCCCGAGCAGAAGGGCAAGTCGCGGATCATCGGCGACCTGCGGACGCCCCCGGAGGGCGAAAGCGGCGGCGACGTTCCGGGCCCCGACGAGCCGGTCGACGTCGTGATCGAGCTCAACGCGACCTACCCGGGCCCGGCGAGCGCGGCCCACGACGCCTTCGCCGACCTCTGGCACCGGTTCGTGGAACGCGTGGCCCCGGCAGGCGGCGCGCCGAAGGTCCTCTTCCAGAAGACGCGGATCGCCCGCAAGCTCTACCAATGCATCCTGACCCGGTCCTCGCTCGCAGTCCTCATGGAGATGGACGAGCCCGGCCCCACCGGAGCCCGCATCATCTTCCGCGCCTGGCCGGACTACGAGCTGTATGCGCACATCGACAGATCGGCGGCGACGGTGAAGGTCGACGCCGCGCGGCGCTCGTTCAGTGCACTCGGGGAAGGAATCGTCTGGGCCGTCATCGACACGGGCATCGACCAGAAGCATCCGCATTTCTCCGCGCTCGAACTCGCACGCGAGGGGACGCCCGACGCCGCACCAACGCCGAAGACGGGCGGCCTCCACCGGGACTTCTCGGGCCTCGTGCGCCCGAGCCTCGGAACCCCGACGGCACCCGCGGACCCCCTCGCGGACGAGGAGGGGCATGGGACGCACGTGGCCGGAATCATCGCGGGCGGGTGCCCGGAGGGGCGCACCGCCCATGTCGCCTCCTCAGACGAGGCCGTGGATGGCGGATTCGTGCCGAGGGCCCACGCGGGGGCACTGAGCGGGATGGCGCCCCTCTGCCAGCTCGTGAGCCTCAAGGTGTTCCGGCGCGTGGCCGGGGTGGCGGTGACCTCGTCGTCGGCCGTCATCGCCGCCATCGAGTACGTGCTCACCGAGGTCAACGTGAGCCGGAACCCCCTGCGCGTGCACGGCGTCAATCTGAGCCTCGGGTGCGACTGGGACCCGAGCCACTACGCCGCGGGCCAGTCTCCACTGGACCAGCTGCTCACCGAGCTCGTCGCGACGGGCGTCAACGTGGTGGTCTCGGCGGGCAACAACGGCAGTGCCGCCGCGGCCCAGTCCGCCAACCAGTCCACGGGCGTGCTCGCGTCCATCACCGAGCCCGGACACACCGAGGCCTGCATCACCGTCGGATCGACGCACCGCGATGCACCCCACGTGTTCGGCGTGTCGTGGACGTCGTCGAAAGGGCCCACGCTCGACGGGCGGGCCAAGCCCGACGTCGTGGCGCCGGGCGAGTGGATCTGCTCGGCCGCGACCGGCACGGTCCGCACCCGCGCCGGTCTGGACGGGCTGACGGGCGACGACGCGTCCCTCACCTACGCGGAACTCTCCGGCACGAGCATGGCCGCGCCGCACGTCTCCGGCGTCATCGCCGCCTTCCTGTCCGGACGGCCCGAGTACATCGGGCGCGCCGCAGAGGTCAAAGCCCTGCTCCTGCGCAGCGCACTGGACCTCGGCCGCGACCGCTACGGGCAGGGCGCCGGGCTCGCCGACGCCATGGCCATGCTCACGAACTACTGACCCGCCCAGCCCGAAGGAGCCCCACCGTGGACGGAACCGCAACGAGCTACTGGCAGCTGAACTTCGACGAAAACGGCAACGCCACGGGCCAGGATCCCGGCGCACTCATCTCGGCCGTTTCCGCTTCCGGGACAACCGACCTCTTCGTCATGAGCCACGGCTGGAACAACTCCGAGGGCGACGCCGAGCGGCTCTACTCGGCGATGTTCCCGCTCATCGCGAACGCTCCGGGGGTCCCGGCGCACGCGGGCTATCTCGGGGTCTTCTGGCCATCGATCTGGTTCCCGGACCCGCCAGCCGGGTCCTCCGACGCCGCGCTCTCGGGTGCGCAGATCAGCGCCACGCTCGCGCGCAGCGTCCCCGCCGCGTCGGCACCTCTGGCCACGATGGGCGCCCTCATCGACTCCGGCCTCGGGCACGTCGACGCCGGGACGGCCACTCCTGCACAGCAAAGCGCCGCGGTCGAGCAGTTCCACGGCCTGCTGCAGAACGTCTTCGGCGGCACCACCGCGACCACTGAAGACGCCGGCGAGAGCGCCCTCATCGCGAGCGACAACCCTCAGCGCGACTACGCCGCCCTCGCCGTCGAGATGGGCAGTGCCCCGGCCGCGGGCGACGCCGAGGGTCTCGCCGACATCTTCGGCCCCATCTGGAACGGAGCGAAGGACGCCCTTCGAGTGGCCTCGTTCTACCAGATGAAGGCCCGCGCCGGGACCGTCGGGGCCAAAGGCCTCGGCCCGTTCCTCGTCCAGCTGCATACGGCCGTACCAGCGCTGCGCGTGCATCTGATCGGACACAGCTTCGGGGCGCGGCTCGTCTCCTTCGCGCTCAGCGGAATCCCCTCTCCGCAGGAAAGCCCCGTCGCATCGCTGACGCTCGTCCAGGGCGCCTTCTCCCACTGGTCCTTCACCCAGGCCGCCGACAGCCCGTTCGCCGAGGCCGGGGCGCTGTTCTCCGTCACGGACCGCGTGTCCGGGCCGCTCGTCTCCACCTTCACCGCGGCGGACTGGGCCGTGGGCCGCTGGTACCCGAAGGCGTCCTTCCTCGCGCAGCAGGACAATCAGGACGTCGCGGCCCCGGACCGCTGGGGCGGAATGGGCTCGGACGGGTACCAGAGCGTTGAGCCGAGCGCCAACGTCGCGCTGCCGCTTCCCACGGGAACCGCGCTCGCGGCGTCGACCTTCTACCGTGCAGACGCGAACGGCGTCATCAAGGACACGTCGCAGTCCGCGTTTGCCGGGGCGCACTCGGACATCGAGCACCCTGAGGTGGCCGCGCTCATCGTGGCGGCCGCGACGGCCGGACAGTAGGCGGTCGGAAAAAAGTCTGTTTGGCTTGGCTCGCAGGCGGGTATTCACAAGTCACGATCCATCCCCAAACTAAGGAGTTCATCGTGCTTCTCTGGATTGCCCTCATTCTGTTCGTGCTCTGGCTGCTGGGCTTCATCGCGCTCCCCAGCCTGGGCGGGATTGTGCACATCCTCATCGTGCTGGCGGTGATCGCACTCATCGTCCACTTCGTGCGCGGCCGCCGCGCCGTATAACCGTCATGGCCGTATAAACCGTATAGACGCCATGACCGTCCGGTTGACGCTCAGGCGCGCCTGACCTCGATGTGAGGCGGCCGCCTGAGCGACTGGGCGACGACACAGTACCTGTCCGCGACCGACGCGAGCTTCTCAAGCTCCGCGTCGGTCGCGTCTGTGTCGAAGGTCGCGACCAGCCGGACATCCTGGACGCCCACCTCCACCGTCCGATCGACGCCGAGGGTGCCGCGCGCATCGAAGACGCCCTCCCCACGGATCTCCCCCGAACGGATCGTCAGCCCCATCGCCGTCGCGACGCTCCGGAGCGTCACGCTCGCGCACGCCACGACCGCCTCCATGAGCATGTCCGCCGAGCATGCGTCCGAGCCGTCGCCCCCGACGGCACGGTGCAGACCCGCGCGCACAGGAGCCGACCACGTCTCCACCGTCGCGGTGATACCCGACTCGGTGTAGCGCGCGGCCGCCGATATCGGGGTCAGCGCCGAAGCCGGGTCATCCCGGTACTGCTGCTTGAGCGGTGCCTGCGCGGCCCTGAGCTCATCACGCGTGGTGATCATGCGTTCATGATCCACGCGCACGTCACGCGGGGCCAGAGCCGACTGCCGTGCGTCCAATCCCCGCGAGCTTGCGCTCGAGGACCTGCGCCACGCCGTCGTCCTCGATGCCCGGGGCGTGGAGCTCCGTCGCCGCGAGCGCGTCGGGGTGGCCCGACTGCATCGCGTAGCCCTCGCCCGCCCAGGCGAGCATCTCGACGTCATTGGGCATGTCTCCGAACGCAACCACGTCCGCCGGGGCGATCCCCAGAGCGTGGGCGTACTCGGCAAGCGTGACAGCCTTGTTGACGCCGATCGGGGCCATCTCGAGCATGGTCATGTCGATCGCCGAATGGGTCACGGAGACCAGGTGGGAAACGTGCGGCGCCACGACGCGGAGGTAGTCCTCGGCCGTGATCCCCTCGATCTTCGCCATGAACTTCACGACCTCGTCCCCCTGAACGAGCTCGGCGAGGTCGCCGTGCCGCACCTCCTCGAGCAGACGCTGGTGCCGGGGCTCGGCGAACGCGGTCTCCATGACGAACTCGACGGGGGTCTCCACCGCGAATACCGTCTCCGGGAAGAGCCCGCGGACGATCTCGCGGACCTCGAGCATCGTGTCCCGGCGGATCGCCTCGGAGGAGACCACGGACATCGTCTCGAGGCTGTACACGAGCGCGCCGTTCGAGCAGATCACCGTCCCGGCATGGCCCAGCTGCTCGCTGAGGGGCGTGAGCCACCGCGCAGGCCTCCCCGTGACGAACACGAGCTCGACGCCGGCCTCCTCGCACGCGTGCAGCGCCCGCACCGTGCGCGGCGTGATCCGCCCGTCGCGGCCGAGGATCGTGCCATCGATATCACTGGCCACGAGGCGCATGGGCCCCTGGGCATCCATCGCCCCCGCAGCGCCCGGATGCGCCATTCAGCGGACCTCGAACGTGCAGGTGAGGCTCGCCGTCGCCAACTCGTGGGCGGCGATGTCCCTCAGTGCGCGCGAGCCCATGGTGCGCGGGGTTCCGGGGATGACGTCAGCGGAGAGCGCATGCACCGTGACGACGTACCGATGCGGTCCCGACCCGCGCGGGGGTGCGGCGCCCACGAATCCGTTGTAGCCGGCGTCGTTCACCAGCTCGAGGGAGCCGCTCGGCAGGCCGGCCTCCGAGTCCGAGGGGCCCATGCCGTCCGGCGCCCCGCCGGCGCCTTCGGGCAGCTCGTCCACGGCGGCGGGGATGTTGACCACGGCCCAGTGGCAGAAGCCACCGGCGCGCGGCGCGTCCGGGTCCATGACAGTCACGGCGAAGCTGTGCGTCCCCTCGGGCGCGCCGCTCCAGGAGAGCTGCGGCGAGAGGTCCTGCCCGTCGAGCCCGAAGTAGGCGCTCACCTGCGGCTGGGGCAGCACGCCGCCCGCCACGAGGTCCTGGCTGGTCAGCTTGAAGCCGGCGCGGGTCACGGTGTGCCTCCGTCCTGTGCACCTTCGCTCTGTGCACCTCTCGTGCGGATCTCGGCGCGCGACGGCGGATTCGCGCCCGGGCGCGAAACGGTCACCGCTGCCGCACGGGCGGCGAAGTCGAGGATGCGGGCGAGTTCGCGGACGTCGAGTCGCCGCAGCTCCGGACGCCGCTGGGCGCCGTCGAGCTCCCGGTCCACGACCGCGGAGAGCAGCGCGGCCATGAACGAGTCCCCGGCACCCACGGTGTCTGCGACCTTCACCGACGGCGCCGGGATGGCCACCTCGCCGTCGCGGCACACGCCCCACGGGCCCTCGGCCCCGCGGGTCACGACGACGAACGCCGGCCCGTCCGAGCCGCCCAGGGTGAGCCAGCGGCGCGCCGACTCGAGCGGGTCGATCCCGGGGTACAGCCACGCGAGGTCCTCGTCCGATGCCTTCACCACGTCGGAGAGCGCCACAAAGCGCTCCACCCTGATGCGGACCACCTCAGGATCGGTCGTGATCGTGGGCCGGCAGTTCGGGTCGAAGCCGATGGTTGCGCGCGGACGCGCGTGTTCGATGGCGTGCAGGACCTGGTCCGCGCCCGGCTCGAGGACCGCTGCGATCGAGCCCGTGTGGACGAGGGTCGTCGCGCTGAGGAGCGTCTCGAGCCGGCCTCGGAGGTCTGGCAGGTGCCAGTCGAGGTCGAAATGGTAGGTCGCGGCACCGTGGTGGTCCAGCTCAGCGCTCGCCACCGAGGTCGGGGCCTCGTCGGGCGGGAGCGGGACGAGCACGTTGGAGCCGTGGAGGTGGTCCGTGAGCAGGCGCCCGTAAGCGTCGTCGCCGTAGCGGCCGATGAACTGCACGGGATGGTCAAGCCGGGCCAGGCCGACGGCCACGTTGAGCGGGCTCCCGCCGGGGTGTGACTCAGTGCCCGTGGGGCGGCGTACCACGTCGATGAGCGCCTCGCCGATGACTGTCAGCATGCCACTCACGGTAGCAGTCAGGGATGCGCCGTCATACGCCCCTCGACCCTAGTCATGGGGCGGCGCGGTCGATGCGCGCACCACCAGCCGCGGCGCGCTGCACTCGTCCACAGCGGGCTCGCTCGGGAACCGGAGCCGCGCCAGTGCCGCGGCGCCGGCGGCCGCGCCGAGTTGGTGGGCGTGCAGGTCCACGGAGGTGAGGTCGATCCCGCGGAGCCGTGCCCCCCGGGAGTCGTCGTAGCCCACCACCGAGAGGTCGCCGGGAATCGTGAGCCCGAGGGCAAGGGCGGCCTCGCGCACCCCGAGGGCGAGCTGGTCGTTGTGCGCGAACACGGCCGTGGGGCGGTCCGAGGCCGCGAGGAAGCCGGCCGCCGTGGCCTCCCCCGACTCGAACGAATGCGACGGCGCCGCGACCACGCGGGGCGAGAGCCCGGCGTCGTGCATCGCCGACTCATAGGCGATCCGGCGCTCGAGATTGCCGTCCACGCCGGGGCCGGCGAGATGCACGATCCGGGCGTGCCCGAGGCCGAGCAGGTGCTCCACTGCCGCGCGGGCGCCCGCGGCGTCGTCCGAGTAGACGCTGTCCATGCCCTCGATCCGCCGCGCGACGCTGACGATCGGGACCATGCCCGCCAACTCGAGCACGTGCGCGTCCGGGCTCGTGAGGGTCGCCGCGATCACGACGCCGGCCCTCGCCTCGACGAGCGGGCCCACCTCCTCGTCGGGCTCGCTGCCCGCCCGTCCGGCGGCGAGGATCACGCGCGAGCCTGACCCGGCGAGCGCCTCGCGGACCCCCGTGAAGATGTCCGCGTAGACCTCGTTGTGGAGGTCGAGCAGGTACAGGCCGATGGCGGAGGCGCGCTTGCGCGCGAGGTCCGCGGCGACGGAGTTGGGTCGGTAGCCGAGGCGTCTCGCGGCCTCGAAGATGGCCTGCCGGGTCACCTCGCTCACGCCGGGGGCGTTGCGGAACGCGAACGAGACGAGGGTCCGGGACACGCCGACCTCCCGAGCGACGTCGGCCTGGGTGGCGGGGCGCGGCGATCCGGACGGCGGCAGCGGTGGCACAGCGTCAATCCTGCCACTGCCGTCAATCCGGCCACCGCCCGCGAATGGACCAATTTTGGGAAGTTGTCCATATGACCTTACATACAACCCTTTCGCGCGTTAGGCTTGAGTGAGACGCGGATCACGGTCCGCAGATCCCCCGACAAAGGAGTCCCCGATGTCCGCCACTCAGACATCCCATAGTTCCGCCCAGCGCGCGCTCCCGCCGCTGACCTCCGGCCCCCACTCGAAGCGACTCGGCCTCGTCGCCCTCGTCGCAACGTTCGGCGGCCTGCTGTTCGGCTACGACACGGGCGTGATCAACGGCGCGCTGAACCCTATGTCCACAGAGCTCGGACTGACCCCGATCACGGAAGGCATCGTCACCTCGTCGCTCGTCTTCGCGGCCGCGCTCGGTGCGATCTTCGGCGGGCGCCTCTCCGACACGTTGGGGCGCCGCAGGACGATCATCATGCTCGCCGTGCTGTTCTTCGCCGGCACGGTCGCGGTCGTGTTCACCCCGAACTTCGAAGTCCTCGTCCTGGGCCGCATCCTCCTCGGCCTCGCCGTGGGCGGCGCCTCGACCGTGGTGCCGGTCTTCCTCGCAGAGCTCGCGCCCTTCGAGATCCGCGGTTCGCTCGCAGGCCGCAACGAGCTCGCGATTGTCATCGGCCAGCTGGCCGCCTTCGTTATCAACGCCGTGATCGGCAACGCGTTCGGAGGCGTCGGCGGCGTCTGGCGCATCATGTTCGCGATCTGCGCACTTCCCGCCCTGGCGCTGTTCTTCGGCATGCTGCGGATGCCCGAGTCTCCCCGCTGGCTCGTGGAGAAGGGCCGCCATGACGAAGCCCTTGCGGTGCTGCGGACCGTCCGGACCGGCGACCGGGCGGCAGCGGAGCTCGCCGACGTCGAGCTGGTCGCCAAGGAAGAGCGGCAGAGCCACCAGATCGGCTGGCGCGCCATCTTCTCGAACAAGAACCTCTTCCGCATCGTCCTCGTCGCCATCGGCCTCGGCGTGGCGCAGCAGCTGACCGGCATCAACTCGATCATGTACTACGGCCAGACCGTCCTGACGGAGTCGGGCTTCAGCAAGGACGGTGCGCTCATCGCCAACATCGCTCCCGGTGTGATCGCCGTCGTCGGCGGCATCATCGCGCTGAAGATGATGGACCGCCTCGACCGCCGCAAGACCTTCATCATCGGCCTCTCGCTGACCACGGCCTGCCATGTGCTCATCGGCATCGCCTCGATGGCACTCCCTGTCGGCAACCCGGCCCGCCCCTTCGTGATCCTCTTCCTCGTGGTGGCCTTCGTCGGCTCGATGCAGACCTTCCTCAACGTTGCCGTCTGGGTCTACCTCTCGGAGATCTTCCCCCTGCATATGCGAGGATTCGGCATCGGCGTCGCTGTGTTCGCCCTGTGGGTGGTCAACGGATTCCTCTCGCTCTACTTCCCCTCGATGGTCGCGGCCATGGGAATCACCGGGACGTTCTTCCTCTTCGCCGTGGTCGGCGCCCTCGCGCTGGTCTTCGTCATCACCCAGGTGCCGGAGAGCCGCGGACGGACCCTCGAGGCCCTCGAGGAGGACGTCACCACCGGCGCGATCTACCTCGTGCACAGGAAGTAGGCGTCCGGCCGGGCCTCGTGTCCGATCCCGCTCAGACTGACCGCCGATCACCGGCGTGCCCGCGCGGCACGCCGGTGATCGCCGGTCTGGCGCTGATCGGCGTGAGTGCCCTGGGACTCCGGCGCTGGTGCGGTGGGCCTACTCGACCAGGGGCCGGTCACCGAGGCCAGGATCGAGTGGGCCCTGGTCGAGACGGAGCGGTGGGTACTCGTCCCTCATGAGGAGCACATAGGCCCAGACCCGGAAGAGCCAGCGATCGATGCCCACCACGAGCCCGAACAGCTGCGGGGCGTACCGGCCGGTGAAGAGGACGATCACCGCCGCGAAGAACACGAGGAGCCCCAAGAGGGACGGACCGGCGCCCCCGCTGGCGGTCTGAGTACCCACACCACCCGTCAGGACAGCCACGATCATCAGCTGTGGGAGGGCCAGGAGCCACGACTTGACGAGCACGAGCCCGCGGGACAGCCGCTCCGGGTAGTCCACGTCGAGGTCCGCGGGATAGTCCGCCGAGGCCAGCGAGAACGGCGGGTAACGGTCCGTCCCGAGGGCCGCGTACGCGTAGAAGCCAACGCGCCACGTCCACCGCAGGACTCCAACGCTGAAGGAGAACAGCGGGCGCGGGTAGCGGCCCGTCACCACGATGGCGAAGCCCGCCGCGATCGTGGTCACGAAGAGCGCGAACCACAGGACGGCCAGAACGATCCCGTGCGGGATGACCAGCAGCCATTTGATGATCCACAGCCCGCGCGAGATCTTCGGATCGAGGAACCCGCTGAAACGGACGGGGTAGACGGCGCGGGCCTGGGCCTGAGTGGTCGGCAGCCCGATGTCCCGTCCGAGACCGGCGGCCCCGAACAGGAGGAGCGGAACCCCGATGACCATCCCGATCAGGCCGCTGACCAGGAGGCCGGTGCCAATCGGTCCGACGAGCCGGGAACGGACACCCACTTGCAGGTCAGTCCAGAGGGGCCGGGTGGCGTCCACGTTCATGACCACGAGGGCCCAGTTGCCCTCCCGCAGGTCGAAGGTCAGCGCCTGGGTTCCCGGGCCCGAGGCTGATGCCACCCAGAAGTTCTGGTCCTTCGGCGCCCCTGGGGTTCTGTCGCCCGCGGATGCCGCCAGCTCGCCACGATCAGCCTGCCCTGAAGCGGCGGGCGGACGCACCCCGGCCGGCGACCACGCGACGTCGCCCAGCGAGGCAGACGGGACGCCGCGGAGGTAGTCAGCGACCGTGGAGGCGTCCGCAATACCGACGAACACCTGCTGGCCCGGCACGGCAGATGCCGCCGAGATCCGCACGCTGGCGAGGTCCCCGAGGCGCGGCATCCCGGGGGCGGCTTGGCTCGCGGCGCTCCCGAGATCGATGGCGACGGTGCGGGAGAGCATCGCGTAGCCCGTGGTCCGCAGACGCTCCCGCTGGGACTGCAGGTACTGCCCATCCCGCTGCGCGGCGTCACCGCTCAGCAGAACCGCGCCGCCGGCGACGAGCCCAACCCCGAGGGCCGCCAGCAGCACTCCGAGGACGAGTAGGACCCAATGACCCGGCTTCATGGCGCCGCCGCGCGCGGCGGAATCCGGGAAGGCATTGGTCGGAGATGGCTGGGCGCTCATGACTGATTCCCCCGTAGTGCATGTCCTGTGCCGCATCCACTCTGGCGCGCCCAGCCGCTGGCGGCTAGGGGCTAAAGGCCGGGGCACGACGGCGGGTGCGCACCCGCCGTCGTGCGCCCAGCGCATCACGCCACGTCATGCGGGCGGACTGGTATTGGTGACGGTTGCTACCGTGAGGCTCATGGTCTCCAACTACGACCGCCTCGACGCCGCGCAGCGCGCCATCGTGGACGCCTCCGTCGCGACGTACGAGCGCGTGCGGCCCGAGCTGAAGAACATCACGCAGGACGTGCTCCGCACGCTCATCGCGATGTTCAGGGACGCCGAGGTCGATCCTCTCTTCATCACGGGCCGCACCAAGACGGTCGAGTCGTTCCGCGAGAAGATCTCTCGGCTCGACCCCCCTGCGGTGCCCGGCGGCGAGCCGACCCTCAAGTTCCCCGACCCCTTCCGGACCCTCAACGACATGGTGGGCGTCCGGGTCATCACCAAGCTCCCCGCCGAGAACGCATCGGTGGCCAACCTCATCAAGCGGCAGCGGCAGATCTTCGACTGCCGCGGCGACCGGGAGAAGGCCATCGGCTCGATCGAGTCCGGGACGTACGGGTACTCGAGCCGGCACCTGATCCTGAGGACCCTCCAGAACGACGCCGTGCGCGCGTACCAGGCCGAGTTCAACCCTGAGCTCCCGGCCAACGGCTCGTACTTCTTCGAGTGCCAGATCCGCACGGTGTTCGCGCACGCGTGGAGCGAGATCGAGCACGACATCCGCTTCAAGGGCCAGGACCCGCGCGCCTGGAGCCCGCAGTTCGACCGCCAGTTCACGGCCACGGCGGCCATGCTCGAGGTTGTCGAGAAGGAGTTCGCCGAGCTGCACGACCGCTACGAGAAGGTGCGCGGCTTCTGGGACGAGGCGGGCGAGGGCGCTGGGCCCCTCACCCCCGATCGCATCCGCGATGTGTGGCTGACGCTCCTGCCGCACGTGGACCGCAAGATCGACGACGACTGGGCCTGGGCCGCGGAACTCGCCGCCGCCCACGGGCTGACCCAGACGCGCCAGCTCGTCGAGCTGCTCGACGCCGAGCGCATCACCGAGGTCCGCAAGGCGCTCGACCACCGCTACTCCCCCGGGCCTGACCGCCTGCTCGACGACCTGCTCCTGTGGCAGTACGGCCCCGAGCACATCGAGCTCACCGCCGAGCCGGCCGACGCGGGGTCCCACCCGCGGCGCGACTCCCTCCTGCGCAGGCTCAAGCAGATCGAGCGCTACCGGCTCGCCTGAACCCGAGCAGGGCGCCAGCGGAATGGCGAAGGGCGGCCGCCGAACGAGACGCCATGGTCGAGGCATTGTGCAGACACGAACGACGCCGGCGAGCCGCCCCGCGTGGGAGGCTCGCCGGCGTCGGTAGGTCAGCTCAGCCGCCCAGCGCGGTCAGGAGCGCCGCCCCGTTCGGGGAGCCGAGGCCCGTGCACGGATCCCAGCCGGGCCCGGCGTGGTAGGTGCCGTTGTTCCCGACAGTGATGTCATGGAAGCTGCCCGGCTGCGCGTAGAGCACCGGCTGGAAGAGGCCGAAGCGCTTCCCGGAGGCTTGGGCGAGCCGCGCGATGAGGGCCGCCCACAGGGGTGCGACCGCGCTCGTGCCGCCGATCACCATGTCCTGCCCGTCGACGCGCACGTTGTACCCGGTCTGCGGGTCGGCCACGCCGCTGACGTCGGGGACGCCCCGACCATGGGTGGTGGGGGTCGGCGTGGGCGTAGGCGTGGGCGGCTTGGGCTTTGGCTTGCGGTGCGCCGCGTTGGCAGCGTGGCCCGCGACGGAGTTCTGCCACGCCGGCGTCGGGAAGACGTCGCTGTACCCGCCGCCGGTCGCGGAGGTGGTAGGCGAGTCGTTCCAGACCGTCTCCGAGGAGATCGCGCCCGTGGCGGCGTCGGCGGAGAGCCGCGTCCCGCCGCACGCGAGGGCGTGGGGGCTCGAGGCGGGGAAGTCCGCGTGGTCGTGCCCATCAGTGACGCCATCGGTGCTGCCGCGGTCCCCGGCCGCGGCGGTGACGGTGACGCCGAGGGCGGTGGCGTCCGCGAGCGCCTGGTCGAACGCGTTGCGGGCCTGAGCCGTCCACGAGTCCTCGCTCTGGCCCCAGCTGATGCTGATCGCGCTCGGCGCGGGAGTCGCATGGGATGCGGTGGCGAGGGCGTCGAGGAACCCGGCGTCGGTGTTCGGCGCGAAGTACACGAGGATGGTCGCCTTCGGGGCGAGCGCGCCGATCACCTCGATGTCGAGCAGCACCTCGCCGTCCGCCCCCTGAGGGTCCTGCCCGGCCTGGTTCGTGGCGCCGTCGACGCCGACCGCCGTCACCGTGGGCGTGGGAGTGATGCCGAGGCCGCCGAAGTACGCATCGAGGTCGGCTTGCCCGAATCCGCCGCCGAGCTCGAGGATCGCAATGGTCTGGCCGGCCCCGTCAGTGTTGGGAGGGAAGCTGTAGATCCGCCCGAGGTCGTTCGGGTTGTAGCTCGTGCCCGCGGCCGCGAGGGGGAGCATCCTCAGCTGCGGGCGGGCTTGGGGCCGGTCGTCGAGGCCGAGCACCGCGGTGACGATGCCATCGAGCGCGGCGGGGACGCTCAGGCTGCCGGTGCGGTGGCGGTGCTCGACCGCCGCTCCGTGGGGCCCGGTGCTCGTAACCTTCTCGAGGGTCGTGCCGAAGATCGCGCTGAGCTGCGCGACGGTGCCGCCCAGCCGGATGCGGCGGGACGCCGCGTCTGCCTCGACGACCTCGGCACCGAGCCGCGTGAAGGTGTCCGTGGCGAGCTCGAGGTCCTCGCCGGCGGCGCCGTGGTGCTCGGCGAGCGCTTCACGACTGAGATGCCCGGTGGGGTGCTCAGGGAACGGTGCCTTCCGGCGAAGTACAACGGTGACCTCGATCCGCTGCGACGGATCCGCGGGTTCCCCGGAGACGATGCCGGGGGCGGCCTGCCTTTCGGAGCCCTCGAGGGTGACGCTGGGTTCAGGCGTGCTGCCCGGGTGGTTGGTGGTCATAGGATCCTCCGAACGTCGCTGCGAATGGGCTGGGCGCAAGTCACTCCTGACGATAGGACGGCGCCGGCCTGCACGCCACGGTCACGCGCATGACGCGCACAACGACTTTTGTGACTGGATATGATTGGCATCCCGCTCCAGGCCAACAGTCCGCATCGCGGACTGTTGATTCCACATTTCGAACAGCATTCGGAGCATTTAGGTGCCCTCTGCAACCATGGGGCGGTGAGCCCCATCGACACCCACCAGCCCAGCACAGCCCCGGCACGCTCCAAGGCCGACCGCGACGCGCGGCTCGCGGTCACCGTCTTTCCGATCCTCGTAGTCCTGGCGGGGCTCGCGGGCTTCCTCCTCCCGGGCCCGATCAAGGCCGGCGCGCCCGCGGTGCCGTACCTCCTTGGCGTCATCATGTTCTGCATGGGCCTCACCCTCACGCCCCCCGACTTCGCATCCGTCGCGAAGCGCCCGTGGGCCGTGGCGCTTGGTCTCGTGGCGCACTACGTGATCATGCCCGGCGCGGGCTGGGTCATCGCCACGGCTCTGGCGCTCCCGCCCGAGCTCGCCGTCGGCGTGATCCTCGTGGGCTGCGCGCCCTCAGGCACGGCGTCGAACGTCATGGCGTACCTGGCGAAGGGCGACGTCGCCCTGTCGGTTGCCGTCGCGACCGTCTCCACGCTCGTGGCACCGCTCGTGACGCCAGCCCTCACGCTCCTGCTCGCGGGCTCGTTCCTGCACGTCGACGCCGGCGGGATGCTGCTGGACATCGTGAAGACCGTGCTGCTGCCCGTGATCCTCGGGCTTGCGGTGCGCGTCTTCCTCAGGAAGGCTGTGGCGAAGCTCCTCCCGGCGCTGCCGTGGATCTCGGCCCTGGTCATCGCGGCGATCGTGGCGATCGTCGTTGCGGGGTCGGCGTCCAAGCTCGTGGCCGCAGGCGGAATCGTGCTGCTCGCCGTCGTGCTGCACAACGGATTCGGGCTGGGCCTCGGCTACCTCGCGGGCAAGATCGGCCGCCTCGACCACAAGGCGCGGCGCGCCCTCGCGTTCGAGGTGGGCATGCAGAATTCGGGTCTCGCCGCGACCCTCGCCGCGGCGCACTTCACTCCGCTCGCCGCACTGCCCTCCGCCGTGTTCTCGGTGTGGCACAACCTCTCCGGAGCGGTCGTGGCCGCGTGGCTCGCGCGCCGGCCGCTGCCGGAGGTCTCGCCCGCAGCTCCGGAGACAGCGGCGATCACAGCACAGTAGGCTCGCAGAGACGCGGCCACGACTAGGCCGACGGCTTGCGGTTGGGCCCCGGTTTCCGGGGCAGTCAAGACCCTTTGCCAGAGCGCTCGCGGCCCCCGCTCACCCCGCCGTGTGCGCGGCCTCCTCGAGGGCTTGCCGCACGGCGAGCATCACCGGGCTGCGGGCACCCGAGGCCCGCACGGACGTGAAGACCACGCGCTGCGGCGCGCCGTCGAGCGTCACGAGCCGGGCGGCGGGCAGGCGGCCTGCCCAGACGAGGTCCGGCAGCAGCGCCACGGCATTGCCCGACTCGACGAGACGCACGTGCGCCTGGAGGTCGGCGGTCTCGTAGCGCACGTCCGGCTCGAAGCCCGCGGCGCGGCACGCCTGTTCGGCCCAGTGCCGGGACGCCGCACCGTGCGGTTCCATGACCCACGGCAGGTGGGCTGCCTCGGAAAGCCTCCGCGCGGCGTCGAACGCGGGGCCCGCACCCGCTGGCGGGAGGGCGAGCCGGATCGCGTCCTCGGTGAGCCGCTCGCGGTCGAGGCCGGGATAGTGCGGCGCGGCGTGGTGCGGGTAGTGCTCGGCGACGACGACGTCGAAGCTCCGCGCCCACGTCTCGCGCAGCGCGGTCTCTGGCTCGTGCTGGACCATCTCCACGCGCAGGAGCGGATGCCGCTCGCGCAGGGTGCGCAGCGCAGTGGGCATGAGGGCGAGCACGGCCGTCTGGAAGACTGCCACGCGCACCGTGCCCTGGACCTCGCTCTCGCTCGCTGCGAGCTCGGCCTCCGTGCGCTCGAGCGCTGCGAGGAGCTCCTCCGTGCGGCCCACGAGCACCTCGGCGGCCGGGGTGAGCACGACACCGCGGCCCGACTTCCGCATCAGCTCGACGCCGGCCTCCTTCTCCAGCAGGGCGAGCTGCTGCGACACCGACGACGGGCTGTAGGCGAGGGCCTCGGCGACGCCGGCGAGCGTGCCCCGGATGCTCAGTTCGCGCAGGAGCCTCAGTCGGCGGATCTCAAGCATGGAACCCTCCTCGATAGATCGGATTTCCTCATGGATATTGATCGGAAATCATCGCTTCTCCTTTCGTATTGTCCATCACATACTGGCAGGAGACCGCATATGCGGGCGCCACGTCCCACCCGGCTGGCGCCAGAGACCCAGCCACCGATCGCCAAGGACCACCACGATGACGACGCCGCTCCACGCGCCGGACCACACGCCCGAGACGCAGACCAGCACCTCCGACGCAGGCCGCGTCAACCCTGTCCGCCCCCAGGACCTCGCCGACGAGGCCATCGCGCAGGTCCGCCGCTGGCTCGACGCCGCCGCCAAGCTCCCCGTTGACCCCGCCGCAGCTCAGCTCGCAGGCGTCCTCAAGGACCCGAACGGGCTCGCGTTCACGGTCGGATTCGTCGACGGCGTGGTCCGCCCCGAGGACCTCTCTGTCGCCGCCCGCAACCTCAAGGCGCTCGCGCCCAAGGTCCCGGCATTCCTGCCCTGGCCCATGCGCAAGGCTGTCGCACTGGGAGGCGCGCTCGCCCCAGCGATGCCCGGCGTCGTCGTGCCCATCGCGCGCCGCGTGCTCCGCGAGATGGTGGGCCACCTCATCGTGGACGCCTCCGACTCCAAGCTCGGTCCGGCCATCTCCAAGATCCGCACCCCCGGCATCCGCCTCAACGTGAACCTCCTCGGCGAGGCGATCCTCGGCCAGGGCGAGGCCGCGCGGCGCCTCGAGGGCACGCGCAGCCTGCTCGCGCGGGACGACGTCGACTACGTCTCCATCAAGGTCTCCTCGACCGTCGCCCCGCACAACCACTGGGCGTTCGAGGAGGCGGTCGAGCACATCATCGAGTCCCTCGCGCCGCTCTACCGTCTCGCCGCCTCAAGCGCCGCCCCCAAGTTCATCAACCTGGACATGGAGGAGTACAAGGACCTCGACCTCACGATCGCCGTCTTCACGCGCCTCCTCGACCGCGAGGAGTTCCGTGGGCTCGAGGCCGGGATCGTGCTGCAGGCCTACCTGCCGGACGCACTCGGCGCGATGATCCACCTGCAGGAGTGGGCCTCGCGGCGTGTGGCGGCCAGCGGCGCTCCCATCAAGGTCCGCGTGGTCAAGGGCGCCAACCTCCCCATGGAGCACGTTGACGCAGAGGTCCACGGCTGGCCCGCAGCCACGTGGGGCTCGAAGCAGGAATCGGACACCTCTTACAAGGCGGTGCTCGACTATGCCCTCACCCCGGAGCACCTCGCCAACGTGCGCGTTGGAGTCGCAGGGCACAACCTGTTCGACGTCGCGCTCGCGTGGCTGCTCGCGAAGGCACGCGGCGTGGACACGGGGGTCTCGGGCGGCAAGGGTGTCCTCGAGTTCGAGATGCTCCTCGGCATGGCCTCGGCCCAGGCGCAGGCCGTGCTCTCCGACGTCGGCCACCTCCTTCTTTACACGCCCGTGGTGCACCCGGGCGAGTTCGACGTGGCGATCGCCTACCTGATCCGGCGCCTCGAAGAGGGCGCGAGCCAGGACAACTTCATGTCCGCCGTGTTCGAGCTGGATTCCAGTGAGGTGCTCTTCGAGCGCGAGAAGAAGCGCTTCCTCGCCTCGCTCGCGGCCCTCGGGACCGCGCCGTTCGCGGACCCCGCGGGGCGCCGCACGGTCCCCGGGCCGAACCGCACGCAGGATCGGCGCACCACTGCGGGCTCCGCGCACGACGCCGGCACTCCCCGCTCGTCTGGGGGGTTCGAGAACACCCCGGACACCGATCCGGACCTTCCCGCGAACCGTCTCTGGGGCCGGGCGATCATCGCACGTGCGAAAGACAGCCGGATCGGCATCGACACGGCGGATGCGGCGACCCTGCCCACGGAGGGCGAGCTCAACGCCGTCGTGCGGGCCGCGGTGAGCGCCGGCGAGCGGTGGGGTGCCCTCAGCGGCGCCCAGCGCGCCGTCGTGCTCGATGCAGCGGGCCGGGCGCTCGAGCGCCGCCGCGGCGATCTGCTCGAGGTGATGGCCTCCGAGGCCGGCAAGACGATCGATCAGGGCGACCCTGAGGTCTCCGAGGCGATCGACTTCGCGCACTACTACGCGGAGCTCGCACGCGGCCTCGACACCGTGGACGGCGCTGTGTACTCCCCGAGCCGGCTCACGGTCGTGACCCCGCCGTGGAACTTCCCAGTGGCGATCCCCGCCGGGTCCACCCTCGCGGCGCTGGCCGCCGGCTCCGGCGTGGTGATCAAGCCGGCGAAGCAGGCGCGCCGCTCGGGATCCGTCATGGTCGAGGCTCTCTGGGAGGCGTTCGACGAGACGGCGGCGCAGACCGGCGTGGGCCGCGAAGTGCTCCAGCTCGTGCAGCTCCCGGAGGGGCAGCCAGGGAGGTCCCTCGGCCAGAAGCTCATCGCCCACCCGGACGTGGACCGAGTGATCCTCACCGGCGGGTACGAGACCGCGCAGCTCTTCCGCTCGTTCCGGCCCGACCTGCCGCTGCTCGCGGAGACCTCCGGGAAGAACGCGATCATCGTCACGCCCAGCGCCGACCTCGACCTCGCGGCGAAGGACGTCGCCTACTCGGCGTTCGGGCACGCTGGGCAGAAGTGCTCGGCGGCCTCGCTCGTGGTGCTCGTGGGCTCCGCCGCCAAGTCGAAGCGGTTCCGGAACCAGCTCGTCGACGCCGTGCAGTCGCTCCACGTGGGCTACCCGTGGGACGCGCGGACTCAGATGGGTCCGGTCATCGAGGCCCCGGGCGAGAAGCTGCTCCGCGGGCTGACCACGCTCGGCGAAGGCGAGAACTGGGTCCTCACCCCGCGCCAGCTCGATGACTCCGGGAAGCTGTGGAGCCCGGGCGTGCGCTCTGACGTGAAGCCCGGCTCGGAGTACCACCTCACCGAGTACTTCGGCCCGATCCTCGGCGTCATGACCGCCGAGACGCTCGAGGAGGCCGTGGCGCTCGTCAACCAGATCGACTACGGCCTCACCTCCGGCCTGCACTCCCTCGATCCCGCCGAGCTGGACTACTGGCTCGAGCACATCGAGGCCGGCAACCTCTACATCAACCGCGGGATCACGGGCGCGATCGTGCAGCGCCAGCCGTTCGGCGGCTGGAAGAAGTCCGCTGTGGGCGCCGGGACCAAGGCCGGCGGTCCGAACTACCTCGTGGGCCTGGGCTCATGGGCAGACGCACCGGCCACGTCGGTAGCGGCGATCCGCAACCAGGCGGTGAGCGGGCTCCTCGACGCAGCCTCTGCCGCACTCCCCGCGGACGACGCCGTGTGGCTGGCTGCAGCTCTCGGCTCCGACGCCGCCGCGTGGGCCTCGGAGTTCGGTGTCTCCGAGGACGTCTCGGGGCTCGCCTGCGAGCGCAATGTGTTCCGGTACCGGCCGCTGCCGGTGACCGTGCGGTACGAATCTGCGACCTCGGGGCACGGTATCGCGGAGCTCCTCCGCGTGGCGGCAGCGGGGATCCTGGCGGGCTCGCCCGTGACGGTGAGCAGCGCCGTCGGGCTTCCCGGCTCGACCGCGGACGTGCTGAACCAGCACGGGGTGTCCGTCACGGTTGAGGATTCTGCCGGGTGGCTTCGGCGGGCTGCGATGCTCGGCTCGGGCCGTGTGCGGCTCATTGCCGGTACGGGCGCCGCCGCGCGCGCGGCTGTGAGCAGCCTCGCGGACACCGTCGGCGGCACGCCGGATGTGGCCGCGTATGCCCACCCGGTCGTCTCGGCCGGACGCGTGGAGATCCTGCCGTTCGTGCACGAGCAAGCCGTGTCGGTCACCGCGCACCGCTTCGGGACCCCGAACCCGGTAGTACGAGCGCTCGTTCTCTAGGTGCCCCCTGCCGGCTGGCCTGCCTTGGCGAAGAGCTCGTTGATCACCGCCGCCATCTCGTCAGCACGCGGCTGCGGATCGGACCCGACCGGCCAGATCGTCGCCAGTTCAACGGACAGTGTGCCCTTTCTGGCCCCGACAAACAGGTGCCAGACGCCCGAGTCCGGATGCTCATGGGCGATCGCGTAGGTCGAGTCCGCGGCGACGTCCAAGCCCAGACGACGTATCGAGGTCCATTGGCTGGTGCTGCTGCTGGCCGTGTCGGAGAAGACCTGCTCCTGGATCACGGGACAGTCACGCAGGTCTGCGGCGCGCTTGTCGAAGGGGTACGGCTGGGCAGCCCCAGTGGGCATGCTCACCAAGTTGACGGTGAGGCCAGCGATGAACAAGGTACTTCCCATTGTTGTCATCGAGGCAGGGAACTCCCCGCCGACCCACGTGGATCCGCGCAGCGCAGAGTAGTAGGTCCCGTCGCTGTAGGTGCATTTTTCCATCGGGCCCACGGATGTGCCGTCCACAACGGTTCCCGCGGCGGTATCCACCTTCTTCCCGCCGGGGCCAGACACACTTTGGAGCAGGTCGGTCAGCTGCTGGGGGCTCATGGCGTTCGCAGGCGGCGGCGTGACGACCGGCGGATGCTTGAGCGACTGGTGGATAAGCTCCTTTGCAACGCCCGCCATCGCGTCCAGAGTGGGCTTGGCGTCGGCCTCGCTCTTCAGGGATGGCACCGCACGGAACATGCTGATCGAGATCGTCCCTGCGAGGACTCGAAGCCCCACTCCTGTGGCCCCACTCTGTGCGTCGGGCCGGCCCATCAGCGCGTAGGACCTGTCTCCTACCGAAGGAGGCGTGATCATCATCAGCGTCTGGGGGGCTGCGTCTGTCCCCACCTCGGTCGCCGTGAACTGGGCGCACCGGGAGAGGATCTCGTCTGTGTAGTCAAAGTCGGCCACTGCGAGCCTGCCGGCCTCGGCGCTGCGAATCGTGAACCGAATCTGGCTCGTCGGGTCAGTCTCGTCGAGGAGTGGCACGGCTCCCATCGCGAAGCCGACGCTCAGATCCTTGAGTGCCTCGTCCGAAGTGGGCAGATGGAATGCAGAGCATTCGGCCGGCTGCATCGTGTACTGAAGCGGGGAGATCGGGTGGGTATCGAACGAGGTGCGCGTGATCTGGCTGTCATCCACAAAGTTCGGGTTCAGGCCGCGCTCCCCGAGCATCGCGTATCCGACCGCCATCAGCTCCTGGTCAGTGAACACCTTCGAGGGGACGGTCGGCTCAGGCTCAGCGGCCACGCAGCCAGAAAGGACCATGATTCCAGCCAGTCCCATCGCGATCAGGGGTGCCGGCGCGCTCCACCGCCGGCTCCTTCTCCGGTGGACGTTGCGGTAAGCAGGCATCGCGGGGCATCCGTTCGATAGGCTCTCCGGCCCTGCGGGGGATTGCTGGGCTCCTGCCCCGAACGCTATGTTTCGGACCGACGGCGAACTAGGGGACTTGGGCCCATCGATGCGCGGGATGTGACCTCAGTGTGAGGATGTCTGGTGTGGGGCCGGGGCGCGCGTACGCTGGCCCCATGGAGCCGGCATGCCTGTGAAGAGCGCGGGGATCCTGCTGTACCGCCAAGCGGGCATGGACCTGGAGGTGTGGATCGCCCACATGGGCGGACCGTTCTGGGCGCGCAAGGACGATCGCGCGTGGTCGATTCCCAAGGGGGAGTACGGCGAGGGTGAGGACCCATTCGAGGCAGCACGGCGCGAGTTCGCGGAGGAGATGGGCTCGCCCGCGCCGGACGCCGAGTACGCGGCCCTCGGCGACTTCCGCCAGCCGTCGGGCAAGGTCATCACGGCGTTCGCTGGCGACGCGGAGTTCGCACCCGAGCGGATCGTCAGCAACACCTTCCCCCTCGAATGGCCGCGCGGCTCCGGCAAGATCCAGTCGTTCCCCGAGATCGACCGCGCGGAATGGGTCACCGAGACCGTGGCCAGGGCCAAGCTCGTCAAGGGCCAGCTCCCGATCCTCGACGCGTTGGTCCAGCGCCTCGCCTGAGGGCACCTCGACCGACCGTCCAGACGGACGGATAGACGGACGGACGGATGGACAGGGCGCGTGGGCAAGATCACCCACGAGAACGGCGTCCCTGCGACCTTCGGCCCTAACCCCACGTTCACCTGTCCGGCCCACAATGCCCTCATGAACCATCGCGCCACGACCGAGCCCGAGGCCGCGCAGCACGTTGATCCCCGGTCTTCGGTAGACAGACTCCTCCGCGACCTGCGATCGAGCCGCCGCGGCCTCACGGGACGCGAGTCCGCGAGGCGCCAGGTCGTCTACGGGCCGAACATGCTCACCCGCAAAGGCGGCCGGAGATGGCCCCGGCAGATTCTGGGCCAGCTCACGCAGCCGCTCGCCCTGCTGCTCTGGCTCGCAGCCGTCCTGAGCTTTATCACCGGGTCCGGGGCCCTGGCCGCCGCGATCGTGGCGGTCATCCTGATCAACGCGGCGTTCGCCTTCCTCCAGGAGCGCCACGCCGAGCACGCGGTCGAGGCGCTCGCGGCCTACCTGCCTCCCTCGGCCCGCGCCATCCGCGACGGGCAGGAGACCCTCGTGGACGCGCGGCTGCTGGTTCCCGGCGACGTGATCGTTGTCCGAGAGGGCGACCGGGTCTCAGCCGACGCGCGGCTCCTTGAGGGTTCCGTCGAGATGGACGTCTCGACGCTCACGGGCGAGTCCCTCCCCGTGCTGCGGACCGCCGAAGGCGACTCGTTCGCGGAGCGCCTGCTGGACGCCTCGGACATGGTCTTCAGCGGGACGAGCTGCACGGGCGGCGAGGCGACCGCCGTCGTGTTCGCGACCGGCATGCACACCGAGCTCGGCCGCATCGCGGCGCTGTCGGAACGCGTGGGCCACGAGAGCAGCCCGCTCGAGAGGCAGGTCACCCGCGTCGCGAGGGTCATCGCGATCGTGGCGATCGTGATGGGAGCGGCGTTCATCCCTGTCGGCACGCTCCTCACAGGCCTACCGCTCGGCGACACCCTGAACTTCGCGATCGGCCTTCTCGTGGCCAACGTCCCGGAGGGCCTGCTGCCCACGATCACGCTCGCGCTCGCCGTCGGCGTCCGCGTCCTGGCCCGCGAGGGCGCGCTCGTGAAGCGGATCTCCGCCGTCGAGACCCTCGGCTCGACGAGCGTGATCTGCACCGACAAGACCGGCACGCTCACCATGAACCAGATGCGCGCCGTCACGCTCTGGACTCCGGACGGGACGCTCGCGCTCGAAGGCGCTGTGCCGCCTGCCGCGCCCGGCTCGCCCGCCGCCCGGCTCGCGGCGGCCGGAGTCGCGTGCAACAACGCGCACATTGCCCCGGACGGGACCGAGACGGGCGACCCGACGGAGCTCGCTTTCCTCCACGCGGCCGCCACGCTCGGTCTGCCCAACAACCGTCTCGGCGTCGTGCGGCTCGCCCAGTTCCACTTCGACCCAGTACTGCGCCGTATGTCCACTGTCGACGCCGCGGCAGGAGAATCGGCGGTCCACTGCAAGGGCGCCCCGGAGGAGCTCCTGCCGCTGTGCGACTGGATCTCCGCGCCCGACGGCGGCCGCGAACCCCTCTCGGAGCGGGACCGCACGCACGTGGTGGAGACGGTCAACGACTGGGCTGAACAGGGGCTGCGCGTCCTCGCCGTCGCCGAGAAGGCCGTCCCCGGCGACGGCGCGGCGGGCCTCAGCAGGCACGACGCCGAGCGAGGGCTCACGCTGCTGGGAATCATCGCGCTCCTGGACCCCCCGCGCCCCGAGGTGGCGGACGCCGTCGCGCGCTGCCACGCAGCCGGGATCCGACTCATCATCGTCACGGGCGACCACGGCCTGACCGCCCGGGGCATCGCGGCCCGGGTAGGCATCGGCGACGGCGACATCCGGATCGTCAGCGGCACCGAGCTGGACCACATGCCGGAGGCCGAGCTCGACGCCCTCCTGGCCACGGACCGGGAGATCATCTTCGCGCGCAGCTCGCCCGAGGCGAAGCTGCGCATCGCGGACGCGCTGCGGGACCTCGGGCACGTCGTAGCGATGACGGGCGACGGCGTCAACGACGCCCCCGCTCTGCGGCGCGCCGACATCGGGGTCGCCATGGGTCGCTCTGGGACGGACGTGGCCCGGGAGGCCTCGGCGATGGTCCTCACCGATGACGATTTCGCGTCGATCGTGAGCGCCGTCCGCTCAGGCCGCCGGGTCTACGACAATGTCCGCAAGTTCATCGTGTACATCTTCGCCCACGCGACCCCCGAGGTCGTCCCCTTCCTCCTCTACGCGGTCGCGGGAGGAGGGATTCCGCTCCCCCTCACCGTGATGCAGATCCTCGCCGTGGACCTCGGCACCGAGACACTCCCGGCGCTCGCCCTCGGCCGGGAGCCCGAGGAGCCGGGTACCATGGACCGGCCGCCGCGCCAGCGGGGGCAGAACGTGATCGATGGACCGATGCTCGCCAGAGCGTGGGGGCTCCTCGGGGGGATTTCGGCCGTCCTCGTCACGGGCGGGTTCCTCGCGACGCTCATCGCCGGCGGGTGGCATTTCGGCGCCCCCACCGCATCGGGACCCCTCCACGGAGTGTGGGTCCAAGCCACAACGATGACCTTCCTCGGCATCGTGGCGTGCCAGATCGGGACGGCGTTCGCTGCACGGACCCAGACCGCCTCGCTCGCACAGATCGGGATCGGCACCAACAAGCTCCTGCTGTGGGGCATCGCGTTCGAGATCGCCTTCTCGGCGGCGATCGTGTATGTCCCGCCGCTCCAGCTCGTCTTCGGGACCGCAGCCCCGGAACCGTGGCAGCTGCTCATGCTCGTGCCGTTCCCCTTCATCGTCTGGGGCTCCGACGAAGCGGTCCGCTACATCCGGCGGCGCCGGGCCCGGACGGGCGTGGAGCTCAAGCCCGCCGCCGTGTGAGAAACTGCGCCTCGGGGCCAAAGCAGGCCGCCCGCGCGGCAAGGAGGGGACATGGCCACGAGCCTCCCGGAGCATCCTGACTTCGGCGCCAGCACGGCGGAGGAGCACGTCTGGAACAGGCTCATGGAGCAGCTTCCGGACAGCGCGGTGGTCTTCCATTCGCTCAAGCTCGCCCACCTCGGCGAGCGGGAAATCGACTTCCTCGTCCTATGGCCCGGGGTCGGGGCAGCCGTCCTCGAGGTCAAGGGCGGAGTGGTGCGACGCTCACGCGGCCGCTGGTACACGCGCAGCCGCGGCGGGCAGGACCACGCGATCGAGAATCCGGTGGACCAGGCCCGGGCCGCCAAGCACAAGCTGCGCGCATACCTCGACGGGACGGCAGCGCACGGCACC
The DNA here is from genome assembly GCF_030908215.1 of Sinomonas sp. ASV486. Taxonomy (GTDB): domain Bacteria; phylum Actinomycetota; class Actinomycetes; order Actinomycetales; family Micrococcaceae; genus Sinomonas; species Sinomonas puerhi. The sequence goes on along the minus strand of NZ_JAVFJK010000009.1, from coordinate 155,900 downwards.
CGGTTCGCCGAGCTCGCGGTGTTCCCGTTCACGAAGGTCGGCCACGACTTCCACTCCCCCGGCACGCCCCTCTCGATCCTCGCCGGCCAGAACGACCTCGACCACCTCGCCGAGAAGATCAAAGCCGCAATCCACGCCGAAGGCACGGGCGTGCATCTCCGCCGGGGAGGCGAAAGCACGTTCGAAGCCCTGATCGAGGCGCTCCTCGCGAACACCGAGGACATCGGACCAGCGCGGGCCAGCGCCGTCGAACTCGAAGAGCACGCCGAGCACCTCACCGAGAACCAACGCGTGCTCCTCGATTTCCTCGCCGAGCAGCCACGCCTGCACATCCAGGGGACCGCAGGGAGCGGGAAGACCTACCTCGCCCTCGAGCAGGCTCGCCGGCTGGCCCAGGCAGGAGAGCGCGTGGCGGTCCTGTGCTTCAACCAGGGGCTGGCCGGCCACCTCAACGAGGTGGGCGCCCGGTGGAAGAGGCCCGCCGAGTACATCGGCACGTTCCACGAGCTCGCCGAGTACCTCGATGTGCGGCTCTCCCCGGACGACGGCGCCCTGCAGCACTTCTACGACGTCAGCCTTCCGCAGGCGCTCACCCGGGCGGCCCGTGCCCTGCCGGACTTCCGCCGGTTCGACTCGATCGTCGTGGACGAGGGGCAGGACTTCCGCCCGCTGTGGTGGGAGACCGTGCTCGTGAGCCTGCGCCATCGCGGGGGCAATGGCCTGTACGTGTTCAGCGACTCCAACCAGTCGGTGTACCACAGCCGTCCCGCCCGGCCGCTCGGCATGGTGCCGTTCTCACTGCGGGAGAACCTGCGCAACACGAAGCAGATCGCCAACCTCGCGGGAGCCTTCACGGGTCGGGAGCAGCGGGTCCGCGGCCTGGCCGGGGATCCCGTCGAGGTGATCGACGTCCCCGTGGACAGGGCCATCGCCGCGGCGGACGACGCCGTCGATCGCCTCATTGCAGAAGGCTGGGATCCGGGGCAGATCGCCCTCTTGACTACCAAGTACAGGCATCCCGAGCAGGAGAACCAGATCCGCATCCTCGGGAAGGCAGGCTACTGGGCCGGGTACTTCGGCGACCGGGACGTCTTCTACTCGAGCGTGCAGGGGTTCAAGGGGCTCGAGCGGTCCGCCGTCGTCCTGGCCGTCAACGGCTGGCATGCGGACCTCGGCCCGGAGCTGCTCTACACGGGAATCAGCCGGGCACGGAGCAGGCTCGTCGTCGTCGGCCCGCGTGCTGCCATCGAAGCGTGCGGCGGGACCGCCGTCGCGAAGAGGTTCGCGGAGGCGACGGTGACCCCGGCCGCGACAGGGTAGACACCTGAACCGTAGACCGGGAGAAGGCACCCACAACGCGCTGGCGTCTCAGGGGGCGTCAAGGAACCCGAGGACGTCCTGGGCGAAGCCGGGGGTGAGCTGGACGCCCACATGGCCGCGGCCGTAGTACATGATGAGCCGGCCGTTCGGGAGGCCGCGCGCCGTCTCACGGAACACCGCAGGCCCGTACGGAGTGTCCTCGTCCCCGCCGATCACGAGGGTCGGGACGCTGATCTCGGTGAGCCTGGCCGTGAGGTCGAAGGCGTCCTCGGCGCGCAGCACAACGGCGAGGTCGTCGGTCGAGCCGCGGTACACGAGTGGGCCCACAAGCCAGCCTGCCCAGCCCTCGAGGCTGCGCGCGGCGGGGCGGACCCCGATGAGCCGGACCATCTCGGAACCGGCGCCCCGGAGGTCCCCGGCCTCGAGCCGCGCGAGCAGGGCACGCTGGCCGACCTTGCCCGCAGGACCGAGCCTGCAGCCCGATGCAACGAGGACGAGCCGCCGCACGAGGTCCGGGCGATCGGCAGCGAGCTGGAGTGCCACGATGCCGCCGGTCGAGATACCCATGACATCCACGGGGGCGCCGAGCCTCGGAAGGCGGTCCGCGTAGTCCGCGGCGATATCTTCCATGGTTGCGTCGGGGCCCAGGCCCGCGCGCCGGTTGACCCACCAGACCTCGCGGCTCCGGGCGAGCGGCCCGAGCGTCCGGGACTCTGCGAGGAAGGCCGTGCCGCGCGGAACAACGTGCCGCGGCGTGAGTCCGGGCAGCACCACGAGCGGACGCCCGGTGCCCAGCCGGAACGAGGGCATTCCCTCGAACGGGTCTCCGCCGCTCACCACTCCCCCGCTGCCCTCCAGTCCCTATCCGAACTCGATCCGCTCCACGGTGCTCCGCGTCAACGAGCTCAACGCCCGCGCCGTTGCCCGGGCCTGCCCTTGCCCGATGCCGGACGTCCCTTGCCGCCGCCGGGCTTTCCGCCCCGGGTGCCGAACTTGCCGCCCCGGGCGGACTTCGCCGCGCGGCTCGCCTCATTGCGGGCCTTGGCCTCCTTGGACTGCGTGGCGGCCAGGTTCTCGCGGCGCTTCTGCGCGGCCTCCTGCTGGTCGCGCTGAACCGAGGCCTGCCGGGAGCTGTTCGCCCCGCGCCCGCGGACCACGCCGATGAACTCCTGGATCAGCTCCGACTCGTCCTCGCGCCGCCAGGCGATCCCGACCGCATAGGGTTCGACGCCGGTCACCGGCCGATAGCGGAGGTCCTTGCGGTTGAAGTGCCTCACCACGGACATCGGCATGATCGCGAGCCCCGCCCCGCCCTCGACGAGGTCCAAGCGCTCGGAGGGCCCGCCGTCGTACTCGAAGAGCTCGTCCTCGACCTCGCCGAGGGGAATCTCCTCGAACGCCTGGATCTCGTGGCCCTTGGGCGCCACGACCACGGGCAGCTCCTCGTACAGCGGGATGACGTGGAGGGCTTCCTTGTCCCTGTCCACGGGCAGCCGCACGAAGGCCACGTCCGCGGTGCCGTCGCGCAGGACGGCGAGCTGCTGGGCGTCGTCGACCATCTGGGAAGCGAGCGGCTGGTCGGGAAAGCGCTCCTCCCACCGGTGGAACCACTTGCCGGGTGCGACCCCCGCGACGAAGGCGACCTTCAGGGCATGGGCACTCTCAGGCTGCATGGGTCCACGGTAGCCTTGATCCCATGAGCTCGAACCCCAAGGCCGCGTCCCAGTCCATGAAGCCGGCCACCGCCGCGAAGAAGCTCGGCATCTTCCTCCCCGCCACGCCTGCGGAGTTCCAGGAAGGTGCGGTGACGCGCGAGGAGTTCGACGAACTGCGCGCCAACCCGCCGGCGTGGCTCACCGAGCTGCTCGAGAAGGGCCCGCACCCGCGGCCGGTCGTGGCGCAGAAGCTCAACGTCACCATCTCCGGCCTCGCCCGCGCTGGCATCACCGAGGCGCTCACGACGGCGGAGATCACGGCGCTGCTCGAGAACCGGCCGCAGTGGCTCCAGGAGGAGCGCGCCAACATGGCCTCGGTCCGCGAGGAGGCCCGGCGGGTCAAGGCAGAGGCCGAGCAGAAGGCCGCTAAGGTCGCCTCGGCCGCACACGGAGCAGCGGCGGAGAGGTCGCTGCGCGGCGGTCGCCACGGCTGACGGGCCGCCTCCCTGCGTTGCGGGGTCACCACCCAACGATGCGGAGTCACCTCCCAACGATGCGGAGTCACCACCCAACGATGCGGAGTCACCACCCAACGATGCGGAGTCACCACCCAACGATGCGGAGTCACCTCCCAACGATGCGGAGTCACCACAGGCCGAGCGTCTAGGCTTCCTCGGCGCTGTTCGCCTCGATAGCCGTGGTTACCGTCTGGGTTGGCGGGACATAGTGGATTCCGGAGACGATTCCCGCGGCGCTGGCCTCTTGGGCAGGGAGAGCTGCGAGTCCGAATAGCGCTACCCCCAATGCGCCCAAGATCGCAGCACCGATCCGGGCGCGACGCGATGCATAAGGCTGAGTTTCCGATGAATTCTCCATGGCACCAGAATCTCGTCCGGTGCTGTGCGGCTTATCTCGTGGACCTGTGCTGGGCCTAGGCGCTCACCGCACAGACGCGAAGATCACCCTCGACGATGGGAGGTGGACCCGCAACGGTGAAAGCTGACTTCGCAACGGTGAGAGATGACCCCCCAACGGTGAAAGGTGACCCCGCAACGCGTGCCTGCCCTTGGGAGGCTCCGGACGGCCCGGGGGCCCGTTGTGCACGGCTCAGCTCGGCGGAAACAGGTTTCTACCGCGCTCAGTCACAGTGCGCAGGGCCACCGCGGCGGCCGGATCAGGCGTTCGGATCGACCAGGATCTTCACGTGGTGCTCGTTGTTGTTGATGAGCTGGTCATAGCCCTCGGTGACGAGATCGTCCAAGGGGATCTTGGCGGTGATGAAGGGCGCCAGGTCGAGCTTGCCGGACTGCACGAGCGCGATGGTGCTGGGGTGGTCGTTCGCGTACCCGATGGTGCCGCGGAGGTCGATCTCCTTGAGCACGAGGGAGGGCATGTCGACCGGAGGCTTGTGCCCCCAGATGGACACGTTCACGATGACTCCGCCGGGCCGGACGGTGGCCATGAGCATGTCCAGCACGGCGGGGACGGAGCTGCATTCGAAGCCGACGTCTGCACCCTTGCCGCCGGTGCGCGCCCGCACCTGCTCGGCGACGTCGCCTTCGCGCGGGTCGAACACCTCGTCCGCCACCCCGGTGTCCCGCGCCATCTGCTTGCGGGCCTCGCTCAGCTCCGAGATGAACACCGTGAGGCCGGACGCCTTCAGCACGGCCGAGGTCAGCAGGCCAATCGGACCCGCGCCGCCCACGATGGCGACGTCGCCGGCCTTCGCGCCGCTGCGGACAAAGGCATGGTGCCCCACGGAGAGCGGCTCGATCAGTGCGGCCTGATCCAGGGGGATGTCCCCGATCGGGTGGACCCAGCGCCGCTGGACCACGATCTTCTGCGCGAGGCCCCCGCCCCGCCCACCCAGACCGATGAAGTTCATGTCCTTGGAGAGCTGGTAGGCCGCCCCAGGTCCGGTGTCGACATCGTCGTGGATGATGTAGGGCTCGACGACCACATTCTGGCCGACCTCGAGGTCGGTGACCCCATCGCCGAGCGCCGTGATCGTGCCGGAGAACTCATGGCCGATCGTCACCGGGGCCTCCTCGCCCGAGATCGGATGCGGCGACCCCTTCGGCGGTATGAAGATCGGGCCCTCGAGGTATTCGTGCAGGTCGGTGCCGCAGATCCCGCACCAGGCGACGTCGATCGCGACCGTCCCAGGCTTGAGCTCGGGCTCCGGAATGTCCTCGATGCGGATGTCTTTCCGGTCGTAGTACCGGGCAGCTTTCATGACGGACCCCTCCATCGTCGGTGGCTTCGGGAGCCAGCCTATCGGCCCTCCAGGCCGCACCGAAGGGGCCCAAGGGCTCAATCCTGATGGGACCGGTGGGTTGCCCGCACGTCCCGCACAAGGATGCCCGGGCGGAGACCCAAGTCAGTCCTGATGCAGGCGGATGAGGTTCCCGCAGGTGTCCTCGAAGTCGGCCATGACGCCCGAGGGGTCCTGGGTCGGCTCCCCGCGGAACACGACCCCGGCCGCGCTCAGACGCTCGTAGTCGGCCCGGACGTCCGGCGAGCCGAGCACGATAGCCGGCAGGCCGGCGTCGTACACGCCCGTGCGGTAGGCCTCCGCGACGGGGTTTCCGCTCGGTTCGAGCAGCAGTCCCACGCCACCGGAATCGGGCGAAGAGACGATGAACAGGTTCGCCTCGGGCATCGCAAGCAGGGTGTCGAAGCCGAGCGTCTCCGTGTAGAACACGTGCGCGGCGGCCGGGTCAATCACGTGGATGGAGCACATCTTAATCCTCATGGCCCTCAGCCTACGCACCGCCTCCGACAATCCCCACGACCGGACGAATCGTCCTCACAGGGTGACATGAGCCGAACGTAGGGTGCGGACACGGACCGTCAGCAGGTCGCCGAGGCCTGCTCGGACGCACGACGGCGGTCCTAGAAGCCAACGGCGACCGGGTGCATGCTCATCAGAGCCTTGATTGTCGCGGCATCACTCCTCGTGCGGTCGAAGGCACACAGCCCGGTGATGGGCTTAGCCTGCATCAGGAGCTCGGCCTCTTCCTCCCAGCGCATCCACGCCTCGAGCCGCTCGGGATCCAAGGTCAGGCTGGTGTTGTCCGCCGCAATCCGAAGTCCCGTGTAGCCGAGCTCGATGGCCTGTGCCAGGGAACTCTCGAAGGCTGCCCGTTGTGCAGCTGCATCGATGATCATCGCTTGGCCATACGCCTCGGCCGTGCTGAAGATCAGGAGGTCGCCCCGCTCCACGAGGCCCTTGGGCCAGAGTGCAGCCCTAGGGTCGTCGACGATGAAGACCTGGCGCTCGCCGCGGGCGTGTCCTTCGACCAGAAACGATGCGACGCGACCCTCGAATTCGGGTAAGCCCATGAAAGCCCATCCGAGATGGCCGACCGGCCACCGGTCCTCTCGCCGCGGCCGGTGGATGCGCTCGTTCACCGACCCCTCCTCTCAGGCGACTGCGGTAGCGCCACACAACCTCGCTCGACACCCGATGAATGGGCACCCTGCGCGCCATGTGGACTCAGATTTTACCCCTCGAATGCGTAGCACGGCATGGGTGCCGGTGACCGACAGGCTGGCGGCATCCCCCATGATGAACGCCCCCAGCATTCCATGCCGCCAGCCCGTCAGTAGGCCGATTCTTGACCCAAGGACCAAGCTAATCGGTGGTCTGGCCGTGCGTTCAGAGGCTTTCGTCCCACCCTGCACGAACGGTTCATCGCTTCGAGGACAAGATCACCGGAGCTCCTGAGCGCACGACGGCGGGTGGGAACCCGCCGTCGTCCGCTTCACCGCCGCTCCGGGAGCGTCAGCCGGAGATCGACCTCACGGGGACAACTCCTCGAGGACGCGGCCCTTCGTCTCGATCGCGAAGAAGATGGTGATGAGCCCGCCCAGTGCCGCGATCCCGGCGAACACGATGAACACCCACGAGATCCCGAAGCCGTCCATGATCCACGCGACCAGCAGCGGCCCGAGACTCGAGCCCGCACGGAGCCACGCGCTCCCGAAGCCCGTGCCGATGGCCCGCAGCCGTGTCGGGTACAGCTCGGCCGAGTAGAGGTACAGCGAGAAGGAGACCGTCTGCAGGATCGCGTAGGCGATACTCGCGAAGAGGACCACCTGGACCGCGGAGACCGCGCCCAGGGCCCCGAGCACCACTAGCGGGACGGTGGAGACGAGGAACGCCACCGAGTACCAGCGCTTGCGGCCCACGCGGTCGATCAGCAGCGCGCAGATCACGGACGCAACGACGCCAACGCTGGAAGTCACCCAGCCGTAGGCCAGACTCGTCTGGAGCGGCACATGGAAGACCTCCTTGTAGAGGGTGGGCAGCCAGGTGATGAGGCCGTTGTTGACCACGTACACGCTCACCCACAGGCCCCAGATCATGAGGGTGCGCTTGCGGTAGACGCCGCGGAACAGCTCACGCCAGTCGGAGCGGCCCTCGACAGGGGCGACCGGCCGGACCTCCGGCTCGGCGAGCGTGTGGCCGGCCTTGACGGCCTCCCGCTCGAGCATGGCCACGACGGCCTCGGCCTTCGCCGTGCGCCCCACGGCGGCGAGCCATCGAGGCGATTCGGGCATGAGCCAGCGCAGCGGGATGGTGAGGACGGCGGGGACGAGCCCCACGATGAACATGGCCTTCCAACCGAACACCGGCACGAGGAAGAAGCCCGCGATCCCGGCGAACATGAGGCCCACGGGGAAGATGACCTCGTAGAGGAGGAAGAAACGGCCGCGGCGCCGGGCGCCGACGAATTCGTTGATGTACGCACTCGCCACCGGCACCTCGCCGCCGGTGCCGATGCCCTGGAGGAACCGCATCACGATCATGGACCAGGCGCCCCACGCGAACAGGCAGGCGAGGTCCATGCTCACGAACAGCACGATGGTGATCGCCAGGGTGGGCATGCGCCCGATGCGCTCGGCGAGGCTGCCGAAGAACAGTGACCCGAAGAGCTGGCCGAGGTAGCCGGCGGAGAGGATCATACCGACCTCACCGGCGCTGAGGTGCCACTCGGTCACGAGCTGGGGCATCGCGAACGCGATCGCGAGGACCGTGTACGCGTCGAAGAAGGTGGCGGAGCCGATGACGACGCGGATCATCGTGAGGCGCCGGGTGATCGGCAGCCGCTCGAGTCTCGCGACGAGCTCGGTCTGTGTCGCGGAAGTCTGTCCGCTGGCCATAGCAGTCATTGTGGGGTGGTTCCTCCCCTCCGCGACCATCGCGGAGTTGTCGGGACATCGTTGTCGCCGAACCGCTCGCCCAGGGTGCGCGAACGGACGGGAAGGTGGCGTGTCACGCCGGGCTTGCGAAGTCGAGCGTACGACGGCGGGCAGGAACCCGCCGTCGTACGCTCACCCGTCACGCGTGGGCGGGCACGGAGGCCAGACCGAGGTTCGCCGAGGCGAGTGCAAGGGCGATCTCCTCGTGTGCGCCGGGGGCAAGCGAGAGCAGCGGGGGCCGCACCGTGGCGTGCTCGAGGATGCCTCGGACCACGAGGCCCTCCTTGAGCGCGACCGTGCCCTCCATGTGGGAGCCGCGGTGGTAGACGTTCTTGGTCACGGGCAGCAGGCGGTCGTGGATCTCGCGCGCCTTCGCGTAGTCCTTGGCCTTGCCCGCTGCGATGAGCTCGACGAGCGGCTCGGGCGCAAGACCGCCGTAGCCGACGAGGGCGCCGTCGACGTCGAACATCGTGTGCAGGAGGTACTCGTCATGGCACGTGAGGACCTGCAGCTCCGGGAACGCTGCCCGCAGCACGGGGATCTCGGTGTCCCAGCGGCGCATGTTGCGCACGCCGTTCTTGGTGGCGAACACGCCCTCCTGAGCGGCGATCTCGAGCTGGGTGTCGAGGTTGTAGGTGGCCTTGGTGGCGTCCGGGTACTGGAAGAGGATGAGCGGAAGGCCGCTCGTCTCGTAGATTTCGCGGTAGCGGGTCTGCGGCGCACCGTCCTGGTAGCCGAACCGCAGCCAGCCGTGCGAGGGGTAGACGAGGCCGGCGGAAGCACCGGCGTCGACAGCGCGCTGGGCCTCCTCGGCGGCAACCTTGTTCCCCTCTCCGGTGATGCCGGCGATGATCGGCAGCCGGCCGTCCACAGAGTCCCGGAACGCAGCGATGACCTGCGCCTGCTCCGCCTGGGTGAGGAACGTCCCCTCGCCGGCGTGGCCGAGGACCACGAGGCCCTTGACGCCTTCAACACTGCCGAGCCAGCTGCCGAGGCGCTGGATCGCGTCGACATCAACGTCGCCATCGCGGGTGAAGGGGGTGACGGGGGCCGGGACGAGGCCCCGGAGGTCGATGGTGCTCACTGATTGCTCCTCGTTGAAGGGAAAGGGAATCGATTCCGTTATCGATTGCACCAACGGTAAGCTGAGTCACAGGAGCCCGTCAAGGGGTCCGTTTCACGGGATTCGAGGAAGGGCAGCATGGACGGCAAGGGCGTCAGGACTGGATCGAGGCCCACGATCGCGGATGTCGCGGCAGCGGCAGGCGTTGCGCGCTCCACGGTGTCTCGCGCCATGAACCGCGACCACACGTTCTACCGCAGCGACTCCGCCGCCCGGATCCGCGCTGTCGCCGAGGGTCTGGGCTACGAGCCCAACCCCTCGGCCGCGAACCTGCGCCGCAGGCAGACGAACACCATCGGGGTCCTCGTCCCGCGGCTCACGGACACGGTCATGGCCACGCTGTACGAGGAGATCGCGACGGCGTGCGGGGCGCGCGGCTACCACGCCCTCGTCGCCACGACCTACGGCGATGCCCGACTCGAGCGGGAGAACGGCCTCGCGATGCTCGCCTCACGCGTGGACGGCCTCATCCTCACGACCGCCACGACTCGGGGAGGACTGTGCGCCGAACTGCTGGAGGGCGGCGTACCGCATGTGCTCGCGCTGCGCGCGTATGGGCCGAGCCCGAGCGTGACGGGCGACGACGCGCTGGGCGGCTATCTCGCGACCCGGCACCTCATCGATCTGGGCCACCGGCTGATCGGGATCGTCGCGGGGCCGGACGAGGCCCCGACCGCCCTGGCCCGCCGCGAGGGGTATCGGCGGGCGCTGGCAGAGGCGGGACTCGTCGCCGACCCCTCGTTCGAGTATGCCTCGACGTTCTCGATGGAAAGCGGCGAGGTCGCTGCCGCAGCGCTCCTGGCCGGCGAACGCCGCCCCACCGCCGTGTTCGCAGTCAACGACAACACGGCAATAGGGTTCACATCGGTGATCCAGCGGGCCGGGCTACAGATACCCGCGGACCTCTCAGTGGCGGGCTACAACGACATCCCCGTCGTCGGCCGCCTCGCCGTGCCGCTCACGAGCGTCCGCGTGCCCTTCCGAGAGATCGCTGTGGCCGCCGTGGACTCGCTGCTCGACCAGGTCGCCGGGCGGAGTGCCGCGGACCGGGCGGGGTCCTCGCGCATCCTCGCGCCCACGCTCATCCCCCGTGCGTCGACGGGCCGGCCTCCGGTTCAGGAGAGTGCGGGCGCCGCAGTCGCCTGACGACGGCGGGTGGGCACCCGCCGTCGTGCGCTCGCCGACCGCCAGCTGTGCACGCGGCGGGAAGCGCGAGCCTCTGACCAGGCGAGTCTCAATCGCCGTAGCCGGCCGCAGTCTCGGTGAGGCTCTTCCCCTTCGTCTCGGGGGCCAGCCACTGGGACAGCACTGCACCCAGCAGGGCGACCCCCGCAGCGATGAGCATCGTGCCACCAGTGCCCAGGCTCTTCATCGACATCGGCAGCAGGAACGTGCCGATGCCGGCGCCCACCCGGCTCACGGCCGCCGCGAAGCCCGTACCGATTCCCCGGATCTCAGTCGGGAAGACCTCGCCGGGGTAGACCCCGGTCAGCGTGTTGTACATCGCATTGAAGAACGAGAACACCAAGAACAGCGCGAGCACTGCGAACGGCGGCGCACCGGCCCAGAGCCCGATGACGGCGAGGATCACCGTGGCCAGCCACTGCGGCGGCACCGTGAGCACGCGCCGTCCGACCTTGTCGATCAGGAACACCGTGAGCACCACGCCAGAGAGGGCCACGGCGGAGAGCCCCACGCCGCCGGCGAGGCCCCCGCCGAGGCCGTAGCTCTCCAGGACGCTGTCGGCGAAGGTGGCGATCGCGAAATACGGCGAGACGGCGCAGAACCAGAACATCGAAACGAACAGGGTCGACCGCCAGTACTTCCGCGAGAACAGCATGCCGAAGGTGCCGGGGCGCACGTCCTCGTGCTCGACGTCGGCCATGTCGGCCTCGCTCTCCAGATACCGCCGCGCGACGAGGCGGGCCTCGTCCCTGCGGCCGACATTCCAGAGCCACCGCGGTGACTCGGGGAGGCCGAGCCGGCTGACGAACAGGACCCCTGCGATGACGGTGCTCGTGCCGAGGATGGTCCGCCACCCCAGATCGGTGTACTCGGTCAGGACATAGCCCAGCGCGAACGCGGCCATGAAGCCCGAGTACCACGCGATGAGCGTCAGCCCGAGGACCCGGCCCCTCAACCGGGCGGGCGCGAACTCCGACATGAGAGGCCAGCCGACCGAGTACTCGGCGCCGATCGCTATGCCCATCATGAAGCGCACCACGATCAGCCACTCTGCCGAGTCGACGACGAACTGAAGCGCCGAGGCGATGACGAACAGCCCCATGTCGAGCATGAACAGCGGCTTGCGGCCGAACTTGTCCGCCGCGTAGCCGCCGATGGGCGACCCTACGAGGATTCCGAGGAGCGCGGCCGCAGCGACGAGGCCCTCCTCAAGCGACGTTAGACGGAGATCGCCCATCATCGTGGCGGCCACCGGCCCGATGATCCCGAGGATGTACCCGTCCAGGAACATCCCGCCAACCATCACGGCGGCGAGCCTGATCAGAAAGCGTCGCTTCCCTGTCGCGGACAGCTCCCCCCGCGCCGTCCTCCTTTCGCTCACGGTCTTCATGTCTCCTCCTGGCCCATTCACCATTGTGATCCGTCAGGCCGACCCGGCCCCCCTTCCGATGAGGATTTCTGGGCCGGCGTCCGCGGACTTTCGGGCATCCGGCATCGCTACGTGCTCGAGGGCCATGTGGTCTATAGACCTAGGTCTATGGTGGCGTGCTCCCGTGTCCGAGAGGATGGGCCCATGGGGGCGTGCCGTCGGGCGGGCCCACGGAAGAGGGGACACTTTCGTGGATCGTGGATGGCTCTACGGCGCGGCGGCCGGGGCACTCGTGCTCGCACTCAGCGGCTGCGCAGCACCGCAGCAGGCGAGCACGAGCAACCCCAGCGCGAGCAGCGGGACCGCGCCGTCGTCCGCGAGCGCAGCAGCGGCATGCGTGGCAGACCCGCAGGCGGTCATCCGGCGCACGCTCCCTGCGGCGGCGTCGGGCCCGATGCCCGCGGCGACCGCGGCCGCCCTCGACAAAGCCGCGCAGGATGGCCTCGCGCAGGCCTCGACGGCGGGCGCGATCGTCGCCATCCGCAGCCCACAGGGGACATGGATCAAGGCGTTCGGCCTCGCGGACCAGACCACGAGGGCGCCCATGACGGTGGACATGTACCAGCGCATCGGCTCGGTCACCAAGACATTCACGGGAACGGTGGTCCTCAGGCTGGTCCAGGACGGCAGGGTCTCCCTCAACGACCCGATCAGCCGCTATGTCCCGGGCGTCCCCCGCGGCGACGAGGTGACCCTCCGCCTGCTGCTGAACATGACGAGCGGGGTCCCGAGCTACTCCCTCGACACGACGTTCCAGCACGACCTCTTCACCACCCCGAACAAGGTGTGGACGCCGGATCAGCTGATCGCGCTCGGCCTCGCGCTCCCCCGCCAGTTCGAGCCGGGCGCGAAGTTCGACTATTCGAACACGAACACGCTCCTGCTCGGCAAGGTCATGGAGAAGGTCACGGGAACGACCTACACGGACGCGCTCCAGAACTACGTCATCGCACCGCTCAAGCTCTCGGGGACTTCGATGCCGGGCGCCAGCGGCGCGCTCCCCTCCCCGCACGCGACCGGTCTCACCCTCCAGGGGCTCCCCGACGGGCAGACGACGCCGCAGGACGCGACCGCGTGGAACCCCACCTGGGCCTGGTCGGCGGGAGAGCTGACCTCGTCGGCCGCCGACCTCCTCGTGTACGGGCGGGCCATGGCGACGGGTCAGGGGCTCCTCGACGAGAAGACCCAAACCGAGCGGCTCGCGTCGATCCCCGGGCCGGCGGGCTACGGCCTCGCCGTGGGCTGCATCGACGGGTGGCTCGGGCACACGGGCGAGATCCCCGGGTTCAACACGAGCCTCTTCTACGACACGCGCTCCGACACGACCGTGACCGTTCTCGCCAACAGCGACATCCCCTCGGGCGGCTGCACGGAGTCAGCAACCCTGCCGGACACGCCGAAGCAGCTGTCGTGCATGGACCCCGCGAGCCGGATCTTCGTCTCTGTCTCCGCGGCCCTGGGCCACGAGTTCAAGCCTAACCCGAAGGCGTGAGCGCGTAACGGAAGCGGCAGCTGGACGGCCCCGAAATATGATCGCGTTCATGGCCCCCGCCCTCCGGCCGCCTTTGGCCCACTCGCTGGACGTCTCACTGCGCACCGTCCTCGGCCTGGGCCTCGTGCTCGCCGGAATCCTCGCCGCCCTCGTACCGTGGGAGGGGCCAGCGGGCTGGCTGCTGCTCCTCTTCCCGTGCATCTTCCTCGTCTACCTCGGAGCTGGCCTCCTTGCCTGGTACCGGCGGCCGAGCAACCGCATGGGGCCACTCATCCTCGTTGCGGGCATGGCGCTCTTCCTCGGAGGCGGCCTGTGGAACACGGAGGTGCCCGCGCTCGTCGCCGTCGGGGCGGTGTGCAGCACGCTCGTCCTCGCCTCGACGGTCCACCTCCTTCACGCCTTCCCCTCCGGCAGGCTCCGTGGGCGGGCGTCCAGAGCCACGGTCGTCGGCGCGTACGTGACGGCACTCCCGCTCCAGGCCCCGCACTACCTCTTCGACGCGCGAGGCCAGGTGCCGTGGCTGCTCGTTGCGGACAGCCCGGAGGCCCTGGCCCTCGGGGTCTCGGTCCAGCAGTTCGCCGGTGCCGCGGTCATGGTCGCGACAGCCGTCATCCTCACGCGCCGGTTGCTCCGCACCGAACGGCGGCACCGCTTCGTGCTCGTCCCCGTCTCCGCCTACGGGATCTTCGCCGTGATCTTCACCCCGTTCAGCTCGTCCGTGCTCGGCGGCCTCCTGCACCTTCCCGCGATGCTGCGAGGCGGCATCCAGCTTGCGGTCCTCGCCGGGATCCCGGTCGCCTTCGCACTCGGAGTCCTGCGGGGCGGATTCGCCAGGACGGGCCAGCTCGAGGAACTCGGGACCTGGCTCGGTGTGTCCGGACCCAAGCACGCCCTGTCCGTGGCGCTCTCGGGCACGCTCGGCGACCCCTCGCTCGAGCTCTCCTACTGGGTGCCCCAGCGGAAGTCGTTCGTCGACGAGCAGGGCGAGCCGGTCGCCGTCGTCCTCGGGACGGAACGCGATACCGGCGAGGGGCGCGGAACGGTCGAGGTCGAGGTGGACGGCCGCCGCGTGGGCGCCATCTCCTATGACGCGGCCCTCATCGCTGACCCCGAGCTCGTCCGGACGGCGGGGCGCGTCGTTGCCATCGCGGTGGACAGGGAACGGCTCACCGCCGAGCTGCGGTCCAACCGCGCAGCGCTGCAGAGGTCGAGGGAGCGGCTCGTCAACGCCGTGGACCGGGAGCGGCGCCGCATCGCCCAGGACCTCCACGACGGCCTGCAGATGCGGCTCGTCCTCCTGGCCCTCGACGCCCAGCGGCTCGGCAACGCGACCGGGACCACCGAAGAGATGTCCCACCGCGCGACCCAGCTGCGCCGTGAGATCGACGCCGCTGCGGCGGACCTGCGGCAGCTCGTGCACAACGTCATGCCTGCTGCGCTCATCGAACAGGGCCTTGCGGCCGCTGTCGAGGATCTCACCGACAGGATGCCCATCCCCACCTCGCTCGAGATGGGCCCCGAGATCACCCCGGGCACTCGCGCCTTCCCCCCGGCGGTCGAGAGCACCGCCTACTTCGTCATCGCGGAGGCCCTCGCGAACACCGTCAAGCACGCGGCGGCGGAATCGGCGGCGGTGCGGGTCGCCCTCGACGACGGGCAGCTACGGCTCGAGGTGCACGACGACGGCGTGGGCGGCGCACGGCAGAACGACGGGGCCGGGCTGCGCGGCCTGTCCGACCGGGTCGAGGTCCTCGCGGGGCGCCTCGATGTGACCAGCGAACCCGGCGAGGGCACTCATATCACCGTGGAGCTGCCATGCGCGTGATCATCGGGGAAGACGAGGCGCTCCTGAGGCGCGGGCTGCAGCTCCTCCTGGAGGACGGCGGTTTCGAGGTCGTCGCGGCCACGGCCGACGCGGAGGCCCTCGAGTCCGCCGTCGAAGAGCACCGTCCGGACCTCGTGGTCACCGACATCCGGATGCCGCCGACCCACACCGACGAGGGGCTCGTCGCGGCCCTCAGGATCCGCCGCCTGCACCCCCGGACCGCCGTCGTGGTCCTCTCCCAGCACGTCCAGCGGCGCTACGCCCGCGAGCTGCTCGCCTCGCCCGACGGTCGCGTGGGCTACCTCCTCAAGCAGCGCATCGCCGACGTCGATACCTTCCTCGGAGACCTCCGCAACGTCGCCAGCGGCGGGACCGCCCTCGATCCCGAGGTCGTGTCCGTCATGCTCGCCCGCGCCCGGCGCTCCGACGGCGCGGTCAGGGGCCTCACGACGCGCCAGCAGGAGGTGCTCGCGCTCATGGCGGAGGGGCGCAGCAACGCCCGGATCGCCGTGGAGCTCTTCCTGACCGAGAAGGCGGTGGTCCAGCACACGTCCAACATCTATGACGCGCTCCAGCTGCCCCGCGATGCCGATTCGCACCGGCGCGTGCTCGCCGTCATGCGCCACCTCAGCCGGGACTGACCGGGCGCACGACGGCGGGCGGGCACCCGCCGTCGTGCGCTCGCCTAAGCTTGGGATACCGCCAGCCGACAGCCTCAGGAGAACCCGTTGACCACAGTCCCGCATGAGATCGACACCCCGGAGATCATGGTCGATCGCGAGATCCTGGCCCGGAACATCGCCCGGATGGCCGAGGGGGTCGCTGCGAAGGGCCTCGCGCTGCGCCCGCATGCGAAGACGCACAAGATCCCCGAGATCGCCGAGCTGCAGCTCGCCGCCGGGGCGGTCGGGCTGACCGTCGCCACGATCGGCGAGGCCGAGCTGTTCGCCGATCGCGGCGTGACGGACCTGTTCGTCGCGTATCCGCTGTGGGTCGGGCCGCGGCAGGCAGAGCGGCTGCGGCGGCTCGCCGGGCGGGCCCGGATCGCGGTCGGGACCGACTCGGCCGAGGCCGCGCGGGCCATGGGAACCGCGCTCGGCGAGGCCGCGGGGACCATCGAGGTGCTCGTGGAGATCGACAGCGGGCACCACCGCAGCGGGGTCGCGCCCACCCAGGCAGTCGAGGTGGCCCGGGCCGCGGCCGATGCCGGGCTGCGGGTGGCCGGCGTCTTCACGTTCCCCGGCCACTCGTACGCGCCGGGGATGCCTACCGAGGCCGCCGCCCAGGAGCAGCGTGCCCTCGGTGAGGCCGCGAGGCTGCTCGCGGACGCGGGCCTTGAGATCACGCGCGTGAGCGGCGGCTCGACGCCGAGCGCCCTGCTCACGGAGGCGGGCACCACCACGGAGGTTCGGCCGGGCGTGTATGTGTTCGGCGATGCGCAGCAGCTCGAGCTCGGCCGGTGTGCGCTCGAGGACATCGCCCTCACCGTCGCGGCCACTGTGGTGAGCCGCCACGAGGGCGACTCGGTGGTTCCCCGGCGGATCGTGCTCGATGCGGGCAGCAAGGTCCTGGGCGGAGACCGGCCCGCGTGGGCCACGGGCTTCGGCCGGCTCATGGACTTCCCCGGTGCCCGGATCACGGGCCTGTCGGAGCATCACGCAACGGTGGTCTTCCCCGAGGATGCTCCCCTGCCGGCCCTCGGCGAGCGCGTGCGCGTGATCCCGAACCACGTGTGCGTGGCCGTGAACCTCGTCGACGAGGTCGCGGTGGTCAGCGGCGGGCGCGTCGTGGACCGGTGGCGCGTCGCCGCGAGGGGCATGAACAGGTAGCACGCCGCCGGCGCGGCCGGCTTCAGTGGGGGCCGCCCGCGGGAGTTCAGCGGGGGTCGGCCGACACGGGTGCCGGATGCTCGGCCGCCCAGGAGGCGAGGAGGCGCAGCCGCTCGGCCGAGGGCGAGCCCGGTTCCGCGGTGTAGATCAGCAGGACGTGACCGGGCTCCGCGGTGATGGCGAGCTCCTCGTACGCGAAGGTCACCTCGCCGACCACCGGGTGGACGAAGCGCTTGGTCCCGGCACCGTGGGTGCGCACATCATGCGCTCCCCAGAGCCGGCGGAACACATCGCTGCGCGTGGAGAGCTCGCCGACGACGTCCTGCAGGCCCCGGTCGTGCGGGTCGCGGCCGGCCTCGGCCCGCATGACCGCGACGCACATCTCGGCGAAGCGGTCCCAGTCCGGGTAGAAGTCGCGCGCGGCCGGGTCGAGGAACTGGAACCGGGCCAGATTGGGCACACGCCCGCCATCGCCGACCACCGGGGAGTAGAACGCCCGGCCGAGGGCATTGGTCGCGACAAGGTCCTGGTGCGCGTTGCGGACGAACGCGACGCCGTCGGTGATGGCCTCGAGAGCCCAGTGAAGGCTGGGCCGGGTGGCGGGATTCGCGTCGGAGCGACGGCGCGCCCGCCCCGACGTGGGGATCCCGTCGGCCGCTCGGGCCAGGTCGAACAAGTGGGCCCGTTCGGTGTCATCGAGCTGCAGTGCCGTGGCGATCGAGTCTAGGACGGAGGAGGAGGCCCCCGCGATGGTGCCGCGCTCGAGCTTGGCGTAGTACTCGACGCTGACGCCGGCCGCCATCGCGACCTCGGAGCGGCGCAGCCCGGCCACGCGCCGGTTGGGCCCCGCGGGGATCCCGGCGAGCTCGGGGGTGAGCTTGGCGCGCCGCGACATGAGGAACTCGCGGACCTCGGCTCGATTGTCCATGCCGTAGAGCGTACGTCCCTGAGGACCGGCGAGGGGTGCCCTCCCGGTACACCTTTCAGCAGGGACTCCCGCCGCCCGGCCGGACACGGTGTGCTGGTGGGGTGACAGCTTCCCTTTCCACCCGGGCATCGCTCGGTCGTGGCCCCCGCATCGGCCGCACTCTGGCGACCCTCCTGCTGGTCCTGACGGTCTTCGGGCCCATCTCCATGGACCTCTACCTGCCGGCACTGCCGGCGCTCACGTCCGAGCTCGGGGCGGCGACCTCGCTCGCGCAGCTGACCGTGACGGCGTGCCTGTTCGGACTTGCCGGCGGCCAGCTCATCGCGGGCCCGCTCTCCGACCGCCTCGGGCGGCGGGGGCCGCTCCTCGTCGGCGTCGCGGCCTACGTGGCGGTCTCGGCGCTGTGCGCCGCGAGCCCCACGGTTGAGGTCCTCATCGCGGCGCGGCTCGTGCAGGGCCTCGCGGGCGGCGTCGGGATCGTGATCGCGCAGGCATCCGGCCGTGACTTGTACAACGGCACGCGGCTGATCCGCTTCTACGGGCGCCTGACCGTAGTGGGCGGCTTCGCGGCCATCGTCGGACCGATGCTCGGCGGTGCGCTGACCGCGGTCATGGACTGGCGCGGGCTGTTCCTGGTCCTCGCGACCATCGGCGCCGCCATCCTCGCGAGCGTCGCCCTCGGGTTCCGCGAGACCCTCCCCCACGAGGCCCGGACCGCTGGCGGATTCGGTCGGGTGGGCCGGGACCTGCGCGTGCTGCTCTCCGACCGCGGCTTCGTCGGGGCGGTGCTCGTGCAGGGCTTCGTCAACTCCGCGATCTTCGCGTACCTGGCCGGCGCGACCTTCGTCCTCCAGGGGATCTACGGCCTTTCACCCCAGCAGTACGCGATGGCGTTCGGGCTGAACTCTGCGGGCTTCATGGTCTTCGGCTACCTGTCTGGCCGGTTCAGCGAACGGTGGCGCGCAGGCGGGATGCTGGCCATCGGCCTGGCGATGTGCGGCGCCGGTGCCACGGGGCTCCTGGTCGCAGGGCTCGCGCACGTGCCCCTCGCCGTCGTGATGGCGTCCCTGCTCCTCGTGGTCAGCGGCGCTGCGGTGACGAGCCCGCCGTCCACCGCGATCGCACTGGCCGACTACCCGCACATGGCGGGGACGGCATCATCGGTGCTGGGCGGGGCGCGGTTCGCGTTCGGCGGCGTGGCCGCGCCCTTGGTCGGCGTCGCCGGTGCCTTCAGCATCCTCCCGCTCGGCCTCGTCTCGGTCACGGTCATCATGCTCGCGGCCACGGCCGGCCTCGTCTTCCTCGCCCGCCCGACCCGCAGCACGGCCGGCACTCCCCACAGAGCCAGCCGGACCGCCGTCGTGCGCCCCACACCACCCGCCGCGCCCGAACTCGCAGCGGAACTCACACTGGAAGGAACACCCACATGCGTGGAGTAGTCATGTACGCACCCCGGGACGTCCGCGTCGAGGAGCGCGCCGACCCGGTCATCGAGCAGCCCACCGACGCCGTCATCCGCGTCGCCGCGGCCTGCATCTGTGGCTCGGACCTGTGGCCGTACCGCGGCGCGGACCCAGTGGAGCGGCCCACTCCGATGGGCCACGAGTACGTCGGCATTGTCGAGCAGGTCGGCGACGACGTGAAGAACGTCAAGGTGGGCGACTTCGTGGTCGGCTCGTTCTTCGCCTCGGACAACACGTGCGAGATCTGCCGCGCCGGCTACCAGTCGCACTGCGTCCACCGCGAGCCGATGGGTGCGCTCGGCACCCAGGCCGAGCTCCTGCGAATCCCGCTCGCCGACGGGACGCTCGTCGCGACGCCACGCCCGCCGCGGCCGGAGGAGATCCCGGGCCTGCTCGCCGCCTCGGACGTCCTGGGGACCGGCTGGTTCGCCGCGGTCGCCGCCGAGGCCGGGCCGGGCAAGACTGTCGCGGTGGTGGGCGACGGCGCCGTCGGGCTCCTCGGGGTGCTCGCCGCAAAGCAGCTGGGCGCCGAGCGGATCATCGCGATGAGCCGCCACGCCGACCGGCAGGAACTCGCCCGGCGCTTCGGCGCGACGGACATCGTCGAGGAGCGCGGCGACGAGGGCGTGGCGAAGATCAGGGAGCTTACGGACGGGCTCGGCGCCCACTCGACCATTGAGGCCGTCGGCACGCAGGAGTCGATGATGCAGGCCATCCGCGCAACCCGCGCGGGCGGGCACGTGGGCTATGTGGGCGTCTCGCACGACGTCGCCCTGCCGGGCCTCGAGCTGTTCTTCTCCGGCGTCCACCTCCACGGCGGCCCGGCCCCGGTCCGGCAATTCCTCCCCGAGCTGATCCGGCTCATCCTGGACGGCGAGATCGACCCGGGCGCGGTCTTCGACCTCACCCTCCCCCTCGAGAAGGCGGCCGAGGGCTACCGGGCGATGGACGAGCGGCTCGCCACCAAGGTGCTGCTCACCCTCTGACCGGCGCCGACCACGGCTGACGGCTGACCAGGAGCGCGGACGACGGCGGGTGCGCACCCGCCGTCGTGCGCCCACCCCGTGCCGGGAGACGCTCTCACCCCGCCGTCGAGCGGCGGACCACCAGCCTCGGCGGGATGAGCACCTCGGTGCCGGGGGCGGGGAGGGCTTCGTCGGAAGCGAGCCACGAGGCGGCAACCCGGCCGATCTCCTGCGCCTCGGTGTCCACCGACGTGAGGCCGACGGCCGCAATGCCGGCGAGGAACGTGTTGTCGTAGCCCGTGATCGCGACATCCTCGGGCACGCGCAGGCCGCGCTCCGCAGCCTCGCTCATCGCGCCGAGCGCAACGAGGTCGTTGACGCACACGAGCGCTGTGCTCCCGGGCCTCGCGCTCAGGACGCGCTCCGCGGCAGCCCGGCCGCTCGCCTCATCGAACTCCGCCGGCTCGACGTGCACGTGGTCCGCGAGTCCGTGCTCCGCCATCGCGCGCGCGTAGGCCTCCGCGCGCCGTCGGCTCGCGGGTCCGCCCTGACCGCCGAGGTGCACAATGCGCTGATGCCCGAGCGACACGAGGTGGTCGACGACCGCCCGCATGCCGATCTCGCTGTCGGAGCGCACCGACACGGCCCGGGGCAGTTCCTCGATGGACGCGGCGGCCACGACGATCGGGATGCCGGGCCGCAGCCGCTGGAGGTCAGCGAGGTCCGGCGTCACGCCCACGACGAGCAGGGCCGAGGCGTTGAGGTCCTCGAAGGCCTGCACGATCCGCCGGTCGGTCCGGTACGTGCCGTCCCGGTCCTGGATCACGGCGCTCGACATGAGCCCGTAGCGGCCCACGGCGTCCAGCTCGGTCCGGACGGTGTCGACGATCGTCGCGAACAGTGGGTTGTGGAGATTCGAGACGAGGATGCCGATGAAGCTCCCCCGGTAGGCGGACAGCGAGCTCGCGACCCAGTTGGGCCGGAAGCCGAGGCGCTCGGCGGCCGCGTGCACGCGGGCGCGGCGCTCGGGGCTGACCTTCTCGGGCTGGCGGTAGACGAGCGAGACGAGCGCCTTGGACACGCTGGCGGCCTCGGCGACGTCGGCCATGGTCGCCCGTTTCACTCCCTCATCCACAGCGACAAGCCTAGGTGAGCGCCCGAGCACCTCAGGCGAGGCGCTTCTTGGTCTCCTCGAGCATCCAGATGGAGTTCTCCACGGCCTTCTCCTCCTGCGAGAACACGGCCACGGTCGCGATGCCATCGAAGTCCACGCGCTTGAGCGCTGCGAAGAAGCCGTCGAGGTCCACCTCGCCCTGCCCGTACGGGAGGTGCTGGTGCACGGTCGCGTTCGTCTCCGCCGGGTTGAGCAGGTACCGGCGGCCGCCGGACGCGCGGTAGTCGAACGAGTCGGCGAGGTGCAGGTGCTTGAGGTCCGGCCCGGCGTACTCGACGATCGTGGCCGGCTCGTGGCCCTGGTAGAACGTGTGCGGCACGCAGTACAGGAACCCGATGTTGGGCGAGTTGAGGCCGCGGATCATCTGCACGGCCTCGATGCCGTCCTCGATGAAGTCGTCCGGGTGCGGCTCGATATTGAGCTTGATGCCCTCCTTCTCGAGGCGGGGCAGGATCACCTCCATCGAGCGCAGGAACTGGGCCTCGCTGCGCTCCTTCTGCTCGGGGCGGCCGGAGAACTCGGAGTTCATCTGGTCCACGCCCAGTTCAGCCGTGATGTCAATCGAACGCATCCAGGAGCGCACGGCAGCCTGGCGCTCGTCCTCGTCCGGGCTGGACCAACGAAGGATCGGCAGCACAGAGGCGATCTTCACCCCGGTCTCCTTCAGCGCGGCCTTGAGCTGCTGGACGAGGGCGTCGTTGGCGCGCGGGTAGAGGTAGAAGGGGAAGAAGTCGTCCCGCTGGGAGAACTCGATCCATTCGTACCCGAGGTCGGCAACGGTGCGGACCATCTCGGGGATGGGGAGGTGGCGGAAGGGCAGCGGGTCGAGGGTGATCTTCATGGTGTGCTCCTTGATGGGGGCGGCGAGGCGGCGGGTGGTGAGGCGGCGCACGACGGCGAGCGGTCGCCGTCGTGCGCCAGACGCGGTCAGGCGTGGGTGGGCTCGGCGATGCCGATGGCGGCGCGCAGCGTCCGCGCGGCGACGGGGATGGACTCCTCGCGGGGCAGGTCCCAGTCCTCGTTCTCGATGCAGACGGCGCCGTCGAAGCCCGCGCGGCGCACGGTGGCGAGGAAGTCGGTCCACCATGCGACGTCGTGCCCGCGTCCGGCTGCGACGAAATGCCACGGCCCGTCCGCCGGCGGCCGGGTGGTGAGGTAGCGGCCGCCTAGCGGCTGGGGCTTCTCCTCGGACGGGATGTACGCGTACCGGTCGTCGAGGAGGCCCCACTCGGCGATGTTCTCGGGCACGAGCACGGTGTCCTTCGCGGCAACGTGCCAGATCCGCCCGGTGAACCGTGCGGCCATGCGGTTCGGATCGATGCCCTGCCAGAACAGGTGGCTCGGATCGAGGTTCACACCCAGGTACTCCGACCCGACGGCGTCGAGGAACCGCTCGAGCGTGGCGGGGCTGTAGGTGAGCATGTGCGGGTGGATCTCCAGCGCGAGCCGGACGCCGTGGTCCTCGGCGAAGGCCGCGGTCTCCTTCCAGTACGGCAGCGCGACGGACCACTGGTAGTCGCGGACCTCGAGCAGGCCGCTCTCCCACGGCACGAGCGACCACGTGGGCAGCGTGGCGCCCGGTCCGGAGCCCACACTGCCGACCATGGCGTTGAGCCGGTCGAGGCCGAGCTGGGAGCTCAGCACGATCGCGTCCCGGAGGTCCTTCCGGTGCGGAACGCTGACCTCGGGGTCGGGGTGGAGGGGGTTGCTGTTCGCGTTGAGGATCGCGAGGTTGACCCCGGTCTCGGCGAACAGGCCGAGGAACTCGTCGCGCGCGGCGGCGCTGGCGACGAGCGCACCGGGGTTGCAGTGGCCGTAGGGGTTGAAACCGCCGGCCGGGACCTCGGCATCGGTGATGCCCCAGCCGTGCGCCATCGAGAGCGCGTCGCGGAGGGGGAGATCCATGAGCGCGGCGAGGTAGAGGCCGACTCTCATCGTGGGGCTTCCTGGTTCATCGAACGTCCTTGCTTCGGGCCGAGGGACCGGCTGATGTTGTTGAAAATGGACTTTAGACCGGTCTAAACATTCTCGTCAATATGGCCTATCCTGATTCCGCGCCGGTCTTTCCGGCGGCCGGACGTGCCGCTCACGCGGCGGAATAAGGAAATGCTCGATGACGATCAGTCCAACGACCCAGAACACGCGCAGGCTCCGCGTCGCCCTCATCGGCGCCGGGCTCATGGCGAAGTCCCACACCCTCGCGTACGGGGCCCTCCCCACGCTCTTCCCAGCGCTTCCCGCGGCGCCCGAGCTCAGCGTGCTCGCCGACGTGGACGACGCGCGTGCCGAGGCCGGCGCACGCCAGCTCGGGTTCTCCCGCTGGACGAGCGACTGGCACGCGGCGGTGCACGATCCCGAGGTCGACGTCGTGGACATCGTGACGCCGAACTGGCTCCACTACGAGGTGGCCATGGAGGCCATCGCCGCCGGCAAGCACGTCTACTGCGAGAAGCCGCTCGCGATCACGGCCAAGGAGGCCCGGGCGATGTGGGAGGCGGCACGTGACGCCGGTGTGACCACCCTCGTGGGCTTCTCGTACCTCGGCAACCCAGGCGTGCAGCTCATCAGGAGGCTCATCGACGACGGCACGCTCGGGGACGTGTGGAGCATCAAGGGGCACTTCGTGGTCGACGCGAACGCTGACCCGTCACTCCCCCGCACCTGGCACTACGAGCGCGGCAAGGCCGGCCTCGGGGCTCTCGGGGACATCGGATCGCACGTGATCTCGCTCGTGCAGGCGCTCGGCGGGCCCATCACGCGGGTCTTCGGCGACCTCGCGACCATGGTGCGGGAGCGGCCCGAGGCCTCGGGTGCGCTCTCGTACGGGTCTCAGGCCGCTGCAGACGCGCCGCTGCTTCCGGTGGAGAACGACGACGTCGCGACCGTGCTCGGCCGCCTCGTCTCCGGCGCGTCCGTGACCATCGAGTCAAGTCGGGTGGCCAACGGCCACCCGTTCGACCTCGGGGTCGAGGTGTTCGGATCGAAGGGCTCCGTGCGCTTCTCGCAGCAGGACTCCTACAAGGTCGAGCTGTTCCTGCGCGGCGGGGAGCCCACGGCATTCCCGGGCAGCACCACCGTGACGCTCGGTCCAGGGCACGGCGACTACGCCGCGTTCTGGCCATTCCCCGGCGTCACGATCGGGCTCCACGAGCTCAAGGCGGTTGAGATCCGCAACTTCTTCCAGGCGATCCTCGACGGCACCCAGGCGTACCCATCCTTCGAGGACGGCTGGCGGGTCGCCGAGGTCCTCGAGGCCGCGGAACGGTCTGATTCTGCCGGTGCATGGGAGGATGTGCGGCTTCTTTAGACCGGTCTAAATGAAAGGCGGACGGACGACGGCGGGTGCGCACCCGCCGTCGTCCGCCCGCCTTATTGTCGGCCTTCAGTCAATGCCACGCCGAGGCACCCTCAGGCACGCCCGGGAAGGATGAACCGCCAGTACATGAACGGCAGTCCATAGCGCTTGAGCAGCCACATGTCCCAGCGCTCGCGCGTCGTATCGATCAGCGGGATGCTCGGCGCGGGCTGCAGGCTGTAGTCGAACTCCGCGAGAAGCATCCTGTTGCGCGCGGTGGTGAGGGGGCAGGACCCGTAGCCGCTGTAGCTGGCTTCGGCGGGCTGGCCCTTCATCACAGAGAGCAGGTTCTGGACCAGCACGGGGGCCTGCTTGCGGATCGCGGCCCCGGTCTTGGAGTTCGGGGTCGAGCCGGCGTCGCCCAACGAAAAGACAGTGGGGTAGCGAGTGTGCTGGAGGGTGTGCTTGTCAACCTCGACGTACCCCGCGGAATTGTTCGGGTCGGCAAGGGCGGTCGCCTTCAGCCAGTCCGGCGCGGACTGCGGGGGAACGGTGTGCAGCATGTCGTAGTGGAGGGTCTCGCTGGCGCCGGTCGCGTGGTCGGTGATGACCATCTCCTGGGCGTGAGGATCCACGGAGGTCATCTCACTGCTCTTGCGGACCTCGATCCCATACTTGGCCACGACCCGCTCCAGCTCGTCGGCAAAGACCTTCACGCCGAACATCCCCGGGGTCGGAAGCACCATCACGACGCGGATGTTTCCCAGCACCCCCTGCTGGCGCCAGTAGTCCGCGGCGAGGTAGGCGATCTTCTGCGGGGCCCCGGCGCACTTGATCGGCCCGGCGGGCATGGTGAAGACCGCGGTGCCCGACCGCATCCCCCGGATCAGGTCCCAGGTCTTGGGGGCCAGGTCGTAGCGGAAGTTGCTGGACGCCGCGGGGGATTCGACGGCCGCGGCCATGCCTGGGATCCTGTCCCAGTCCAGCTGGATGCCCGGGGAGACAACGAGGTAGTCGTAGCCGATCTCCGCGCCGCCCACCGTGGTGACCATCTTGGCATCCGGGTCGATATCGACGGCCGCGTCACGGATCCACGCGACGCCCTTC
The DNA here is from genome assembly GCF_030908215.1 of Sinomonas sp. ASV486. Classification (GTDB taxonomy): domain Bacteria; phylum Actinomycetota; class Actinomycetes; order Actinomycetales; family Micrococcaceae; genus Sinomonas; species Sinomonas puerhi. Next base: position 129,902 of record NZ_JAVFJK010000009.1, on the reverse strand, counting down.
GGCATGACCGCGGCCTGGTCCCGCACCGATTCCTTCTGCGGGGCCCGGCCTCCCCCGACCAGGGTCCACAGGGGCTGGTAGTAGTGCTTGTCGCTCGGCTCGAGCACGCCGATGTCGCTCTGGCCCGCACGGCGCAGCCGCGCCGCCACGCTCAATCCGGCGTTGCCGCCGCCGATGATCAGGATCTTGTGGTGGATGCCCATCGCGGTGATGCCTTTCCTCAGGTTTCGAGGGGCTGCGCTTGTCGAAGGACTCGCCGGCCATCAGTGACAGCCGGGGAAATCGGCAGTGTGACCCCAGTCACTCAAACATACCCCCAGGGGTATCGCCGATTCAATCCGCTTGGCGGCCGTCCGCAGACAGCGAACGACGGCGGGTGGGCACCCGCCGTCGTGCGCTCGCTTCTCAAGCAGTTCCGAGGATAGCCCCGAATCCTTCGCTCAGAGCTCCCGGGCCGCATACGCCGTCAAAGCGTCGCGGACGAAGGCTGCGCCCTCGGGGCCGCCATAGTTCTCGGCGAAGCGCTCGTCGGTCACATACATGTCGGCGAGGCCCAGCACGTAGGCCTTGGCGGGGCCGTCCGGGTAACCGGGCGTGCCGGGGATCCCGGCGAGCCACTGCACATGGCGGGAAGCCAGCGTCTCGGCGGCGGCGCCGTCGTGTGTCTCCCCGGCAGCGAAGGCGGCCTGCCAGTCTGCGTTGAGCTGCGCGACGCGGTTCTGCCACTCCTTCTGGCCGTCAGGGCCGAGGCCTCGCCACCACGCGTCGGAGTCCGCGTACGCCTTCTTGCCCCAGCGCTCCTCGACCTCGTCCTTGTACTGCGTGTGGTCGAACCCATCGAACATGTCCTGTGCCATGAGCTGGCCACCTCCTTCCATCTGCTGGATCGTCACCTCAACGGCCCTCGCCTGGCGCGCGAGCCGGCCCTGTTCCTGCCGCAGCCATTCCAGATGGGTGCGCAGCGCCTCCTTCTGGTCCTGCTGGCTGGCGAGGACCTCCGCGATTGCTTCGAGGCCGAGCCCGAGATCGCGGAGAAGGAGGATGCGCTGGAGCCGGACCAGCTCCTCCGGCCCGTAGTAGCGGTAGCCGTTGTGGCCCACGCGGCTGGGCTCGAGCAGGCCGATGCTCCCGTAGTGGCGCAGCGTCCGGCTCGTGGTCCCGGCCAGCCTGGCGACTTCCTGAATGCTCCAGTCCATGCGTTCCTCCTTGTGGTTACCACCGTAGGAGTTGACGCTGCGTCAAGGTCAAGGGGCGGGATCGTCACGGACCGACTGCCCTCCGCGAGGCCGCTCAACGCCTCTGGAGGGCCCGCCGTCGTGCGCCCGGGGCTACCAGCGCGGGTGGACCGCCTCGCGGAAGTACTTGTCGTAGACGCGACGCACACCGCCGTCGAGCTCCGGGCCCAGACGGCCGACGCCATCGGCAGCCGCGGCGTTCGCCTTCGCTTGGGCGGCGTTCCTCGCTCCCGGGATGGCGGTCGTCACCCCCGGTTGGGAGATGATCCAGGCCAAGGCGGCCTGGGCAGTGGTCAGGCCCTCCGGGACGAGCTCCTGAAACTCGGCCACCGCGTCGAGACCGCGCTCGAAGTCCACCCCCGAAAAGGTCTCCCCCACATCGAAGGCTGAGCCGTCCCGGTTATAGCTCCGATGATCGTGCTCGGCAAACTGGGTGCTGCGACTGTACTTCCCGCTCAGCAGGCCGGACGCCAAGGGCACGCGGACGATGATCCCCACGCCTGCCTTCTGTGCAGCCGGGAGGACTTCCTCCTGGGGCTTGAGTCGGAAGGGATTGAAGATGATCTGCACCGAAGCGACACCGGGCCGTGCGATCGCGGTCAACGCCTCTTCGGTCGTCTCCACGCTGACGCCGTAGTTCCGCATCACGCCCTCGTCGACAAGCTGGTCGAGGGCGTCAAAGACCCTGTCGTCAGAGTAGACTGGGGTGGGCGGGCAGTGCAGCTGGACCAGATCGAGAGTGTCCTGGCCGAGGTTGCGGCGGGAACGATCGAGCCACTCGCGGAAGTTGGCGAGCATGTAGTTCTCGGGGACTTGGGGCATGCGTCGGCCCATCTTCGTCCCCACCATGATCCCGGCGTCCGGGTGCGCCGCGAGCCACGCGCCGATGATCTGCTCGCTGCGCCCGTCACCGTAGACGTCGGCAGTGTCGAAGAACCTCACTCCGGACTCGGCCGCTGCGTCGAGGACCCGCGCGGCGTCTGCGCTGCCGACCTCGCCCCAGTCCGCTCCCAACTGCCACGTTCCGAGGCCAATCGGCGACACCGTCCGGCCGGTCCGACCCAGCACGCGTTCTTCCATGGTGTCCGACTATAGTGCGCCCGCTGGCGGCAGACCGGCTTCTTCAGGGGCGAGCCGCTGCGCTCAAGCGCATTTCCCGGCGTTAGCCGCGCACCACTGCTGGTACTGAGCCACGTTGGCCTGATGCTCCGCGTACGTCTTCGCGAACTTCGTCTCACCCGTGTCGAGGTTGACGGTCACCCAGAACAGGAAGTCATTGGCCGTCGGGTGCGCTGCCGCTGCGACGGCGTTCGATCCGGGCGAGCCGATGGGTCCGGGCGGAAGGCCGGGATGGACGTAGGTGTTGTAGGCGTTGTTGGTGTCTGCCTTCTGCGCGTCCGTGAGCTGGACCGTCTTGGTGCCGAGTCCATAAGTGACGGTCGCATCGGACTGGACGAGGCCATCGGTCTGATCGTTCGGCTTGAGCCGGTTGTAGATGGCCCCGGCCACGTTTCCGTAGTCGGCCCGGCCGCCCTCGGCCTGCACGATGCTCGCGACGGTGAGCACCTCGTGCTGCTTCGCGGGATCGGTGATCCCAGCCTTCTTGAGTTCTTCGACGGTGGCCGAGACGAGCGCGGCGAGAATGTCCTTCGCAGCCGTCCCCGTGGGGAAGCGGTACTCACCCGGGGCCAAGTAGCCCTCGAGGTTCGTGGCCTGAGAGGGGAGCCCGAACTGCGCGGGCTCGGCGTTGAGCTTGTCGAGGTCCTTGCGGTCGACGCTCGCGGACTTCGCGATTGTGTCGAGCGACTCGTTGAGGCGGAGCCCAGCGCTGAGCGCAAAGTAGATGACCTTCGAATTGTCGTCTGCGAGGAGCTGCGCCGCGTCGGAGGCCTTCATCTGCTTCTTGAAGGTGAAGCCGCCGGGGTGGAGCTTCCCCCCGACGTCGGCAAAGGCGCGGACGAAGGTATCGGTGTCCGCGACGACGCCCTCCTGCTTCAGCTCTTGCGCCACCGCGACGAGGCCGGTTCCCGGCTGGACGTTGACTTGGACCTGTCCGTCACCGGGACCCGCGTAATCCGAGACCTTGTCCATTCCGAGGGCTGAGCGCAGCACAAGCGCGCCCACCACCGAACCGGCAACCACGAGGGCCAAGGCAGCGCTCATGGCAATCGCCGCGTTCCGGAGCGGACGCCGCCCCTGGGCACTGCCCCCGGAAGGAGGCTCGCCCCCTGCAGGATCGACGGTCGACACCCCTGGCGCACTCTGATCGGGCGGCACGTCCAAGAGCTCGGAGACCGTTGTCGTGGGGGCGGCGGAAGGCTGGCTTTGATACTCGGGGGTGATCACAGTGTCCGTCCTCCTGCCTTGATCGCGTGTCCTGACCGCGTGGCGACGGGCCCCCCGAGGGGTTCCGGTCTCACGCAACGATCAGACAGTTACCCCTTTTCTCAGGCGGTCAAACGAACGGAAGTCAATACTCCGCGTTGGGCGCGGTTCCTCACGCAGCCAGAACCCGGCGCACGAACTCCCACGCCGGCCCCGCGTGCACCTCGCGGATGCGCCGGAACAGGGCGATGCACTCGGGCCCCGGCCAGTCCTGCGGCAGCAGCTCGGGCGGCAGGCCCGGATCGAGGTACGGAATGACGCGCCACGCGTCGATGCACTCCACGTACGCGGCGAAGCTCTCGGCCGGCCCCGCACTGCGTTCCGGCACGCGTGACTGCCCGTCGATGAACTCCCGGTGCAGCTCCGCAATCGCCTCAAGGTCCCACCAGTGCCCCACCTGCCCGGCCGCGACCGGTCCCGCGGGGAGGCCCCGGGCGGTGAACAGCACGACATGACCGCTCAGCCCCAGCCCCCCGATGACGTCCTCGACCTCCCCGCGCAGGAAGTCCGGGCAGATCCATACGCCCGACTCCACAGTCCCGCAGCCGATCCATTTGAGCTGCCTGCGCAGCTGGTGCCGCGCATCGCGCATCGCCTCCGGGATCGAGAACACGATGAGGCACCATTCGCCGTCGGCCGCCATGCTGCGCGGCTCGTGGATGCGGCGGTCGCCCCGGGCGAGCATCGCGACGGCCCCGGGCGCGAGCGCGAGGCCGGGGACGCCGTCCTGCGCCTCCGCCTCAAGGAGGCCGCGCTGCTTGACCCGGCTCAGCGCGGTGCGCGCCTGCGGCACAGGGACGCCCAGTGCCCCGAGCAGGGCGAGGAAGGCGTCTGTAGGCATCCACCCGCCAGCCTCGCGCAGGTACAAGCCCACAACGGTCCGCAGGAGGGAGACCGCGCTGCCGGGCCTCGACACCATGTCGTCCGTGACGCGGGGCAGGACATCGGTGAACCCCGTCGTGGCGTGGACAACATCCACTGCCCCAATGCTGAACGCAGAGGGTGATGGTGCGGAGCCGGCGCCCCCGCGCTGCTCGACGGCGCTCATGCGAGCTCAGTCAGGGCGTCCCGGATCGCCTCAATCCCCGCCTGAACCTCTGCGAACGAGGTGCTCAGTGGCGAGAGGCCCACGCGCAGCCCGCGAGGGGGGCGGAAGTCCGGGATGACCCCCCGCTCCCAGAGCATCGCGGTGACCTCACGGAAGCGCGGGTGGTTGAGGGTGACGTGCGAGCCCCGCTCGGCGGGGTCGCTGGGGCTCGCGAGCTCGACGCCGAGGGGTACCAGGAACCGCTCGCTCAGGGCCGCGGCGAACTCGGTGAGCTGCACGGACTTGGCCCGGATGGCATCCATGCCGGCCTCGGCAATGACCTCGACCATGGCAGAGAGTGGCTGCATCGCGAGGATCGGCGGGGTGCCGGTGATGAAACGGCGGATCCCGGCAGCGGGCGCGTACGAGTCGGTCATGCCGAATGGGTCGGCGGCTCCCATCCAGCCCCAGATCGGCTGGAGCAGCCGGTCCTGGAGGTCGCGGCGCACGTAGCCGAAGGCGGGCGAGCCGGGGCCTCCGTTGAGGTACTTGTAGGTGCAGCCGACGGCGAGGTCAGCGCCCCACGCATCGAGCTCGACCGGCACCGACCCGGCCGAGTGGCACAGGTCCCACGCCACGAGCCCTCCGGCGCGGTGCACGACGTCGGTGATTGCGGCGGCGTCGGCGATGAACCCCGAGCGGTACGCGACGTGGGACAGGAGCACGACGGCGGTGCGTGGGCCGAGCACGGACTCGACGTCCGCCGGCGTCACCCCGGTGTCAGGGTCGGGCTCGATCGAGCGGATCGTCGCCCCGCGCTCCGCGGCGATGCCCTCGACGATGAATCGGTCCGTCGGGAAGTTCTCGAGATCGACCACGATCTCGTCCCGACCCGTTGGGGCCTGCGCGTCGAAGGCGGCGCGCACTAGCTTGTAGATCATGACCGACGTCGAGTCCGCGACGATGGTCTGGCCTCGCGCGGCGCCGAGCACGACCTCGCCGAGACGATCGCCGAGGCGGACGGGCTCGTCCATCCACTGCTCGTCCCAGGCCCGGATGAGGCGCTGGCCCCACGGGCCGGCGGTGAACTCTGCGAGCCGCTCGGCGGTGTCTGCCAGCGGACGGCCGAGGGAGTTGCCGTCTAGGTAGGCGACGACCGGGCCACCGTTGGGACCGTCGCACCCGAGGAAACGGTTGCGGAAATGGGCGAGTGGGTCGGCGGCGTCGAGCGCTGCTGCGTCCAGCATGCCGTCGTGCGCGGCCTGGGTGGAGGTGCTGAGGTCTGTCATGTTCAGGCTCCGATCGCGGTGCGGACGGCGTACAGCTCGGGGAAGAAGGTCAGGTCCAGCGCGCGCTTGAGGAAATCGACGCCAGAGGAGCCGCCGGTACCGCGCTTGAAGCCGATGGTCCGCTGGACCGTGCGGAGGTGGCGGAAGCGCCAGGCCTGGAAGTTGTCCTCGAGGTCTACGAGGCTCTCGCACGCCTCGTAGAGGCCCCAGGGGGTCGAATCCTCCTCGTAGATCCGCTGGAAGACGGGCACGAGGTCCTCGCGCATAGTCCACGGTTCACGCACGTCACGGGTCAGGATGTCCTCGGGGACGTCGTAGCCACTGCGGGCCACGAGCCGCAGGAACGCATCGTAGACGGTGGGCTCCTCGAGGATCCGGGCGAGCAGCGCGTGCGCCTCGGGCTCGCTCGTGAACACCTCAAGCATCCGCGCGTGCTTGTTGCCGAGCACGAATTCGATGGCGCGGTACTGGTAGGACTGGAAGCCTGAGGAGTTGCCGAGCGAGCCACGGAACTGGGCGTACTCGCGGGGCGTCAGGGTGCCGAGGACGCTCCACTGTTCGGTCAGCGTGCGCTGGATGGCCTTGACGCGGGCGAGGCACTTGAGTGCCTTGCCGAGGTCGTCGGCATCCATGAGGCGACGCGCCTCGAGAAGCTCGTGCAGGACGAGCTTGAGCCACAGCTCGCTCGTCTGGTGCTGGACGATGAAGAGCAGCTCGTCGTGGTGCTCGGGCTGGCTCTGCGGGCGCTGGGCGTGCAGGAGCTCGTCGAGCGCGAGGTAGCGCCCGTAGGTCATGGCGCCGCGGAAGTCGGTTCGGACGGAGTCTTCGATCTTGCGGACGCCGGCAGACTCTTCAGGTGTGGTCTGGGACATACCACTCACTCTATCACTCGCATGACGACCGTCAAGATAGTGAAATGACTGCTGGGGATCCGCAAGATGCGTCCCCTCACGCCTCCCGCAGGCGGTCGACGACGCCGAGCAGGTCCTCGACCGTCGTCCCGAAGGCCTCCTCGGGCCATGTCCCCGCGAGGGTCGAGTAGTAGTAGAGCCCCTCGCCGATGAGCATGACCGCGGCAGACACGGCCGGGTCTGCGACCTCGTCGCGGATGATCCCGAGCCACGCCGCGTCGAGCTCCTCGAGCGCCCTCAGGGCACCCGCGTGCCCGGCCTGGGCGAGGCGCACGGCGGAGACGAACAGCCGATCGAGGTCTGAGCCCGTGCTCACCGACGTCCGGACGAAATATCGCGACGGGCCCTCCTCGGCGGCGGCCATCCGCTCGCGGTCCGCCGCGGCGGCCTCGCGCAGCCAGACGAGGAGACCCTCGGCGAGCGCGTCCTTGTTCTTGAAGTGGTAGAGGAGCCCGCCCTTCGAGACGCCCGCCGCTGCAGCGACGGCGTCCATCGTCGCGGCGCGCTCGCCGTCGGACACGAGGAGCTCTCGGTACGCCTCGAGGATCGCCGCTCGGGCCTTCGGGGGTCTGGGCATAGGCCCACTGTACGTGGAGTTGTAACTATACCGTCTAGTCGGTATAGTTATTCCATCAACGTTCAAGGGAGCCTCCGATGAACCAGACCACGCCTCAGGTCCAGGCATCAGCCACATCAACCAGCACACGCCGCTGGCTCGCGCTCGCGACGCTCATGATCCCCGTGCTGCTCATCTCGGTGGACAACACGGTGCTGGGCTTCGCCGTGCCCGCGATTTCCCTCGCCCTCAAGCCGACCTCAACCGAGATGCTGTGGATCGTGGACGTCTACGCGCTCGTGCTCGCCGGCCTCCTCGTGCCGATGGGCTCGATCGGCGACCGCATCGGCCGCCGCCGGATCCTCCTCATCGGCGCGACCGGCTTCGCAATCGTCTCCGTCGCGGCCGCGTTCGCCACCACTGCGGGCCAGCTCATCGCGGCGCGCGCGGCGATCGGCATCTTCGGCTCGATGCTCATGCCCGCCACTCTCTCGCTCATCCGCAACATCTTCGACAACGCCCGCGAACGCCGCCTCGCCGTGGCCATCTGGGCCTCGGTCTACTCCGGGGGTGCGGCCTTCGGGCCCCTGCTGGGCGGCGTGCTGCTCGAGCACTTCCCTTGGGGCTCCGTCTTCCTCATCGCCGTGCCGATGCTCGTCCCGGCGCTGCTCCTCACCCCTGTCCTCGTGCCCGAATCCCGCGACCCTGCGCCGTCGCCCGTCGATCCGGTGAGCATCGCACTCGTGGTGACCGCCGCCGTCGCCCTCGTATGGGGTATCAAGGAGATCGCGCACGACGGCGGCCCCGCGGCTGCCGCTGCCGTCCTCCTGGGCTTGGGGCTCGGGACAGCGTTCGTGCGCCGCCAGCTCACAAGGGAACGGCCCATGCTGGATGTGCGGCTGTTCGCGCGACCCATGTTCAGCGCGAGCATCGGCGCGAACCTCGTGAGCTTCTTCTCGCTCGTGGGCTTCATGTACTTCTTGTCGCAGCACCTGCAGCTCGTGGCGGGGGCCAGTCCGCTGGACGCGGGCCTCCTCATGCTTCCTGGCGCCGCCCTCTCGGTGGTTGCGGGCCTTGCGGCGGTGCGGCTGGCCTCGCGGTTCTCGGCGGCGTCCGTCATGGTCGCGGGCCTCGTGATGAACGCCGCGGGCTACGCCGTGGTCCTGGCCTTCGGGCGAGACGGGTCGATGCCTGCGCTCCTGACGGGCTTCGCGGTGGTGGGCGTCGGTGTGGGACTCGCGGAGACGCTCTCCAACGACCTCATCCTCGCCTCCGTGCCGCCCGCGAAGGCCGGCGCGGCGTCCGCCATCTCGGAGACCGCCTATGAGCTTGGCGCCGTTCTCGGTACGGCGATCCTCGGCAGTATCCTCGGCGCGGCGTACCGACTCGGAGTCCAGGTCCCGGCGGGGCTCCCGGCCGAGGCCGCAGCCCAGGCCCGCGAGACCCTCGGCGGAGCGGTCGACGCCGCGAGCCTCCTTCCCCCGGACGCCGCCGGAGCGCTCCTGGACTCCGCCCGCCGAGCGTTCGATTCCGGCGTGGCCTCCACGTCCGCTATCGCAGCCGTGCTCATGGCGGGGGCTGCCGTCGTCGTGCTCCGGGCGCTGCGGACACGCGACGCGTCCCGGTCAGCCTGACCGCTTCGACCGGCCCGCGGCTCGTCGGTACCCTCCGTAAGATCGGACGCGAAGGTGTCTGTCGCCTCGCACAGACGCCTCACACCGGAGAGAGGAGTCACGATGAGTGGCAACGATCCGTTTGACCGCATCCCGCCGACGGCGGCCTTCACCGTCACGAGCACCACGGCTGCGGACGGCGAGCCCTGGCCCGCGCCGCAGTACTCCGGGGCGTTCGACGTCCCCGGCGGTGAGGACATCTCGCCCCAGCTCTCGTGGTCGGGAGCCCCCGAGGGCACCAAGAGCTTCGCTGTCACCGTCTACGACCCCGACGCGCCCACCCAATCCGGCTTCTGGCACTGGGCGGTCGTGAACATCCCGGCGTCCGTGACCGAACTGCCCGAGGGCGCAGGGACCGCGTCCGGCGAACTCCTGCCGACTGGCGCGTTCCAGCTGAGGAACGACGCCGGCACCGCGCAGTTCGTCGGCGCCGCCCCTCCCTCCGGGCACGGGCCACACCGGTACTTCATCACCGTGCACGCCCTCGACGTCGAGGACCTCGGCGTCGGGGCAGACGCATCGCCGGCGTTCTTGGGCTTCAACATCTTCTTCCACACGCTCGCACGCGCCGTGATGGTCCCGACCGGCGAGATCGCCTAGTCGAGACGGCTTGCGTGGCCACTTCCGCGGGGCGTTGATCCCGCAGGAGTGGTCGCGCGCCGTCGTGCGCCCGGGCTCAGACCGTGAGCGCGCCGCCGAGCGCGAGTCCGCCGAGCGCGGCCGCGAGGCACAGCGCGAGCGTTCCGACCCCGTTCACGACGGCGGCCGCCCACCTCCCGCTGAGCGCGAGGCTCACGCTCTGGTAGCTCGCGGTCGAAAAGGTCGTGTACCCGCCGAGGAATCCCGTCCCGAGCACCGCCTGCAGCGCGGGATCGGCGCCAGCGAGCACGGCACCGGCTATGAGGCCCAGGAGCAGCGACCCACTCACGTTGATGGAGATCGTTGCGACGGGCAGCGGGGCCTTCACTCGGCGGCTCACCGCGGTGTCGAGCACATAGCGCGCGACGGCGCCGAGCCCGCCCGCAACTCCCAGCAGCAGCACCTCGGCCGGGTTCACCGGGAATCCTCCGAGATGCCGTCGGGGCCCGGCTGGCGCTCCGCGCTCCGTTTGAGGGTCATCTTCTGGGAGTCACTTGAGGTGACCTCCAGAACCTGACCTTCAGAAGTGGGGTGGGGGTGGCCGCCCCCGTGGGGGTGCGCCGCAACGTGGGCCTCGGCGGCCAGGCCGCGCCGGTCCTCGCGGTGCAGCCACGCTGCTCCAGCAACCCCGACGAGGGTCGCCGCAGCGCCCCCGAGCAGGCTCAGCGCGAGGTACCACACGCCGTCGGCCGCGCGGCCGGCGATGAGGAGGCGCGAGCCCTCGACGGCGAGCGTCGAGTAGGTGGTGAACGCGCCGAGGAACCCTGTCCCTGCGGTCAGGCGCACGAGGCGGCGGGGGCCCACGTCCGGCCCACGGCGGGCCAGGGACTCGAGCAGCCCACCGAGCGCGAGGGCCCCGGCCAGATTGATCAGCAGCGTGGCGAGGGGCCAGCCGTCCGGAGCCGGGATCACGGTGCCGAGCGCCCAGCGTGACAGCGCCCCGAGTATCCCGCCGGCGAACACGAGCGTCAGGACGCTTGGGGAGAACGGATGCGCGAAACGCGCGGGCGCAGGTAGACGCGACGGCGTGTGGTCAGCGGCGGGCGCGGCTCCGGCGTCGTGCGCGGTGCCGGGCACGGAAGGCGCGGGCTTGGGGTCACTGGTCACGGCGGATAGAGCCTACCGCCTCTCCCTGTGCGCGAGGCCCCGGCGTAGCGTGGAACCGTGGACGCAGTGTCCTGGTTCACGGATTGGTTCGCAGCCACCGACTCCGAGGTGGCCCGCTGGATGCTGCAGCGCGGCGTCGCGGCCCTCTTCTTCGTCGCGTTCCTCTCGAGCCTCAACCAGTTCCCCGCGCTCGTGGGCGAACACGGCCTCCTGCCCGCCCCCGAGTACCTCGCGGGATTCCATCGCCTGCGCCGCCCAAGCCTCTTCCGCTTCCGCTACTCTGACCGGCTGTTCCGCTGGGTGTGTGCCGTGGGGCTCGTGGTCGCGGGGCTGCTGGTCGTCGGCGTCCCACAGATGGGGCCTTGGTGGGTGCCCCTCGTGGCGTTCCTCGTGTTGTGGGCCCTGTACATGTCGATCGTGAACGTGGGCCAGACGTTCTACGGCTTCGGGTGGGAGATGCTCCTGCTCGAGGCGGGATTCACCGTCGCGTTCCTCGGCTCGGACCAGGTCCCGCCGCCGCGGCCCGTCCTCATCCTTCTCGTGTGGCTCGTGTTCCGGCTCGAGTTCGGCGCAGGGATGATCAAGATCCGCGGCGGGGCCGAGTGGCGCAATCTCACCGCGCTGTACTACCACCACGAGACCCAGCCCATGCCGGGCCCGCTGAGCCGGCAGTTCCACCTCCTGCCGAAATGGATGCACCGCTCAGAGGTCGTGGGGAACCACGTCGCACAGCTCGTTGTGCCGTTCTTCCTCTTCTTCCCGCAGCCCGTGGGATCTGTCGCGGCGGCGGTGGTCGTCGTGACGCAGCTGTGGCTCGTGCTCTCGGGGAACTTCGCGTGGCTCAACTGGTCAGCGATCATCCTCGCCTTCGCAGCCATGGGCGACTCCGCCGTGCACGCAGTGCTCCCCTTCGTGCCAGCGGACCTCTCGTCGGCGGCGTGGAACGCCGCCTCCTCGGAGAACACAGGGCGCACGACGGCGTGGCCCGCCTCGGGCGACTGGTCCGCCTGGGTGTGGGTCGCCGTCGTGCTTGCCGCGTCATTGCTCCTGCTTGTGCTGTCGTGGTGGCCCGCGAAGAACCTCGTCTCGAGGCAGCAGCTCATGAACGCCTCCTTCAACCGGTGGCAGCTCGTGAACACGTACGGGGCCTTCGGCTCGGTGACCAAGAACCGCGTGGAGATCGTCGTGGAGGGAACGCTCGATACGGTGCCCGCCGAGGACGCCGAGTGGCGCGAATACCGGTTCCGCGGCAAGCCCGGTGAGCCGGAGCGGATCCCGCGGCAGTGGGCGCCCTACCATCTGCGGCTCGACTGGCTCATGTGGTTCCTGCCGCTGCGCACCGTGCACGAGGAGTGGTTCTACACGTTCCTCATGAAGCTCCTGAACGCGGACCCCGCCATGCTCAGGCTCCTGCGCGAGGATCCGTTCGACGGCGAGCGGCCCCGCTGGATCCGCGCCCGGTCCGCCCTGTACGAGTTCTCGAGCCACGCGGAATTCCGCGAGACGCACCAGCGGTGGGTCGTCACACCGCTGCGGGTGCTCATCCGGCCGATCGGGCTCAAGGACTGATGACGGGTCTTCGACTTCGAGCGTGGTCCCCTCGGCACGCCCCAGCCCTCGCACTCCGTGGGTAGGTCCTGGATAAGGCAGGTGCCGCGTTTCGCGCACCCCCCCAGTCGGGTGAGGCCGGACCATTGCGCATTGCGCAGGGCGACACTATAAAGGCGTGTGGACACACTGTCTCGGGGCAGCGGCATCGGTGCGGGGAGGCGCCGGGCTGGAGGCGCCATCGGCATGCGATGGTGACGTGACTCAGAGAGGACAGACGTGACAGTCATCCAGCGATTCATTGGCGCCCACCGCGTGGCGATCGGTGCGGGGCTTGCGCTCCTCGTGACAGGCGCAGCGCTCGTCCCTGCGGCAGTGGCGGCGAGCGTCAACGCAGGGCAGACGTTCTATGCGTGCCTCACTCCGGGCCAGACCCTCAGCTCGGTCGGAACCACACAGCCCCAGTGCGCGACCCACGATCAGACGATCAGCTGGAACAGCATCGGCCCGCAGGGTCCGGCGGGGCCGGCCGGCCCGCAGGGGCCCAGCGGTCTTACGGGGGCCCAGGGTCCAGCGGGACCGGCCGGTGGGAGCGAGCGGTTCTGGTCATTCTCCGGCTCGACCACCTACTACGCCCTCGAGGCGACCATCACGGGGAGCGAGGTCCTTCCGGCGGGGACGGTCTTCGCGCTGGATCCGATCCTCAACACGATCTCGTCGTCGGACTGCCGTACTGCCGGGGGTGACTTCTTCTTCGATGTCAAGCTGAATGGGGTTCCGCTTTCGTCGCCGACGACGAACACCACTTCCATCAGACTCACCGCGGACACCAAACTGTCCGTGACCGCCAAGTGCTACGGGGTACAGGTGGGAACGCCGTTCCACGTCTCGGGCGGCATTGCCTTCAAGGCGTTCTCGCTGACGCCGTTCCAGTAGCCGGAGGATCTGCGGCTCCTCCACTCCTCAGCCCTGCACCACCACGCCGCGGGCGGTACCCCTGAGCATGTGATCACCGGTACCGGCGGAGGCGGGTCGCCGGGCCATGGACAGACCCTGCCGCACCTTGAGCAACACCTCCCCGGCGGACCGGGCCGCGCAGGGAGCTTCGGACATCTCGTTCAGACGATTTCTGAAGCCCGATCCACATCCCCGTCCGGTACGTCGGGCGACTGGGCCGCCTGAGTGCGGCGAGCGGCCCCGCTGGATCCGCGCAGGGTCCGCCCTGTACGAGTTCTCGAGCCACGCGGAATTCCGCGAGACGCACCAGCGGTGGGTCGTCACCCCGCTGCTGGTACTCACCCGGCCGATCGGGCTCAAGGACTGATGGCGCCCCCGGCGAGTGAAAATCTGGTCGAAGTGAATTCTGGGTGAAGGCCGGAGAACGCGGAGGGCCCCGGTCATCGACCGGGGCCCTCCGTCAGCGGTGCGCGAGGCGGGATTTGAACCCGCACGCCCTTTCGGACACTGGCACCTGAAGCCAGCGCGTCTGCCGTTCCGCCACTCGCGCGCAACACCTCCGCGGCAGGAAAACACCCCTGAACCCGCGAAAGCAGCGAGAACCAGCATAGCCGAGCCGATCGCGGATTGCGAAATCGCGGGATCGGGCACCGCTGTCAGCCGCGGTCAGAGGGTCCAGCGCGCGGCACCAGCGGGACGGGTACGGACTCCTCCGCCGTCAATCCATCGTTACGAGTCCGGAACGGTACCGTTCAGGCGGGACCCAGAGCCGCCCAGTAGTATCGGTTGAGGACTGCGCATCCTGCTCGAACGAGTGCGGACGCGGGAGAACTACGCCCAACGTCGCACAAATCAGCGCGACAGCACGCAAGTGAGTACGGAAGGGAGAGGGCATGGGATTGCTCGACAGGCTTGAACGCGGCATCGAGAAGGCCGTCCACGGTGTCTTCTCCACCGGCTCGAAGGGTCAGGTCCAGCCCGTCGAGATCGCGAGCCGGCTCCGCCGCGAAATGGACCGCCAGGCCTTCTCGATTGACCAGGGCCGTACGCTCGCTCCCAACGTGTTCGAGGCGCATCTCTCCGACCAGGACTTCGAGCGGGCCCGGACGTGGGGCCAGCCGCTCGCCGAAGAGCTCTGCGACGTCGCGGTCAAGCACGCCCGGTCACAGGACTACACGCTGCAGGGCCCGGTGCGCTTCTCGTTCCGCCACGATGCCGCGCTCAAGGCGGGGGAGTTCGAGGTCGTATCGCGCACCGAGAGGGGCCAGTCCCGCCCGAACGTCCCGGTAGCCCCCTCGAGGCCGCCGGTCGCGCTGTCCCCCGTGCTGGAGATCGATGGGCAGCGGTACTCGGTCAACGCTGACTCCGTTGTGCTGGGCCGATCGACTGAAGCCGACATCGTCGTCGACGACACGGGCGTCTCGCGCCGCCACCTCGAGATCCGCACGGACGGGGGCAGCACCTTCGCCGTGGACTTGGGCTCAACCAACGGCAGCTACATCAACGGCCACCGCCTCGTGGGCAGCGAGGAGCTCCACGACGGCACTGCCATCACGATGGGCCGCACCAAGATCATCTTCCGCATGCTTCCGGCATCCCGGGGAGGAAACGCGTGAACGAACTGACGCTCACCGCTCTGCGACTGGGCTTCCTGGCCCTGATGTGGGTTCTGGTCTTCAGCGTGGTGGGGGCCATGCGCCGTGACCTCGCGATCGGAAGCCGCAACAAGACCGGCGCACCGACCGCACGCCAGGTCCGGCGGAACCCGGAGCTCGCCGAGCCGCCCGCCCGCCAGCAGGCCCGACAGCTCGTCGTGGTAGAGGGCCCGCTGTCCGGAACGAGCATTCCGCTCGAAGGCGTCCCCGTGCTCCTCGGCCGCGCCCAAGAGGCCACGCTCGTTCTCGAGGACGACTACGCGTCCGGACGCCACGCCAGACTGTTCCCCCAGGGCAGCCGCTGGTTCATCGAAGACCTCGGCTCCACGAACGGCACGTACCTTGCCGACCAGCAGCTCACGCGCGCCCAGCCTGTCGAGCTGGGCGTGCCGATCCGCATCGGCAAGACCGTGATCGAGCTGAGGCCCTGACCTTGGCTGATGCCCCGCTGATCCTGCGCTACGCAGCCCGCTCCGACGTGGGCCGGCTGCGCGCAAAGAATGACGACTCCGCCTACGCGGGCCGTCACCTTGTCGTCGTCGCCGACGGCATGGGCGGGCACGCGGGCGGCGATGTGGCGAGCGCCTCGACTGTCCTGGACCTCATCCATCTGGACCACGGCCGCTACGCCGAAGGCGAGGCAACGACGCAGCTCGCAGACGAGATCCAGACCGCGAACTCCCTCCTCTCCGAGCTCGTGAGCTCCAATCCGCTCCTGGCCGGGATGGGCACCACGGTGACGGCACTGCTGCTGTCCGGCGGCAGCTTCGCGTTCGCACACATCGGCGACTCCCGGGCCTACCGGCTCCGCGGGAACGACCTCGAGCAGGTCTCCACGGACCACACGTTCGTCCAGCGCCTGATCAATGAGGGCCGTCTCCGTCCCGAGGAGGCCGAGACCCACCCGCACAAGAATGTGCTGATGCGGGTACTCGGCGATGTGGACGCGAGCCCCGAGCTGGACCTCGCGACCTTCCCCGCGGTCGAAGGCGAGCGGTGGCTCCTGTGCTCCGATGGGCTCAACTACGTTCCGCTGCCCCTCGTGACGCGAACCCTGCGCGAGATCGAGGACCGAGCCGAGTGCGCGGACCGCCTCGTCGAGCTCACGCTCGCCGCCGGCGCGCCGGACAATGTCACCGTGATCGTCGCCGACGTGGTCTCCGCGGAGGAGGACGACGACGAGGCCGCACCTCCCGCGCCGACCTCGGCTGCCGCGATCCTCACCGCGGCCGCGGCCGCGCGCACCCCCGTGACGTCCGCCGCCGCGGCACAGCCACCCCGCTCGGACACCGCCAAGGCCGCTCCCAGCCCTGCTCCCGCGGCCGCCGAACCGGCGGGTACCCCCCGTTCGGGCCCAGCAGCGCCTCCAGCTGCACCAGCAGCCCGTGCCGCCGCTTCCGGCGACGGCACACGTGCGGCTGAAACCGGCGGCCCCGCCGGAACCACGTCCGTAGATGCCGGCTCCGCAGAGGCCACCGCGTCCGACTCCGACGAGACTCCGATGCCGCCACGGCGCGAGGAGCCGCAGACAGACCCCAACCTCGGCGCCCACCTCTCCGCCGAGGTGCTGCGGCGGGAGCTCGACAGCCGCCCGCACGAGCTCGTGGGCGCCGCAGCCGCGGCTGCGGCGAGCGGATCCCTTCCCGCCGTGGCGAGCCGCACGGCAGCACGCCGTGCCGCAACAGTCCTCACGCACCGCAGCCCAGAACCCGTCGAGGACGTCGATGACCCCGTCTCGCCCAACCGCAGGCTCCTGCGCCGCTGGTTCCGGATCGGGCTCGGCGCGATAGCCGCGCTCATCCTCATCCTCGGTGTCTGGTTCGGCTACACCTGGACGCAGACCCGCTACTACGTCGGGGTGTACGACAACCGGGTGGCCATCTACAACGGCGTCTCACAGCAGCTCGGCCCGATCGCGCTCTCGCACGTTCACAGCGCCACGAACATCCCGATCGATTCCCTGAGCGGGTATACGCAGCAGCGGCTGCGCGCCGGCGTCCCGACAGACGGGCTCGAGGCAGCGGAGGACATCGTGCACTACATCCAGAGCGATCCCCGCGGCTGCCTTCCCGGCTCGGGCGCAACCGCGAGCCCGACAGCCTCGGGCGCCGCGAGCGGCGCCACTAGCGCCACCCCGAGCCCGTCGCCGTCGGGCTCCGCATCCGGCGGGCCAGCACCGACTGGCTCGGCCACCGCGAGCCCGACCACCACGCCCGACCCCTGTCTGGGAGGCACCCGATGAGCGGCGTCGAGACCACGGTGAAGCCGCGGCGCAACGTGGAGCTCGCGCTCCTGACCCTGGCGTTGGCCGTGGCGATCGGCGCGAACATGATGCAGGGCCTCCAGGACGGCACGGCGTTCGGCCGCGACTTCTGGCTCCAAGCCGCGCTCCTAGCCGTTCCATCCTTGGCCATTCATACAGTGCTCCGCTTCCGGGCGAAGTATGCCGATCCGATCATCCTTCCGATCGTCGTGACGCTGAACGGGATCGGCCTCGCGATGATCCACCGGCTGGACACTCCCGACACGGACTACGGCAACACCCAGGCCCGCTGGACCGTGGTGGGCATGGTCTTGGCCCTGGCCGTGATCTGGTTCCTCAAGGACCACCGGATCCTGCGCCGCTTCACCTACATCTCACTCATCCTGAGCGCCGTCCTCTTGCTCATGCCGCTCGTCCCGGGCATCACGGCCGGTGAGATCAACGGCGCCCAGGTGTGGATCCGCGTGGGCGGCTCCACCTTCCAGCCCGGCGAGGTCGCCAAGATCACCATCGCTTTCTTCTTCGCGGGCTACCTCTCGACGAACCGCGACCTCATCCTCCTCGCGGGCCGCCGAATCGGAAGGCTCCAGCTGCCGCGCTTCCGGGACCTGGGCCCCATGGTCGTGGCGTGGATTGCGGCGATCGGCATCCTGATCTTCCAGCACGATCTGGGCATGTCGATCCTGTTCTTCGGCATCTTCATCTCGACGATCTACATCGCCACGAGCCGCGCCAGCTGGGCGATCCTCGGCGTGATCCTCATGTTCACCGGCGCGATGGGCGCGAGCCTTGCGCTCCCGCACATCCGCTTGCGCATCGACGGCTGGCTCAATGCCTTCTCGCCGGACGTCTACGGGCGTGCGAACGGCGGCAGCTACCAGATCGTCCAAGGCCTCTTCGGCATGGCCAACGGCGGCCTGCTCGGCACGGGAATCGGCCAAGGCCGCCCCGACCTCGTCCCGTTCGCGCACTCGGACATGATCGTGGCCTCGCTCGGCGAGGAGCTCGGTCTCGTCGGGCTCTTCGCCATCGTCATGCTCTACGCGATCCTCGTCTCCCGCGGATTCCGCGCTGCGCTCGGCGCCCGGGACTCCTTCGGCAAGCTGCTCGCCTCGGGGCTCGCCTCGGCAGTCGGGCTCCAGGTCTTCGTGATCTTCGGCGGCGTCACCCGCCTCATCCCGCTCACGGGCCTCACGACGCCGTTCCTCGCCGCGGGCGGCTCATCCCTCCTCGCGAACTGGATCATCGTCGCGCTCCTGCTCGTCATCTCGAACGCCGCACGCAGACCGGTTAACACGGCACCGCTCGCGGACGACGGCGGGCCCGACGCGCCGTCGTCCGCCCGCACGAGGCGCAGCGGCGGCCGAAATCGGATCGGCGACACGAACACGACCCAGGCGGTGAGGACCCAGTGAACCAGGCCATACGCAACGCATGGGTGGCGCTCGCCGTCATGTTCGCCCTCCTGCTGGGCGCCATCAGCTATGTGCAGGTGATCGGCGCCGACGATCTCAACAAGAACCCCCAGAACAACCGCGCCATCCTGCAGACGTTCTGCCAGGAGCGCGGGCCGATCCTCGTCGCGGGCATGCCGATCGCGCAGTCGGTGTCGAGCGGCTCGGACACGTGCAAGTTCCAGAGGACCTACCCGGGCGAGGCGGCGCTCTACGCGGGCCTCTCGGGCTACTACTCGAACATCTACGGCTCCTCGGGCATCGAGAACTCGATGAACTCGACCCTGACGGGCAAGTCGGACGAGCTCCTCCTCGACCGGATCCGCCAGCTCTTCCTCGGCGAACAACCCCAGGGTGCCTCGGTCGAGCTCACAATCGACCCCGCGATCCAGAAGCTCGCCTACAGCCTCGTCCCGGACGGCCAGCGCGGCTCGATCGTGGTGACCAACCCGAAGACCGGCGCCATCATCGCGATGGTCTCGAAGCCCAGCTACGACCCGAACCTGGTCGCCACGCAGGATCAGGCGGCCGCGCAGGCCTCCATGAAGAAGATCCAGGCGCAGCCCGGCATCAACCTCAACCAGAGCGTGAGCGGGCCAACGGGCGCACTCCTGGCCCCCGGTTCGGTGTTCAAGCTCATCGACACGGCGGCGGCCCTTGCCTCGGGCAAGTACAACAAGGACTCGGTCCTGCCGAACCCAGCGCAGATGACCCTGCCCGGGACCTCCACGCAGCTGCCCAACTACGCGGGCGGCAACTGCTACACGCGGGACCAGGCCGACTTCGCGTTCGCGCTCGAGCAGTCCTGCAACACGCCCTTCGCCTCGATCGCCCTCGACCTCGGGCAGGACGCGATTGGCAAGCAGGCCGCGGCCTTCGGCTTCGGGCAGGACGCCGGAGACCAGCTCCACCTCGACTACTCCGCCGGCGTGTGGCCGCAGAATCTGAACCAGGCGCAGCTCGCGCAGTCCGCGATCGGCCAGTTCGACGTCAAGGCCTCGCCCCTGCAGATCGCGCTCATGACGAGCGCCATCGCCAACGGCGGAGTCCAGATGAAGCCCTCGCTTGTGAAGCAGATCACGGCCCCCGACCTGCACGTCGTCTCGGCGGCCAAGCCCGAGGTGCTCCGCACGTCCACGACCCCCGAGATTGCCCGGCAGATCACCCAGTGGATGACCATGGTCGTCTCCCAGGGCATCGCCGGCGGCGCCGCGGTGCCAGGCGTGCAGGTGGCGGGCAAGACCGGCACGGCGGAACTCGGCGCCTCGGGGCTCAACAACTCCTGGTTCACCGGGTTTGCCCCGGCGGACAACCCCCAGGTGGAGGTGACGGTCGTCATGGAAGGCGTCGACGTCCGTACCGGCGCCGCTCTGACCAGTCCCACAGCGAAGAAGATCTTTGAGGCGGTGTTGAAGAAGTGAGACCGACGTCTGGCATCACCTTGGGCAGCAGGTACCAGCTGCAGAGCCGGATCGCCATCGGCGGCATGGGTGAGGTGTGGCGCGCCCGGGACGAGGTCCTGGGGCGCATCGTCGCGATCAAGATCCTCAAGGAGGAGTACGCGGGCGATCCCAGCTTCCTCGAGCGGTTCCGCGCCGAGGCCAGGCACACGGCGCTGCTGAACCACAGCGGCATCGCGAACGTGTTCGACTACGGCGAGGCCGAGGGGTCGGCCTACCTCGTCATGGAGCTCGTCCCCGGCGAGCCGCTCTCCGCCATCCTCGAGCGCGAGCGCGTCCTCTCGCCGGACCGGACCCTGAACATCATTGCGCAGACGGCCCGCGCCCTCGCCGTTGCGCACGGGCAGGGCCTCGTGCACCGGGACGTCAAGCCGGGCAACCTGCTCATCACCCCGGACCACCGGGTCAAGGTCACAGACTTCGGCATTGCGCGTCTCGCCGACCAGGTGCCGCTGACGCAGACCGGCCAGGTCATGGGCACCGCGCAGTACCTCGCGCCGGAGCAGGCCACGGGCCAGCAGGCCACGGGCTCGAGCGACATCTACGCGCTCGGCGTGATCGGCTACGAGTGCCTGACGGGCCACCGCCCGTTCTCGGGCGAGAGCCAGATCGCCATCGCCCTCGCCCAGGTCAATGACGCCCCTCCGCCGCTGCCCGAGCACATCCCTGCCCCCGTCCGCGCCCTGCTCATGTCGATGCTCGCCAAGGACCCGCGCAGCCGCCCCGCCAACGCGATCAAGCTCGCCGAGGCAGCCGAGGCGCTCCGCCGCGGGGACATCAGGGCCGCGCAGGCTGCGGTCCCCGGCATGCTCCTCACGGGCGACGCGACCGAGGCCATGGGCGCAGTCCCGACGGGCCGCATGCATCAGCAGACCGCCCCGACCGCCGTCGTGGGCGGTGCCGGCCTGGCGGGCGCCGCCGCGGTGGCCGCCGCAGCCGGTGCGGCGGCAGCGCACGGCGCGCCCGCGACGTCGGCCCTGCCGATGGTCGAGACGGACGACGCCGGTGCCGCGGCATCCGAGGACCCGAACCATCCGCTCTACGCGCCGTTGGACGACGAGGAGACCGAAGCGCAAAGGCGGCAGAAGCCCCGCAAGCGCAGCCCACTCACGTGGCCACTGGTGGGACTCATCCTCCTGCTGCTGTTCGTGCTGATTGGCGTCTGGCTCTCCAACGCCGGGCTGTTCAGCCCGACGCCGCTGCCTTCCCCGAGCGCCTCGAAGTCGACCACCGCGTCGAGCGCTCCGCCCAGCACCACCTCGTCCGCGCCGCCGTCGAGCACGAGGGCCCAGACGACGGCCGCCACGGTCAACGTGGTCCCCGCCGCCTACCTCGGCAAGAACTACACTGACGTGCAGAACCAGCTGGAGGCGCTGGGACTGAGTGTCACGCTCGTCGCCGTCCAGTCGCAGACGGGGATCCAGGGGGCCGTCACGAGTGTCTCACCGGGAGGACAGGTGCCTGCAAACTCCAACATCACCGTCACGTACCTCTCGGTGCAGCCGCCGGTGACCCTGCCGCAGACGTCCGCCGCGCCGCCTACGTCCCCGACGTCCAACCGCTCGGGGGCCCCCACCCCGACGTCCGGCGCTCTGGCCTCCGTACTCCCCGGCGCACCTGGCAGCTGATTCCGTGACCCATTCCGCCCATCCGCCCCTACGAGAGGACGAGACGATGCCCGCTCCGATCGTCCTCTCGGGCCGATACGAGCTCGGCGGCCTCATCGGCCGGGGTGGCATGGCGGACGTGTACGAGGGCCTTGACCTGCGGCTCGCCCGCACGGTGGCCGTGAAGATGCTTCGCCCCGACATGGCTCGGGACGGGCAGTTCCGGACCCGGTTCGAGCGCGAGGCACGCGCCGTCGCCGGCCTGAACCACCCCTCGATCGTTGCCGTGTACGACACGGGCGAGCACAACGCAGAGCCACTGTCCCCGCACAGCGTCGCCGTGCCGTACATCGTCATGGAGTACGTGGACGGTCAGACGCTGCGCGACCTCGCACGGGAGCGGAAGCTCTCCGTCGACGAATGCGTGGACTACACGCTCAGCGTGCTCGCGGCCCTCGAGTACAGCCACCGCCAGGGGATCGTCCACCGGGACATCAAGCCCGCCAACGTCATGGTGTGCGACGGTCCGGGCGCGGTCAAGGTCATGGACTTCGGCATCGCCCGTGCCACCGCGGACACCTCCGCGACCATGACCCAGACCCAGGCCGTGGTGGGCACCGCCCAGTACCTCTCCCCCGAGCAGGCGCAGGGCGAGACCGTGGACGCGCGCAGTGACCTGTACTCCACGGGCTGCCTCCTCTACGAGCTGCTCACCGGCAGGCCCCCGTTCGTCGGCGAATCGGCGGTCTCCGTGGCCCTCCAGCATGTCCAGTCCGCGGCGGCTCCGGCGGCGGAGTTCAATCCAGACGTCACCCCGGCGCTCCAGAGCGTGCTGGACCGCGCGCTCGAGAAGGACCCCGAGAACCGGTTCGCGAGCGCCGCGGCGTTCCAGCGCGCCCTCCGGGCAGCGCGGGCCGGGGTGTCCGTTCCTGCGCGGGCCGCAGCCATGGGTGCTGCTGCCGCGGTGGCAGCAGCGGCAGCAGCAGCGGCGGTGGGCTCTGTCGAGGGCGCGGACGACGACGGGATCCCGACCGTCGCCGTCGGCCTCGTCGGAGCGGGGGCTGCGGGAGCTGCCGGTGAATCGGCGCACGGCACCGAGAGCGCAGCGGGCACGGAGAGCACCGAAGGCTCAGCCGGCGGCGTAGGTGACGGGCCGCCGTCGTCGTCCCATCTCGGTGACACCGGCGAGATCCCCGCGGTCCCACCCCCGGCCGCCGGACTCATCCAGTTCGACGACGCCCGCGACGAGGAGCGCGCCCGGCGCGGGCGCGGGCGCCGGAGGACCTGGATCGTCGCCCTGATCATCGCCGCCCTGCTGATCGCGGGCGGCGGCGGGATCGTGCTGTACAACTACATGAACCAGCCCTCCGCGGTGCAGATGATCACGGTGCCCTCCGTGACGAACATGTCCGAGACGGAGGCTGCGCTCAAGCTGCAGGGGCTCGGGCTCCAGCCGGACATCAAGCACCCCAAGGATCCCTCCGTCCCCAAGGGCAAGGCGATCCGGACCGTGCCCGACGCGGGTACCCAGCTCGCAAAGGGCGCCTCGATCACGCTGGACATCTCGGACGGACCCTCCAACGCGGTCATCCCGGACTCGATCATCGGGGCGACCGAGGCCGGAGCCAGATCGACCCTCCAGGGCCTCGGACTCACGGTCAAGCCGCGCGCGGTGCAGGCCAACGATCCGAAGGCGCCGATCGGGACCGTCATCTCGACGAACCCGGGCGTCGGCCAGACCGTGGGCATCGGCACCGAGGTGGAACTCACGATCTCGAGCGGCAAGGTCGACGTTCCCGACGTCCGCGGCGAATCCGTGGACGCGGCGCGGAAGGCGCTCTCCGACAAGGGGCTCAGCGCGACCGTCCAGGAGCAGGAGAACTCCGTCGTTGCGCCGGGGACGGTCACCGATCAGTCGCCGCTGGGCGGCACCATCGATCAGGGCGGAACCGTGACCCTCATCGTGGCCAAGGCGCCAGCCCCGGCGCCGAGTCCTACGCCGAGCGCCACGCCGTCGCCGACGTCTTCGGCGTCCAAGAAGGGCAACGGGCCCTGACCCAGCCGGGCATGGGGCCCGCTGGCCCTCGGGTCAGCCTGCGGTGATGAGCGGGCTCAGGGTCGAGGCCTTCTCGGCTGCGCCGTGGAGCCCCAGGGACTCGAGCCACGTGCCGAGCATCTGGTAGCCGCCTTCTGTGAGCACGCTCTCGGGGTGGAACTGGACTCCGCAGAGGGGTGCCGAGCGGTGCTGGAGCCCCATGATGACGCCGGAATGCGTGTGGGCCGTGACCTCGAGGACGTCGGGGATGGTCTCGGCGACGGCCGCGAGCGAGTGGTACCGGGTGGCCGTGAGGGGACTCGGCAGGCCCTCGAATACGCTCTTGCCCTCGTGCTCCACGAGAGAGGTCTTGCCGTGCATGAGTTCGGGGGCATGCGTCACGGTTCCGCCGTACGCCTCGGCGAGGGCCTGGAGGCCCAGGCACACGCCGAACATCGGCTTCGCCTGCTCGCCGCACCACTTGATGAGCTCGATGCACACGCCTGCCTCGGCGGGATTGCCTGGTCCGGGTGAGATGAGCACGCCGTCGCGTGCGGCGGCAAGCTCGATCGCTTCGGCGAGCGAGACGTCGTCGTTCCTCACCACGGTCGTCTCGGCACCCAGCTGCTGGAGGTAGCCGACGAGGGTGTAGACGAACGAGTCGTAGTTGTCGATGACGAGGATGCGCGTAGACATGGAGCGGGCCAATCGTGGAGTGGGCGGGCCAGCGCGCCGGGATACACTGGCGTGCAGACCAGTGACAGTCACTGCAGACGTTTCAGACAGCAGAACACCCCGGCACATCGGCGGTGTCTGCAGGATACCAAGCGGGCAGCGCCGTGATCGAGGCGGGCCCCGAGGAGGTTCAGTGCCGGAGTCGACGGGCAAGCCCCAGCAGAAGGCCGCCCAGCGGAAGTCAGCGCCCAAGGATGCCGCGCGGGAGGCCGCGCGCCGGGCCGCCAAGAAGGCCAAGCGCCAGCGCCGCGCAGCCCGTGCTCAGGGGCCCACGCCGGAGTGGTACAAGTACGTCATGTTCGGGCTCATGGTAGTGGGCCTGCTCTGGATCATCACGTTCTACGTGACCCAGGGACTGTTCCCCTTCCCGCAGCTGGGGAACTGGAACATCATGATCGGGTTCGCGATCGCGATCACCGGGTTCCTCATGACTCTGGGCTGGCGCGGCAAGTAGTCGCTCCGGGCCCATCCGCCGGGCCGACCGCTCCGAACTGCAGGTGTGGAGACAGTATCAGTCCTTGCACGGCGCAGGTCAGCGTTCGCTGCGGCCGTCGCGGGTCCGCTGGCGGTAGGCCTGGGGTTGGCCGCCCATCTCGTCTCGGGCGGCGCGAGTCCCCCAGCCGTGGTGGTCGTGGCCCTTGCGGCCTCGGTGAGCCTGCTAGCCGCTGCGGCGGCGCGGGTACCGCTCGCCCCTTGGGTCCTCGGCGTGTCCAGCGGGCTCGTCCAGCAGGCGCTCCATCTGGCGTTCACTGCCCTCGCGGGCGCGAACGCGCCGCTCTTCCACCCCTCGGGGCATGTTCACGGAGCGGCCGCGGGGCCTGAGGTGGGTTCCTCGGTGTCAGCGCCAGTCGACCTGCACCTGCTCGTGGTGGTGCACGTCGCCGCAGCCCTCGTCACGGCCGTCGCGACCTTGGCGGCTCTCAGGGCTGCAGGGCGCCCACGCCGAGCGCGCGGGCAACGCCCAGCGCCGTCGACTCCCAGCCCGGCAGGAGGGGCCTCGCCGCGCGGGCCGCGGCCCGCCATCTGGCACGCACGGTAGGATCCGCGAGCCATCGTCCGAGCTCGGCGGTGAGGGGATCGGTTCCGCGCCCGGGAGTCCCTACGACCGTTCCGGCCGGTCCGAGGCCCCCCGCGAGCGAGAGGCCGAGCGCCTCGGCCGCGCCCGTTCCTGCGCCCACCAGTGCCGGCACCCCGCGCGCGAGCGATTCCGCGACGGCGAGCCCGAACGTCTCCGAGACAGAAGCGAGCACCGTGAGGTCCGTCCGCGACCACTCGGTCTCGAGCGCGGGCCCGCGCAGCTCGCCCGGGATCAGGACGCGGTCCGCGATCCCGAGCCGTGCAGCCTCCACGGCGACGGCGTGCGCGTAGCCCGGGTCCGCGGCGTCGTGACCCGCGAGCGTCAACGTCCACGGCATCTCCCGCAGCTCGCCGAGCGCGCGCACCAACCGCAGCTGCCCCTTCCCGGGCAGGAGCGCCGCGAGGCACAGCAGGTGCGGCGCTCGGCCTTCGGCAAGGCTCCCCGGGGCGGCTGGCACCCGCACGACGCCGGGCCTCGCCACCCGCGCGGACGTGCCGTAACGCTCGGCGAGACGCCGTGCAGCGAAGTCGCTGGGGACCAGGACGGTGCGCGCCGCGGCGAGGGCTTCGCGCTCGAGGGCCGCCGACCGTGCGGCCTCCTCTGCGGACAGACCGGGCGCGTCGGCGAGGGACATGTGGACCAGGATCCCGAGGGCCGCCCCGCTACTCGCAGCAGCCTGGGCCGCCGCGTACACCTCGTCGGGGGCCCCGAGCGCGAGGAGCCCATCGACGAGCACGGCCCGCCGGGCCGCAGGCGGGGCCGCCCCGGATGCGGGGGCCATCGCGCTGTTGCGGGCAGTTGCGCCCCCGTGAGTGTGCAGGGCTGCGGCGGACGCCACGTCGAGCGCCGCGGCGTCCGCGACGTCGAGCACCGCCGCATCCGGTAGGTCGAGCGCGACGCGGAGCCGGCGGCGGTCGGCGTCGGTGCCGACGGGCCACGCCCCCGGGACGCCTACAACCTCGACCGTCACCCCGAGGCCGCGGAGCGCGTCCGCGACGTGCGTGTTGTAGACCGTGCCGCCCGACGTGTACCCGAGGCCCTCAGGGACCACGAGCCGGATCACGGGCCCTGGCGCAGGCTGGAGCACAGGTCTGGTCCCGGGGCCCGGCATGTCAGCCGCGACGTCCGTCCCCGGCCGGGCGCAGCTCGAGGGCGCAGGAGGCCCATGCGTCCGGGTTCTCGCGCAGGGTGGCCTCGACGGCGGTGAGGTGGTCGAAGCGCCCGAGGTGCTCTGCCGCCGAGACGGCGACGTGCTGGGCGAGCACCTCGGTGGTGGTGAGGCGCCCGGAGAAGTCCGGGTGCTCGTCGAGGTTCCTGTACCGGAGGCCGTCAAGGATCGCGGCGAGGACTTCTGTGGCCTCCCCAATGTCCATCACGGTCGAGTTGGCATCCAGGGCCTCCGCGCGCAGGGTCAGCTCGACGACGAAAGTGGCGCCGTGGAGCCCCTGAGCCGGGCCGAACGCAGGGCGCGGGAGGCTGTGGGCGATCATGACGTGGTCGCGGACGGTCAGGCTGAACATGCTCCTCCTTGTCTGGGGCGCGCCGCGGTCACGGTGCGCCCGGGTAGCGGATCACGTGGCACAGGCCCGCACTGCCGTGGCCGGGATCCAAGAGCCTGTCCATCGTCGCGGGCAGATCGGCGAAGTCGGTCTCCTCGCCGAGGAAGGCGTCGAAGGCCTCGTCGGTCAGGAGCTGAAGGGCGAGGGCAAGGCGCTCCTGGGTGGTGCGGCGGTGCCTCCGCGGGAGGGCGACGGCGCCGACCTGGCTCGCGCGGAGCGACAGGCGCCTCGCGTGGAAGTCGGCGCCGAGCGGCACCTCGACGCTGCCGTCGCCGTACCAGGACAGCTCGACCACGTCGCCGTCGTCTCCCACCATCTCGAGGGACCTGGCGAGGCCCGCGGCGTTCCCCGAGGCGTGCACCACGATGTCGCAGTCCTCGGACGCGTCCTCGGGAAGCGCGACGTCGATGCCGAGCGCAGCCACGAGGGCGGCCCTGCCGGGATCGCTGTCCACGGCCTCGAGCCGGCCCAGGGGAAAGCGGCGCAGGAGGGCGGCGACGGAGGCGCCGATGAGCCCGAGGCCCACCACCGCGATCCGGTCGCCGATGCGCGGGCCGGCCTCCCACAGCGCGTTGACCGCCGTTTCCACGGCACCGGCGAGGAGGGCCCGGCGGGGCGGGACGGCGTCGGGCACGAGAGCGACGTGCGCGGCCGGCACGACGTACAGGTCCTGGTGTGGATAGAGGCAGAAGACGGCGCGGCCCACAAGCTCGGCCGGTCCAGCCTCGACGGTCCCGACGGAGAGGTACCCGTACTTCACCGGGGCCGGGAAACGGCCCTCCTGATGGGGCGCCTGCATGATGTCCGCAACTCGCTCGGGGACCCGGCACGCGTGCACGAGGTTCTCGGTTCCAGTACTGAGGCACGAGTAGAGCGTGCGCACGAGAGCCTCGCCATCGCCCAGAGGCGGGAGCGACTCGCGGCGGAGTTCCCCGCGGCCCGGCCCGACGGTCCAGTATGACGTGGCGGTCAGATCCGCGGAGTCGCTCGGCTGCGCCATGGATTCGACAGTACCCGGACGCGGGGCGGGTGAACCAGACCCGCGGCCGCGAGCCGAGGGCGGCCCCCGGTCACCGTCCTAGACTTGATGGATGACCACGGCCACCGCGCAGCAGACCAACGCCTACTTCGACGACACGTACCTCACCGAGACCGAGGCGACCGTGATCGCCTCCGGCGCGGGCGAGGATGGCGCGTGGGCCGCGGTCTCGCCGAACATCTTCTACCCCAAGGGCGGTGGCCAGCCCTCGGACGAATGCACGCTCGACGGCACCCCGGTCACCCTTGGGCGCAACGAGGACGGCCTCGTGACGATCTCGGGGATGCCCTCCGCGCCCGAGGTGGGTGCCGCCGTCGTGTGCCGGATCGACGCTGAGCTGCGCCGTCGCCACGCCGCGCTGCACACGGCGGGGCACATCCTCGGCCATCTCGGCCAGGCACGCGGCTGGCAGGACTCGGGGCACTCTCACTTCCCCGGTCAGGCACGCCTCGACTTCGACCCCGCCGGCCACGAGGACGAGCTCGCGACGCCCGAGCTGCGCGACGCCGTGCGCGCCGAGTTCCAGACGCAGATGGACGCGGTGCTCGCGCGCGGCGGTGACGTCTCCGCCTCCGTGGACGCCGATGGCCACCGCACCGTGACGATCCAGGGCGTCAATGCGGAACCGTGCGGCGGAACTCACGTTCGCACGCTTGCGGACCTTGTTGGTGTGAAGATCCTCGAGGTCAAGGTCAAGCGCGGTGCCATCAAGGTGCGGTACGAGGCGGAACACGCCCTCGGCTCCCCGTCTGGGCAGGGCGCCGCCTGATGCTCTGGGTGAAGATCTGCGGGCTGTCCACCCCCGAGGCCGTTGAGACGGCCGTCGAGGCCGGAGCCGATGCGGTGGGATTCGTGCTGGCGCCGGGGAGCCCCCGGACGGTCGACGCCGCTCAGGCGGCTTCGCTGGTCCGGGCCGCCCGGGACGCGGCGCGCCGGGCGGAACG
Organism: Sinomonas sp. ASV486; assembly: GCF_030908215.1. Lineage (GTDB taxonomy): Bacteria > Actinomycetota > Actinomycetes > Actinomycetales > Micrococcaceae > Sinomonas > Sinomonas puerhi. Next base: position 100,746 of record NZ_JAVFJK010000009.1, on the reverse strand, counting down.
GTCCATTGAGACCGTTGCGGTGGTGCGGAACCAGACGCTCGACGACGTTGCGCGGCTCGCGCGCGAGGCCGGCGTCGACACGGTGCAGCTCCACGGCGACGAGCCCGATGCGGTGGCGGAGGCGCTCCGCGCGGCCGGGTTCCGCGTGATCAGGGCCCTCTCAGCGGGCGACTACACGCGTCGGACCGCCGAGGGATGGTCGTCACCGGACCGGCTCCTGATCGATGCCGCGGTGCCGGGGTCCGGTGCCCGTTTCTCCGACGACGAGCTTGGGACTGCGCCCGAGGGCTTCTGGGCCCTGGCCGGGGGCCTCTCGCCCGAGAATGTGGCCTCTGCGGTCCAGGCGCTGGAGCCCACGGGCGTGGATGTCTCGAGCGGCGTCGAGTCCTCGCGCGGCGTCAAGGATCTGGGGCTCATCAAGGCCTTCATCGCGGCGGCCCGAACCGTCCTCTAGGCTGGCACCGCTCTCCAGGCCGCCACCCCTCCTCCAGACGGGCACCGCCCTCCAGACCGGCACCGGCACCGCCCCCATGCCGGCACCTCTCTCGTGTGCCGCGCGGGGTCATGCCGTGGCCGCCGAGCTTGAGTCGTGTCCTGGGGTCGGTCCTTCCCTGCCGCATTTCGCCTCCCCAGGACTTGCGCTCTCCTCCCCAGCACTTGAGCGCTCCTCCCCTGGACTTGCGCGCTCCTCCCCAGCTTTCGAGTCCCGCCCGCCATCGGCGATCGTGGGAACTCCCGCAACCACGCGGCGTCGTACGCCCCGCGGCTGGAGGAAGGCGGGAAAGCTGGGGAGGAGTGCAGCAAATGATGGGGAGGAGTGCTCTGAACCGTCCTCTGGAGGCCATCTGGGGGCCGCCCTCACGAGATGGTCCTCGGAAGATGGCCCCCAGCTGCTGACCCTCGGTGGGGAGGAGCACTCCCCACCATTGGGCGGTGAGCCGCGTCAGTGGTGGGCCGGACGCGCGGCGCGGGAGGTCGCCGTCGTGCGCCCGAGGATGAGCCCAAGGCCCAGCATGCCGACGCCGAGGAGTACGTGGAGGACGTTGTCGGCGGCGTTGAGCGGGACGAAGTTGCCCGCGGAGGCACCACCGAACACGAGTCCGTAGACGAACAGGACCAGGTAGATCGCGCCGCCCCAGACGAGGAACTGCTTCGCCCCGCCGGCCGAGGCGCCGAGTGCGAGACCGGCGATGCCGAACAGCAAATGGACCACGTTGTGCAGCACTGAGACCTGGAAGAGACCCAGGAGGTACGCGTCCGAGGCATGCCCGGCGAATCCGATGCCGGAGCCCGTGGTGATCCCGGGGATGAATCCGAGGACGCCGACAAGCAGGAACACGACACCGACCGCGCTCGCGGCGAGCTGGACGGCGGTGCGGCGGTGCGAGAGGACTGAGGTGGACATAGCTTCTCCTAACGGTGATCCGGCGCCCTTCCGGGGAGCCGGTGCGGTATGCCCGCACCTACTCTTCGGAGCCGCCGAACAGGCGGATTGGGCCAGCCCGGATTCCTCAGGAGAACTGTTGGACGAGGATCGGCGTGGTAGTCGGCCGCGCCGATCCCCCCGCCGGCTCGACCGTCACGCCAAGGACCGTCGCGGAGCCGATCCCACCCGCAAGCTCGTTCCAGGTGGTGCCCTCGCCGGCCACGAGGCCCGCAGGCTTCATGGTCCCGGACGCGTCGCCGAGCCAGAGCTCGTAGACGTGACCAGCCGCCGGAACCGGCATGCCGATGGTCACGACCCCGGCCACCGATTCCCGGTGCGAATGCGCGATCACCACCGTTCCGCCTCCGGGAACGCTGGCCTCCTGGATCGTCGCATCGGGCGCGCTGAGGATCCGGTTCATGACGCTGCCTGGCGCATCTGCGGCGGCTGCGAGCTGCCGCACGGCGTCGTCGCGCTGCTGCTGGGCCCGGAAGCCCCACACGCCGGCCGCGCCCGCGGCAACCAGAAGCACCGCAGCGGCCGCCGCGAGCCACCTGGCGGGGGCCGTGAACACGGCACCGCCGCCTTGCGCACGACGGCGGCGCGCGCCGAGGTCTGCAACCGTCGCTTCGGGTTGGGGCTCGGTTTCCTTGAGAGGTGACCCCGCATCCCCGGGACGTGACCCCGCATCGCTCGGACGTGACCCCGCGTCGGCGATCTCGAGCTGAGGGGTCACGGCGATCTGGGCCATGAGCCGGGCCTTGAGGTCCGGAGGCGGGGCTACCGGAGACGCGTCAGCAGCGAGGAGCGCAGCCGTCTCCGCCAGCTCGCGGGCCTCCTCGGCAACGGGGTCGCCGAACGTGAGGGTGCGCTCGAAGCGGCGCCGCTCCTCGTCGTCGAGCGCGTTGAGGGCGTAGGCACCGGTCAGCAGGTGCAGCTGATCATCCATGGCTCACTCCCAACACGTCTCTGAGGCGGATCATCCCGTCGCGGATTCTGGTCTTCACGGTGCCCAGGGGAAGCCCCAGGGCGGTGGCGACTTCCCCGTAGGTGTAGCCGCCGTAGTAGGCAAGGCGGATGGCCTGCTTCTGAACCTCGGTGAGGGACTCGAGGGCCTTGTTGACCCGCTCGCTCTCGAGGGCAACCTCGACGCGGTGCTCAACGTCGTTGTAGCTCTCCTGGTAGTCCTTGATCCCCTCGCGGAGGTCGCGGTCCGTAGAGGCTTGGGCTGCGCGGACTCTGTCCACCGCCCGGCGGTGCGCCATGACGGTGATCCAGGCCCGTGCGCGGCCCCGGTCCGCGTCGAACCTCTTGGCCTGCTGCCACACCTCGAGGAACACCTCCTGGGTGACCTCCTCGGACTGGGCCGGATCCCGGAGCACCCGCAGGACGAGGCCATGAACCAGTGGCGCGAGCACGTCGTAGAGATGCCCGAACGCCTCCTGGTCACCGCTCGCAATGCGGTCCATGAGCTCGTCGAGGTCCGGGGCAGGGGTCGCCCCGCCGTCGTAGTCGGGCATGTAGACCACTGTCTCACGGCTGCTCACTGTCCTCCGCCACTGTGACCTGTTTGACCTGGGGGATACACGACGGCGGGCCGGGGCCCCAGCGCCCGGCCCGCCGTCGTGCGCTCTAGTGCGCTGCGCGCCCGCCTACTTGGCCGGGGGCATCAGCACCGTGTCCACGAGGTAGACGGTCGCGTTCGCCGTCTGGACACCGCCGCAGATCACGTTGGCGCCGTTGACCTTGAGGCTGTTGCCGGAGCCGGTGACGGTGACGTCCTGGCCCTCGACCGTCTTGTGCGTCCCGGCAATCGAGGCAGGCTCGATCTGGCCCGGAACCACGTGGTACGTGAGAATCGTGGACAGCGTCTTGTCATCGGTCTTGAGGGACTCGATGGTCGCCGGATCGATCTTCGCGAACGCGCTGTCCACCGGGGCAAACACCGTGAACTGGCTCGAGTTGAGCGTGTCCACGAGGTTGACCTTCGGGTTGAGCTTGCCGGAGACCGCCGAGACGAGCGTCTTGAGGAGCGGATTGTTGGACGCCGCGACCGCCACGGGATCCGTGCTCATCCCCTGAACCGAGCCGGGTCCGGTCGGGACGGCCTTGGCGTAGTCGGCGCAGCCGGCGCCGACGAGGTTCGCTGCCGGGTCCTTCGTGGACATCGCCGACGGGCTCGCGGCCTTCGCCGAGCTGCTGGAGGGCGCGGACGACGACGCGGGGCCGGCTGCCGACGTCGACCCGCCACACGCGGCGAGGCCGAGGGCGCTGAGGGCCGCGAGGCCCACGACGGCCGACGTGCGCTGGATGATCTTCATGGCTTCACTCCTTGTTTCACGGGTGGCTTGCACCGGTTCTTCGGAGCAGTCGCGGGGACGGATTGGATGGTTGTCGGGCGCAGTCCAAACCCGATGGTTGAGCGGAGTCGAAACCTCAGCCCAACATCCCACGCAGCGTGAGGGCGTTGCGCACGGCGTTGCCTTCGCCGTCATTGTTGAAGTAGACGTAGACCTCGTGGCCGGACCGATCCCATTCGCGGATGCGCTCGGCCCACCAGCCGAGGTCCGCGTCCGAGTAGGAGCCGCCGTACAGGTTGTCGTGGTCTGGCCCGTGCAGGCGGACGTAGACGGTCTGGGCGGTCGCCTCCAGGATGCACGGGAGGTTGGCGCCGCTCATGATGCAGTAGGCCGCGCCGTGGCGCCGGAGGATGTCGAAGACCGCCGCGTCGTGCCAGGTCGGGTGGCGGAGCTCGACGGCAACCTGGATCCATTGCGGCAGGGCGCCGAGGAACCAGTCGAGGCGGGCGTCGTCGCGGGCGTGGTTCGGCGAGAGCTGGACGAGGAGCACGCCGCGGCGCGGACCGAGCTCGTGCCACGACTCCGCAATGCGCTCCGACCAGGCCTCCGGGGCGTAGAGCCGCTTGGCGTGGGTGAGCCCGCGGGGGGCCTTGACCGACATGAGGAAGCCCTCGGGGAGCCGACGACGCCAGCTCGCGAACGCCGTCGTGCGCGGCCACCGGTAGAAGCTCGCGTTGAGCTCCACCGTGGAGAAGCGGCTCGTGTAGATCCCGAGGCGGTCCCCCGGACGCGTTCCCGGCGGGTACGGGGCATCCGCCCAGTGGTCGTAGCTCCAGCCCGACGTTCCAATGTGCCACCCCATCCCCTCAGGCTAGCCGGACCTGGGAGGCTGACTTAGGCTGGGCGCACCCGAGACCGGAAGGCAGCCCGTGTCACCATTGCGCGGAATCCTTTTCGACGTGGATGGGACGCTCGTCGACTCCACGTACTTCCATACCCTCGCGTGGTGGTACGCGTTCCGCCGCTTCGGACACGACGTGCGGATGAACGAGATCCGCCGGCGTGTCGGAATGGGTGGGCAGAAGATCGTCGAGCACCTGCTAGGTGCGGAGCGGGACACGGCCCAGGACAGCGAGATCCTCGACACCCACGCCGCGGTGTTCTAGACGTTCTGGCCGCACCTGCGGCCGTTCGACGGCGCGCGCGACCTTCTCGCGCGGTACGAGGACGCGGGCCTCAGCGTGGTCCTGGCCTCTTGGGCACGGGAACAGGACCTGAGCGCGCTGCGCTCGGTCATCGATGCCGACGCGTTCGTGGACACCGCCACGAGCTCCGCGGACGCGGAGGAGCCCAAGCCCGCACCGGACATCCTCGTGGTGGCGCTCAAGGCCACGGGCCTGGAAGCCTCGGAGGCCTTGTTCGTCGGCGACGCCGTGTGGGACGTGCCTCATCGGTAGGCAGCTCGGGACCGGCTAGGCCGCCCCACCCCGTGATCCGGCTCCGATCCGAAGCCCTGCCGCGCCGCCAAACCTGTGGCGGGCGCGTTGCACTTGCTGTCCCGCGCCATGCGGCCGCCGGACGGGACGGCTGATCAGCACGCCGGCCCATACTGCACCGGCTATCTCGGCCACCTTGGTCACGACTGCGCCTGTGTCGATCGGCTCTCCCGCTCCGATCGACCACCCAGCCGCGCCACCGTGGTCGTGGGCGTCTCCGAGCGGAAGCCCCACGAACACCGCATAGAGCCACACGCCGACGAGCGCGACGTTGAGCACCACGAGCGTGAGGTGCGCGGCATGGCCAGGGCGCTCCACGACCGAGATCGCGAGGGCGAGCTGCAGGATCGCTGCGCCGAGGAAGCCTGCGCCAAGCAGCGCAGACTCTCCCCAGTGCTCGGGCACGAGGAGCAGATGGATCCAGCCGGCCACGAAGGCCGTCGCCCCGAGTCCGAGCCTCGCGCCGAGGCCTGCTCTCCCTTTTCCGGCGAGTCCCGCGCCGTTGAGTCCCGCGCGGTCAAGTCCCGCGCCGCGGGAGTTCTGTGGAAGCGGCAGGAAGACTGCCACCACGACGAGGGCCGCGCCCGCCGCGAGCACCCAGGGGCCGGGCCCCGGGACGGGCGAGGCCAGCGCCGCCGCAGGGCCCGGATCCGAAGCGTAGTCAGCCACGGACCGCGCGATCCACAGAGAGCCTGCCACCGCGGCCGACGCAGCACCCAGTGCGATCCAGCGGCCCGGAGCCCACGCGTAGCGGTGGGCGGCAAGGAGCAGGAGGGCGGACGCCGTGGCCAGCCCGGCGTAGGTGCCACCACCGGCCGCGATGCCGTTCAAGGGCGCGAATCCGTGGAATACGGTCACCCAGGGCAGCAGCAGGCCCGCCACTGCCGCGACGAGTGCGGCGAGCGCCATCGTCGTCGGCAGCGGGCCGCCCGCCCGGAGGCCCGGGTGCGCCAGCCGGCGCACCCGGGCTACCGAGAGGAAGCTGTGGGAGGCCACCCTCCTCACTTCCCCACAACGTTGAAGAACAGGTACAGGTTGGTGGGCACTGGGCCAATCACGCCGCTGCCCGGAGTGGCGATCAATGCGTTCATCGTGGTCTCCGACTTGCCGGCCGCGAGCTGGGCCCAGGCCGCCTGGTTGGTCACCGCGACAACCTTGATCTGCCACCAGCCTCCGGCAGGGCCGTCAAGGATGTGGCTGTGCGCTGGAAGCGGCACCGAGGCCACGGCTCCCGGAGACGCGCCAAGGGCCCCGGCAATCCGGGACAGGTCGATGTCGAGCGGGTGGTTGGGGCAGCTCGCGACGGCGCACATCGCCGCCGGACTCGGGTTCGCGAAGAGCGGCACGAGCACGTACAGGACCGAGCGGTCCGCGTTGGCGACCGGTCCGGTGTTCGCGGCAGTGCCCACCTCACACCCGGACGGCGCGGAGGCGGGGACGCTCGTGTCGCAGAAGAAATTCTGGGCGTACTGGACCGTCACGGTCTGCCCGTTGGTCCAGGCCGGTGTCCTAGCGCTCGAGACCGGCAGGACGGTGGATCCGGAGGCGAAGGCCGCCGCCGCCACACCGCCGAAGGCGAGGGCGAGCCCCGCAAGCACAGCAGCCCAGACCCGAAGGGCCGGCCGTGCCATGCGAATGAGTGAACTCATGATGCACTTCCTTGAGATGAGCGGCCGCCGACCAGCCGTCCAGCCCTCTCGGCCGCTGCGGGGATTGGACGACTCCTGTTCGGAGCGGCACATGGGTGCGGATTGGGCTCTTCGGAGCAGGATGCTGGTGCGGATTGCCGTGGCTGTAGGCACGGCGGGGCGCGACTCCCTGCAGGTGCCTCGTTCCGGGCGTTGCCCTCTGGGCGCCCCAATCCGGGCTTCCCGCCGGCTGCGAACCTTCGGCATGGACGTCATACTCATCGGGCTGCTGGGCGGTCTCATCACGGGCATCTCGCCCTGCATCCTGCCGGTTCTACCGGTGATCTTCTTCTCGGGCGGGCTCGACAGCGCGCGCCGAGCGGCGCCGTCGTCCGCCCCGGTTTCGGTGGCCGCACGGGGTGACCTCGGTGCCACACGCGGTGACGTCGGCGCCACACAGGGTGACCTCGAGCGCACGCGGGGTGACCTCGGCGCCACACAGGGTGACCTCGAGCGCACGCGGGGTGACCTCGGCGCCACACGGGGTGACCTCGGCGTCCCACGGGGTGACCTCGGCGCACAGGCGGCACAGCCGGGGCGGGCGGCGTCGCGGTGGCGGCCCTATCAGGTGATCGCAGGGCTCGTGCTGAGCTTCAGCGCGGTCACACTCCTCGGCTCGCTGCTGCTCTCGACCCTCGGGCTCCCCCAGGACGTGCTGCGCTGGACAGGCATCGCGGTGCTCGCGGCGGTGGGGCTCGGGCTCATGGTGCCCCGCGTCGAAGAATGGCTCGAGAAGCCGTTCTCCTGGATTCCGCAGAAGCAGGTCGACGCGCGCCGCGGCGGCTTCGGCCTGGGCCTCGCCCTGGGTGCCGTGTTCGTGCCGTGCGCCGGGCCGGTCCTCGCGGCGATCACCGTCTCGGGCGCGACGGGTCGGATCGGGCCGGAGACGGTCGGGCTCACGCTCGCCTTCGCGATCGGCGTCTCGGTACCACTCCTCTTCTTCGCACTCGCCGGCCGCGGGCTTGCCGAGCGGCTCAAGTCGTTCCGGCGCCGCCAGCGGGGCATCCGCATCACGGCCGGCGCGCTCATGATCGCCCTCGCGGCGGGCCTCGCCCTCGACCTCCCCGCCGCCGTCCAGCGGCTCATCCCCGACTACACCGCGTCCTTCCAGGACCAGCTCCGTCCCGCACCAGGCACGCCCCTGGACCTCGGCGGGGCGCCCACCGATGAGAACCGCGGCCTCGCGAACTGCACCCAAGGCTCCGCCGAGCTGCAGGACTGCGGGCCAGCGCCCGCGATCCGCGGGGAGACGGCGTGGATCGGCTCCGATCCGCTAACCCTCGCCGGGCTGCACGGAAAGGTGGTGCTGATCGACTTCTGGGCCTATTCGTGCATCAACTGCCAGCGCTCGCTCCCCCACATCGTCCAGCTCAACGACGCCTACAAGGCGGCGGGGCTCGAGGTGATCGGCGTCCACACCCCGGAGTACGCGTTCGAGCGCGAGCAGCGCAACGTCGAGGCCGGCGTGAAGGAGCACGGCATCGACTACCCCGTGGCCATGGACAACGCGTACTCGACCTGGTCCGCCTACCGGAACCGTTTCTGGCCGGCCCAATACCTCATCGACTCCGACGGCAACGTCCGCCACATCCAGCAGGGCGAAGGCGGCTACCAGAACACCGAGAACCTCGTGCGGCAGTTGCTGTCCGCGGCGCATCCGGGCGTGGCCCTGCCTGCTCCGGTCGAGGGCAAGGACACCGCGCCGGCGGCCGGCAGCACCACCCCGGAGACGTTCCTGGGCATTGCGAAGCAGGTGAACTACGCGGGCACGGGGCAGTACCGCTCCGGGCCGGGCACGTTCTCCTTCCCTGCCAGCCAGCCCGCGGACTCGTTTGCCCTCTCCGGCGCGTGGACCCTCGACTCACAGAAGATCACCGCTGGTTCCGCGAACGACGGCGGCGCCTCTCCCGGCGCTGCGGCCTCGCCGGCCGTGCGGCTGAATTTCCATGCGCGGCAGGTCCAGGCGGTGGCCAGCGGGACGGGGACGCTCACGCTGAAGGGTCCGGACGGCGAACGGACCGTCGGGGTCGGCGGCACACCTCGCTCCTACGTCCTCTACGACAGCCAGGCCCAGCGCGAGGGGACCATCGAGGTCACGGCGAGTGCCGGCGTCGAGCTCTACTCCTTCACGTTCGGGTAAGCGCCGGGACTTGGATTGAGGCAGTGGTGTCCGGGGTAGCAGCGTTCCATGACCAGTGAACGGGTGCGGTGTAGATGACGCGGCTTCGGGGAGTCTTGTTCGACGTGGACGGCACGCTCGTCGACTCGACCTACTTCCACACGCTCGCGTGGTGGTATGGCTTCCGCCGCTTGGGGCACGACGTGCGGATGAACGAGATCCACAGGCTGGTCGGGATGGGCGGGCAGAAGATCGTCGAACGTCTCCTTGGCCCCGGCCGGGACTCGTCCCAGGACACCCAGATCCTGGACACGCACGGTGCAGTGTTCTCAACGTTCTGGCCGCATCTGCGCCCGTTCGACGGCGCGCGGGGACTCCTCGAGCGCTGCAAGGCACAGGAGCTCACGGTGGTGCTGGCGTCCTCGGCCCGGCAGCAGGACCTCGAGGTGCTGCGCTCGGTGATCGGCGCCGACGGTCTCATCGATGCTGCGACCAGCTCCGCGGACGCGGAGGAGTCCAAGCCGGCGCCCGACATCCTCATCGCGGCCCTCGAGGCCGGCGGACTCGAGGCGTCCGAGGTGCTGTTCGTGGGCGACGCGGTGTGGGACGTCCAGGCCGCTGCCGCCCTGGACATTCCGACTGTGGGGCTGGCGTCCGGCGGCTACAGTGAGGCGGAGCTCCGTGATGCCGGGGCCGTCGAGGTCTTTCCCGCGCCGCGAGAGCTCCTGGAGGGGTTCAAGGAGAGCGTGATCGGGCGGCGGCTCTCCGACTGATCGCTGCCTCCGAGGCAGTGCGGGACCCTGAGCTGATGCCGCGCTGGAGCCTGATGCGCGGCGGCCGTGTCAGGATGGACCATGCCGGACCGCCTCATGCTGCTGGACACCGCGTCAATGTACTTCCGTGCCTTCTACGGCGTCCCCGAATCCATCACCCGCGCGGACGGGACACCTGTCAACGCGGTGCGCGGGCTGTTGGACATGATCGCGCGGCTCACGGGGGAGTTCGGCCCCACCCATCTCGTGGCCTGCTGGGACGACGACTGGCGCCCGCACTGGCGTGTGGAGCTCATCCCGACCTACAAGGCGCACCGGGTGGAGCGCCACGTGGCGGGAGGGCCCGACGTCGAGACCGTCCCGCCGGGGCTCGTGGCGCAAGTGCCGCTCATCCGGCGTGTGCTCGGGCTCGCCGGGATCGCGATCGTCGGCGCTCGGGGTCACGAGGCCGACGACGTCATCGGGACGTACGCGAGCCACGCCGCGGCGCCCGTCGACATCGTGACCGGGGACCGAGATCTATTCCAGATGGTCAGCGATGCCCGGGATGTTCGGGTCATCTATACCGCTCGGGGCATGAAGAATCTGGAGATGGTGACGGACGCGGTGGTCGTGGGCAAGTACCGCGTGCTGCCCGAGCAGTACGCGGACTACGCGACGCTGCGCGGTGACGCGTCGGACGGGCTGCCCGGTGTGGCCGGCATCGGCGAGAAATCCGCCGCGACCCTGCTCGGGCGGTATGGGACTCTGGAGGGACTCCTCGAGGCGGCCGCAGATCCGGGCAGCGATGTTCCCGGACCCATGCGCGCCAAGCTCGCGACGGCGGCCGCATACCTGGAGGTTGCGCCCGCCGTCGTGAACGTGGTCCGCGACCTCGAGCTGCCGAGTCTCGCCGAGGCGGGTGCCAGACTCAGGGCGCCCGACGGCGATGCGCGCCGCGCGCTCGAACTCCTCGCCACCGACTGGAACCTGGGCGGCTCGGTCAAGCGGCTCCTCGGGGCGCTGGACGCGCCCGCAGGATAGCGGCAACGGGCGAGAAAGCCGCCACGGTCCTATCCAAGCAGGTCACATGGTCCGTCTACGGCAACAGCGAGTGGCCGCCGAGCGAGTGGAACGCACGGTCGTGATAGACGAGGGGCTCCCCAACGTCGTCGTGCATCCGGATGTCGAGCACGATCGCAGTGAGGAGCACCGAGCTGCCCACGGGTACACGGTGCTCAATGCGGCAGCGCAGCGCCCAGGGCGCCTGGCGCAGCCACGGCTCGCCGGTGGGAAGCGTCTCCCAGTCCATGTCCGCGGTGAACCGCGGCGTTCCGGGGGTCGCGAAGGTGCGGACCAGGTCGAGCCGGTCGGCGTCCATGAGGTGGACCACCACGGTCTCCGCCTCGACGAGCTGCGCGGCAGAGCGGCCGCCGGACACCGAGAACGCGAGCGCCGGGGGGTCGACCGAGACGGACGCGACGGAGGAGGCAGTGAGGCCGACGGGCCCCTCCGGGCCGGCTGCGGTCACGACCGCGACGCCCGCCGGGTGCGATCGGAAGGCCTCTCGGAACACGGCAGATTCAGAAGGAGTCAGGGAGAGCTTGGGAGAGGCCACACTCCGACGGTAGAACCTCAACAATGGTTGAGGTCAAGGGTAAGTGTCCATGATCACACCGTGGCTGGCGAGGCTCAGGGTTCTAGGGCCGGGGCGCCGACCGCCTCGGCTGCGAGCCGGTCCGCTGGGTTGACGAGGGCACAGCTCGAGAGTGACAGGCAGCCGCAGCCGATGCACCCGTCGAGACGGTCGCGAAGGTGCTCGAGCCGGGCGATCCGGTCCTCGATCTCCTCGCGCCAGGCGGTCGAAAGGCGGCCCCAATCCTCGAGGGTCGGCACGCCGTCGTGCGGCAGCGCCTCGAACGCCTGTGCCACCGTGGCCAGCGGGATCCCGGCCCGATGCGCGGCCTTGATGACGGCCACGCGCCGCAGCGCGGAGCGGGGATAGCGTCGCTGGTTGCCGGAGGTGCGCCGGCTGTGGATGAGCCCCTCGCGCTCGTAGAAGTGCAGCGCCGAGACGCTCAGCCCGCTGCGAGCGGCGAGCTGGCCTACGGTGAGCTCCGCGGTGTCGGCGAGTGTCATGGTTCTCCTGGGTCCGTTGTAAAAAGCCTCCGCGCCCTTCTGGCCTCGGTGCCGGAGCACCGGGACGCTCCGCTCAGCCATCGGGGCGCCGCCTCGGGAACCCGAACCGGTCCAGATCGTTGGCGGCACGCACGACGGCGGCCGCCGCCCGCCGTCGTGCCTCGTCTTCCAGCCCGCTCACCTCGGGGTAGCGCGAGGAGAAGTGGGTCAGCACGAGGTTCCGGACGCCCGCAGCCCCGGCGAGGGCGCCCGCCTGCCCGGCCGTGAGGTGGAGGTACTGCTCGGCGAGTGCGGCGTCGTCGTCCGCGAAGGTGCTCTCGGCGACGAGGAGGTCCGCACCGTCCGCGAGCTCCCCGGCGCCGTCGCACGGGGCCGTGTCCATGACGAAGGCGAAGCGCTGCCCGCGTCGCGGCCGGCTCACGTCTTCGAGCCGTACGCCGCCCAGACGGCCGTCGCGCTGGAGCCGACCGACGTCTGGACCTGCGATCCCCGCAGCAGCGAGCCGCTCGCGCACGAGCGTACGGCCGTCGGGCTCGGCGAGCCGGTAGCCGTACGTCTCGATGCGGTGCCGGAGCGGCCGGATCTCGAGCCCCGGGGCAATCGCGCCGGCAGACCCGTGCGGTACGAGCCGCAGGTCAACACCGCCGGAGGACACCGCGACAAGCGCCCGGACCACGGCCTCCCCCGACGCCGGGTAATGCAGGTGCACGGGGTGCTCGACTCCGTCGAGCACCATGCGGGAGAGCACGCCGGGCAGCCCGTAGCAGTGGTCGCCGTGGACGTGGGTGAGGCAGATGCGTGTCACCTGCGTCGCGGACACGCCTGCGTGGAGCATCTGCCGCTGCGTGCCCTCGCCCGGGTCGAAGAGGAGGCCCTCGCCATCCCAGAGGAGGAGGTACCCGTTGTGGTTCCGCGCGCGTGTCGGCACCTGGGACGCCGTGCCGAGAACCACGAGTTCGCGCATGCTGCCCAGTATCCACCGGGTCCTCGAGCTGTAGGGCGGGTCTGTGCGAGCACCGAGCCCCGATCTCGAGAATGTGGCCGGGGGTCCCTGAGACGGGACTCCCCGGGCGCGGGGAGGTTCCCTGCGACTAGAGACGCTGGAGCTCCTCGCGGGCCTCCGCGATCGCCTGCGTGAGCCGGTTCATCATGCCGGTCACGAGCGTGAGCTGCTCGGTGGTGTACTCGGCGACGACGGGCAGCATGTGCTTGACCATGGGGTCGAACATCTCCCGACCGGTCTCCCGGGCGCTCGGGGTCGTGCTCAGCTCGACCTGTCGTCGATCCTCGAGAGAGTGCCGCCGCTCGAGGTGCCCCGAGGCCTCGAGGCGGTCGATGACCGACGTCATGGCGGCCGAGCTGAGGACGAGCCTCTCGCGCAGGGCACCGGGCGTGGTGGTGGTGCCAGCGCGCTCCGCCTCGACCACAGCGTTGATCGCATGGATGTCGTTGCGGGCGAGACCGTGCTTGCGCCGCACCGTCTCGGCGTAGCGGTCTGCCTCGTTCGTGAACTTCTGCAGGAGGAACAGGAGCTCGAAGCCCGGGGTGGAACGCAGGCCCTCCCGCGGCTCGGCCAACGGCTCGTGGTCGATGCGGGCGTCCTTGGACCAGACGAAATCAGCAGCTCCCACAGGAGCTTCCGACTCGGCCTCCTGAGGCTGCGGGATCTCGGGAGGCCGGTCAGGCTCATGGTTCACGGGTGACATTCTAGGCTCGCCTCCTTCCATCGACCTGCGCGAGGGACTGGTAGGCCTCGAGGGCCGCGACCCTGGTCTCGGCGAGATCGACGCACTCCTGGGGGTACTCGTCGGTCCCGAGCTCGGGGATCCAGTCCCGGGCGTACGTGCCGTCGGGGTCGAAGTTCTTCGCCTGCGCACGCGGGTTGAAGATGCGGAAGAACGGCGCCGCGTCCGCGCCGGACCCGGCAACCCACTGCCAGTTGAACGGGTTGCTCGCGGCATCCGCGTCCACCAGTGTGTCCCAGAACCATCGCTCGCCGAGGCGCCAGTGGATGCCGAGGTTCTTCACGAGCAGGCTCGCCGAGACCATCCGGACCCTGTTGTGCATCCAGCCCGTGGCCCACAGCTCGCGCTGGCCGGCGTCGACGAGTGGGAACCCCGTGCGACCCCGCTGCCATGCCTCGAGCAGACGGCGCGCGTCGGCTTCCCCGCCCACGACGGCGGGTGTCCCCTCGGGCGCGCGGCCGTGCGCGGCGTCGTGCGGACCGTGCTGTGCTGCGCCATTCGATGCACGCGGAAGCCACCACGGGTAGGCATCGAACTGGCTGCGGAGGTTCACCGACGCGAGGTCAGCGTGGTGGAAGAGCGTGTGCCACGCGAACTCGCGCCAGCCGAGCTCGGAGGCGAACACGGCACTTCCCTCGGGGGCCGCACGCCGTCGATCCGCCACCGCGTGCCACACCTGGAACGGGCTCAGGTGGCCCCAGCGGAGGTAGGGCGAGAGACGGCTCGTCCCGGGCCGCGCCGGATGGTCGCGGGTCTCGGGGTACTCGGCCAGGGCTGTGTCGGCACGGTCCGGGCCAACGAACTCACCCAGCAGCGCGTGCCCCGGCTGCTCCCCCGGCGTCCATGCTTCCGCGAGCGGTCCTGACCAGTCGGGGTCCCGCGGGAGGAGCTCCCATTCCTCGAGGTCGTTGCTGATCGGGACGCGCTCGGGGAGGGTGCGCTGGCGCTCGGGCTCAGGCAGCGGGTGACGATGGTCCCGCCCCGAGACCTCCCGCCAGAAGGGCGTGAAGACCTTGTAGCTGCCGCCCTGCTGGGTCAGGACGTCCCAGGGCTCGTGCAGGAGAGAGGCTTGGAAGCTCTCCGCCTCCCTTCCCGAGCGGCGCACAAGCGACTTCACCGCGGTGTCCGCCCGCCGCTCGGGGCCGCCATAGCGGCGGTTCCACGCCACGTACCCAGCTCGGCACTGGGCAGCGACGTCGGGCACGATGGCGGCCGCCGTGCCACGCCGGAGCACGAGCGGGACACCGAGGTGCTCGAGCGAAACCGCGAGGTCCTTCAGCGCGTAGTGGAGCCACCATCGTGCGGCCCCGCCGAGCGGGCGGATGCCCGGGGACTCCTCGTCGAGGACGTAAACGGCCACGGTGGGCCCATGGGCGAGTGCGGCGCGCAGGGCCGGGTTGTCGCGGACCCGCAGGTCGTCACGGAACCAGACAACGGCGGCGGTGGCCGCGGTGCTTTCAACAGGAGTCATAGATGCATCCAGACGGAGATGAGCAGGAGGGTCACGAGGAAGCCCGTGAGGTAGTTGAGCCAGAGGAAGCGCCGCCAGCCCGCCCGGGTGCGCTCCGCGGTGCTGTCCGTGACGGACCAGAACACCCCCGCACTCGCAGCGTAGGGCAGCGCCAGAAGGCCAGCGAACCGCTCGGGGCCATGGGCACCGGGTACGAGCGCGAGCAGCAGGATTCCCGCGGCCAGGTATCCCACCACCGCGAGCCGGACCGTCGTGCGGGCACCCAGCATCGTCGCAACCGAACCGATCCCAGCCTCGCGGTCGGGGCCGATGTCCTGCACCGCCCCGAAGGCGTGGCTCGCCATCCCCCAGAGGAAGAAGGAGCAGAGGACGGCCGCGGCCGCGGGAGTCAGGCCACCTCCCGCGAGCGCGAGCCCGTACGCCGCGGGCGAGACGAAGTGGGTGCTGGACGTCATCGAATCGACGACGGGGCGCTCTTTGAAGCGCAGCACGGGGACGCTGTAGGCCGCAACGGCGAACAGGGACACAGCGAGGACGGCCCAGCTCGCGGGCGCCCCACCAGCCGTGAGCGCCACGACGAACGGGACGCACCCTCCCCATGCCCACCACAGGGCCGGCCGGTGCAGCGCGGGCGGCAGCACCGCACCCTCGACGCCGCCCTTGCGGGGGTTGAGGAGGTCGGAGGCGTAGTCGAAGACGTCATTGGTGCCGTACATCGCGAGGTTGTACGGCACGAGGAAGAACACGGTGCCGAGCGCGAGGCGCCAGTCGACTACCCCTCCGGCGAGGAGGTAAGCCGCAGCGAACGGGTAGGCCGTATTGACCCACGAGAGTGGTCGGGACGAGATCAGAAGGGCACGTGCAAGGCGCGGCCTGGGGGCGACGCCGATAGGGCGCGTCGACGCGGTCATCGGCTCTCCTTGGACTCTGTTGTCGTGGAGGGGAGCGCCGCGGAGCCTTGTGCAGTGGGCGCTGATGTCGAGGAGGCCGGCGTTGCAGGGGTCGACGCGCCGCGGTCGACGTTGTGCCCCGACGCTTCACGGGTGAGACGACGCCACAGCGCCGGCAGGAGCACGGCCGCGGCGAGCGGGTACGCGAAGTCCTCGACGGGGGCCAAGCCCACGGCCGGGCCCAGGAGCTTCTCGGGCGCGTATCCGAAGAGCCCCGCCGAGATCATGACGTTGTCGAAGACCGCCGTGAGCGCAACGAGCCCCGCGCCCGCGATGAGCGCGGGCACCCACCTGCCGGGCCGTCGTCGTGCGTCTGCTGGGCGCACGGCGGCGGTCGCGGGCGGGACTGCCTGGGTGCGGGAGCGGCGTCGTGCGCTGCCTGCGGAGCGTCCCAGCAGGGCCACGGCGACTCCTGCGACCACGAGGAAGCCGAGGTCGATGAAGGCGTAGGTCACCGGTTCCCCCCAGCATCCGTGCGGCGCGCCACTGCCGCGACGACCCGCCCGGCCGCGGCGTACAGCACCACTGCCGTGTAGGAGAAGAAGGCGAGGAACACCGGCTCCTCGAGGGGAAGCTCGGGGCCGAGCATGACACCGGTCATAAGCGGCGAGCTCCCGTGCCGGAAGACGCCCGCGGCGATGGCGGCGAGGTCCCACGCGAGGAAGAAGACTGTGCCTGCGGCAACCGTGACGGCCGCGGCGCGCGGATCACGCCAGAAGGCGAGGTGAAGGCGGGCGTCGAGCACCGCAGTGCCCGCGGCGGCCGCAATCAGGAGTGTCAGGTAGGCCATCGAGACCCCGCTCCCGCGCCCGCTCGGGCGGCGGCCGCCCGGGGAGGCGTGGCCCCGGAGACCGGCGCTTCGGAGGCCGCGGCGCCAGACTCACGCGACCCGTTCCGTTCCGGGGAGGTGCCCTCTCCCAAGAGCGCCTCACCGCGCAGCGGGACTACGGGCGGCCCCACCGGCCCGGGACCATGCACCCCGCGGATCCGCTTGAGCACGAGCTCAGCGCTGATGAGGCACATCGGAACCCCGATCCCCGGCCGCACCGAGGCCCCCGCGTAGAGGAGACCATCCACCGTGCGGCTCGCGTTGCCCGGGCGCAGGAACGCTGATTGGGCGAGGGTGTGCGCGAGCCCAAGCGCTCCCCCGCGCCACGCGTTCACGTCGTGGACGAAGTCTGCGGGTCCGAACGTGCGGCGGACCACGACGCGATCAGCGAGGTCCGGAATGCCAGCCCACGTCGCCATCTGGCGCACCGCGGCGTCGGCGACCGCCTCGACTTCGGGAGCACCGGCGCCGTCCACTCCACCCCGTCCCCACTCTGGGACGGCCGCGGAGGGAACGAGCACAAAGAGGCTCTCGTCGCCCGGCGGGGCGACTGCCTGATCGGTCGCGCTCGTCCGGGAGACATAGACCGACGTGGCCTCGGCCGGGGCAGTACCCCGCCGGATTCGGTCGAAGTTGTCGCGCCAGTCGCGGGTGAAGAACAGGCTGTGGTGAGCCAGCTGCGGGAGCCGCCCCCGCACGCCGAGGCACGCGAGCACCGCCCCCGGCCCCGGGTCGCGGCGGTTCCAGGCGGCCTCTGGGTGAGTCCTGAGCTCCTCGGGCAGGAGCTCGGTCTCGAGGTGGTGGAGATCGGCGGCGCCGACCACGACGGACGCGCCCGTGCGGTGCACTCGGCCTTGTGCGTCGGTCCACGCGACACCCTCGACCCGGGGACCTCCGGGCGCCAGGCCCGTGACGATCCCCGTGGCGCGGGCACCCGTGAGGATGTGGACGCCCGCCTCGCGAGCGAGCCGCTCCATGGCATCCACGAGCGCGGCGAACCCGCCCTGTGGATAGAGGACCCCTTGGGTAAGGTCCAGATGGCTCATGAGCTGGTACAGGGCGGGGGCGTGGAACGGGGTCGTGCCGAGGAACACAGCCGGGTAGCCGAGGATCTGCTGCTCACGCACATCCGAGAACCGGCGCGAGACGCGCCCGTGCAGCGACTGGGCTAGCATCGCGGCAAGCTGCGGCGCACGCCGGAGCACCTTCGGGTGAGCAAGGCCCCGCAGGGACGAGAAGTCGTCGTAGAGGAACCGTTCAAGAGCCACCCCGTAGGCATCCTCAGCCTCGTCAAGGTAGCGGGCAAGCGATTCGCCCGAACCCGGGCTGAGCGAGTCGAAGAGGCCGACGGCGCCGTCCCGCCCCGCGGGGACGTCCACCGGCTGCGCGGAGCCTTCGAAGAACACCCGGTAGCCGGGGTCGAGTCGCGTGAGCCGGAGCTCCGCGGCGGCGCTGGATCCCATGAGGCGGAACCAGTGGTCGATCACCTCTGGCATGAGGTACCACGACGGCCCGGTGTCGAACCGGAAGCCGCCGGCCTCCCACCGACCCGCCCTGCCGCCCAGCGTGTCATTCTGCTCAAGGAGCTGGACGGCGTGGCCCTCCCGGGCGAGCAGGCCGGCTGCAGCGAGCCCGGAGATGCCGCCACCGATCACCGTCACCGCCAAGGGTCGCCGGGGCCTGCCCGGGAGGGGCCGCGACGGTCCGGCCGCGCGGCCGGTGGCATAGCGCCGAGTCACGCGGCCCTCCCCTCGGCGCGCTGGGCCGACCCCGCGGGGTCGGGCTCGAAGGCCGGACCGATGCCGGCAAGGGCCGCGGCGGCCAGCCGCAGCTTGACGACCGTGGGTACTCGGACGCGGGTGCGCACGAGGACGTCCGCGGGGCACGCCTCGATGCGGTCTGCGAGCTCGGAGAACAGGCTGTGCGCGAGGGCCACGGCGCGGCGGGACGTCCCCGGAAGTCGCCGGAGGCCCGGGAGGGCCGCATCGAGGTCTGCGCGGAGGTCGGTGAGCAGTGCGTGCTTCTGCGCCTCAGTGAGACGCCGGGGGTCGACGCCGGGAAAGTACCTGCGCCCGAGCTCTTCGCCGTCCTGGCCGAGGTCCCGCAGGAAGTTGACTTTCTGGAATGCGGCCCCGAGGCTGCGGGCCGAGCGCTCGAAGCGCGCGAGCTCGGCGGGCAGCACGCTCAGCCCGGCGAGGAAGACGCGCAGGCACATGAGCCCGACCACCTCGGCTGAGCCGTAGATGTAGTCGCCGAGCGAGGCGTCGGAGTGGCCGTGCGGGTCGCAGTCGCGCCGCATGGATGCGAAGAACGGTGCGATGAGGTCCTCGCCGATTCCAGACCGGCGCGCCGTCCGCGCAAACGCGTGCACTACCGGATTCGTGCTGTATCCGAGCCCGAGGGCAATCCGCGTCTCGTCCTCGAGCCGGTCGAGCTGGCCGAGGACCGCATCGGTGGAGAGGCCTGCCTCCGCGGCAGCGCCGTCCACCGCCTCGTCCGCAATCCGCACGAGCGCGTAGACATTCTCGATGTCCTTCCGCACGGATGGCCCGAGGAGGCGGCAGGCGAGGCCGAACGAGGTCGAGTAGCGGCGGATCACCACGGCCGAGCCCGCCTCGGCGGTGTCCGAGTACCGCCTCAGCGGCGTCGCCCCGTCCGGCGCAGATGCGATGCGGTGCGGTGCCACGTCAGCGCTCCCGGTGGAGGACATGGTTGCAGATCCGGGTGAGCTCGGACCGCAGCGTGGGAGGGAGGTCGCAGCGCCGCGCCTCGTCAAGCGCCTCCGTGACCATCGAGTGCGCAAGGGTCAGCGCGTGGGTGTCCGCCCCCATCCCGTGGAGGATGTCGCGGACGTGCCCGACGCCGTCCTGGTCACCAGGGGCGTCGGGGTCCAGCACAGCGTTGGGGTCGACGGCGATCCCCGAGCTCGGGGCAAGGTGACGGGCCACCTCCGGATGGCTGCGCGCGTAAGCGGTCAGGACCGTGAGCTTGCCCTCGCGCAGGTCCGAGGTCACGGGCTTCCCGGTCTGGGCCTCGTCTCCGAACGTGCCCAGGACGTCGTCGATCACCTGGTAGGCCGCACCGACGAGCATGCCCACCCGGGCCACGTCCTCGGCGCTCGTCTCGGGGGCGCCTGCAAGGATCGCACCGAGCCGCATCGGTGCTGCGAACGAGTAGGCCGCCGTCTTGAGCTGCTCCATCTCGAGCACGTCGTCGAGGGTCTGCTCCGGATCGTGGGCCATGAGGACGTCGTCGAGCTCGCCAGCGGCGGCATCCGTGACGGCGGCGTGCATCACGTCGCTGAGCCGCACGCGAACCTTGGGGTCTGCGGAGGCGAGGTCGGCGAGGCGGAACGCCCCGGCGAGGAGGAGATCGCCCGCAATCACCGCCACGGACACGCCCAGGTGCCGGGCCTCCTCCTGCGAGAGCCCGCGGGCAAGCGCGTCATCGCGGTAGAGGCCTGCGATGTTGGGACGGCCGCGCCGCACGAAGTCCCTGTCGATGACGTCATCGTGGACAAGGAGGGCCGCGTGCAGCAGCTCGATCGCCGCCGCGAGGGTCGCACAGGCGTCCGCGTCCCGCCCGCCGAAGGCGGCGTACGCGTGGAAGGCGAGCTGGGGACGGAGGCGTTTCCCTCCCTCGATCCCGGCAGCGATGCGCTCCCACAGCAGGCCCAGACGCGGGGTCGCGGCGGTACAACGGGATTCCTCGAGCCAAGCGGTGAGGGCGCGCTCGGTGGCGGCGCCTACGTCCTCCCACCTCGGTCCGGGGCTGTCCAGCCCGGCTTCGACGTCACGGCCGAGGGTGGCTTGTCCGGTTCTCATCGCGGTGTGCATGATGGCCTCCTGCAGACATCTCGATTGCTTGATATCTCGTCAATCGAGAAATATGATCTTCGAGAATAGTCCGAAAGTAAAGGCCCACCAGAGTCGGTGCCGAGATTCAGCCACGGGAGTCAGCAATGGAACAGTCCGCGATCCAGCCCGGAGGATCCCCCCGATCGGCGCTCGCGCCAGCGGTACTCACGGCAGTCTCTGCAGTCGCGGCGCTTGCCTTCGCGGCTCTGGGCAGCGGTGCGTTCGGCGGCACCCCCGTGCAGGACGCCGCCGGCGGGTATCTCTCGAGCAGTGCGACGCCCGTTTCGCCCGCCACCCAGGCTTTCTCGATCTGGAGCGTGGTCTACGCCGGCCTTCTGGGCTACGCAGTCTGGCAGTTCCTCCCTGCGGGCCGCGCGAGCAGGCGTCAGCGCACGGTCCGGCCGTGGGCGGCGGCGTCCATGCTGCTCAACGCGGCGTGGCTGTGGGCTGCGCAGATCCCCTCCCCCGCCATCTCACTACCGGCCACGTTCGCCGTGATGCTCGTGCTGTTGGCGGTCCTGTGCCGCCTGTTCGCCCTGCACCTCGGCACGCCGGCGGGGTCACGCGCTGAGCAGTTCCTCTCAGACGGCACTTTCGGCCTCTACCTCGGCTGGATCTGCGTCGCGACCGTCGCGAACGCCGCGGCCCTGATTGGATTCGTCCTCGGGCTGCGGCCTGGGGACCCCGCCCCGGGGCTCCCGGCGGGTCTTCCGTCAGAGGCCGCCGGCATCATCGTGCTCGCCGTCGTCGCGGGCCTCGGAGTCGCCATCGCGCGCACACGGCGCTGGGCACCTCTGGCCGCCATCGCGTGGGGTCTCGTCTGGATCGCAGTCGCCCGCTGGGGCGGGCCCCTCGCGATGCCCACGGTGGGGACCGCCGCGGCCGTCGCCGCCGTCATTGTGCTTGGAGCGGGGGCGGCGTTCCGGTTCCGGCCGGGCCGGCGGGTCCCGGCTCGCAAGACCCCGAGGGAGGCACCCGCGTGAGCGGCCTCATCGCTGTCACGGGGGCCACGGGCTACATCGGCGGACGCCTCGTGCCCCGCCTCCTAGCCGCCGGGAACCGCGTACGGGTCCTGACTCGGGACTCCTCCAAGCTCCGGGACGTGCCGTGGGGGGAAGACGTCGAGGTTGTCACTGGCAGCCTCGACGACACTGCTGCCGCCGCCGCATTGTGCCAGGGCGCCGACGTCGTCTACTACCTTGTGCATTCGATGGGGGCGCACGCCGGGGAGGACTTCCCCGCCCGCGAGCGCGCGTGCGCCGAGACGCTTGGGCATGCGGCCCACGACGCCGGCGTGCGGCGCATCGTCTACCTCAGCGGGCTCAACCCGGGCAGCGGTCTCAGCCGCCACCTCGGCTCCCGCGCGGAGGTAGGGCGCATTCTCGGGCAGTCGGGGGTTCCGACGGCTATCCTCCAGGCAGGCCTCGTGATCGGCTCGGGGTCGGCAAGCTTCGAGATGGTCCGGCACCTGACCGATATCCTTCCCGTCATGCCGGCGCCACGCTGGGTGCTCAACCGGGTCCAGCCAATCGCTGTGCGCGATGCCCTGCACTACCTCGAGGCCGCCGCTGATCTCCCGCAGCATGTGAGCCGTGCGTTCGACATCGGTGGCCCGGACGTCCTCACCTATGCGGACATGATGCGCGGCTATGCACGGGCCGCGGGCCTGCGGGCGCCGCTCATCATCGCGCTCCCGGTGCTCACGCCGTGGCTCGCGGCCCAGTGGGTCAACCTCGTCACGCCGATCCCCCGCTCCCTGGCGGTGCCGCTCGTCGAGTCGCTGCAGAACGACTGCGTGGTGCGCGAGCACGATATCGACGAGCTCGTACCGCGACCCGCGGGCGGACTCACCGGCTACCGGCGAGCCGTCGAGCTCGCGCTCGGGAAGATTGCGCGCGGCGAGGTCGAGACGACGTGGGCCAGCTCGTCCCCACTCGACGCACCGAGCGATCCGTTGCCGAGTGACCCCGATTGGTCCGGCGGCACTGTCTTCACTGACCTGCGGACCGAGACGTCCACGGCCCGTCCCAGCCAGCTCTGGGACGTCGTCGAGGGGATCGGCGGCGAGAACGGCTGGTACTCGTTCCCACTCGCATGGGCCGTGCGCGGCTGGATTGACAAGCTCGCAGGCGGGGTCGGCCTGAGGCGAGGACGCCGCAATCCGCACCGCCTGCAGCTCGGTGAGGCCCTCGACTGGTGGCGCGTTGAGGCCCTCGAGCCGGGGCGGCTCCTCCGCCTGCGCGCCGAAATGCGTGTGCCCGGGCGGGCCTGGCTCGAGATGAGCGTCGAGCCGCGCCCTGAGGGAAGCGCCTATGCCCAGCGCGCGGTCTTCGTCCCGCACGGGCTCGCCGGGCGGCTCTACTGGCTCGCCGTGCTCCCGTTCCACGGCGTCATCTTCCGCGGCATGGCCTCGCGGATCACCGCCGCGGCGGAAACCGGGGCGCCGTACGCGCAGGCCGCCTACCTTCGAAAGGACCTCCCGTGACGGCTCTCCGCCGGAACCTCCGCTGGCTCTTCCCGATCGCGCTCGTGGCCGTGTGGTTCGTGCTCAGCGGCGTGGGCGGGCCCACCTTCGGCAGGCTCTCCTCCGTCTCGAGCAACGATCAGGCCACCTTCCTCCCCGCGAAGGCCGAGTCAACGGAGGTGAGGGCCTGGCAGGAGAAGTTCACGGCATCGAATGCGATCCCCGCGCTCGTCGTCGTCGAGAATGACGGCGCGCTCTCCCGGACCGACCTGGCTGCCCTTGCCCCCCTCGCAGCCAGCCTCGGTTCCGTGGAGGGCGTCGCCCCACCTGCGGCTGGCGCTGCGTCGGCCGTGATCGGGCCGATCCCGTCCCGGGACGGGCGCGCCGCCCAGTTCGTCGTGCCCATCGCGGACACCGAGCACGTGCGGACCGTGGTCGCGGGGCTGCGCGGTGCCACCCGCGACCTCCAGGCCGGTATGCGCGCGTGGGTCACCGGACCGGCCGCGCTCACGGCCGACCTCGTATCCGCGTTCGGAGGCATCGACGGGATCCTGCTCCTCGTGGCCGTCGGCGCCGTCTTCGTGATCCTCGCCCTCGTGTACCGATCGATCGTGCTGCCATTCCTCGTCCTCTTCTCCGCGGTCGCGGCCCTGTGCGGTGCGGTCCTCGCGATCTACTGGCTCGCGCGGGCCGGATGGATCACACTCAACGGCCAGAGCCAAGGCATCCTGTCGATCCTCGTGATCGGCGCCGCGACCGACTACGCGCTGCTGCTTGTGGCCCGCTATCGCGAGGCCCTACACGCCGTGGAGTCGCGGTGGGCGGCGATGCGCCGTGCGTGGCGGGCCGCGTTCGAGCCGATCCTCGCCTCGGGTGCGACCGTGATCCTGGCCCTGCTGTGCCTGCTGTTCTCCGACCTGAACTCGAACCGGAGCCTCGGGCCGATCGCCGCCATGGGCATTGCGTTCTCGCTCCTCTCGGCACTCACGTTCCTGCCGGCCCTGCTCGTGCTGTTCGGCCGGGCCGCATTCTGGCCGCTCCGGCCCGCGTTCGACGGCGGGGGCTCGCCAGCGAGGCATGCCAAGGCTCCGGCCGGGGTGCGGGGACTGGCTGGCGCTGGGGCCGGCTCCAGGTCCGGCACCCCGGCCGGTCTCGAGGGCGTACGCGGGCTGTGGCTCCGCGTCGGGTCCCTCGTAGCGCGGCGCCCGCGGGCCACGTGGGCCGCGGCGCTCATCCTTCTCGCACTCGGGGTGGCCGGGCTGCCGCAGCTCAAGGCCAACGGGGTCGAGCAGACGCAGCTCGTACTCACGGCGACGGACTCCACTGCCGGCCAAGAGGTGCTCGCTCGACACTTCGACGCCGGCTCGGGCAGCCCCGTGGTCGTCATCGCGCGTCAGGACCGCGCCGACGCCGTCCTGCAGATGGTCCGGAACACACCCGGCATCAGCTCCGCCGCGGTGTACACAGGGGCGCCGGCCCAACCCTCCACTGCGGGGAGCCCCGTCCCTGGCAGGTCGGCCGCCCAGGCTGGGAGCGCCGCCGTGCGCGACGGGATGGTGCTCATCAACGGCGTACTCGCTCACCAGCCTGACTCGGCCGAGGCGCAAGGCGTAGTCCGCACCCTCCGGACGACGCTCGACTCCGCGGATCCGGAGGCCCTTGTGGGCGGGGTCACCGCGATCGCGCTCGACACGAACGACACCGCTCAGGCCGACCTGCTCAGGATCATCCCGCTCGTGCTCGGAGTGATCCTCGTGGTCCTGCTCCTGCTCCTGCGCTCGATCGTCGCGCCATTGCTGCTCGTGGGCAGCGTCGTAGTGTCCTATGCCGCAGCGCTCGGGGTTTCGGCGTTCGTGTTCAACCATCTGTTCGGGTTCCCCGGCGCGGACGCGGCGGTGCCGCTGTTCGGGTTCGTGTTCCTGGTGGCCCTCGGGGTGGACTACAACATCTTCCTCATGACGCGTGTGCGGGAGGAGTCCCTCGCGCACGGGACCCGGCCGGGGATCCTGCGCGGGCTCGCCCTGACCGGCGGCGTCATCACGTCCGCTGGCGTGGTGCTCGCCGCGACGTTCGCAGCTCTCGGCGTCATCCCGATCCTGTTCCTCGCCCAGATCGCGTTCATCGTCGCGTTCGGTGTGCTGCTGGACACCGTGGTGGTGCGGTCCCTGCTTGTTCCGGCGCTCGCCTACGACGTCGCAGGAGCCCTCTGGTGGCCATCCCGCCTCGGGCGGCGCTCGGCCACGGAGGGCGGTTCGCGTGACCCGTCGCCCGCGCCGGCCGAGAGCGTCTCCTGAGCACGCACTGACGAGAAGGTCAGGCCAGCCGCCCTCCTACTCCTCCGTCTGCTTCGCCCAGAGGTTGACCCCCGCCTCGACGGCGTCGCGGTCGATGAGGTTGAGCTCCTCCGCGGTGAGAGGCGGGCCCGCGAGCGCGTCGAGGTTCGTGTCGAGCTGCTCGACCGAGGAGGCTCCGATGACCGCGGACGTGACGCGAGGATCGCGGAGCGCCCACTGGAGGGCGAGCTGGGCGAGCTTCTGCCCGCGCGCCTCAGCGATCTCGTTGAGCCGCCGAACGTGCGCGAGGGTGCGCTCGTCGAGGTGGTCGGACTTGATTGTGGATCCGGACCGCGCCGCCCGCGAGTCCTCCGGGATCCCGTTGAGGTAGCGGTCCGTCAGCACGCCCTGCGCGAGCGCCGTGAAGACGATGCACCCCATCCCCTGCGCATCGAGTTCGTCGAGCAGGTCTGCCTCGATCCACCGGTTGAGCATCGAGTAGGACGGCTGGTGGATGAGCAGCGGCGTCCCGAGGTCGCGGGCGATCTCGGCCGCCTCGCGCGTCTTCGCCGCGGAGTAGGACGAGATCCCCACGTACAGCGCACGCCCCGAGCGGACGGCCGTGTCGAGGGCCATCATCGTCTCCTCGACCGGAGTATCCGGATCGAAACGGTGGCTGTAGAAGATGTCCACGTAGTCGAGGCCGAGCCGCCTGAGCGACTGGTCGAGGCTCGCGAGCACATATTTCCGCGACCCGCCACCCTGGCCGTACGGACCGGGCCACATGTCCCAGCCGGCCTTGGTCGAGATGATGAGCTCGTCGCGGTACGCCGCGAAGTCCTCGCGCAGGTAGCGGCCCATGTTCTCCTCGGCCCGGCCATACGGGGGGCCGTAGTTGTTGGCGAGGTCGAAATGGGTCACGCCGCGGTCGAACGCCCGCTGCAGGATGGCGCGCTGGGTCACCTCTGACCGGTCGGTTCCGAAGTTCTGCCAGAGGCCCAAGGACAGCGCGGGGAGCTTGAGCCCGCTCCTGCCCGTGAAGCGGTACTCCATCCGGTCGTAACGGTCATCTGCGGCGGTGTAAGACATGGGAATCCCTTCGCTCGTAGTGCTCGGTCCAGCCTAGACGCGGAGTCTCCGTGTCATCCCGCATCGGCGAGCGCGATCCCCGTTTCCTCGGCCAAGGCCTGCAGCAGCTGCTCCTGGAAGGCCTCGTCGTGGACCGCGGGATGAGGATCGCGCCTGCTCTGGTGGTACCAGTACCCGCCGGTGGTCTGCGCTTCCGGGTCGTCGCTCGTCGCGAGCCACTCCTGGGTGCGGTGGCCGAGCTCCAGGTCGTCCGGGGCGTGGGGGCCGCCCATCTTCGTGGGCACCCACCCGGGGTCGACGGCGTTGCTCAGCACCGCCGGACGCAGGCGCGCCACCGCGGCCGCGAGCGCAGTCAGGAAGAGCTTGCTGTCCGAGTACGACCCAGCCCTCGTGCCGCGCCAGTCGACCCCAGCGAGCGAAGGGTGCCCGCCGAAATGCGAGCCGCTGCTGAGGTAGACGAGGCGACGCGGTGCCGGCAGCAGGGCCGTGAGCAGGTAGGGGGCGACGACGTTCACCGGCATCACGGCCCTCCCGCTCCACACCCCCGCGTTGTGGATCACCGCGTCGAGCGGGGCGCCCTCGGCCAGCTGGGCCGCCAGCCCCAGCACGTCGTCGCGCTCTCCGAGGTCCGCCACGACGACGTGCGCACCGCGATCGACGAGGAGCGCCAGGCTCGCCGCCCGCCCCGAGTTCCTCGCATGCAGCACGACGTCGTGTCCCGCAGAGAGCAGCGCCTCGCCGGCGGCCCGGCCCAGTCCGTCCGCAGAGCCGGTGATCAGGATCCGGCTCACGGCCTACGCGAACGTGGCCGCGTCGATGACGAACCGGTACCGCACGTCCGAGGAGAGGACCCGCTTCCACGCCTCGTTGATGTAGGAGGCATCGATGAGCTCGGTGTCGGGGCTGACCCCGTGCTCGGCGCAGAAGTCGAGCATCTCCTGAGTCTCGCGGATGCCGCCGATCCCCGAACCGGCGAACGAGCGCCGGTTGCTGAACAGCGTGAACACCCTGAGGGGCAAAGGCTCTGCCGGGGCGCCCACGTTCACCATCGTGCCGTTGCGGCGCAGGAGCCCCAGATGGGCGCCGAGGTCGATCGGGGCCGAGACGGTGTTGACGATCAGGTCGAAGCTGCTCTTGAGCTTCTCGAACGTCTCCGGGTCGCCGGTCGCGAAGTAGTGGTCCGCGCCGAGGCGCAGGGCGTCGTCCTTCTTCGACAGGCTCCGGGAGAGCGCGGTGACCTCCGCGCCCATCGCGTGGGCGAGCTTGACCGCCATGTGGCCCAGTCCGCCGACGCCGACCACGGCAACCTTCTTCCCGGGACCGGCCTCCCAGTGGCGCAGCGGCGAGTAGGTCGTGATCCCGGCGCACAGGAGCGGCGCCGCTGTTGCGAGGTCGAGAGCCTCGGGGATGTGGAGCACGAAGTCCTCGTCCACGACCACGTGCGTCGAGTAGCCGCCCTGGGTGATGGTGCCGTCCGCATCGACACTGCCGTAGGTCCCGGTGTTGCCGTTGAGGCAGTACTGCTCCTCGCCGGCGAGGCAGTTCTCGCACTCGCGGCAGGAGTTGACCATGCAGCCGACGCCGACCCGGTCGCCGACGGCGTGCCGGCTCACGTCCGCGCCGACCTCGGCGACGATCCCCGCGATCTCGTGCCCGACGACGAGCGGGTGCTTGATCGGGCCCCACTCCCCGCGGACGGTGTGGATGTCGGAATGGCAGATCCCGGAGTACTTGATCTCGATCAGCACGTCCTTCGGGCCCAGATCACGCCGGGTGATGGTCACCGGCTCCAGGGGAGCATCGGAGGACGAGGCTGCGTAGGCGTTGACAGTCAGCAAAAGGGTTTCTCCTTGGGTGGTGTGTCGTGCACTGCGTCGTCGAGCCTACGGCGGGCGCTCGGGCTCTGGGAGTCCCTGTCAGTACACCCCTCGGCCGGGCTCGCCGGCCAACCGGCGTGCGGTCTCGATCATCGCGGCGTGGACGAAGGCCTGCGGGAAGTTCCCGCGCAGCTGCCGCTGCTCGACGTCGTACTCCTCGGTGAACATCCCCGGACTCCCGCAGGCCGCGCGGTTGCGCTCGAACCAGCGGGCGGCCTCGACGGCGTCACCGCTCTCGTGGAGCGTCATGGCCAGATCGAACCCGCACAGGAGGAAAGCGCCCTCGGATCGGCCGAGGGGCCGCTCGTCCTGCCGGAAGCGGTAGAGATACCCGTCCCGTGCAAGGTCCCCGCGGATCGCGGCGAGCGTGGCCACTGAGCGGGGATCCTGCGGAGTGAGCGCGCCGCGCAGCACGGGCCGCAGGAGCGCCGCGTCGACCCTCTCGTCGTCCGGGGAGCGCTGCCATCGCCCGCTCGGGTGGAGGCAGTCCTTGGCCACGTCCGCGATGAGCTGATCGGCGCGTGAGGTCCAGGCGGCCCCTTGGTGGGCCGGAGCGTAGCGGCCGAGGGACCGCAGCCCGGCGGCGCAGATGAGCCGCGAGTGCGCCCAGTGCTCCGGCGGGAGTTCCCAGATGCCCGCGTCAGGCTCGCCGTGCCGCTCGGCAATGGCCTCGACCGCGATCTCCGCAGCCCTCCAGTGCTCGAGGTCGAGCCGGTCGTGCTCGGCCGCGGCGGCGAACAGCAGGAGGGCCTCGCCGAACGCGTCGAGCTGGAACTGCCCGTTGACCCAGTTGCCCGCGGTACCCGATCCTCCCGGATACCCCGGCAGGCCGACGTCGTGCTCGTCGGGGACCCGCCCGCCGTCGACCGTGTAGGCGGGACGCATCTTCGGCCCGTCGTCGAGGAGCCTCGCCGCGACGAAGCCGACCGCGTCGTCCAAGAGCGGGAACTCGCCGCATGAGGCCACGGCGAGGCCCGCGAAGCACTGGTCCCGTATCCACGCGTAGCGGTAGTCGTAGTTCCGGTTCTGCTCCGCCCGCTCCGGCAGGCCCATCGTCGCGGCGGCAACCATGGCACCCCCGGCACCGGTGAGCCCGCGGAGGACGGCGTAGGACTGCCGCGCGTCGTCGGGCGCGATCGTGTCCGCGAACCGCGGAACGTCGCGGTCCCAGGCATGCTCGGTCGCGAGCCAGGCCTCGTCAGGCTGGACGGGGTCGGGGAGCCCGATATCGGAGACTTCGAGGACAAGGTCGTGGTGGTGGCCCTCCGGAAGCCGGAGGTTGAACTCGAGCGCACCGCCTGCCGTCTCGGGGTCGCGTGCGCCGGTGAGCCTGATCCTCACGGGGCCGCTGCGCGCCGTCCAGCGCCCGCCGTCGTCCTCGTGGAGGCTCGTCATGCGGTGGCGTCCGAAGCCCGCCCGGACGTCGACGACGACACGCACCTCCGCCGGCCCGTCGACCGCCCTGACCCTTCGCAGGAGGACGGCCCGGTGCGGATCGCCGGGGTGGGCCAGCGCCTCCCGGCACTCGATGGTGCCGCTGCCCGTGATCCACCGGCTGACCCAGATGAGTGTTCCGTCCTCATACTGGCCGCCCCACACGAACCTGGGATCGGCGGGCGTCACGGCGAAACAGCCCGGTCCTCCCAGGAGGGACGAGAAGACCGCGTCGTCGTGCCATGCGGGCGCGCACATCCACACGATGTCCCCACGGGGTCCCAGAAGGGCCCCGCGCCGTCCATCGGCGAGCACGGCGTACTCGCGCAGGACGTACGGCGGGAAATCCTCTGCGTCGCGGGACATCATCCCTGCAGGCTAGGGCGGCCGTCCCGTCGGCGCAATGGATCGGCGATCGCATCGCCCAGTCCAATGCGCGGCCTGACGGCGGTGTTTCACGCGCGGCGTCGCGGGTACGAAACCCTTGCTGCCGAAAGCCATCAGTCCCTGCGAGAGCCAAGGAGCAGTCCACATGGGAACAGCACGTCGGGTCGTCGTCGTCACCGGGGCGAGCGGAGGAATCGGCCGAGCGTCGGCCATCGGCTTCGGGCGGGAGGGGGACGCCGTCGCCCTCCTCGCGCGGGGCGAGGATGGCCTCGCTGGGGCCGCCGCGGAGGTCGAGGCGGCAGGCGGACAGGCCCTCGCCGTCCCGGTCGACGTCGCGGACGCCGACGCCGTCGAGGCCGCGGCGGAGCGGGTGGAACGGGAGCTCGGCCCCATCGACGTCTGGGTCAATGTCGCCTTCACCTCGGTGTTCTCGCGCTTCGAGGACATCACCCCGGAGGAGTTCAAGCGCGTCACCGAGGTCAGCTACCTCGGGTTCGTCTATGGGACGATGTCCGCCCTCCGGCGCATGCGGTCCCGCAACCGGGGCACGATCGTGCAGGTCGGCTCTGCCCTCGCCTACCGTGGCATCCCGCTCCAGACGGCGTACTGCGGGGCCAAGCACGCGATCCAGGGCTTCAACGAGGCGCTCCGCACCGAGCTCCTGCATGAGAAGAGCGGCATCCGGACCACGATGGTCCAGATGCCCGCCGTGAACACCCCGCAGTTCTCGTGGGTTCTCTCGAGGCTGCCGCGTCAGGCCCAGCCCGTGCCGCCGATCTACCAGCCCGAGGTGGCGGCCCGCGCCGTCGTCCACGCGGCGGCGCACCCCGGGCGCCGGGAGTACTGGGTCGGCGGGAGCACGGCGGCGACGCTCATCGCGAACGCGGTCATGCCCGGTGTACTCGACCGCTATCTGGCCAAGACGGGCTTCTCGGCCCAGCAGACCCCGGACCCCCGCGATCCCGATCAGCCTGCCAACCTGTGGGAGCCCGCCGACCGCGCTCGGGACTTCGGAACCCGGGGAATCTTCGACGATAAGGCCTCCCCACGCAGCGCCCAGCTCTACGCCTCCCAGCACCACCGCGTGGTAGCCGGTGCGGGTGTGCTCCTCGCGGGGGCCGTGGTTGCGGCCACTGCCCTCGTCCGGAACGGCACGCGGTGAGCCCGCTCGAGCTCGTCCGTGCGGCCTACGGCGCCACCGAGCTCCTCGCGCCCGGGGCAGTCGAACGGCTGCTCCTCGGGAGCGTGCCCGATGCCCGGGCACGCACAGTGGTGAGGATCCTCGGCGCGCGGCATCTGACCCAGGCACTCGTGACCGCCCGGGCTGGCGCGGGGATGCACCGGCTCGGCGGTGCCGTCGACGCGGTCCACGCCCTCACCATGGCCGCGGTCGCGGCCCTCGACCCGAAGCGGCGACGCGCAGCCGCCGTCAATGCGGCGCTTGCGCTCGTGTTCGCGGCCGGCGAGTTCCGGTAGCCAGTTCGAATAAGGGACCCGACGCCCGCGCTCAGCGGGCTGTGCTCGCCCGCAGCACCACCCGTCCCTCGGCCGGCAGGAGGTCCGCGCCATCGGTTCCGGCGCCCAGTGCCGCCGACGCGGCGTCGTGCCCGATCTGTTCGAGGTCGAGGTGCACCGTGGTGAGCTCGGGAACGAAGTCTGCGAGCGTGTCGATGTCGTCGAAGCCCGCGATGCCGTAATCCGCGGGCACACCCAGTCCCCGTGCTCGCAGGCCCGCGACGGCACCCATGGCCATGCGGTCGTTGACGGCGAAGACGCATAGCGGATCGGCCTTCTGCCGGATGAGCGCCTCAAGCTCCTCCCCCGCCCCGAAGCCGCCGCCGCGGTTGAACGCCGCGCGCAGCACCGTGGCCTCCGCGACGCCCGCGTCACGCAGGCCGCGCTGGAATCCTTCGAGCCGGAGGTCCGAGGTCTGGAGGCCACCCGGGCCCGCCACCACGGCGAACCGCGACCAGCCGGCCCCGACCAGCGCACGGGCGAGGTCTGCGGCGAGCGGCCCGTTGGGGATCGCGAGCAGCATCGTCTCCGAGGCTCCCGCTGCGTCGGGCGAACCGGGCGCGGCGGGTGCGCCCTCGCCGTCGTGCGTCTGCGGAATCAGCGGCGAGCCGATCATGACGAGCGTGCCCCCGTTCCCCTCGTAGCGCGCGGCCGCGTGCGCGAGGGCGTCGTTGTCGTCGCCGTGCTCGGGATGGCAGGAGCGGGAGCCCGCGATGACGATCGCGTCGGCGCGCCGGGAGGCCAGGGCCTCGACGGCGACGCGCTCCTCCGCCGGGGTCTCGGTGCTGATGAGCAGGAGGGTCTTGCCCGCCTCGCGCGCCGCGGTCTGGACGCCGCGGGCGATCGAGGAGAAGTAGGGGTCGGCGATGTCATGGACCACGAGCCCTATCAGGCCCGAGCTCGAGCGGGCGAGCGACTGCGCCTGGGCGTTGGGGATGTAGCCGAGGGCGGCGGCAACCTCGCGCACCCGTTCGGCGATCTCCGCGGCGGGTGTGCGGGCGGAGCCGTTGAGCACGCGGGACGCCGTGGCCGGCGAGACTCCCGCCTGTCGTGCGACGTCGCTGAGCCTCACGGCGGCCATGGAACCTCCCAGTGGTGGACTACAGCCGATTATGGCATCCCAGCACGATGATTGGAATGCGCTTGCCAATCGGCGTGGCGCGCGCCATAGTGGATGTCGGAATGCGCTTTCCATCAACCTTTGAATGACCACCGAAGGAGGCGGCCTTGACCGCGAACCCCGAGCCGAAGACCCTGCGGATCGCCATGAACGGCATCACCGGCCGAATGGGCTACCGCCAGCACCTGCTGCGCTCCATCCTCCCGATCCGCGATGCCGGCGGCATCCTCCTCGCGGACGGCACCCGCATCCAGGTGGAGCCGATCCTCGTGGGCCGCAACGAGGCGAAGCTGCGCGAGATCGCCGAGGAGCACAAGGTCGCCGAATGGTCCACGGACCTCGACGCCCTCATCGACGACCCGAACGTGGACATCGTCTTCGACGCCTCCATGACGAGCCTGCGCGCCGAGACGCTGCGCAAGGCGATGCGCGCCGGCAAGCACGTCTTCACCGAGAAGCCCACCGCGGAGACGCTCGAGGAGGCCGTGGAGCTCGCGCGGATCGGCAGGGAGGCCGGGGTGACCGCGGGCGTGGTGCATGACAAGCTGTACCTCCCCGGCCTCGTGAAGCTGCGCCGCCTCGTCGACGAGGGCTTCTTCGGCCGCATCCTCTCGATCCGCGGCGAGTTCGGCTACTGGGTCTTCGAGGGGGACGTGCAGGCCGCGCAGCGCCCGTCGTGGAACTACCGCAAGCAGGACGGCGGCGGCATGACCACGGACATGTTCTGCCACTGGAACTACGTCCTCGAGGGGATCATCGGCAGGGTCAAGAGCGTCAACGCCCTCACCGCCACCCACATCCCGGCGCGCTGGGACGAACAGGGCCACGAGTACGAGGCCACCGCCGACGACGCCGCGTACGGCATCTTCGAGCTCGAGACCCCCGGCGGGGACCCGGTAGTGGGCCAGATCAACTCCTCGTGGGTCGTGCGCGTGTACCGCGACGAGCTCGTCGAGTTCCAGGTGGACGGCACGCACGGCTCCGCGGTCGCGGGCCTGCGCAAGTGCGTCGCCCAGCAGCGCGCCCACACCCCCAAGCCCGTGTGGAACCCGGACCTGCCCGTCACCGAGCCGTTCCGCGAGCAGTGGCTCGACGTCCCCGCGAACGGCGACCTCGACAACGGCTTCAGGCTGCAGTGGGAGGAGTTCCTGCGCGACGTCCTCGCCGGGCGCGAGCACCGCTACGGCCTGCTCTCCGCCGCGCGCGGTGTGCAGCTCGCCGAGCTCGGCCTGCGCTCCAACGACGAGCGCCGCACCGTGGACGTCCCGGAGATCGAGCTGTGAGCGCGCCCGCGCAGGCCGCGCGGCGCGCGCAGGTGACGGAGCCGCCGGGGCGTGCGCCCGCCGTCGTG
Source organism: Sinomonas sp. ASV486 (assembly GCF_030908215.1). GTDB lineage: Bacteria > Actinomycetota > Actinomycetes > Actinomycetales > Micrococcaceae > Sinomonas > Sinomonas puerhi. The sequence goes on along the minus strand of NZ_JAVFJK010000009.1, from coordinate 66,464 downwards.
CTTCCCACGCACGACGGCGGCACTCGCCTCCACGAGCTCGCCCCGGCTCGGGCGTGGGCCCGCCCCGAGGCGCCGTTTGCCGCACGGAAGGTGTACGCGGCGGCGCACGTGATCCCGGCGGCCACCGGGAACAACACTCCCGGGGCGCCGGCGGAGATCGACTGGGAGGCCACGCTCGCATTCCGGCACGAGCTGTGGTCCTACGGGCTCGGCGTCGCGGACGCCATGGACACCGCGCAGCGCGGGATGGGCCTGGACTGGGCCGCGACGCGGGAGCTCATCCGGCGTGTCGGGGCGGAGGCCGCGGCCGTTGCCGCGGCGGGCACCGTTCCGGCGGTGGCCGGGCTCTCGGTGCGCGACCTTGTGGCGTGCGGGGTCGGCACCGACCAGCTCGACGTCACGGAGGTTCCTGCCGGACCGGCCGGCGTCGAACGCGCCCTGGAGGCGTACCGGGAGCAGCTCGCCGTCGTCGAGGAGGCGGGGCCGAAGGTGATCCTCATGGCGTCACGGGCCCTCGCGAAGGCCGCTGCCGGGCCCTCGGACTACCTGCGCGTCTACCGCTCGCTGATCGAGGAGGCGCGCGAACCGGTGATCCTGCACTGGCTCGGCCCGATGTTCGATCCGGCCCTCGCCGGCTACTGGGGCTCGGACAGCGTTGCGGAGGCCACCGAGACGTTCCTCGAACTCGTGCGCGGGCTGGCCGCCAAGGTGGACGGGGTCAAGGTCTCGCTCTTGGACGCCGAGCACGAGAAGGCGCTGCGCGCGGCGCTGCCCGACGGCGTCCGGCTCTACACCGGCGACGACTTCAACTACCCCGAGCTCATCGACGGCGACGGCTCGCAGCACTCCGACGCGCTGCTGGGGATCTTCGCGGCGATCTACCCCGCGGCGTCCGCGGCCGTGCAGGCGTACGACTCCGGCGACCCCGCCGCCGCCAGGAACATCCTCGACTCGACCCGCGAGCTCGGGCTGCACATCTTCAGCGCGCCGACGTTCTACTACAAGACCGGGATCGCGTTCTTGGCCTGGCTCAACGGGCATCAGGCGGGGTTCCAGATGGTGGGCGGGCTGCAGTCCGGGCGCAGCGTGCCGCATCTGGTGAGGGTGTTCGAGCTTGCCGACGCTGCGGGGCTCCTGCTCGATCCCGACCTCGCCGCGCGGCGCATGACCGCCTTCCTCGACGCGAACGGAGTCCCCCAGTGACCAGGGGCGGCGTGGGCGGGGGCGGGGTAGCCCCCGGCGCCGAGCGGCTCTCGCTCAACACCGCCACCACCAAGAAGTGGACGCTGCGCGAGGCCGTGGACGGCTGCGTCCGGGCCGGCATCGGCGCGATCGGGCCGTGGCGGGACCGCGTCCACGAGGCAGGCGTCGCCGAGGCCGCCGCGATGATCCGGGCCGCCGGGCTCGAGGTCTCCTCGCTGTGCCGCGGCGGCTTCCTGACGGCGGCCGACGCCGAGGGGCAGGCCGCCGCCCTCGCCGACAACCGCGCCGCAGTACGCGAAGCGGCGGCGCTGGGCACGCGGGACCTCTACCTCGTGGTGGGTGGGCTCACGGGCGGGTCGAAGGACGTTGTTGCGGCGCGCCAGCGGATCGCGGACCGGCTCGCGGAGCTCGCGCCGTTCGCGCACGAGCACGGCGTCCGGCTCGTCCTCGAGCCGCTGCACCCCATGTATGCCGCGGACCGGGCGCTCGTCTCCACGCTCGGGCAGGCGCTGGACCTTGCGGAGCCGTTCGCGCCGTCCGACGTCGGCGTCGCCGTGGACACGTTCCACGTGTGGTGGGACCCGCAGCTGCGCGAGCAGATCGCGCGGGCCGGCCGTGTGGGGCGTCTGGCCTCCTACCAGGTGTGCGACTTCAACCTGCCGATCGCCGCGGATGCCCTGCTCTCCCGGGGCATGATGGGCGATGGCGTGATCGACTTCCCGACCATCACCACGTGGGTGCGGGAGGCCGGCTACACCGGGCTCATCGAAGTGGAGATCTTCAACCAGGAGATCTGGGACGGCCACAACGACGCGACGCTCGAGACCATGAAGGAGCGCTACGCCAAGCTCGTGCTGCCCTTCGCGTGACTACCTCAGCACCCGCGCCGCGCGCACGACGGCGGCACTCACCTCGTCGAGGCCCGGCGAGTCGAGCGTCCAGGACTGCCAGTAGAGCCCGAGGTCCTCGCTCCACGCCGGGTCCAGCTCGACCAGCAGCCCGTCCGGGTCCTGCTGGTCCGGCACCATGCCCCACCCGAGCCCGGCCTGCACGGCCTCGACGTACTGGACCGAGTCCGGGATGAAGTGCTGCGGTGGCGTCGCCTCGGGCGCCACCCGGGCGAGGAGCGCGAGCTGATGGGAGTCCTTGCGGTCGTACTGCATGACGGGCGCCATCGCGAGCGCCTCGGCGGTCGCCCCGCCGGGGAACCACCGCTGGACGAACGCCGCGGACGCCTTGGCGCGGTACACCATCGTTCCCAGCGGCCGCACGCTGCATCCCTGCACGGGCCGCGGGTCCGCGGTCACGGCCCCGACGGCGTCGCCGGAGCGGAGGAGGTCCGCGGTCGCGTGCTCGTCGTCGCGGAGGAGTTCGACGGCGATCCGCCCTCCCAGCGCGACCTCGCGGATCGCGGGCGGGAGCCACGTGGCGATCGAGTCGGCGTTGGCCACGATGGGGACGCGCAGCCGCTCGGCGAGGCCGCCCCCGGAACCCGGCCCGGCGGCGTCGTGCGCCTGGTCCGAGCGGAGGGCGAGGAGCGCCTCGTCGGCGAGCAGGAGCAGCTGGCGGGCGGAGCGCAGGAGCCGCTCCCCCGCCGGGGTCGGCACCACCGGCTTGAGGCGACGCACGAGCACGCTGCCCACCGAGCGCTCGAGTGCCTTGATCCGCTGGCTCACGGCGGACGGCGTGATGCGCAGGGCGTCGGCCGCCGCCTCGAACGTCTCCTGGTCCACGACGGCGGCCAGCGCCCGCAGCTGCTCCAAGTCCATGAAGATATGCTAATGTAGATTCAGAAATCGTGAGTTGATCTTCATATCCGAGGTCCGTACCGTCGAGGGATGATCCTCTCCTACCTCGCCGGCCTCGGCGCGAGCCTCGGCCTCATCATTGCGATCGGGGCCCAGAACGCCTATGTGCTCCGGCAGGGCATCAAGCGCGAGTGGATCCTGCCCGTGGTGCTCGTGTGCGCGGCCAGCGACGCGGTGCTCATCTTCTCGGGTGTCGCGGGGATCGGCGCGGCGGTGCAGAGCGCGCCCATGCTGCTTCAGGTGGTGCGGTGGGTCGGCGTGGCGTTCCTCGTGACCTACGGGTTCTTCGCGGCCAAGCGCGCCCTCCGGCCCGGCTCGCTGCGCGCGGCCGAGGGGCGCGGCAACGGGACGATGTGGGCCGCCGTCGCCACCGTCCTCGCGCTCACGTGGCTCAACCCGCACGTGTACCTCGACACGCTCGTGCTGCTCGGCTCGCTCGCGAATGCCCAGGGCGACGGGCGCTGGGCCTTCGGGTTCGGTGCCGTGACGGCGAGCGCGCTGTGGTTCCCGCTCCTCGGGTACGGCGCGCGGTCCCTGAGCGGGTTCTTCGCCCGGCCCGCCGCGTGGCGCTTCCTCGATGGGTTCGTCGCCGTGCTCATGGCGAGCCTCGCCGCGATGCTCGCCTTCGGGGGCTGACGCACGACGGCGGGTGGGCGGCTGGGGGGCTTGGGTTCAGGGGGTCGTTGCATTCGAGAGCGTGTCGAGCACCCTCACCAGACGCTCAAGCGTGTCGTCTCCCGCTCCGTGGGCATCGGCCTCGACGATCTCCAGCGTGGCCTGGGGCAGGTGTTGCGCGATCTCGTAGGCCGGCCGCAGGGGCGAGGCGATGTCGAGCCGCCCGCGCAGGAAGTACGCGGGGATGCCTCTGATGCGGTCGAGGTTTGCGGTGATGGCGTCGTCGGCCTGGAATGCGTGATGGCCGAAGTAGTGGGTCACAAGCCGAGCGAAGCCAAGGCGTGCGGAGGGCTCCTGCCATTGCTGGCTCGGAACGACCGGACCCGACAGGGTCGCGATGCGGTCCTCCCAGGCGCACCACGCCCGAGCGGCCCGATCGCGCACTCCTGCGTCAGGGGAGCGCAGCAGGACGCTCAGGGCCATCGGGATGTTGCCGCTGCGAGACTCAGGCGGGATCACGCTGAGGAGTTCGTCGAACTCCCTCGGGTAGATCTCGCCCATGACGTGGGTGAGCCAGTGGACCTCTCTGGCACGGGTCGTCACGAGCGCCCAGAGCACCAGCTCGGAGACGCGGTCGGGGTGCTGGACGGCGTAGCTGAGCCCGAGGGTGGATCCCCAGGAGGCGCCGAACAGGAGCCATCTGTCGATTCCGAAGAGGTCCCGCAGGGCCTCGATGTCCGCGATGAGATGCGCCGTCGTGTTGTTCTCGAGGGCCGCGAGGTCGTCGCGGGCATTGGGCGTGCTGCGGCCGCATCCCCGTTGGTCGAACATCACCACCCGGTAGCGGGAAGGGTCGAAGAACTGCCGCCACCACGGGCTGGCGCCCGAGCCCGGGCCGCCGTGGAGCACGAGCGCGGGTTTGCCGTCGGGGCTGCCGTAGGCCTCCCAGTAGACCCGGTGCCCGTCGCCTGTCGCCATCATCCCCGCGTCGTGCGGCTCGCCAATCGGGTAGCTCACGGTCAGCAGCCTACGTCGCGCTCTGGACCGTTCCCGGTTTGGCGGACACAGTCTGGGGAGTGGACGGGAGAGACGGCGAGCCGAACGCGAGGCGGGCTACGTCGCCTACTGCTGAGAGCACGGCACGGTGTGTCCGTGCGCGCGGGAACTAGTCGTGTGATCTTTCGAACGAGAGGCGGCCGTCATCGGTCTGTAGTGGCACGTCTAGGCCATGACGCTCGGTGGGCCACGAGCCAAGGGATTGAAAGTACTCGGTTGCCTCTGCCTCTTCGGTGAATTCGAGGAGATTGCCGACCTTGCTCGTCAGGACGTCACGTACCTCGGCGGGTGTGGCAAAGAAGAACTCCTTCCTGAGGTTGGCCTGGTTGAGTGCGCGGTCTGCGAAGTGGCGGTGGAGTTCGGCTTCGAGGGTGACGGCGTCTTCGGAGAAGTAGATGGTGTGGATGTCGAAGCGGAACGGGACGGAGGCTCCGCTGAGCTCACTGACGCGATCGGTGGGGTCAAGCCGGCGGGTCAGACCGATCTTCACCACTCCCATGCCGAAGGCCCCCCGGTTGGAGATCACGTAGACATAGCCCGCGCGGATGTTGGCCGCACGGTAGTCGTTATCGGCGATCGCCTTGTCGATGTCGGCGAGCCGCTGGATGAGATCTGGGTTGGTGGTCCCGGCGGCGTTGAGGGTCTCGAGGGTCTGCAGGAGCAGCGCGCGTTCCTTGTCGAGTCGGGCCCGTTCCTCGGCGAGCTCCCTCTCTACGCGTCTTTCCTCACGGAGCCGAGCTCGTTCTTCCCGCTCCCGCTCCTTCTCCTCCTGCTTCATCATCAGCCAGTCGGCCGTGAGCTCGATCTCCTCGATGCGGAGGGAGTGGTAGGCGTCGCTGATGCGCATCTGCATCATCGCTCCCAGGCGGGCGATCGCGGTGCGAGAGGCCTCGATCCTTCGCTTGGCAGTCAGGACGTTGCCGGCCTTCAATGTGCGGATGCTGTTGTCGGATTCGGCGTTGTAGGCACGGAGCATCAGCTTGGCCAGGTCGGCGGACATCTTCCGACCCTTGGCCAAGGAGTTGTCGAAGGTGAACATATTCGACGTCTCGATTGCGTGGCCGTCGCGGATCAGCGCTGCGGTGCGGGATTCGACGTCTTGGAGTCGTTGGAGGTACGCCGCGGCATTCTCGAGGGGGTGGTGATAGCGGTAGATGCCGACCTCTTGAAGCAACTTCTGGTCATCGAGCTGGAGGACCCCTCCAGCCCCCACCACAGCATCCTCGAGCAGCCGGCGGAGCCTGGCGTTCTCGACCTCGAGCGCTTCAAGTCTCGCCAGCGGCTGCCCGTCCTCAGGAGCGGTGGGCTTGGCAGCCTGTGGTGCTTCCAGAACGGGCTCAGGCCCGGGCTTCGGATCAGGCGTGGCAGAGGGAGCCTCGGCGGTTGCGCCCTCGGCGGCCTCTCCCTCTGGGACCCAGAGCTGCCAGCCCGGGGGCGGTGCTGGCCAGGAGCTGGGCGGCTTCCACCCCGCAGGGGGCGTCCAGCCCGCACGGGCGGGAGGCCACCCGGGAGCGGGGTTGAACCGCAGCCTGCCCGTACTCACGATCTGCGCACGCCGGCGGGATCCACCGCGACAAGCGTCGCGGGGCTCTTCGACACAGCCGCCCCGAGGTGCTGCAGCGTGGCGGAAGGGACCACGCCAGAGAGGTCGAATTCCAGAAACGTCTCCCGGGGCGAGGTCACGGCGACGAGCGGAATGAAGGTGCTGCGTCCTGTCGCGGGGTCCTTGGTCTGGGGGCCGACCTGCAGGGAGATCGCTTGGATGATCCCCTGACGGTCGGACTCGAAGATCTCGTGCAGGGACCTGATCGCGACCTGGTGCAGCGCGGAGGCGTACCGGTTTCCTGCTTCCGTCTTGGACAGCTGGGCCTCGGTGATCTCGTCGCTGGCCTTCACGTACCTGTAGGCCTTCACCGTCCGGACGCGGTTTGGTGCCGGCACGGCGACCGTGAGCATCAGCTCGGCCGTGGCGGGGTCGAACTGGGCCTCGTGCTGGACCGGGAAGTGGTCCGGGTAGAGCGAGTTCGCCAGGACGATGCCGACGTATTCCTCCACCGCGTCAGCTGCCCCGTAGCCGAGACCGGCCTCGAGATCGTCGATGGAGGCGTTGTGTTCGGCGACCTCGTTCTCACGTTCCCTGCAGTCCGCCTCATAGCGGGAGGTCTCAGCCTTGAGCTGCTTGAGCCTCTTCTGCTCGAAGGCGGCGTGTGTGGCCTTGAGCGCGGCTTCCTGTGCGGGGATCGAGTCACGGTACGCCATCCAGTCCTGCATGGCCTGCTGGTACTCGGCCTGAGCCTGCTGCTTGGCAGTCTCGAGCTTCTTCTTCCGCCCGAACAGCCCCGATGGAGGCTGGGGTTCACGCCGGATCGGTGCCGGAGGAACTTCGATGGGTCCAGGGGCAGGGTTCGGGCGTTCCAGCTCGGGGTGCGGGAACGGCGGGTGCTGCACCGACCTCTTGAGCGACTGCAGGTCAACCCAGTCGTCCGACTCCAGGGTGGCGGCCAGGATCCCGTCGATCTGCGCGTACTCGCCGGCCAGGCCCGCGTTGAGCCTCTCGACCTCAGCCTGCATGGCCTCGACGTGAGCCGCTAGGGCCTCCTTCGCGAGCCGCTTGCGCTCGGCCTCAGATGCACGCTCCGCAGCTGCAGCCGCCCGAGCAGCCGCAGCCCGCGCCCGCTCCACCCGGACCTGCGCGGCCGCTGCAGCACGCTGGGCCGCGCTCTCCCGCTGCTGGGCCAACCGCTGCTGATGCTGAATCTCTGCAAGGAACCCGCGACGCCGCGCCATTCCATCAACCCCCAAATACCGAACGGACCAAAGATCACTCTAGGACGTTGGGCTGCGGAACTGATGAAGCTGACGCGTTCCAAAGGTCGTTTCTCCACAGGGTGCAGCTCCGGGGCGCGCTGCCCGTCGCCTGCCCGCTCTGTGAGGGCCGAGAGCGGGAGGTCGAGGTCCTCGGCGGTCTTGACGTCGGCAAGGTGACCATCGGCGTTGGCCGTGCCACCCTCTTCAGTTGTCTCAAATAGAAGCCCGGCTGCGCCACGAACTCGCCGCCCCCGATCCATTTCCTCCGCATGTATGGCGCGGTGCAGCCCCCGGCGACAGCACCGGCGCTGTCAATCATCTCTGGGTTCATCCGGCCCGGCCTTTGCCAAAGCTCTCTGCTGGGAACGAGGCCGGTGGACCTCATCTGACTACGGACGGCACCTGGATCTGGCAGTGGACCTCCGGGGCAGGTCAAGCGCGCGGGCTGGCGCTGTGCGCGTGACCAGCACGGCTCCCGCGCCGGTGAACCGCCCCTCCTGGCCGTGCGGCACCTTCTTTCTTGAGTCGCTTGGGGAGGCAGATTCCGTCGAGGCACCTTTCTGAGACACCGGGGGTCCAGAGGCGGTCTGCCCCTGAGACAGGTCTGTGCGGGACCGCGCCAGCGTCTCAGAAAGCTGTAGCTTTGCAGAACAGTCGGCTGGCGCACCGCCATCGTTCATTTCATCGATCCGGGTGTACGCTCCGCCGCGATGCCTGGGACAACGGGACCGCGCCGCGCAGCGCCGAAGGTGCCATCACGGACCGGCTCACCGACAGCGTCGTGCGGTTGCGAACCAGAAGGCGAGTCTCCAAGCAATCTCTGAGGGGACTGCCTGCTGTCTGGCGACTAGGCTTCCCGCTGAACGCCGGTGGAGTTGCAGGTGAATCGAGGCTATAACATTCCGCTTTCCGCGGGACGGGCCGAACCGGTCGGCGCGATATGGGTTCGTCGTGGGTGCGGGTCATGGGATGAGCGCGATACGTGCTGAAGATCGACAGTCGTATCCGGGGTAACTGGGTACCGAGAGTGGGCGATGAGGCGACAGCGAAGCTGATAAGAGGCGTGCATGCCCCGGCTGGTCCAGTTAGCCTCGGCCGCCGTCACGGTCATCCTGTCGGTGGCGTCTATGGTCGACCCCTCGGGACTCGGTCCTGTCGGGGGCCCTCTTCGACTGTCCTTGGCCGTCCTGGCCGTCCTGGGTGTCCTGGGTGTCCTGGTGATCCTATTCGGAGTTGCGCTTCCGGGGCTGCGTGCCGTTCGTTGGAACAAGAGAGCCGCTATCGCCGCCCTTAATCATCTGCGGGCCACGGACCACCCAAACCTGTCGAGGCTCCCGTTCTCAGCGCTCAAGAGCCCCCAGGCGTTCGACTCCTATATGTCCACCGTTGCTGCTCCATAAGGGGCAGCCCCGGTGAGGCATCCCCAAACGGGCAGCCGGACCGCCACTTAGCGATCCCAGAACCACGCCATATAGCGCTGCGATCCACACCCTTGGAATCCGCATCGCCCCAAGAATCCCAGTTGTCTGTCTCAGGAACCATCGAATCCGGGACTGAACCTACCGGCGCCCATGAGTGATCTGCCGATGGGCACTCTGCCGATAGGCGGCTGGAAAGCCCCACATATGCGGGCGGTGAATCTGGTTGAGCTTCAAGAAAATGGGCGCCAGTCGGCCCAAGCCTCATAAGAGTCTCGCTTGTAGAAGACCCTGCGGATCCCTGTGAATGGCTGGACCCCCAGAACCGTTCCGGTCGCCGAGATCTCCCCAACGACGCCGCTGCAAATGGTCCTGCCATGCAGGCGCAACTCGATCGTTCGTCCGCATAGCTTGGACCAGTCATCCACACGCGTCAGCATCCTTCTCACCGCACCTTGTCTGAGTTGTCGCCCGAACGGGTCAGCCTTGGTTGCTGAAGGCGGCGTCGAAGGAGGCGGTGGCGGGGGCGAAGTCGAACTTCTTCAGGGCGGCGAGGGCCTCGGGGGCGCCGACGAGGCGGTCCATGCCGGCGTCCTCCCACTCGACGGAGATGGGCCCGTCGTAGCCGATCGCGGTCAGGGCGCGGAAGCAGTCCTCCCAGGGGACGTCGCCGCGCCCGGCGGAGACGAAGTCCCAGCCGCGGTGGGGGTCGCCCCAGGGCAGGTGGGAGGAGAGGATGCCGGCGCGGCCGTTGCCCATGCGCATGCGGGTGTCCTTGCAGTCCACGTGGTAGATGCGCTCGGCGAAGTCGGTGATGAACGCGACCGGATCGAGTCCCTGCCACATCATGTGGGAGGGGTCCCAGTTCAGGCCGAAGGCCTCGCGGTGGCCGATGGCCTCGAGCGCGCGCTGGGTGGACCAATAGTCGTAGGCGATCTCGGAGGGGTGGACCTCGTGGGCGAACCGGACCCCGCATTCGTCGAAGACGTCCAGGATGGGGTTCCAGCGGTCGGCGAAGTCCTGGTAGCCGGCGTCGATGACGGTGGCGGGGACGGGCGGGAACATGGCCACGTACTGCCAGATGCCCGACCCGGTGAACCCGACGACGGTCTTGACCCCGAGGGCCTTGGCCAGGCGTGCGGTGTCCTTGAGCTCCTCGGCGGCGCGGCGCCGCACGCCCTCGGGGTCGCCGTCGCCCCAGACGGCGGAGCCCACGATCGCCTGGTGGCGGAAGTCGATCGGGTCGTCGCAGACGGCCTGGCCCTTGAGGTGGTTCGAGATCGCGAACAGCGCCAGGCCGTGCCTGTCGAGGATGCCGAGGCGTTCGGCGATGTAGGCGGGCTCGTCCCAGCGGGCGGCATCGAGGTGCTCGCCGGAGACGGCGATCTCGAGGCCGTCGTAGCCCCAGCCGGCCGCGAGCTCGGCGACCTCCTCGAGCTTGAGGTCGGCCCACTGGCCGGTGAACAGGGTGAACGGACGGGGCATGTGATCTCTCCTAGGTCGGGGCTTCAGCCCACGCGGGTGATCGGTGTGACGGTGAACGGCTTGGCGAGCAGGCGTGCAGAAAGGGCAACGAATTCCTGGACGTGGGCCTGCTCGTTGTGGCGTTCGAGGTCGGTCTGGCTGTCCCAGCCCTCGATGAGGATGAACCGCCCATCGACGGCGTACACGCTGTACTCGATGGAGCCTTGGTCCTGGCGGCTCTCCTGCTGGAGCTCGCGGAGGGCGGCGCTGAGTTCCGCGGCACAGTCGGGTCTGGGCGTGAAGACGGGCAGGAGCCATACTTCACGGATCTGCTGTGCCTGCTGCTCTGCTGTAGGTGTGGAACCGGTGGTCATGTTCTCTCCTGAAGGGATGGGGCGGGGGGGGGGGGGGGGGGCCCCCCCCCCCCCCCCCCCCGGGGCCCCCGGCCCCCCCCCCCCCCCCACCGGCCGGCCGCCC
>NZ_JAVFJK010000009.1:0-55605 GCF_030908215.1 Sinomonas sp. ASV486 | reverse complement strand
GGGGGGTGTTTTCGTGGGTGGGCTGGGGGGGGGGGGGGGGGGGGGGCCCCCCCCCCCCCCCCCGCCCCTGTGTTCGGCCTAGTCCGCGAGCTCGGCCACTAGGGGGACGTCGACCCAGGCTTCCTTCTCGGCGGATGCGATGATCGCGTCATCGATGAGTGCGGTCTGGTAGCCATCCCCGAAGTTCGGGCTCACGCTGGTGCCCTCGGCGATGGCCTTGAAGAAGTCGTGCGCCTCGATGATCTTGGTTTCGCCATAGCCGATGCCCAGCGCCGGAATCGGCCACAGGCCCTCTCCATAGGGGTGGGCGGGCCCGGTGTAGACGGTCCGGAAGCCGCGGCGGTCGGCGCCGTCGTTCGCGAAGCAGACCTGGAGCTCATCCCGGCGTTCGTAGTTGAAGACGATGCTGCCTTCGGTGCCGTGGATTTCGAACGTGATGAAGTTGTTCCGCCCCCAGCCGTTGCGGGTGGCCTCGATGGAGCCGACGGCCCCGTTGGCGAAGCGGACCATAGTCATGACCTCGTCGTCGACGTCCACATCGCCGCGCGGCCCGTCGCCTCCCAGAACGTTCCCGAGCGCGTCTGCGCCGCCGGACTGCAGAGGTCGGTCAGGGATCCAGGTCGAGAGGATCGAGTTGACGGAGGCGAACTCGCCCACGAGGTAGCGGGCCATGTCGATGACGTGCGTCGCGATGTCGCCGAGCGCCCCGGAGCCGGCGACGGACTTCTGGAAGCGCCACGACAGCGGGGAGTTGGGGTCGGCGCTCCAGTCCTGGAGGTAGGTGCCGCGGAAGTTGAGGATGCGCCCGATCGCGCCTTCCTCGATGTACTTCTTGGCAAGGGCGACGGCGGGAGTGCGCCGGTAGTTGAAGGCCACCATGTGCACGATGCCGGCGTCCTTGACCGCGTCGTACATCGCCTTGGACTCCTCGCCGGTGCGGGCGAGAGGCTTCTCGCAGATGATGTGCTTGCCCGCCTGGGCTGCGGCGATCGCGATCTCGGCATGGAGGTGGTTCGGCGTCGCGATATCGACGACGTCGATCTCTGGGTCCTCGATGATCTGGCGCCAGTTCGAGGTCGACTGCTCGAAGCCGAAGCGCCGGGCGGCCTCGGCAGCGAGGCCTTCGTTCGCCTCGGCGATCGTCTTGCGGACAGGCATGGCCGGGGCCGGCCAGAAGAACATGGGCATCGCCGAGTATGCGAGCGAATGGGCCTTGCCCATGAAGCCGCCTCCGATGAGGCCGACGTTGAGATTCTTCATGACGTGTTCCTATTCGATGGGGGGTCAGGAATGGAGGAGGGAGTCCAAGTACTTCTTGCTGATCTCGGCGGCGGCGCGGGGGTCTCCGTCGTACTCGTCGAGCTCGACCATGAGCCAGCTGTCGTAGCCGCTCTCCTTGATGGCCTGGACGATGTCCGGGAGGTCGAGCTCGCCTTCACCGAGGGGCAGGAACGTGAACGGGTCCCTGCGGAGGTCTTTCAGGTGCACATGGCGGAGGCGCTCGGGGTATTTGCGGATCATGGCCGCGGGGTCGGCACCGCCGGCGGCCATGTGCGCGGTGTCCGGGCAGAAGCCGATCCTGGTGAGCGGCATGAGGCGCTCGAGCTCGTCCGGGCCTTCGACGATGGTGGTGAGGTGCGGGTGGTAGCTGGCGGAGAGGCCGGATCCTTCGGCGATGTCGGCGACCCGGTCGAGGGCTTCGCCGAGGCGCTGGTAGTCCTCGTCCCTGGTTCCCGCGGCGCGCCGCGCGCCGCCGCCGACGACGAGGCGTTCGGCTCCGAACATGGCCGCCAGTTCGGCGGACCGCTGGATGCGGTCCAGCTCGTCGGGGAGGATGTCGGCGTAGATGAAGTTCGCTCCGGTGTAGACGCTCACGAGCGAGACGCCCGCCTCCTGGAGGAGGCCGCGGAGCTCCTCGGGCCGGTCGGCGTACTCGGCGAGGTTGCCGTCGAACATCTCCACGCCCTCGTAGCCGACCGCGGCGATGTCCTTCACGGCCCGGTCCATGGACCCGTGGGTCATGTAGAAGAGGTCCTTGATGCTCGTCACCCCGACCGGGTGCCCGACGACCCCGCCCCAGGTGATGGTGCAGTATCCGAGTTTCATTGGCTGGCCCTTTCAGATGATGGTGGAAACCTTGTCGTAGGCGGGAACGCTGACCCATCCGCCGCCCTGCGCTGAGTCGATGAGCGCCTGGGTGAGCTGCGCCGCGCGTAGCCCGTCGGCGAAGGTGGGCAGCCCGTCGGGGGCCCCGCCGCGCACAGCGTCGTAGACGTCGGCGACGAAGGCGTTGAAGCTGTCCTGATAGCCCTGCGGGTGGCCGGCGGGGAGCCTGGCATACCGCCTCCCGGCCGGGGTTGTGAGGGTGTCCGGGCCCACGGCCACCCGGGTGGCGGCCGCTGTCCGTCCCAGCCAAAGCGTGTCCGGCTGCTCCTGGTCGAAGCTCAGGGAGGCCTCGGTCCCATCGAAGGAGAACCAGAGCCGGTTCTTCCGGCCAGGGGTGACCTGGCTGACCACGACGGACCCTGCGGCGCCTTGGTCGGTTTCGAACAGCACGCTCGCGCCGTCCTCGGTGGTGACTGGGCTGGGGCCTCCCTCGCCGGGCCGCTCGGGGAACGCCCGCGACGTCGATGCGACAAGCCGGGTGATCCGCTGCCCGGTGACGAATTCCATGAGGTCGCACCAGTGGACGCCGATGTCGGCGAAGGCCCGGGACGCCCCTCCCCTGGCCGGGTCGACGCGCCAGTTCGTTGCCTGGGGGCTGGCGAGCCAGTCCTGGAGGTAGGAACCGTGCAGGAGCCAGAGGCGGCCGGCGTCCCCGCGGCGCGCGAGGTCTCGCGCTTCGCGGACGGCAGGGTAGAACCGGTAGACGAACGGCACCGCGGCGACGCTTCGATGGCGCCTAGCCAGGTCTGCAAGCTCCGCGGCATCCTCAACCGAGGTCGCGAGTGGCTTCTCGCAGACGACCGCCTTGCCCGCGACGATAGCGAGCTTCGTGTAGTGGGCGTGCGTCGCGTTGGGGGTGCAGATGTGGACGACGTCGATATCGTCGCGCTCGATGAGGGCCTCCGGCGATGCTGCTGCGTGCATCGCCCCGAGTGCGGGAGCAGCGCGCTCGGCGCTCGCCGTCGTCCGGCCGGCGACGGCGCTCACCGTGCCGCCGGCTGCCCGCACCGCGTGCGCGTGGACCTCTCCGATGAATCCCGTGCCGATGATCCCGGAGCGGAGTGCGGCGCCCATGGCTACTTCTTCCGGGCCAGGGCGACGGCCAGGATGATGATCGCCCCGCGCACGACCTGCTGCTGGCTGCTGTCGAGCCCGGCGAGGATGAGGCCGTTGTTGATCAGGCCGATGAGCAGCGAGCCGAACAGCGTTCCGATCACCGTGCCAGAGCCGCCGAACAGGCTGGTCCCTCCGAGGATCACGGCGGCGATCGCCGAGAGCTCGTCCCCCGTGCCCCACTGGAAGCGTCCGGACTGGAGGCGACCTGCGTAAAGCATCCCGGCGATGCTCGCCACGATGCCGGAGATGAGCAGGACCTGGAACTTGATGCGCTTGGTGCTGATGCCGGTGAAGTCCGCTGCCGTGCGGTTGCCGCCCGTCGCGAGGACCTGCCGGCCGAACTTCGTGCGGGATAGGACGACGGCGCCCACCGCCACGAAGAGCGCGGACCACAGGACCAGGCCCGGGACAGGGCCGATGTTGCCGGAGCCGAAGATCGTGTTGAAGGTGTCGTCGAGGATCGGCTGAGGAGCCGACGCCGTGATCCACTGCGCGGCCCCGACCGCGATCCCCATCATGCCCAGGGTCACAAGGAACGAGGGGATGCCCAGGAGGCTCACGAGGCCGCCGTTGATGGCCCCGACGATGACGCCCATGGCCAGGCCGGCCAGGATACCCGGCAGGAGGCCCCAATGGGAGATCGCCATCGCGGTGGCGACGCTCGATAGGCCGGCGGTGGACCCGACGCTGAGGTCGATCTCGGCGCACGAGATGACGTAGGTCATCCCGACGGCGATCACTGTGATGGTCGCGGTCTGCCGGAAGATGTTCAGCAGGTTCACCGCGGACAGGAAGCCCTGGTCGCGCAGGAGGATCGCGAAGAACGCGAACACCACGACGAAGCCGATGTAGATGACGTAGCGACGCCAGTCGAGCTTCCTCAGCGTCTCGCCGAAGCTCGGCGATGTCGCCGTCTCGATGGGGGCTGCGGGGGCTGTCTTGCTCATGTCAGACTCCCTGGACTGCGAGTTGGAGTGATTCCTCGTCGGCTATCTCGCCGCGAGGCAGGTCTTGGATGATGGAGCCTTCCTTGAGGACGAGGACTCGGTCGCTCACCGCAAGGAGTTCGGGGTATTCGGAGGAGATGACGATCACCGCTTTGCCGGTGCTCGCCAGGTCCCGGATCATGTCGAGGATCTCGCTCTTCGTGCCGATGTCGACGCCGGCCGTCGGCTCGTCGAGGATGAGCACCTCAGGGTTGGTGCCCAACCACTTGGCGATGACCACCTTCTGCTGGTTTCCGCCGGAGAGGAGCCTGACGGGGCGGTTCGGGTGGGCGACCTTCACCGCGAGCTTCTCGATGAGCGACGACGAGAGCTTCTTGCCCTCACCGATGTCCAGGAGCGGGCCGCGGCTGATGTTCCCGAGGAGGGGGAGCAGGAGGTTGTCGCGCACGGAGTGGTCCAGGACGAGGCCCTGGGCGCGGCGGTCTTCCGGGATCAGGGCGAGTCCTGCCGCGATCGCCTGCTTGGGCGAGGAGATCGTGACCTTCTTGCCCCTGATGAGGATCTCGCCGCTCGTGGCCTTGTCGATACCGAACAGCGTGCGGGCCAGTTCGGTGCGCCCGCTGCCCATGAGGCCTGCGAGTCCGAGGATCTCCCCGGGCCGCAGCGCGAACGAGACGTCCCGGACCTTGGGTCCGGAGGTGAGCCCGCGGACCTCGAGGAGCGGGACGCCGTCGTGCGTCGCATGCTCACGCTCGCGGTAGGCGAGCTGCCCCTCGATCTTCTTGCCAACGATGCCCTCGACGATCTGCTCGGGCGTCACGCTGGACAGCGGCTCCGTGAGCAGCCGCCGGCCGTCGCGCAGGATCGTGATGCGGTCCGCGATCCGGTACACCTCGTCCATGCGGTGGGAGATGTAGATGATCGAGATGCCGCGGGCCTTGAGCCGATCGATGAGCTCGAAGAGCGCCTCGGTCTCGTGTCTGGCCAGGCTCGCAGTCGGCTCGTCCATGATGAGCACCTTCGCGTTCTGAGACAGCGCCTTGGCGATCTCCGTGAGCTGCCAGTACGCCGTTCCGAGGCGGGAGACCTCGGCCTTGGGATCGACGCGGACCTCCATCTCCTCGAAGCTCTGCTTGGCTCGGCGGACGGCCTCGCGGTCATTGATGAGGCCGCCGGCCAGCGGCTCGGAGGCGAGGAAGATGTTCTGCGCGACCGTCAGGCTCGGCACGAGGCTGAATTCCTGGAAGACCATTCCGATCCCGGCGGCCTTCGCCCCCTGGATGGAATTGATGGCTGTCGGCCTCCCGTCGATGAGGATCTCGCCGGCATCTGCCTGGTAGACGCCCTGCAGGATCTTCATGAGGGTGGACTTGCCGGCGCCGTTGCCCCCTGCAAGCGCATGGACCTCGCCTCTGCGGACTTCGAAGTCGACCTCCTTCAGGACCGGAACCCCGTTGAAGCCCTTGGAGATGGACCGCATCTCGACGGCATTGTCTGGCGTGTTCATGGGTTGTCCCTCCCGGGCGGGGGCATCAGCCCCCGCCCGACTGCTTCTGGTGCTTCTGGCCCGCTACTTCTTGTAGGAGCTCTGGAGGTCCGCGGGGGCGTCTGCGTGGTAGACCTGCTTCCACGCGTCCAGGACGTTCGAGTGGTCCACTGGCAGTGCGCTCAGCGCCACGTAGGCCGGCTCCTGCTTGCCGAGCAGGGCTCCGGCAGCGATCTGTGCCTCGGTCACGCCCTGGTCGAACGGAACCTGGGCGCCGAGGCCGACTACGAGGTCGTTCTTCGCGAGGGCGATGGCCACGTTCTTGCCAAGGTCCTCGGTCGCGATCTTGAGGTCCTGGCGCCCCGCAGCGCGCGCCGCCGCCATGACGCCCTCTGCCGGGACGTCCCACACGGCCCAGATGCCCGCGAGATCCGCGTGCTTGCTCAGCATCGCGTTCGCCCCGGCCTGGGCGTCGCCGGCGAAGTCAGGGCCGGCGATGCCCTTCTCCTCGACGATCTGGATGTCCGGGTAGTCCTTCGCGATGGTGTCCTTGAAGCCCTGGTGCCGCTGCTGGGTCACGAAGAAGTCGGCCTGGTGGAAGATGACCCCGATCTTTCCCTTGCCGCCGAGGGCCTTGGCCATCTCGTGGGCGGAGACGACGCCGTTGCCGTAGTTGTCCGCGGAGACATCGGAGACGTAGTCCTTGCCCGCAGTGAAGCCCTGCGGGACGTTGTCCATGAAGACCAGCTTGGCTCCGGCCTGCGCGGCCTTGCGGTAGGCCGACGCGGTGGCAACGGGGTCGGTGGGGATCGAAACGATGATGTTCGGCTTCTGGGTCATGACGGTCTCGAGATCGGAGACCTGCTTGTCCGGCTTGAAGTCGGCGTCCGTCGTGGCGATGACCTTGATGCCGAGCTTCTCGAACTCGCTCTTGAGGCCGGCGGTCTGGGCTGTCGCCCAGTCATTGCCGCCGTAGTGCATGACGATCGCGGCCGTGGCGCCCATGGCCTTGACCTTCGCGATCTCGTCGGATGTCAGGGTCGTGGCCGAGGCGGGCGAGGGTGTCTCGCCGTTCGGGCCCTTGCTGAGCACCTGCCCGGTGACCTGCCTGAGGGCGGTCTCGGCCTTCTGGGAGACGCCGGAGTCCGTTCCTCCGGCGGCGCTCGTTGATGAGCTGCACCCGGCAGCCGCGAGGGTGATTGCGGCGGCCGCCGCGAGGGACGCTGTTCTGCGGATCATGGGTGATCTCCAGTCCTGTCGGGAGGGGAAGGGTTGTGCTGGACCGCGACGCGCTTTGGGGGTCATCCCCCTGAGCGGTCTGGATCCGGTGGTAGGAGTTCGGTTCTGGGACGCTCAGGCGAGTGCAAGCGCCAGAGCGGGAGGGACCGGCGAGAGGATGAGCCCGCCGGCGGTCGAGGCTGCACGGATCGCCGCAGCCTTGTCAGAGGCGTTCAGGAACGCCTCGGCATGTGGCTTGCCGAAGAAGAGCCCGAGACTGCAGGGACCGTGGTGGGCGTGGACCCATGCGACCGCCTCCGAGGAGACGCTGGCCAAGTCACCGGGAGATTCGAGATCCCCCGGATCCACGGTCTTCACCGATGCGAGAGAGCCCGACCCGTCCGCTGTCAGGACCAGGCTCGCCCACAGGGCTCCGTCTTGGAGGACACCCACGACAGCCGAGGAATTGCGGGGGACGAACGCATCCACACCTCTGGCGATGTCGTTGTCCGAGCCGTGGGCCGCGAGCATCAGCTGCGCTGCGTTGGCCCACTGCCCGGCGTCGACTTCGCCGACCCGGACCCCGGATGGGAGCCCGAGGGACTGGACCGAGTTGTCGGCTTCCACCGTGGCTCCTCCTTTTCCTTGAGACCTACCGTGAACGTTCACGGTCCATCTATCGTGAACGTTCACGGGGTGGTGTGTCAAGGGTCACTTTTGACTCGTGATGATCGGAGCCATCGAAAGCAGGGGCCTAGACGCACGCTCCCCCGCTTACCCAGGGAGCAAAAGCGCCTCGTCCTGGTTTCGGTGCATTCGGCTCAAGGGCTGGTCTGGCGAAGACGCGCTGGGATGGTGCTCGCCCTCACGACAAGAGTTGGGACGCTCGGGGTCCTGTCGACCTCGCGCCCCTCGACAGCCGCCAGGAGCGCGTCGATGCTGGCCTGGGCGAGCGCCGGGAAGTCCTGGCGGACAGTTGTCAGCGGCGGAAGAAAGTAGTCTGAGCCCTCTACGTCGTCGAAGCCCACAATGCTCACATCCTCGGGAACCCGGACGCCGTTCTCAGCGAACGCCCGGATCAGGCCGAGCGCGGTGTGGTCACTCACAGCGAAGATCGCCTGTGGCACCCTTCCCTCGGAAACCAGGCGCAGCCCAGTCTCATAGGCGAACTTCGGGCTCCAGTCGCCCTCGACGCACAACCCGGGTTCCAAGCCGGCATCCCGCATCGATGCCTCCCAGCCGCGCTTACGGACACGGCCGTCGAACCATTCCATCGAACCTGCAATATGGGCGATGTCCTTGTGGCCGAGGTCGATGAGGTGCTGGGTCGCCATGCGGGCGCCCAGTTCCTGGTTCTCGGAGTAGGTGAAGACGTTCGGCGTGGAGGAGGCCCCGGCTGCGATCATCTCGACCGGCACCCGGACGTCGGCATTCCATACGGCGGCAGCCATGGCAAGGCGTGGCGCGATGACGATGATGCCGTCGACGCCCACGTCGTCCAAGGCGTCCAGTGCCTTCGGCACGCTCTCCTGGTACGGCTCGTCGACGGTCACAACTGTCGATGCGTAGCCGTTCTGCCGCGCCAGGCTCTCAAGTGCCATGAGCGTCCCTACCGGCCCGAAGCGCGGAGAGCCGTCTGTCAGGATCCCGATGACCGTCGAACGACTAGTGACGAGCGCCGTGGCCGTCCGATTGCGGCGGTAGCCGATCTCCTTGATCACGCCGAGCACCCGGTCCCGGGTCGCAGCACTCACGTCCGGGGCGTTGTTGATGACTCGGGAGACGGTCTGATAGGAGACACCGGCGATCCTGGCCACATCGTTGATGCTGGGCTTCCGCCGTCGCGGAACAGATGCTGGGCGCCCCGATTCCTGTGCCAACAGCCGCTCCTCTCCGAAGACGTACCACCAAAGGAAAGCCTGCCAACCCTACAGCTAGACGCTAGCAGAGCAATGCCGGGTCAGCGCCGACGCACCCCGGACACCCATGCTGCTTGCGGCCCCTTTGGCTGCTCCACAACCCTTGGCGCGCCACCTTCTGCTTCGCGGTTCTCCTGTTCCAGCTCCCTGATCCGCCGGGCGTCGGCGGTGCTCACACGCGGCCCCGCGCCGGTCGTCGATGTCCGGCCTGCCAGACCAGCACCGATTCGGGGCCGTGGCGCAGCTGGGCCGCGACCCGCTGCACCGTCCCGTGCTCGGTCCCCCAGCTCCGCGCGCATGTGTCCGCACCATCCGCACCGCGGCAGCCTTCTCCTCCGGGCGAATACCGACGTGCCATCGGTTTCCCAGACCCGACTCGTTGCCATGACTCCATCCTCGTTTCCAAGGTCAGGAGTCTCCATCAAGCCCAGAGCGCTTCACCGGCGACTCGCTGGAGATCACCGTGCCGAGCTCCGGCGGCTACGGCGACCCGATCAAGCGCGGCCCCGAGAAGGTCCTCTCGGACGTGCTCGACGGCTTCACCAACCTCGAGGCCGCCGAGCGCGACTACGGCGTGGCGGTCGACGCCGCGCGAACCGCCGCGCTCCGCGCGGGGCACGCCGTCACAGCAGGGCGCTAGCCCGCTCCGCGCGGACCCTCACGGGCCGCGCACCCTCGAACCGCATCGGATGGACGATGTTCACCGGACGGAGCCGGAAGGCATCCGGGGGCAGGCGCAAATGAGCCGGTCGAAGACATGTCTCTGGCGCTTGCCGACCCGCGCGACCAGAGCGTGCGGATGCGCGGGGAGCGAATCACATCTCATCCTGAACGCGGCCGGATCAGGACTGCCGTGTTGGGGCGAAGTCCGTGCCGACAACCGGACCGGCTCCAATGAACTCCGATGCCGCGGCCATGAGCGGGCTCAGCAGGCGCCCCACGTGGGGCCCGAGCACGGACACGCCCGCGTCGGCGTCCTCGGCGCTTTGCCAAACGTTCATGACGAATTCCCGGCCGCCGCCGAGATCGACGGTGATGCTCCCGATGAAGCCCGCTTGGGCCGCGTGGATCCTGTTGAATTCGCGCAGGTCATCCTGGGCCGCGCCCAGTTTCGCCGGATCGAATGTGTTCACCCTCAGTATCGCGTGCACCACGCACCTCCTGGGTCCAGCACCGCTGCTGCTGCCCCTTTAGCAGGGCAGCGGCGCTTCGGGTATCCACTCCCAAGCCTAGCCGCGGGTCGCGGCAGTTCGTCGTTCATCTCCCCGGCTCCGGGGACCACCAACCACGTCCTCTCTCCTCCGGTGGGCACCTTCGAGATCGACCCCATCCACACCTTCGTGACCTTCCGCGCCCAGCACCTCGTGGTGGGACGCGTGCGTGGTCGCTTCGAGGCGGTGCGCGGCACCATCGTCGTGGCCAAGGACCTGACGGAATCGAGTGTCGAAGTCACCGTCGCGACCGCCTCGGTCAGCACGATGAATCCCATGAGCGATGAGGACCTGCGCTGGCGCTTCAAACGTCCCGTGCGGCTGGTGAGGACAGATGATGCTCCTAGCCGACGGGATGACCGTGTGAGCAATGATCCTGCCCATGCGGTATCTCATGCCCCTGAAGACAGGTTCTCTCGGGTGGGAGCGGCCGGTCGTGGTCACTGATACTGAAGACCCGGTCTATACCGTCTTCCTCGCGCATCAGCCACTCCCCCAAAAGAATCCCGTGATGCTTCTCCGGGCTGGCCGGCCTTTCCGGCTTGTCCGATTCGTGCGTTCGATGCCCAAAAGGATTCTTCGCCATGACACTCGCGACCTTCGATAGGACTGCCCCTGCCATGTGGAGAAAGGAAGGGGTGCCACGAGGATAGCCTCCGCTCGGGACGGCGGCAATCACTGAATACACCGGCATTTGGTCGGCGCGCATTGATACGCCGCACCCACCCCGAGATTCTCGTCATGGTTTCCCGACGGCCTCAACATTGAGCTTACTGGGAAGTCGGTACCGGTGAAGTCCGGCCGGGCGAGCCGGCCCCAAGCGGCCGATCACCCGCCAGCGAGGGGCGCCCCAGCGTCGTCGTCCGTCCGGAGCCCACGGAGGAGGCCCCGCAAGTGAGGCGCCCGGGCAACCTCGGAAAACGCGCGGGCAAGGACCGATCCGGGCTCGCCGCCGCCCGTGAGGAGCGCGACGGCGGCGGCGGTGGGCGGGTCGCCGAGCGGGACCACCCGGGTTCCCTCAGGCGCGCGGAGGGTCCGCAGCCAGGATTCGGGGAGGATGCTCGCCCAGCGCCCGGCGCCCACGTGGGCGAGCAGCGCCGCGATCGAGTCGGCCTCGAGCCGCGGCGTCACGGTGAGCCCGCGGGCAGTGAAGGCGTCGTCAACAATCTGGCGCCCCTGCATGCCGCTGCTCAGCAGGCACAGGGGCAGCTCGGCCGCGTCCGCCCAGTCGATGCCGTCGGGGGCGCCCGGCAGCAGGCCGCTGCCGACCACGAGCACCTGCCGGTCCTCGTACAGCGGCGTGAGCTTGAGGCCCTGGGTGTCCTGCCCGTCGGGGTGGACCACGCCGGCGTCGAGGTCGAAGGAGCGGATCCGGCCGATGATCTCCGCCGAGCGCAGGCTCGTCTCGAGCTGCACCGTCACGAGGGGGTGCTCGGCGCAGAAGGGGTCGGTCAGGAGAGCGACCGTGGCCGCCGCGGCAGGGATCACCCCGACCCGCAGCTCGCCGGTGAGTCCGGTCCGGAGTGCGGTGACCTCCTGCTTGAGCGCGTCCTGGTCCGCGAGGATGCGGCGAGCCCAGTGGACGAGTCGCTCGCCTTCCGGGGTCAGCCCCTCGAACGAGTGCCCGCGCTGGACGAGCGGGACCTGGAGCTCATGCTCAAGCTTGCGGATCGCCTCCGAAAGCGCCGGCTGCGAAACGAAGCACGCACTCGCCGCGCGGGCGAAGTGCTTCTCTCGGGCCAGCGCCACGAAGTACTCGAGTTGGCGGAACAGCATGAGCCATTGCACCACGCCCCGGGCTCCACGGCCCCACGTTGATAGGCGGCGCCGATCAACCGGTCGGAACTTCCGCTTGGACGCGGGAACCGGAGGTCGGCGAGAGTTGCAGGGCAGTCAACGTCCAGGAGAACAGGTGCCGATGATCCCGATGCCACTCGCCGCGGCGCGCCGGCTCTCTCCGGACGACGGCGCCTGGCAGCACGCGTGCCGCGTGGCACTCGGGCTCGTGGTTCCGGGTCTGGTGCTCGTCGCCGTCGGCAGGCCAGACCTGATCATCTACGCCGTCTTCGGCTCGTTCACGGGCATGTACGGGCGGGGCGAGTCCCGACGGACGCGCTTCCGCCACCAGACTCAGGCCGGCGCGATCCTGCTGGCCGGTGCTGCCCTCGGCATCTTCATCGCGGCCGCCCACGCGGCGCCCTGGGTTCTGGTCGCATACGCGGTGCCGTTCACGTACGCTGCGGCGGTCGCCGCCGACAGCCTCGGCCTCAACCCCCAGGGCCCGTTCTTCGGAACCTTCGCGCTCGGCGCCCTCGCCACGGTCCCACCGGACCGCGTCGCGCCGTCGACCGCCGTCCTGATCTGTGTCACCACCGCACTGTTCTCCCTCGCACTCGGGCTGCTGGGCGGGCTGTCCGTACGAGCGCCCGTGCGACACGACACGGAGCCGGGGCGCACCCGACTCGCCCTGGCCATGGCCCACGCGGGCCGCTACGCCCTCGCGACGGCAGCTGCTGGATCAGCGGGGGTGCTCCTGGGCGTCGACCATGCCAACTGGGCGATCGCCTCGGCCATCGTCCCCCTCGCCGCCGCGGACCCAGGCCGCCACCTGCGGCCCGGGCTCGGGAGCGTGGTCGGGCGCAGCGCCCACCGCGTCCTGGGGACCTTCGCGGGTCTGGGCGGGACCGCGGCGCTTTTCGCCGTGGGGCTCGACGGCGCCGCGGCGGCCCTCGTGGTCATGGCCCTGCTGTTCCCCACGGAGTTGTTCATGGCCCGCCACTACGGGCTTGCCCTCGGCTTCTTCACGCCCTTGATCCTGATGATGACCCAGCTCGCGGCCCCGTCCGAGCCCCTCCCCCTCGTCACGTTCCGGGCGGTCGACACCCTCATGGGCGTCTCGGCCGGGATCCTCGTCGCCGCGCTCGCGACCACCGCGGCCAGGCGCACGACGGCGCCGCGCACGTCCCGTCCGCAAGTCACCTCCTGAGTGTCACCTCCTGCGGGTGCGCCTAGTTGGAGGGGAAGTTGTAGGAGGCGTCGGAGGCGTGGGTGGGTTCGGGCCAGCGCTGGGTGACGACCTTGGCGCGGGTGTAGAAGGCGACGCCTTCCTCGCCGTAGATGTGCTTGTCGCCGAAGAGGGAGTTCTTCCACCCGCCGAAGGAGTGGTACGCGACCGGGACGGGGATCGGGACGTTGACCCCGATCATGCCCACGTGGACCCCGCGGTGGAACTTGCGCGCGTTGGACCCGGAGGAGGTGAAGATCGCGGTGCCGTTGCCGTACGGGTTGGAGTTGATCAGCTCGATGGCCTCCTCGACCGTCTCGACGCGGACCACGGACAGGACCGGGCCGAAGATCTCCTCGGTGTACGCGCCCATGTCCGTGCCGACGTTGTCGATCACGGTCGGGCCGAACCAGTTCCCGCCCTCCTTGCCCGCCACGGTGAACTCGCGCCCGTCCACGACCAGCCGGGCCCCGGCCGCGGCGGCGTCGGTGACGATGCCCTTCATCCGGTCCCTGGACGCGGCCGTGATGACCGGGCCCATCTCCGCCCCCGGGTCGGTGCCCTCCGCCACGCGCACGGCCTCGGCCCGCTGGGCGACCTTGCCCACCAGCGCATCGGCGGCGTCCCCGACCGCCACCGCGACCGAGATCGCCATGCACCGCTCCCCCGCGGAGCCGAACGCGGCAGCGGCCAGGTGGTCCGCGGCGTTGTCCAGGTCCGCGTCCGGCAGGATGATCGCGTGGTTCTTCGCCCCGCCCAGGGCCTGGACCCGCTTCCCGTGCGCGGTCGCCGTCTCCTGGACGTACCGCGCGATCGGGGTCGACCCCACGAAGGAGACAGCATCCACGTCGGGGTGGGTCAGGAGCCCGTCCACGGTCTCCTTGCCCCCGTGCAGGACCTGGAACACCCCGGCCGGCAGGCCCGCCTCGGCCCACAGCCGCGCCAACAGCATCGACGCCGACGGGTCACGCTCGGACGGCTTGAGGATGAACGCGTTGCCCGTGGCGATCGCCACCGGCGCCATCCACAGCGGCACCATCACCGGGAAGTTGAACGGCGTGATCCCCGCGACCACCCCGACCGGCTGGCGGTAGGAGAACACGTCGATCCCGGTCGAGGCCTGGTCCGAGTACGCGCCCTTGAGCAGCTGCGGGATCCCGCACGCGAACTCCACCACCTCCAGGCCGCGCCCGATCTCGCCCTTCGCATCCGAGATCACCTTCCCGTGCTCCGCGGTCACCAGAGCCGCGAGCTCCTCCACATGGGACGCGACCAGCTCCCGGAACCGGAACAGCACCCCGGTGCGCTTGGCCAGGGAGATGTCGTTCCACGACTCCGCGGCCTTGCGCGCCGCCGCGACAGCCGTCTCCAGATCGGCCGCGTCGGCCAGGCGCAGCTCGCCCGTCTGCTCGCCCGTGGCCGGGTTGAACACCGGCTGCGTCCGCTCACCGACACCGTTGGACTCCACGCCATCGAGGAAATGCGGAATGGTCTTGACACTCATGATCTAACTCCTGTTGTGAGAGAAGTGGATGGAATCAGCCGACGACGGCGTCGGCGGGGATTACTGCCTGCGGCTGGCCGGAGGCGAGGGAGGCGTGCAGGGCCACGCGGACGGCAAGGCTGCGCTGGGTCAGCTCCTGGAACGGCATGGTGGGGCCGTCGGAGCGAGTCCACTCGCTGAACTGCTCGATCTCCGCCTGGAACGCGTCGCCGGTGAAGGCGAAGGTCTCGGCCGCCCCTGACCTGCTGGCCACGGTCACGTTCGCCGTTTCCGTGGGGTCGGGGTCGAAGGCCTTGTCGAGCGTGATGTGGCCGAGCGTTCCGATGATCTGCAGCGTGTTGGTCAGCGGGCCCTCGAAGCCGCAGTCGATCGTGGCGAGCACGCCGCCGTAGTCGAGGATGGCTGCCATGCTCGTTTCCACGGGATCAGAGTGGCTCGTGCCACGCGCGTAGACGGACCGCGGCGGCGCATCCATGAGACGGTTGAGCGCGTCGACGCCGTAGCACCCGATGTCGTTAAGGGCGCCGCCGTCGAACCCCGGCTTGAGGCGCGGCTCGCCGGGCTGGCGGTCCATCGCGAAGTGGAAGCGGGCATGGATCGAGACGACGTCGCCGATCCGGCCACTGTCGAGCAGTTCGCGGACTTTGGCGTGCTGGGGGTGGAAGCGGTACATGAAGGCCTCCATGACCTTGACGCCCCGCCTCGCAGCGGCCTCGGCGAGGTGAGCGAGCTCGTCCGCGGAGGCAACGAGCGGCTTTTCGCACAGGACGTGCTTGCCCGCCTCGACCGCCCGCAGCGCCCATTCGGCGTGCAGACTGTTGGGGAACGGGACGTACACGGCCTCGACGCCTGGATCGGCGAGCAGTTCCTCGTGGGAGCCGTACGCCGCCGGGATGCCGAAGCGTCCGGCCACCTCCTCCGCTCGCCCGCTCGTGCTGCTGATGGCCACGACAGCTGCGCCGCTCGCACGGCCTGCCGCAGGCAGGAAGCGGCTCTGTGCGATGCGCGCCGTCGTGAGCACGCCCCAGCGGACGGTGCTCACGCCGCCCCGCCGCGCGGGGAGCCGCCCGCGAGCGCCCCGCCGTCGTGCGCCGTGCCCTGCGCCGTGCCCTGCGCGGCGCCTTCGAGCGAGCGCAGAAACGCGACGGAAATGCGGACGTCCGACGCCGGTCCGTCGCCTTCGGGGGCGGCGTCGAGGATGGTGTCCTGCTCCATCGTGAACCACCCGCGATAGCCAGAGGCCGTGAGGCTCGCGACGATGTCCGCGATGCCGACGTCGCCCTGCCCGAGCGGAACGTACATGCCGGCCTTGACCGCGTCCGTGTACGTCAGCTCGCCGGCCTGAACCCGAGCGGCGAGCTCGGCCCGCACGTCCTTGAGGTGGGTGTGGCCGATCCGCGAGGCGAACTCGCGGGCCAGCGCGCGGGGGTCTGTGCCGCCGATGAGCAGGTGGCCCGTGTCGAGGCACAGGTCCGCGGACGTGTCGTCGAGCACCCGGCGGACGTCCGCGGCGGACTCGACCATGGTGCCCACGTGGGGGTGCAGGACGGCAGCGACGCCGCGGTCCGCGGCGGCCCGAACGATCCGATCGAGGTTCCGGCCGAAGAGGGTCCAGCCCTCGGCGTCGAGCTCGTGCCGCTGGTCGTAGCCCTCGACTCCGGTCTCGGCCGCGAGGACCATGACCTGCGCACCGGCGGCCTCGTAGGCGTCGAGCTCGGGCTGCACGGCCTCGAGGGGGTCCTTGCCGGCGTCGTGCAGGATGACGGGGAAGAAGCCGCCAATGGCCTGGAGTCCGTACCGGGAGAGGACCTCGGCACGCGGGCCGGGCTCGGTGGGCAGGAACCCGGCGGGCCCGAACTCGGTCGCGGTCACGCCGAGCTCGGCCATCTCGGACAGGACGCGGTCGGCGTCGAGCTGGTAACCCCAATTGGGGACCTCGCACACGCCCCACGAGATCGGGGCGGCGGCAAGGCGGGAGCTGATGTTCGTGTTCATTCTGAACCTCCGATGACGTTCTGGTCCCAGTCGATGACCGATCCGGTGACGACTCCACTCCGCTCGGAGAGGAGGAAGACGGCGAACTCGGCGATCTCGTCGACCTGGCCGAGCTTGCCCATGGGCACCGAGGCATTGGCCTTCTCGAGCCAGTCCGATTCGGCGCCGTGGAACTTCTTCTGGGTGGCCGCCTCGCCCTCGGTGGCGGTCCAGCCGATGTTGAGTCCGTTGATCCTGATGCGGTCCCAGCGGTGGGCGTGGGCCGCGTTGCGCGTCGCGCCGGCGAGGCCTGCCTTGGCCGCGACGTAGGGGGCGAGGTAGGACTGGCCCCCGTGCTCCGCGATCGAGATGACGTTGACGATCGTCCCCGGCGACTTCCGGTCCACGAGGTGCCGGATCGCCTCCGCCATGATGAAGAACGGCGACTTGAGGTTGACGGCGATATGGGCGTCGAAGAGGTCCGGCTCGGTGTCGAGAAAGGTGCCTCGGGTGGTGAGGCCGGCGGCGTTGGCCACGCAGTCGAGCCGCCCGAACTCGCGGATGGCGGCATGCACCGACGCGCGTGCCTGCTCGACGTCGGCCAGGTCAGTCGGGACGAAGAGCGCGCGCGTGCCGAGCTCCTCGAGCTCGGCCCGGGCCTTCTCCCCCGCGGCCGCGTTCCTGCCGGTGATGACGACGCCGGCTGCGCCCTCCTCGGCGGACCGGCGGGCGATCCCGGCTCCGAGGCCCTGGGTCCCGCCGCTGACGAGGACGATCTTGTCCTGCAGCTGTCCGGCCATGGTCAGTCCCTTCCGGCAGAGACTGGCTGGACCGCGACGGACCGGCCGGTCGCTGCCGACTCGGTCGCGGCGTTGGCCAGGATGAGGGCGGCCACGCCGTCGTCGAAACTGGGCGAGCTCGGTGCGCCGGTGCGGATGGACGTGGCGAAGGCCGCGAGTTCCGACTGGTACGCCTGTGCATAGCGCTCGAGGAAGAACGGCTGGTACGCCTCGGCCGCCTCGGTTCCGGCGGCGCCGTACTTCCGCACGGTCGTCGGGGTCACGTTGCCCGCCGCGAGCGCGCCGTCGGCGCCGAAGGCCTCGAGGCGTTGGTCGTAGCCGAACGCGCAGTGCCGCGAGTTGGTGATCGTGACGATCTCGCCGCCACGGCCGCGCAGGGTCACGACGGCGGAGTCGTAGTCGCCGAGCTCCTCGATGTCGCCGCTGAACACGTTCGTCCCAACGGCCGTGACCTCGGTGATGTCCGGGACGAAGAACCGTGCCATGTCGAGGTCATGGATCGTCATGTCGCGGAAGATGCCGCCGGATCCAGCGATGTAGTCCCGCGGGGCCGGGGCGGGGTCGCGGCTGATGATGGTGAGCTGTTCGAGCCGGCCGACCTCGCCGG
Source organism: Sinomonas sp. ASV486 (assembly GCF_030908215.1). Classification (GTDB taxonomy): domain Bacteria; phylum Actinomycetota; class Actinomycetes; order Actinomycetales; family Micrococcaceae; genus Sinomonas; species Sinomonas puerhi. The sequence continues at coordinate 37,653 of NZ_JAVFJK010000009.1, read as the reverse complement.
CCGCGACACGGGCCTGCACCGAGGCGAACGCCGGGTCGAAGCGGCGGTTGAATCCGAGCATGATCGGCACGGACGTGCCGCTGATGCGTTCGCGGCAGGCCAGCGCGGTGTCGAGGTCCAGGTCGATGGGCTTCTCGCAGAGGGCGGCGATTCCGTGGCGGACGGCCTGTTCGATGAGGCCCACGTGGGTGCTCGTGGGCGAGCCGATGATCACTCCGTCGAGGCCGGGCTCGGCGAAGACCTCGTCCGCGCTCTCGACGGCGCGCGCGCCGGTCGCTGCGGCGAGGCGCCGGGCACCGTCGATGAACGGGTCCGCGATGAGTGCGAGCTCGAGGTCGGGGTGGGCGGCAACGTTGCGTGCGTGGACCTGGCCGATCCGACCGGATCCGAAGAGGGCGAGGCGCAGGCGGCGATCAGTGGACATGGTGGGGGCCTTTCAGGAGGGTCGCGACGGTCGAGGGGATCTGAGTGGGGGTCATGGCCGTGCCACCGCGGGGGGCGTCCGGCCGGCGAGGACGTCGAGGGCGCCCTGGACGGCGTCCCGCACGGTGTGGGCCATGCCCTGGCGCGTGAAGCCCATGAGGTGAGGAGTCAGGGTGACGTTCTCGTGGTCGAAGACGGGGTGGTGTGCCGGGGGTTCCGGGTCGAAGACGTCGAGCCCCAGGCCGGCGAGGGTCCCCGCGCCGAGGGCGGCGTGGGCGGCGTCGAGGTCCACGAGCCCGCCGCGGCTGCAGTTGATGAGGGCGCTGCCGGGCCGCATGAGCGCGAGCCTCCGCGCGTCGATGAGGTTCGTGTTCTCGGGAGTGAGCGGGACGTGGAGGGTCACGAAGTCGCTCGCGGCAACCAGGTCGTCCAGAGTGTCCGCACGGATGGCCTCCGGGACGTCGACGTACGGGTCGAACGCGAGGACTCGCAGGTCGAAGGCTTGCGCGATGCGCTCGACGCGGCGGCCGATGCGGCCATAGCCCACGATTCCCAGCGTGAAGCCGTCGAGGTCGCCAACGGCGCCGGCGGCGCGCTCGTCCCACCGGCCCTCGCGCACGAGCGCGGTGAGGGGCCGGATCCGCTTGACGAGGGCAAGGAGATGGGCGAACACGCCCTCCGCGACCGCCGCCGTGTTGCTTCCCGGGGTGATGACCACCGGGATCCCGCGCCGCGCGGCCTCGGCGACGTCCACGAGGTCGGTGCCCACGCCGGTGCGGGCCAGCACCTTCAGGGCCGGCATCCGGTCCAGGAGCGGCCCGTCCACGGTGTACGCGGCACGGACGATGGCGGCGTCGGCGACGGCGAGGTCCTCCTCGCGCGGCTCGAGGACGAGGCGCTGGTGGGCGGACAGCAGGGGCTCGACGAGGGCCGGCTCGAGGGGGCCGAGCGCGACGATGGTCTGGGGCGTGGTCGCGTGGGCAACCGGCTCGTGTCGGCTGGTCTGGGGTTGGGAGGTGGGAGACATCGGTGTCCTCAACAGAAGGTCGGTGGAGCCGCGCACGACGGCGGGTGCGCGGCCGGCGCTCGGCCGCCACGCGGCGTCGTGCGTCCGGAAGGTGAAAAGGGTCAGAGGCCGATTCGGCTCGAGTTGCGGACCACGAGGCGCGGGGTGACAGGCCGGTGAATGAAGGAGTCGCCGCCATCGCCGGAGATGCGGTTCAGGAGCGAGGTTGCCCCGAGCAGGCCGATGGTGGCACTGTCCGGGTCGACGGTGGTCAGGGACAGGCGCGGCATCGCACCGAGGGAGATGTTGTCGTAGCCAGTGATTGCGACCGAGGCCCCGCGCTCGTCGGCCGCGGCCATGGCTCCGAGTGCGGCCAGGTCGTTGACGCACACGAGCGCCGTCGGCGGCCGACCGCCGTCGCCCGCGAGCGCCCGGCACGCGGCCGCGTATCCCGACTCCTGGGAGAAGTCCGCCGGCAGGACCTTCGCGTAGCGGCCGAGGCCGTGACGTTCCATGGCCTCGGTGTACGCATCGGACCGCTCCCGGGCGACCGATCCGCCGGACCCGCCGAGGTGCACGATCCGCTCGTGCCCCAGCCCCACGAGGTGCTCGACGACCATGGACGTCCCGGCCGCGTCGTCACCACGGACGATGTCCGCCGTGTCGATGTAGTCCGGGCCGCCGCCCGCGAACACGACCGCGCCCGCCCCGATCGCCTCCCTGAACGGCGCCGTGTCCGGCACCGACCCGATCACGAGGAGCCCCGCGACCCGCAGGTCGCGGTACGCCTGCAGCAGAGAGGTGTCCACGCCGTCGCCCGCCCGCGAGGAGGTCACGGCGCTGAACAGGACCGTGTGGCCGGCGTCCTCGAGGACGGGGCGGGCGGCGTCGACGACGTCGAACGCCCACGGGTTGTGCAGATCGCTGACCAGCACCCCCACGGTCCCGCTCGCGCGCGTTGCGAGGGAGCGGGCGGCGATGTTGAGCTCGTACCCCATGTCCTTCATCACTTCCAGCACCCGCAGGCGGCGCTCCTCGCTCACCCGTGGCGAATTGCGCAGCACGAGCGAGACGAGGGACTTCGAGACGCCGGCCCGTTGGGCCACGTCCCGGATAGTCGGCCTTCCTGCGGAGACGGCTGGCATGGCTAGACCCGGGCCGCCGTGGTGCCGTCGAGGTCCTCGACCTTCTGCCACTGCCCGGTCCCCGCGGAGACCTCTGCTGCGGTGACGAGGGCCGCGGCGGATGCGGCGTCGTGGATGTTGGAGTTCTCCTGGACCCCTCCGGTGACGGCGACGAGGAACTTCTTGGCCTCGATGACCTTGAGGTCGTCGAACCCCATGCTGTTGCCCGGGCCGGGCTGGAAGTGCGAGTAGTCGCCGTACTTGGGGCTCGCGTTGACCGTGGTGTAGCCCTGCTCGTCGTTGGACCGACCCAGGCAGACCTTGAGCTCGTTCATCCGCTCGAAGTCCCACATGAGCGACCCCTCAGTGCCGTACACCTCGATGCGGTAGCCGCACTCGGGCCCGACGGCGACGCGGGACGCCTCAACGGTGCCGACCGCGCCGGCGCCGCGGGCGGACGGGCCGAAGCGGACCAGGGCTGCGGCGTAGTCCTCGTTCTCCACGTCCCCCATCTCCCCGTTCTCGATGACAGCGAAGTGCGTTCCCGTTCCCATGGCCAGCTTGGGCCGCTGTGCGTACACGGTGCTCGTGAGGGCGGTCACCTCGGCAATGGGGCCGACAACATACTGGCACAGGTCGGTCGCGTGGCTGAACAGATCGGCCAGGACGCCCGTGCCGGCGAGCTTGCGGTCGAACCGCCAGGAGAGGGCTCCGTTGGGCTCGGAGGCGTAGCCGGAGAAGAAGGAGGCGCGGACATTGGTGATCCGGCCGAGCTTCCCCTCCGCCACGAGCCGGCGCGCGTGCTCGACTGCAGGGGCGTGGCGGTAGTTGTAGCCGATCGTGGTCACGACGCCGGCCTCGACGGCGGCGTCCCGCACGGCGGCGGTCTCCTCGTACCCGCGGCCCACGGGCTTCTCGATCCAGAAGTGCTTCCCCGCCTTCGCGGCAGCGATCCCGATCTCGGCGTGGAGGAAGTTCGGGGCGCAGATCGAGACGACGTCCACGTCCGGGTGGGCGAGCACCTCCCGGTAGTCCGCCGTGCCCTCGGCGAAGCCGAGGACATCCTGGGCGAACTTCACGCGGCTCGGCTCGGTATCGGCCGCGATGACGAGCTTCGGCTCGATGCCGAGCTCGGGATAGACGTACGGGAGGGCCGTGTAGGCGCGGGCGTGGAGCTTGCCCATCCAGCCGATGCTGATGAGTCCCACGCCGATGGTGCGGGGGGCGGGTGCGGTGGTCATGCCAGTGCCTTTCTCTGCAGGTCAGGGGTGCGGGCCGCCGCGAACGCGTCGCGGAGTGCGGCGGCCATGAGGGTGGAGTCGGAGCCGACCGCGACGAACCGGAAGCCGGCCTCCGCGTAGCGGGCGGCAGCAGCGCCGTCGAGCGCGAGGATGCCCGCCGCCTTGCCGTGGCGCTCCGCGGCGGAGACCACGCGGGCGAGCGCGTCCGTGTAGACCGGGTTGTCGAACTCGAGCGGCACTCCGAGCGAGTAGGAGAGGTCGAGGGGCCCGGCGAAGAGGACGTCGACGCCGTCGATCGCCGCGATCTCCTCGGCCTCGGCGAGGGCGCCGAGGGTCTCGATCTGGACGATCCCGAGGCCCTGCTGCTCGGTGGCCGCGAGGGGGGTCCGGTCCATGCCCCAGCGGCAGGCCCGGTTGTAGGTGGCCACGCCTCGGTCGCCGCCGAGCACCGGGTAGTTCAGGTGCCGCACGAACTCGCGCGCCTGGGCGGCACGCTCGAGGCGGGGCACCATGACGCCGGCCGCTGCCTGGTCGAGGGCCCTGCCGATCCGGATCCGCTCCGCGCTCTCGACGCGGACAACGGTCGGAACGCCGTACGCGGCCGCGGCGAGGACGCCGTCGCGCACGCTGTCCTCGGTGCCCGAGCCGTGCTCGAGGTCGATGAGGATCCAGTCTGCCCCGGCCGCGGCGCAGACCTCGGCCGCCCCCGAGGAGGCGAGCCCCACGAAGGTGCCGACCGTCGACTCCCCGGCCCGCAACCGGTCGCGAAGGGCGCCGGGGGCGATGTTGAGGGCGCTCATCCGAACCACCTCTGGCCGCCGCGGGCGTCCTCGTACTTGGCGCGCAGGTCGCGGACTGCCTGCTGCTCGGAGACTTCGGCGGGGGCCACGTCCCACCACACGTCCCCGCCGGGCAGGTCGACGTGCGGCACCGTCGGAACGACGATGACGACGGGTCCGCGGGTTCCGCGCGTCGAATCGAGGGCCTCACGGACCTCGGCGGCGGTCGTGGCGCGCAGGGCCGTTGCGCCGAGGCCCTCGGCAATCTGGCGCAGGTCGACCTTGAGGTAGTCGCCCTCGAGGCGTGGCGCTGACGCCGTGCCGTCGGGCTCGGTCGAGGCTGTCTCAGTCACGGGTCCGCTCTGGGTGCGGTAGCGGAACTCGTTGCCGAACTCGCGGCCGTTCCTTCCCATCTGGAGGCGGTGGATCACCTGGTACCCGTGGTTCTCCGAGACGACGACGGTCACGTCGAGGCCTTCCTGGGCGGCGGTGAGGATCTCGGTGGGGGCCATGAGGAAGGTGCCGTCGCCGATGAACGAGGTGACGCGCCCGCCGTCGGCCCCCTCAGCGAGGCGGACGCCCATGCCGGCGGCGATCTCGTAGCCCATGCACGAGAAGCCGAACTCGAGGTGGCACGCCCGCCCGTCGGTGGCGTCCCAGACCTTCTGGAGGTCCCCGGGAGGGCCACCGGCCGCAGCGATGATCGTGTCGCCGGAGCGGGCATGCTCCTGGAGGAGGCCAATGAGCTGCGGCTGGGTCAGGACCGCCCCGGTGACCGGGGCCTCCGGGTGGTCCTCCGCGCGGTAGGCGGTGTCGGCGTCGAGCCACTCTGCGCGGATCGGCTCCCAGTCCCGGGCGGCCGTCCGGACCGTGTCCTGCCACTCCTCGGAGGTGCTGTGCCCTTCGAGTGCCGAGGCCAGGGCCTCGAGCCCGAGGCGCGCGTCGGCGAGGATGCCCACGGCGCCCTGCTTCCGTGTGTCGGCGTCGGTCACGTTGAGCGCGGCGAACCGTACCCCGGGGTTCTCGAAGATCGACTGCGAGCCGGTGGCGAAGTCGGTGAGGCGGGTCCCGACGCTCAGCACGAGGTCTGCCTGCTTCACGAGCTTGTTGGAGGCGAAGTTGCCCTCGAGGCCGACGCCGCCCACCTGCCACCATTCGTCCTTGGTGACCGCGCCCTTGCCGCCGAACGTCTCCACGACGGGGACTCCGATCTGGCCGGCGAGGGCCTCGAGCGCGGCGTGGGCGTCCGAGTAGTGGATGCCGCCGCCCGCGATGACCACGGGCCGCTCGGCCGTCCGGATCATCTCCGCGACCTCCGCGACCTCCTCCGAGTCCGGCAGGGCGCGGCGGATCTTCCAGTCCCGCGGTTCGAAGAACTCGGCAGGGAAGTCGTAGGCGTGCGACTGGATGTCCTGCGGGAGCGAGAGCACGACGGCGCCCGCATCAGTGGGGCTCGTGAGCACCCGCATGGCCTGTGGCAGGGCAGCGAGGAGCTGCTCGGGCCGGGTGATGCGGTCGAAGAACCGGGAGACGGGCCGGAAGGCGTCATTGACGGTCGCGTCCGCCTCCGTCGGGTGCTCGAGCTGCTGGAGGACGGGACCCTGGTGGCGGGTCGCGTAGGTGTCCCCGGGCAGCAGGAGCAGCGGGATCCGGTTGACGGTCGCGAGGCCCGCGGCGGTCACGAGGTTGAGCGCCCCGGGGCCGATCGACGCCGTGACCGCCAGGACGGACCGGCGGCGCGAGGCCTTGGCGTACGCGGTGGCGATGTGCGCGAGGTACTGCTCGTGGCGGCCCTGGATGAACGGCAGCTCGTCGGAGAGCTGGTCGAGGGCCTGGCCGAGCCCGGCGACGTTGCCGTGGCCGAAGATCCCGAGGGCCGCAGGCACGAGGCGCTGCCGGTGCCCGTCGGCGACGGAGTGCTGCACGGAGAGGTACTTGACGACCGCCTGGGCGACGGTGAGCCGGACGGTGTTGCGGGGAATGGGCATGGTGGTGGCTCCAGTCGGGTGCGGGTGGTTACCAGGGACGGCCGTGGAGGATGACCGTCTTCTCTTCGGTCATCTCCTCCACCGCGGAGCGGATGCCCTCCTTGCCGATCCCGCTGCCCTTGAGGCCGCCGTAGGGCATGAGGTCGGCCCGCCAGAGGGGCGTCCAGTTGATGTGGATGTTGCCGGCGTCGATCTGGCGCATCGCGCGGATGCTCCCGGACACGTCGGACGTGAAGATGCCGGCGCCGAGCCCGTAGTCGCTGTCATTCGCGAGCGCGATCGCGGCCTCGATGTCGGGGGCGGAGGTGACCGCGACGGCCGGACCGAACAGCTCGTTGCGGCTGAACGGCGAGGCCGGGTCGACCCCGGCGACGACGGTCGGTGCCACGACTGCGCCGCTGCGCGAGCCACCGGTGAGGACGCGGGCGCCTCCGCTGCGGGCACCCAGGATGGCGTTCTCGACCCGGGTCGCCTCTGCCTCGGAGATGAGCGAGCCGAGACGGGTGTCCGCGTGGGAGGGATCTCCGACGGCGATGGCTTCGACCTTGGGGACCAGAGCGTCGAGGAAGTCCGCCTCGACGGACTTGTCCACGATGACGCGCTGCACAGAGATGCAGACCTGGCCTGCGTTGATGTAGCCGCCCGCGGCGACGGCCGACGAGGCGAGTTCGAGGTCGGCGTCGGGGAGGACGATGACGGGGCACGCGGCTCCGAGCTCGAGGGAGAGCTTCTTGACGCCTGCGATATTGCTGATGCGCGTGCCCGTGGCGGTGGATCCTGTGAAGGAGACCTTGCGGACGCGCGGGTCGGTCACGAGGACGTCGCCGATCTCGGCGCCCGAGCCGGTGATGACCGAGAGCGCCTCGGGTGCGAGCCCGGCGTCAACGAAGCACTGCGCGAGCTTGAGGGCCGTGAGCGGCGTGGAGCGGGCCGGCTTGAGGACGACGGCGTTGCCCGCGGCAAGGGCGGGGGCAATCTTGTGCAGGACGAGCAGCGCGGGGTAGTTGAACGGCGTGATCGCGACGACGATGCCGCACGGCTGGCGGAGCGTGAACCCGATCTTGTCCTGCCCGGTGCCGGGATTGGCGTCGAGCGGGAGCGTCGACCCATAGAGCTGAGTGCCCTCGTAGGCAGCGAGCCGGATGATCGAGCCTGAACGGCCTGCCTCGCCGCGCGCCTCCGAGATCGGCTTCCCGGTCTCACCGCTGATCGTCTGGGCGATGTCCTCGGCGCGCTCATCCGCCAGGGCGGCCGCGCGCAGGAGGATGTCGGTACGGACATGCGCGGGCAGGGCGCGCTGGATCCGCGCTCCGATCTCGGCGGCGTCGAGCGCCGCCTTGGCGTCCGCGGCGCTGGCCACAGGAACGATGCCGACAACGCGTCCGTCGAACGGCGAGCGGACCTCTTCTTCCTGACCGCTCGTGGCGCCCTGCCACGCTCCGGCGATGAGCATCTGCATGGTGTTCTCCAGCTTCATAGGGATCCGGGGCCGGATCAGTGGTGTGCTTCGGCTTGGACGGCTTCGGCTTCGGCTTTGGCTTCTTGGAGGGCTTGGGTGTGGCCGCCGAGCTGTTCGAGTTCGTGGGCGAGTTCGGCGAGTTCGGCGCCGCCGGCCATCTGGGCGGTGAGTTCTTCCAGGGTGATGTCCTTCTTGTCGTAGTAGCCGATGGAGCGGCCGCGCTTCAGGAGCAGGAAGCGGTCCCCGACGGGGAAGGCGTGGTGGGGGTTGTGGGTGATGAAGATGACGCCGAGGCCGCGGTCGCGGGCCTGGAGGATGTAGCGCAGGACCACGCCGGACTGCTTCACGCCCAGGGCGGCGGTGGGCTCGTCCAGGATCAGGACCTTGGCCCCGAAGTACACGGCCCGGGCGATGGCCACGCACTGCCGCTCGCCGCCGGAGAGCTGGCCGATGGGCTGCTCGACGTCGCGCAGGTCGATGCCCATGGCCGCCAGCTCGGTCCTGGTGGTCTCCTTCATCCGGTTCACGTCCATGCGCTTGAACGGGCCGAACCCGGTGGTCAGCTCGGAGCCGAGGAAGAAGTTGCGCCAGATCGGCATGAGGGAGACCACCGCGAGGTCCTGGTAGACCGCGGCGATGCCCGCGTCCAGGGCCTCCCTCGGGGAGGAGAGCCTGCGTTCCTCGCCCATGATGGTGAAGGTGCCGGCGTCGTGCTGGTGCAGGCCGGCGATGATCTTGATCAGGGTCGACTTCCCGGCCCCGTTGTCGCCCAGGACGCAGGTGACGCGGCCGTTGTCCACGGCCATGGTCACCTCCCGCAGGGCGATGACGTTGCCGTAGTGCTTGCCCACGCCGTCCAGGCGCAGCAGGTGCACGGGCCGGTCGGTGAGGGGGTCGGTCTCCCCCGCCTTGGCCAGGATCTCCTGGTTGCTGATGTGCTCTGCCATGGTGGCCATCTCCTGTGCTTCGTTCTCTCAGGCGCGCTCTGCGCGCTTCTTGACGATGAGGTTCACGATCGTGGCCAGCAGGAGCATCAGGCCCAGGAAGAACTTGAACCAGTCCGGGTTCCACTGCGCGTACACGATGCCCTTGTTGGCCATGCCGAAGATGAACGCGCCGATCGCCCCGCCCACGGCCGAGCCGTACCCGCCGGTGAGCAGGCACCCGCCGATGACCGCGGCGATGATGTAGAGGAACTCGTTGCCCACGCCCTCCCCGGACTGGACCGCGTCGAACGCGAACAGGTTGTGCATGCCCAGCAGCCACCCGCACAGCCCCACCCCCATGAACAGGCCGATCTTGGTCGCGGTGACCGGGACCCCGACCGCCCGGGCGGCGTTCGCGTCCCCGCCCGCGGCGAAGATCCAGTTCCCGACCTTCGTGCGCAGCAGCACCCAGGACGCGACCACCACCAGCACGATCCAGTACAGGATCGTGATCTTGAACTCGACCCCGCCGATGTTCACCGAGGACGCGAAGACCGCCTTGGCCGCGCCGAACCCGTCCATCTGGGCGATCGAGGGCGAGGACACCGCCCCGCCGATCAGGCGGGTCAGGGCCAGGTTCAGGCCCGTGAGCATCAGGAACGTGGCCAGGGTCACGATGAAGGAGGGCAGCTTCGTCTTGACCAGGATCCACCCGTTCACGAACCCGATCCCCAGGGAGACCACCAGGGCCAGCAGGACCCCGACCCACACGTTCATCCCGAAGTTCCAGGAGAACAGGGACGCGGTCAGGGCCGAGGAGATCACCGCGACACCCGAGGACAGGTCGAACTCGCCCCCGATCATCAGCAGCGAGACCCCCACCGCCATGATCCCGATCGTGGAGGACCCGTACAGGACCGTCGCGAGCGCGTTGGGCTGCAGGAACGTCCCCGAGACCGCCGCGAAGAAGATGAACAGCACGACCGCGGCCGCCAGCGCCCCGACCTCCGGACGGCCCAGGAGCTTCTGGAACGGGCCACGACGCCCGACCCGCTCGTCTTTGGCAGCCGGCGCGGGCGCCGGCCCCGGCGTCGAGGGAAGTGTTGCAGTTGCCATGGAAAGAACTCCTTCTCAGTCGGGCCGCGCGGCGTTCCCGCCGCACGGCCCCGATCCTTGGAACTAGCGGACGCCCTGCTGGACGAACTTGAGGACGTCGGAGATGTTGGACTTGTCCACGATCGCCGGCCCGGTCAGCACCGGCTGGCCACCACCGACCTTGAACCCGCCGCGCTTGTTCTGCCAGAGCGCGTCAACCGACAGGTAGCCCTGCAGCCACGGCTGCTGGTCCACCGTGAAGAGCACCTTGCCGTCGCTGATCGCCTGGGCCAGGGCAGGGTTGAGGTCGAAGCTCGCCACCTTGACCGAGCTATTCGCATCCGCCACCGCCTTGAGGAGGGTGACCGTGTACGGGGCGCCGAGGCCGACGATCACATCGGCGTCCTTCGTGGCCTGCAGCTTCGCCGTCGCCGTGGACTGCACCGAGGTCATATCGGCTCCGTTGACGTAGAGGATCTCCGTGCCCGGGACCTTCTCCTTCACGCCCGCGCACCGGGCCTCGAGCTGCACCTGCCCCTGCGACATGATCACGCAGATGGGGTGCTTGTAGCCGTCCGAGGCGAGCTTGGTGCCCACCGCCTCACCGGCGAGCTTCTCGTTCGAGCCGAAGTGCGTGAACGCGCCCATCTGCGCGGAGACGTCGCCGCCGGCGTTGAAGCTCACGAGCGGGATGCCCGCGTCGGCAACCTTCTTCAGCACATCCTTCATGGCGCCCGGGTTGGCGATGGTGACCGCGATGCCATCCACCTTCTGGTCGATCGCCTGCTGCACCAGCTGGGACTGTCGCCCGGCGTCCGAGTCATTCGTGTAGAGAATCTCGACGTTGTCCTTCGCCGCCGCCTCCTCGGCACCCTTGCGCACGATGTCCCAGAACGTGTCGCCCGCCTCGGCGTGCGTGATGAGGGCAACCTTCATCCTGGGAGTCGAGACGGCCTGGCCGCCTCCTGAACCTGCGGTCGCGTCGGCCTGCTTGCCGCCGCCCGAGCAGGCCGTCACGGCGAGGACTGGGATCAGGGCAAGGGCGGCCAGGCCGCGGTGCCACGTCTTCTTCACGAGCTCTCCTTTGATGTTCGTGCGCTTCACATCCCGGGAAGGATCTCGGGGGCTCCGGCCTCACCGGATCGGCGGGAATGTGATGCGGGTCTCTTTATGGACCGGTCCAACCATAGGCCGCGAAAGTTTCGGATGTCAATGGACCGGTCCACTATTTCTGTGCCACACTCATCAACAACCCCCGAGTGACTCACACCACAGGCCTCAGGCCCCGAGAGGATCCCCATGCCATCCACTACCGAGCGGTTCGTCGCAACCTGCTGGACAAGCGCCGGCGATGCCGCCCCACTTCGCAGCCCAGAGACGAGTCCAGTCCCCCTCCCCGAACGGATCGAGGCGCTTGCGGCCACTGGATGGTCCGGGTTCGGTCTCGTTCTGGACGACCTCAAAGCCGCGCAGTCGTCGATGGGCTTCGCGGCGCTGAACCGCCTCGTCCGCTCCCACGGGCTGACGCACGTCGAGGTCGAGCTCCTCGCGCGATGGTGGGAGCCCCGCGAAGTCTGGGGCACGGACTGGGACCTTCTCCTCCACGCCGCCGAGGCACTGCACGCACCGTTTGTGAAGATCGGCAGCGACTTCGGCACTCCCCCGGCCGACCTCGGGTTCATGGTGGAGCCCCTCAGGACGCTCGCCGGGGAGGCCGAGAAACGGGGAACGAGAGTCGCCCTCGAACCCGTGGCCTTCACGCTCGTCGACACGATCCCCCGCGGCGCCGATCTGATGCGCCGCGTGGATCACCCGGCGTGCGGCCTGATCGTGGACTTCTGGCACGTGTACCGCAAGGGAACGAGTCTGGCAGAACTCCGCAGTTCCCTCACGGCGGACCAGATCTTCGGCGTCGAGCTCAACGATGCCCACAACGAGATCCAGGGCACGCTGTTCGAGGACACCCGGGACCATCGCTGCTACCTCGGACAGGGGGACCAGGACGTTGCGGGCTTCATCCGGACCATGCAGGACATCGGGTTCAAGGGCCCGTGGGGTGTCGAGATCCTCTCCGAGGAACACCGGGCTCTGCCGGTTCAGACGGCCTTGGCGGCCGCCATGGCAACGACCCGTCCATTCTTCGAGTCCGATGAGTGACGGGCAGTCGCGCCCCCGCGGGGGACACAGCACATCCCACCTCCCTCCAGTAAGCTCGGTCACATCCGTCCCCGACGTCCGGAGGAACCGCACGGCCATGCCCGCCCTCGACTTCCCCCTCGAAACGCTCCGCTCCTATCGCGGTTCCGCCACGGCGCCCGCGGACCTCGGGGACTTCTGGGACGCAACGCTCGCCGACGCGCGCAAACCGCCGCTCGACGTCGTGCTCGAACCGGTCGAGACGGGGCTCGCCCTGATCGACACCTTCGACGTCACCTTCACCGGCTTCGGAGGCGCCAGGATCAGGGGCTGGCTCCACGTGCCGGCCGGCCCGCGGGGCGACGTGCAGGCACAGCCGCTGCCCGCCGTCGTGCAGTACGCCGGCTACTCGGGCGGCCGCGGGCTCCCGCATCAGGACACCGTGTGGGCGCAGGCCGGCTGGGCCATGCTCATCATGGACACCCGCGGGCAAGGCTACGGCGGGATCTCCGGCGACACGCCCGATCCGCATCCCAGTGCCGGCGGCATCGCGTACCCCGGGCTCATGACGCGCGGGATCCAGGACCCCGAGGACTACTACTACCGCCGCCTCTACACCGACGCGGTGCGCGCCATCGAAGCTGCGCAGGCCCTCGACGCCGTCGACTCCGCCCGCATTGTGGTCCATGGCGTCTCACAGGGTGGCGGCCTAGCGATCGCCGCGGCCTCACTCGCCGCGCGCGCCGGGATCGGCGGCGTCATCGCATGTCTGCCGGACGTCAATTTCCTCTCCGACTTCCGCCGCGCGCTCGATGTCGCCACGGCGGGTCCGTACCCCGAGATCGAACGCTTCCTCGTGCGGCACCGGGAGATGGCCGCCACCGCGCTGCGCACGCTGGACTACTTCGACGTCTCACTGCTCGCGAGATGGGCGACGGCGCCCGCCTCCTTCTCGGTCGCGCTGCGGGACGAGGTCTGCCCGCCGTCGACCGTCTATGCAGCGTTCAACAACTACGGCGAGGACTCGCCCGAGAGGGCGCGGCCGGCGAAGGACATCACGGAGTGGCCGTTCAACAACCACGAGGGCGGCGGCGAGCACCAGGTAGCGGCACACCTGCGCCGCCTCGCGGAGCTGCGCAGCAGCACCTGACCCCCAGGATGTGCGGTCACCTACCGCACAGACGGGTCACCCGCAGAACCTGACCCCCCGGAGCTGACTTCCAGAAGGGCCACCCGCGGCCTGGCGCGGAGGCGTGCGTCACGCGTGCAGGGCGCTCCCCACGCGCTCGACCAGCGTCTCGAACCGCCGCCGGAGGACTTCCTGCCGTGCCGCGGGCCAATGCGAGTAGGCGAGGCAGATGCTCAGCAGCCCATGCCCTCGCACGTCGATGTACGCGTGCACCTCGCCGTCGGGCGTCCGGCCGAAGTCCACGCCCGTCGGCGCGTCGGCCCCTCCGAAAGACTCCGGGACGAGGAACACGGCCTCGGCGATCTCGTCGAGCCCGAAGGCCACGGACCCTCGTTCGAGTGCCCCCTCGGGGAGCAGGCTGGCCGTCTCCGCGGAGAGCATGCCGTCGGAGAGGACGAACACGAGCCCGCCCGGCGTGCTCACGAGGGCCCCGTTCAGTTCGACGGCCTCGGACCCGCGCCGCGCAGCGAGCAGGAACCCCGGCAGCACCACGGACTCGTCCATGTACAGCCCGTGGTCGTACCGGGGGTCTTCGGCGGCCGCGCGCGCGAGCGCCGCCTTCAGCATGAGAGCCTCGGCCTTCGCCGCAGAGGCGAGCATCGGGTCGTCTGCGGCGGCGTCCTCCGACTCGAGCACCATCTCCTCGAGGGCCTGGATGGCCGACGGCATGTGGCTGAGCACGAGGCGCCCCGCCTCCTCGGCGCCGAACAGCAGCGCCGCGGCACCGAGAATCGTGACCAGGGCCTCGCGGGAGTCCATACCCCCGGCCAGCTGGGCTTCGAGCCATGTCGTCACCCGCAGCGCGCCCTGCTCATCGAGCACGCAGGCTGCCGCCTCCCCGCTGCGCTCCCCCGGAGCGGCGGTGCTGGCGTGCGCGAGAACTGCGGCCAGCCCCTCGGGGACGCCGGACTCGACGAGCCGCTGTGCCAGCGACAGACATGATGGAGTGAGACTCACGCTTCAAGCCTGTCAACCGGAATGAGAGGAGGTCAACCCGGGTCCGCACGGCGCGCGAAAGATGACGCCGTCCCGGCCACCCGCCGATCACCGGCCGGAAGGACAGGACTCCGCGCTCAGACAGCCCGCCGGCGCGGCAGGAAGAACAGGCTCGCGGCCGCGGCGAAGCACAGCAGGGAAGCGGAGAGCCACGCGGTCATGTAGGTCCCGCTCACTTCGCGTCCCCACCCGGCCAGGAACGCGCCCACCCCGGCGCCGACCATGTGCGAGGCGAACACCCACCCGAACACTACTGAGCTCTTGGCCGCGCCGAAGTGCTCGCGGCACAGCGCCACGGTGGGCGGCACGGTCGCAACCCAGTCGAGCCCGTAGAAGACGATGAAGATCCACAGCGGCGGCTCGACGTCCGGCGCGAGCAGCGCGTTGACGGTGAGCAGCGAGGCCCCGCGCAGCGCGTAGTACGCGACGAGCAGTATCCACGGCCGCACACGGTCCGTGAGCCAGCCGGAGGCGACAGTGCCAATCACGTCGAACACGCCGATGAGCGCAAGCAGCCCTGACGCTGTGGTGGCGGGCATGCCGTGATCGTGCGCGGCGGGGATGAAATGGGTCTGCATGAGCCCGTTCGTGCTCCAGCCGCACACCCAGAACGTGAACAGCAGGATCCAGAAGGCCCTCGACCGCAGCGACTCGCGCAGCACCGAGAGAGCCTCCACCGCCGCGTTCCGGCGCACGACGGCGGGCGCCTCCTCACGCTGCACCGCCTTCTCGCGCTGCACGACCTCGTGCGGTGTTTCTCCGCGCTGCTCCGCGTCCTCATGTCGCGCCTCTCCGCGCTTCCCCTCTCGCAGCGCCGTCCCCGCACCCATCGGCGAGCTCTCCAGCTCCGGCGAGCTGGCGGCGTCGTGCGCAGGTGCGGGCGCGACGGCGGGCGACGCACCGTACGGCGCAACCCCCACCTCCGCGGGCGAGTTGGCGAACGGCCAAGCGAGCAGCGGCACGATCGCGAGCGCGAACACGGCGACAAGCAGCGCGGCGGTGCGCCAGCCCTCGTGCGCGGCCAGCTGCACCACGGCGGGCAGGAAGACCAGCTGTCCGCACGCGTTCGCGGCCGAGAAGAAGCCCATCACGAGCCCGCGCCGGGCCGCGAACCAGCGGTTGGCAACGACGGCGCCGAAGACGAGCGCGAGCATCCCCGTTCCCACGCCGATGAACACACCCCACAGCGCCCACAGCTGCCACGCGGCGGTCATGAGAGTGGTCAGACCACTCCCGGCCGCGACGAGGACGAGCGCCGTCGCCACGACCTTGCGCAGCGTGAACCGCTCCATGAGTACTGCGGCAAACGGCGCCACGAGGCCGTATATCACGAGGTTCGCCGTCACCGCGCCCGAGGTCTCGGCCCTCGTCCAGCCGAACTCGGCCTCGAGGGGCTCAAAGAGCGCGCCGGTCGTCGAACGGAAGGCGGCCGCGGCCACGAGCGCGAGAAGCGTCACGGCGGCGACGAGCCACGCGCGGTGCACGCCCCGACGCACGACGCCGGCCGGCTGGGTCTGCTGTCTGGTCTCGGTCACGCGGTGCCCGCCTCGGGGGTGCGCGCCTCAGGGGTTTCGCTCTCGGAGGTTCCGGTCTCCGAGGTTCCAGTCTCAGCGGTTCCGGCCTCGGAGGCTCCGGCCTCGAGGACGTCCTTGAGGGTGTCCAGGTCGGCCTGGACGGCCGCGGCGTCGGCCTCGAAGGCCTCATCGGTCACGCCCTCCGCACGGCGGAGGTGGAAGACCGCGAGGCTGTGCGCGCCGTCGGCGAGGATGCGGAACTGGTTCAGGACCACGCTCCCATCGGGCAGCATGACCTCGTGGTCGAGGATCCCGGCGGCAGTGTCGCCCACGAACCTCACCTCGACCGCACCCATCGGGGAGTCCGCGATCCAGCGGCCGTTCTCCGCACGGACGCCCGCCGCAAGGCCCGCGGCCCAGCGCGGGAGGTTGGCGGGATGGCCCGCGAAGGCAAAGACGGCGCGGGGCGACAGGGCGATCGGGACACTCAGGTGGCGGAACTCGGACACGGACAGAAGCGTACGCCAGCGGCATCCCCGCGAGCGGGGAGACCAACGGGGAGACGAGCGGGTCGGGCCGCGGTCCCGAGGCCGGTCGGGCCGGTCGGGCGCTCGCGAACCGTGCACCCTCGGACAAGCACCGGGCGCGCGTGGTCAAGCACGGCGGTGGCGCCTCGCCGGATGCTTGAACGAACACCGGACTCGATGAGGAGGACTTCATGGAAACGCTCGAGCACGCAGATACCCTGCTGGGATCGGTCGAGGCGCCCGAGGGCACGCCGCGGCAGGAGATGCTGGACCCGGCCACCGGGGAGCGGGTGGGCTTCGCGCCGCTGCAGAGCGTGGCGGACCTCGAGGCGGCCATCACGGCCGCGAGGGCCGCCCAGCCGGGCTGGGCGGCGCTGGGGCACGCGGCGCGCTCGGCGTCGCTGCTGCGGGCCGCGGACGCGGTCGAGGCAAACGCCGAAGAGCTGGCCCGGATCCTCTCCCGCGAGCAGGGCAAGCCGCTCAACGGCCCCAACGCCCGCTTCGAGGTCGGCGCGTGCGCGGCCTGGCTGCGCGCGACGGCCGCGACCGTCCTCGAGCCCGAGACCGTGGTCGACGCCGACGGGACCAAGGCGGTGCTGCACTACCGCCCGATCGGGGTCGTGGGTGCGATCGGGCCGTGGAACTGGCCCATGATGATCACCGTCTGGCAGATCGCCCCGGCCCTGCGCATGGGCAACACCGCCGTGGTCAAGCCCTCCGGCATGACCCCGCTGTCCGTCCTTGCCCTCGTCAAGGTCATCAACCAGGAACTGCCCGAGGGCGTCCTGCACGTGGTCCCCGGCCGCCGGGACGTGGGCGCGGCCCTGGCCGAGCACCCCGCGATCAGCAAGGTCATGTTCACCGGCTCCACCGCCACGGGCAAGTCGATCATCCGCTCCTCCGCGGACACCGTGAAGCGCCTGACCCTCGAGCTCGGCGGCAACGACGCCGGCATCGTCCTGCCCGACGCCGACCCGAAGGCCATCGCCGAGGGCCTCTTCTGGGGCGCGTTCATCAATACCGGCCAGACCTGCGCCGCCCTCAAACGCCTCTACGTGCACGAGGACATCTACGAGGACGTCTGCGCCGCCCTTACCGAGTACGCCGCGAACGTGCCGATGGGCGTGGGCCTGGACGAGCAGAACGTCCTGGGCCCGCTGCAGAACAGGTCCCAGTACGAGATTGTCGCCGGCCTCGTCCAGGACGCGAAGGACGCCGGCGCCCGCGTCCTCCTCGGCGGAAACCCAGACGAGAACCAGCCCGGCTACTTCTACCCCACCACCCTCGTCGCGGACATCGACAACGACAACCCCCTCGTGGCCCAGGAGCAGTTCGGCCCCGCCCTGCCCATCATCAAGTACACAAACGTGGACCACGCCGTCGTCATGGCCAACGCCCTGGAAGTCGGCCTCGGCGCCTCCGTGTGGGGCACCGACCCCGACCAGGCCCACGCCGTCGCCGCGCGCCTCGAAGCCGGCAGCGTCTGGATCAACAACCACGGCGCGGTGAACCCCATGGCCCCCTTCGGCGGTGCCAAGCAGTCCGGCTACGGCCTCGAATTCGGCACCGAAGGCCTCAAGCACCTCGGCCAACCCCAGGTCATCCACGGTTAATATGCATTTGTAGTTATATTCTGCCAGAGGACTATTTCCTTCTGGCCGGGGAGCTGGGCCCCACCGCGCGGAACGTGCGCGGCGGGGCCCTTCCCATGCCGCAATACGGAGCGAGCACCCCGGTGCGTCCACTAGGCTAGATCGGGTGTGACGACGGGCGAGGAAGGGCAACACGTGGCCGAGAGTGATATCGGGCTCGACCCTACCTTCGTCGGCGGCAGGTATCGGCTCCTCGAGGTCGCCGGCAGCGGCGCCATGGCCACGGTGCACCGGGCCCATGATGAGGTTCTGGGGCGCGACGTGGCCGTCAAGACCTTCCGTACCCACGCGCCGGACCCCCGCCACGAAGAACGTCGCCGTGGCGAGATGCAGGTGCTCGCGCGCCTCAACCACCCGAGCCTCGTGCGCCTCTACGACGCTGGCACCGACACCCAGGACGACGGGACCACTCAGGTCGCCTACCTCGTCATGGAGTTCGTCGACGGCACGGACCTGCGCCAGCGCCTTGCCTCAGGCGCCCTCACGTCCGACGACGCGCGCCTCCTGGCGCTCGACCTCGCCGGCGCCCTCGCGTACGTGCACGCGCTCGGGATCGTGCACCGCGACATCAAGCCCGCGAACATCCTCGTCCCCCACGCCGACCCGAACCACCGCCGCAGGCCTGTCAAACTCACCGACTTCGGGATCGCCCGCCTCACCGACGCCTCGAGGCTCACCCTCACGAACACGACGATCGGCACGGCCAACTATCTCAGCCCAGAGCAGGCGCGCGGCGAGAAGGTCGGACCGGCGTCGGACATCTACTCGCTCGGGCTCGTGCTCCTCGAATCCCTCACGGGCTCCATGGAGTTCACGGGCGGGGCGGTCGAGGCAGCCGTCGCGCGGCTCCTCCGCGATCCCCGCATCCCCACTCACCTCGGCGGCCCGTGGGCCTCGCTCCTCCCGCGTATGACGGCGCGCGACGCCGCCGACCGGCCCGACGCCACCGAGATTGTCCGGGTGCTCCGCGGGGAGGCCCCGGCCGACGGCGGGGCGCCGACTCGCGCCATCGAGTCCCCGGACCCTGCGGATGGCGGGCTCACCCAGGCGCTCGCGCCCGCCGTCGTCGAGGGCGCAGGCACGCGCGTGATGCCCTCGGCGGCCGCGGCTCTGCACACGGCCCCAATGAGCCGGCTGGGCGCGGAACAGGATGGCCAGCAGACCCGTGCGTGGCGCGCTGCCCCCCTCGTCCCCGAACTCCCCCAGGACCCGCCCGCGGTACCGGGCCACGCGCCGTCGTCCGCCCGGCCCCGTGGCGGATCCGGCGCCCGTGCGGCCCGCAGGCCACGACGCGGACTCTTCTGGGCCGCCGTCACGGTCGGGATCCTGGCCGCGCTCCTCGTGATCGTGCCGCTCGTGCTCCGGGCCGTGCTTCCCGCACAGCCCGCGAACCTGCCGCCCCTTCCCGCCTCCCCCGCTGTCTCCGGGCAGCTCGGGACGCATCTCGACCAGCTCGAACGGAGTCTCAGGCCATGACGGCACGCACCCTCTGGCTCGGCGCCGTGGCCGCAGGACTCGCGGCCACCCTCCTGAGCGGCTGTTCCCCCGCACCGGCCCTCGACGCCGGGGTTGCCTCGAAGCTCGCCAGTGCGGCGCAGGAGCTGCGCACCGAGGCCGCGACCGGACGGTACGCGGACGCGCTGGCGAAGCTCGACGCGCTCGAGCGCGAGGCGCGGAACGCGTCCTCGAACGGCACGATGAGCAGCGACCGGTCGTCGCAGGTCCTCGGAGCCATCGCGAGCGTGCGCAAGGACCTGCAGGCCCTTGCCTCGGCCCAGTCCGCCCCGACCGCGACCCTGGATCCGACGCCCACCCCCGAGCCCACGAGGCCCAAGGCCAAAGGCAAGAAGACGCCGGACCCTACCCCGCCGCCAGAGGACAACTGACCCCACGGGCTCCGGCGCTCAAGCGTCGCGGCCCGGGATCGGTGCGCCGCTCGGGAGGCCAGCGGCGACATAGCCGGCATAGAGCTGACCCCAGTCGTCCGGCCGATCGGCGGTCCCCGGCCCCGAGTGCGGGGCGGTTGAGGCCAGTCGCTCGAGCTTCTTCGCGAGTTCCCGCAGGCACACGTGCCACCCGGCGGCATTGCGCGCGGCCGCGGTGCTGTCTGCAAGCCAGTCCCGGAGCGTGAGCTCGCACTCGTCGTCCGAGCCCTCGACAAGGAATTCCATGAGGTCGCCGCCCCAGGCGAAGGCCCAGCGCCGGGGCGGGTCCCAGTCGACGATCTGGTCCGTGCTGCCGCCCGCCGCGTCGTTCGGGTCGCCGCTGAAGGTGACCGTGCCGGCGTCATGCGCGATCTGCACGCGCGAGGGAAACCAGCCGGCGAGACCGTCCTCGGTGCTCACGGCCGTCCACAAGTCCGCGGCCGGGACCGGATAGGACCGGATGAACGTCACGGCGCCGCGTCCCTCGACCTCGGCATACTCGCCGTCGAGCTCCTCGAGTCCAGACATTTGCGCGCCCCTTCCGTACGGTTCCCGGCCACCGGGGCCCTTCTGCATGCTAGGCACGCACGACGGCGATGGGTCAAGGTCCGCTCTCACTGTCATCGATCAGCGTAAATATGATCAAAGATCTTACATAGAATTTGATCAAAAGTGATCATCCGACGTGTATAAGCCAGACCAGATGATCGCGGAGATTCGCCCGGATCGTCGCTCGGATTGCGCGGCAGGAGGCCGCTCAAACGGCACTGGTCTGGGCAGCGAGGAGCTTCCTGATGCGGTCCGTCGCGTTGGCGAGTGAGGCGTCATTGACCGCTGCCGCGGCGACGGGGTCCCGATGTCGGGCGGCCACTATCAGGTCCTCCTGATAGCGCCACAGAGAATCGTCCCCCGCCGCGGACAGGGTTCCGTCGGCGCCCACGATCTTGTACGCGCGGCATTGCTGCCAGAGGTTGCGGATCATCCGGATGAGGAGCGGGTTGCCGGCTCTTCCGTAGAGGATCTCGAGCAGTGCCTCGTCGTGGTCGAGGAGGGCGATGACCTCATGCTCCCTGATCGCCGTGAGCATCAAGTCATACTCCGCCTGCATCCGGTCGCCGTCCTGGGCCGTGACGTGCGGTGCGCCCAAGCGTGCGGCCTCGACCTCGAGAAGCCGCCGCATGTCGTAGACATGGAGCAGCTCTTCGAGAGTGAGGGTCTTCACGACCGCGCCCTTGTGCGGCTCGCGCGCGACCATGCCGGACACCTCCAGCCGGCGGATGGCTTCCCTCACCGGCATCGCACTCGTCCCGACCTGGTCCGCCAGCTCGCGCACGGTCAGCCGGGAGCCCCCGGGCAGCTCGCCGCTGAGAATCGCCTGATGGATCGTTTCGTACACCTGATCAGTCAGGAGCACAGGCTCGACCCTCTTGGCTATGGCTATGGACATGGATCAAATATACAAACTGGGTTCCGGCCAAAGGCAAGACCCAGAGCCTCTTTGGACCACTTCTCCAGATTCTCTTGATCTTTGATCCAAAGTAGCCCACTATGAGGAAGGTCACACCGCCGACCCGGAGTCCTCTGGAGAGGCACTGATGTTCTCCCACCCGGCAGGCGGCAGTGCACCGCATACCCGACCTCCGTGGGGAGCTCCGATTCCCCAGAAGGGCAACTCCCATGAAGAACGTTGTTAGCGCACGGGGCTGCACCGTCGGCCCGTCCCCCGGTTGGAATCCCAGTCACGCGAACACGCCCGGACTCGGGCTTGGATCCGTGCACGCGAAGCCCGTCGCCACAGGCCGCTCCCGGCCCAGCCGAGGGGCCGGTGGAGACCGATGAGCACGGTCAACGACGCGCGGCCGGCCACCGAGGCGTCCGACGACATCCGGGTGGCGCATCGCGCCCACTGGGGCTGGTGGATCCTCTCTGCGCTGGTCCTCTTGTTCGCGGGCGGCATCGTCCAGATGCTGTTCACCAATCCGAACCTGCAGTGGGACGTTGTAGCGAGCTGGTTCTTCAGCCAGAGCATCGTGTTCGGTCTCCTGCGGACCCTCGAGCTGACAGTCCTGTCGATGCTCTTCGGCATCTTGCTCGGCATGCTCACCGCCGTCATGCGGCTCTCGCCGATCCGGATCCTCTCGACGGTCGCATGGTTCTACACGTGGTTCTTCCGGGGAACGCCACTCCTGGTCCAGCTGATCTTCTGGTACAACCTTGCGGCACTCTTCCCGACGATCGATGTGGGCATTCCCTTCATCGGTCCGACGATCTGGGCGGGCAACGCCAACCAGATCGTGACCCCCTTCATGGCCGCCCTCCTCGGGCTCGCACTCAACGAAGGCGCCTACATGTCCGAGATCGTCCGGGGCGGCATCCTCTCGGTGGACCAGGGCCAGCTCGAGGCCTCGGTCGCGCTCGGCATGCGCACATCACGCGCGCTGCGCCGCGTCATCCTCCCCCAGGCGATGCGCGTGATCGTGCCGCCGACGGGCAACCAGGTCATCGGCATGCTCAAGTCCACCTCGCTCGTGAGCGTGACCTCGATGCCGGAACTGCTGTACTCGGCACAGCTCGTCTACAACCGCACCTTCCAGACCATCCCGCTGCTCATCGTCGCGAGCATCTGGTACCTGATCGTCACGAGCGTCCTGAGCATCATCCAGTACTACATCGAGCGCCACTACGCCAAGGGCGGCCGCCGCGCGCTGCCGCCCACCCCGTGGGAGAAGCTCAAGCGCACGATCGCAGGAATCGTTCCCGCCCAGACCAAGTCAGCCACTGCAACCAGGAGGGCCTGATGACCGCCTCATCCACCACCCCGGCCGCCAGGCAGACCGGCGCGCGCGAGGTCGTCCTCCGGGTCACCGGACTCAAGAAGCGCTTCGGCCCCCTGGAAGTCCTCAAGGGCGTCGACCTGACCGTCGAGCGAGGCGAGGTGATGTGCATTATCGGGCCTTCGGGCTCGGGGAAGAGCACGCTGCTGCGCAGCATGAACCACCTCGAGGAGATCGACGGCGGCCGGGTCGAACTGGACGGCGAGCTCGTGGGCTACCGACAGCACGGACACAAGTACGTCACCCTGCCGGAGAAGTTCCTCGCACGCCAGCGGACCAAGATGGGCATGGTCTTCCAGTCCTTCAATCTGTTCCCGCACATGACCGTCCTGCAGAACATCATCGAGTCCCCGGTGGGGGTGCTCAAGCAGGATTCGAAGGAGGCCAAGGCCACCGCCATGGCCCTCCTCGAGAAGGTCGGCCTTGCCGAGAAGGCCCACCACTACCCCCGCCAGCTCTCAGGAGGCCAGCAGCAGCGCGTTGCGATCGCCCGTGCCCTCGCGATGAAGCCCCGCGTCATGCTGTTCGACGAGCCCACCTCCGCGCTCGACCCCGAGCTGGTCGGTGAAGTCCTCGACGTGATGAAGGACCTCGCCCGCGAGGGCCTGACGATGGTCGTGGTCACCCACGAGATGGGTTTTGCCCGGGAGGTCGCCGACTCGGTGCTCTTCATGGACGGCGGGGTCGTCGTCGAACGCGGACACCCGCACGACGTCCTGCTCAACCCCCAGATGCCCCGTACGAGGGAATTCCTCTCCAAGGTCCTCTGACCCACCCGCCGCTCCTACCCGCCCGCTCCTACCCGCCCCGCACGCACCTCCCCGGCCACGACGACGATGTCCGACCGACTCCGCACGACCGACCAGACTCACTCGAAAGGTTCTTCCATGTACCGACGCCCTTCCCTGCACGCCTCCCTCACCGTCGCGGCAGTCGCAGCCGTCGCCGCCCTGGGACTGTCCGCCTGCTCCGATCCCGGCTCGACGTCCAACGCCGGGAGCAACAGCTCGGCCAACGCCTCGGCCGCCGGCGCATCGAATGTCACCACGACGTGGGGGCTCAAGCCAGTCGACTCAGTGACGGCGCTCGTGCCGGCGGACGTCAAGGACAAAGCCATCCAGAATGGCATCTACAACGACTTCGCGCCCCAGGACTTCGAGGAGAACGGTCAGCTCGTCGGCATCCAGCCCGACATCGTCCTCGCGCTCAGCGAGGTCATGGGCGTGAAGGTGAACAACGTCTCTGTCGGCACGTTCGACTCGCTCATTCCGGGCCTCAGCAGCGGCCGGTATGACATCTCGTCTGCCGACTTCGGCGTCACCAAGCCCCGCCTCGCCCAGGTCGACTTCGTGTCGGAGTTCGCCGTCGGCACCTCCTTCGCCTCGAAGACCGGAAGCGGCATCACCGTGGAGAGTGCCACCGACCTGTGCGGCCACTCGGTCGGCGTCCTCTCCGGCTCCTACTTCATCGACCAGGTCAACCAGGCCAGCGCCGACTGTGCCAAGGCCGGCAAGGCGGCCGTCACGCTGCAGACCTATCCCGACGACGGCGCGCGGCTCCTCGCCGTCTCCAACGGCCGCAGCGAGCTCACCGCCACCACGACCGACGCCATGGCCTACGCGATCAAGTCCCAGAGCCTCCCGCTCACCCTCCAGAAGTTCGTCTACCAGCCGCTCGAACTGGGCATCGCCCTGAAGAAGGGCAGCACCCTCGGCCCGGCGATGCAGGCAGCGATGAAGGAGATCGTCAGCAACGGAACCTACGCCAAGATCCTGAAGAAGTGGGGCGTCAGCGACATCGCGTACGGCTCCGCCGACAAGGTCACGCTGTACACGAACGCCTCCCAGCTGCCCGGCTGATCCAGGCCCCGCACCCATCACGTCCCGTACCACCACGGACGCTGACCCATCCCCTGTCCCTGCGTCCCGCATCCCCGCTCCCGGATGCGGGGCGCAGGCATGATCGTGAGGAACACCTTGGCTGCAATGGATCACCTTGCCTTCCTCGGGTGCGGATCGATGAACGAGGCCATCCTGGCCGGACTCCTCGCCGCAGGCCTCCCGAAGGAGGGCGCCACCGCCACCGTCCGGCGACGCGGGCGCGCCGAGGAGCTGGCAAGCCGCTACGGGGTCACCGTCCTCGCGGCGGACGACACCTCTGACGCGAACCGGCGGGCCGTGCGCGATGCGTCGCTCGTGATCATCGGGGTCCGGCCCGTCGACGTGTCAGCGCTCGCGACCGAGATCGCCCCGGCTCTGCCCCGCTCGGCCGTGGTCGTGAGCGTGGCGGCGGCGGTGACGATCGGCCAGCTCGAGCATCTGCTGCCGCCGGGTCAGCCCGTGGTCCGTGTGCTGCCGAACAGCCCTTCGCGTCTCGGCAGCGGTGTGATCGCCGTCTGCGGGGGCACGGGCGCCTCCCGGGAGCAGGTCGACCACGTGAAGGGGCTGCTCGCGGCTCTGGGGCTGGTCGTCGAGGTACCGGAGGAGCACATCGACGTGGTGAGCGCCGTGAGCGGATCCGGTCCCGCCTACGCGTTCTATCTGGCTGTGGCGATGGCCGACGCCGGCACCCGGCTGGGGCTCGATCGCGGCCTCGCGGCCGACATCGCCCGCCAGACGCTTGTCGGCGCGGGCCGCCTGCTGGCCGAACCGGGTGCCGATCCCGCGGTGCTCCTCGGTCCCTTCGTTGGCCCGGACACGACGACCGGGGGAGCGATCGACGTCTTCGACGAGCGCGGCCTGGGCACCATCATCGCCGATGGTGTGCGCGCGGCCCACGAGCGCTCAGAGGCGCTCGCCCGCAGGCTCGGCTGAACGACGTCCCGAACCGGTCAGTGCCGGTAGATGGCGCGCACCAAGAGGTCGAACGCGCGATCGGGGAGGATTCGCCGGAGCGCCATGAGGAACTTGGCGCCGCGGCCGACCGGGTATCGTGGGGCCGGCCTCCGGGACTGCACGGCATGGAGGATCGTGTCCGCGACGACTGCGGGCGGCGAGCCCACCCCCGGGCGGTCTGCGGTCTGGAGGACGCCGGCCACCCGGCGTGCCGAGTTCGCGTACGGGCCACCTGCGGAGGCCGCCAGAAGCGTGGTCTGGGCGATCCCGCTCCACTCGGACAGTATCGGGCCCGGCTGGATCACGACCACCCTGATGCCGAACTTCCGCAGCTCGATCCGCAGCGAGTCGGAGAGCCCCTCCACAGCGAACTTCGTCGCGTGGTACCAGGATCCGAGCGGCTCGTAGAACTTCCCGCCGATCGAGGAGACGTTCACGATGGTCCCGGAGCGTCGCTCGCGCATGCCCGGCAGGAGAAGCTGGGTGAGGCGCGCAAGCCCGAAGACGTTGACGTCGAACTGGCGGCGCGCCTCATCGATCGGGACGTCCTCGAGGGCGCCGAACGACCCGTACCCGGCGTTGTTCACGAGGACGTCGACGCGCCCGGCCTCCGCGAGGACCTTGCGGACGCCGTCGGTGAGCGAGGCGTCATCGGTGACGTCGAGCGCGAGGATGCGGGCGCCGTCGTGCGCGAGGCCCTCCATCCGCTCGACCCTGCGTGCCGCCGCGTAGACGGTGTACCCCGCGCCCAGGAGGGAGCGGACGGTGGCCTCGCCGATCCCGCTCGACGCGCCCGTGACAAGAGCAACCTGCTGCATGGCGCCCACGCTACCCTGCGGCTGCACCCGACGGAGCCGCCGCCGCGCGTGGACCGATGCTGGGACAAGGAAACCCCGCCGAGTATCGGGACATGGTGGGAAGGGGGGAGCCCACCATGCCCCGATACCCTGCGGGGTGTTCCGAGTTTACCCAACGGCTGCTGGGAAAACCATGGCTTTCAGTCGAGGCCGGCCGCGCGCCATGCGCCCATGCCGCCGCGCACCGAGTAGGCCGTGATGCCCGCAGCCGCGAGCTGACGGGCCGCAGCGGCCGAGCGGATGCCGGACGCACAAATGGCGACGACGGGGCGGTCCTTGCGCAGGCCGGTGATCCGTGTCGGGAGCGCGTCGAGAGGCATGTGGTGGGCGCGGCGTGCGTGGCCGAGGCGCCACTCGGCCGGCGTGCGGACGTCGGCGAGGACGGCTCCCTCGCGGACGAGGTCCTGGGCCTGCTGCGCGGAGACGGTGGCGTACGGCTTGGCGAAGAGCTTGCTGAGGAATCCCATGGCGGACCTTTCGGGTGGGTGGAGTGTGGAGTGTAAGGACGGGGCTGTGCGGTGGGGGCAGCGGCTCAGATGGCCAGCAGTCCGGTGGTGCCGACGATCGCGGTTCCCATGCCCACCGCGGACAGCAGGACCACGAAGGCCCGCTGGAGGATGTTGGGCGGAAGCCTGCGGCCGAGACGGGCTGCGACCAGGGAACCGACAATCGCGGCCGCGGCCAGGAACACGACGGGCACACCGGTGCCAGCCGGCTGGAAGAGCTGCGCCCCGTGCTGGCTGAGCCCCGCGATCGAGTTGACCGCAATGACGGGCAACGACGTCGCCGCGGCGGCCCGCAGCGGCATCCTCAGGGCAATCAGCAGCACGGGCGTCAGGAGGAAGCCGCCGCCCACGCCGAGCAGACCGGTCAGGAAGCCGACGGCGATGGCGGCGAGGGCGCTGGGCGCCCAGCAGCGCAGCCGCTCCGCGGCGCTCCCTGTCGAGCAGGTGAGCTCGCCCTCCGCCGTGGGCTTGCGCCGGTACGACGCGACCGCTGCCGCCACGGCGAGCGCAGCCACGCCGAGGAGCAGGTACGGTCCGGGGATTCCGCGGCCGACGGCGGCACCGGCCATCGCAGCCGGCGCACCGAGGACGGCGAACGTGGCCGCGATGCCCCAGCGCGTGTGCCGGGCCGCCCCGCCGATGAGGGCGACCACGGCGGCGGATGCGACGACGAGCAGCGACGCGGCAACGGCGTCGTGCGGCTCGAGACCGAGGAGGACGAACGCCGGGACGGCAAGGATGCCCCCTCCCGAGCCGAAGAGACCGATCACGGACCCGACCGCCAGTGCGGCGAGGACGGGGAGTGCGGCGGCGAGCACCGTCACGCCGGGAACACGAGCGGGCGGCCCTCGGCCTGCCACTGCATCATGCCGCCAGCCACGCTGACGACGTCGTAGCCGAGCTGCCCGAGGGCCTCGGCAACGCGTCCGCTGCGGTTGCCGGAGCGGCACACGACGTGGACCGGCCGCGACTTGTCGATCTCGTCCAGACGACCGGGGATCTGGCCCATCGGGATGTGGCGCGCGCCCGGGATCATGCCGTCGGCGACCTCGAAGTCCTCACGGACGTCGATGATCTGGACGGTGTCGGCGGCTTCCGCCGTCTGGGCGGTGGTGGTCTCGATCATGCGTGGCTCCTGGGAGGGGTCCGGTCAATCTGTGCGTGATTCGAGTATCCAATACCCCTAGGGGTATGTCAAAATACCCAGAGGGGTACACTGGAACGTGCCTCTCGGGGCACCCAACCACAGAAGGAAGAACCCATGAACGTGGAACCCGAGTCCATGAAGGCGGCCATCAACCGGCTCAAGCGTGCGCAGGGACAGCTCAATGCCGTAGTCCGCATGCTCGAAGAGGGCCAGGACTGCAAGTCGATCATCACCCAGCTCTCCGCGGTCTCGAGCGCCGTGGACAAGGCTGGCTTCGCGATCATCGCCACGAACCTGCAGCAGTGCCTCACCAACCCCGAGCGCGGCGGCGATGTGGCCGAGCTCGAGAAGATGTTCCTTAGCCTGGCCTGAGCCTCTGCTGGCTCTCTGCCATCCGGCAATTGTCGGCCAACCGTGGGTACAGACGGCCGGGACCCACGGTCAGCCGACCATCGCTGGGGTAGCGGAGCCGAACGGCGTGAGAGGCTGGTGCGCATGAGCCTCCGCCGCCTCGCCGCCTCGTCCCGCTCCCAGGTGCCGCCGTTCGCGGTCATGGACATCCTGGCCCGCGTCGACGCGCTGCGGGCCGAGGGACGCGACGTCGTGAGCCTGTGCGCGGGGGAGCCCTCGGCCGGGGCCCCGGGTGCGGTCTCGGCACGGGCTGCCGAGATCCATGCCTCCGGCAGGCCCCTCACGTACACCCCCGCCCTCGGCACCGCGGAACTGCGTGCTGCGATCGCGGGGCACTACCGCCGCTGGTACGGCCTCGACGTCGATCCCGGGCAGGTCGCGGTGACCACGGGCTCCTCCGGGGCGTTCATGCTCTCGTTCCTCGCGGCCTTCGAGGCCGGCGACCGCGTGGCGCTCGCCCGTCCGGGCTACCCCGCGTACCGGAACATCCTCGCGGCGCTCGGGTGCGAGGTCGTGGAGGTCGACGCCGGCCCCGAGACCCGCTACCAGCCCACCCCCGCGATGCTCGACGCCGCGGCCTCCGAACGCGGGCCGCTCGCCGGCGTCGTCCTCGCCTCCCCCGCCAACCCGACCGGGACCATGGTCAGCCGCGCGGAGCTCGCGGCCCTGACGGACTGGTGCGCGGCGAACGGGGCGCGGCTCGTGAGCGACGAGATCTACCACGGCATCACGTACGCCGGCGCGGATCCGGCGGATCCGGCGGATCCCGCGGATCCCGCGGATCCCGTCGATCCCGTCGATTCCGTCGATTCCGTCACCGGCGACGAGCACAGCACCCGCGGGGTGTGCGCGTGGGAGCTGGACCGGGAGGCGATCGTGATCTCGAGCTTCTCGAAGTACTGGGGCATGACGGGGTGGCGGCTCGGCTGGATGCTGGTGCCGAAGGAGCTGGTGAGCGCGGTGGACGCGCTGGCCGGCAACGTGGCGCTGTGCCCGCCGGCACCGTCGCAGCTCGCGGCAGTGGAGGCCTTCACCCCGGATTCGTACACCCAGGCCGACGCGTGGGTCGCCGG
The DNA here is from genome assembly GCF_030908215.1 of Sinomonas sp. ASV486. Classification (GTDB taxonomy): domain Bacteria; phylum Actinomycetota; class Actinomycetes; order Actinomycetales; family Micrococcaceae; genus Sinomonas; species Sinomonas puerhi. The sequence continues at coordinate 8,011 of NZ_JAVFJK010000009.1, read as the reverse complement.
GTACGCCCAGACGCGCCAGACGCTGCTCGACGCGCTTCCGGCCCTCGGCTGGGGCCCGGCCGCCCCTGCGGACGGCGCGTTCTACCTGTATGCCGAGCTCGGCGCCCAGCTCGAACGGTTTGGGGACTCGCGGGAATACTGCCGCGCACTGCTCGAGGCGGAGGGCGTGGCCCTCGTTCCGGGCACAGACTTCGACGCCGTCCACGGCGGGCGTGCGGTCCGGCTTTCCTTCGCGGCCGGGCAGGTGGCAGTCGAGTCAGCGATCGAGCGGATCCTGCGCTTCCAGAGGGCGTAGGCCCGCTGGGAGCTCGGCTGCTCGGTCTCCGGGCGCTCCGATTCGGCACCGGATCGGTGCCGGACCCGCGGCAGAGGTCGGGCTCAGGATCCGCGCTCCGCTGCTCAGAAGCCGGACGAGCTCCCCGAGCCCGAGAAGCTCCCTCCGCTGCCGCCGTAGCCCGTGGTCGAGGATGACCGTGCCGAGTCCACGGCGGAGTAGCCCGAGTTGATCCCGCTGCTGAAGCTCACAATGCTGATCACGGGCAGCTGCGGGTACGCGACGTCGAGGATGCTGCCCTGGGTGCGGTGCGTGGTCCTCCACGTCTGCCTCGACGCGTCGAGCTTCTGGCGCATGAGATCCCGCTCTTTGTCGGTCTTCGCGTGGTCGCGGATCACCGCCTCGGCGTGGAGGTCGAGGGCCTCGCCGAGGCGCTCTCGGACGCGCTTGAGCCCGTCGAGGGCGCCCTCCGGCATCACGGAACGGTCCTCGAGGCCTGCACCGAGCCGCTCGAGGTCCGCACGTGCGCGGGTGGCCTCAGCGCGGACCGCCTCTGCGGTCTCGGGCGAACCGGCGGTGTGCTTCGCCCGGAGCATGCCGTCGATCCCGTCCAGCTGGTCCGTCAGCTCCGCCGTCTGATTGCGCCAGGCCGCACGCCACCGCGAGTCCATCGTGAGGATCGAGTTCGTGTCGGCGATCGCATCGTCGAGGCCGTCGAGGGTCTCCGCGATCTCCTCATAGCGCCGTGCCTCCTTGACGTACTTCGAGGTTGAGCGCTCCCTGGGCCGAAGGCCCGTGAGCTGGTCCCTCAGCTCGGTCGCCTCCCGATGCTGTGCCCTGAAGCTGTGCCAGCGCTCGAGGACTAGGCCGCCGTACGAAGACGATTCCGGAATGGTCGAGGCATTGAGTTCGGTCTCGTCGAGCTTGAGCGTCACGGACGAGTACGAGCGATCGCCCGCTTCCAGGGCCAGGGCGAACTTCCTCCGCCGCCAGCCCCGTACCCCGATCCAGGTGCCGACGCCGCCGAGGACCACGAGCCCGACAGCCCCTTCGGTGATGAAGGCGGCCGGAGAGAGGTACCACGGCCGCCCAATCCGGGACGCGGCAGACTTCACCCCGGCGATCGTCCCATCGGTCCACTGGGCCGTCCGGAACAGGTCCTTCGTATCGTCCTGGATCGCCTTCTCCTGGCCCGGGCCCACCTTGCGATCCTCGCCGAAGTATGTCCCGACCTTCCGGCCGGTGGTGTCGAGGGCGAAGATGAACAGCCCGTCGGCCCACTTCTGCCCGTCCGCACTGATCCACTCAGGGTGGTTCGCCCGTGCGAACTGCAGCACGGCCTCGTTGAGGTTGTCACTGGCCTGTCCTGCACGCGTGAACACGACAACCTTGGTGGGCACATAGAACGAGATCCCGGCGAGCGCGGGATCAAGCTGCGGTCGGTACAGTGCGCCGGCCGTGTCCTCGACCACCACCTCGCTCGGCGACACGGCGAGCGCGGCAGGCGGGGCCAAGCCTCCGAGCACAGAGGCGAGAACCGCACCGGCGAACATAACAGCCGCGGCGAGCCCCGACAGCAACTTCATGGCGTTCCCCCGGTTGAGCGCGGCCCGTGGTGAGCCGACAACGTCAGCCTAGGCACCGCCGTCGTGCGTCCGCATCGGCCCTTGGGCCTATGTGGACAACTCTCCAATGCGGCGCTAGGAGACCGGGAACTCCTCGGTGTCCACGTCGGCCTGCGCGGCAGCCGAGTAGCGCCCGCCGGCAACCGTTCCCTCGTTGACGAGCTCGTCGACGCGCGAGGACGTCCGCCGAAAGCTCGAGCGAACCGGCCGCGAAGTCCTCGTTGAGGTGGGCGGAGCTGCGCGTGCCGGGCAGCGCGATCACGTGCTCGCCGCGGGAAAGGACCCAGGCGATCGCGAGCTGCGCGGGCGAGCACCCGGCGTCGTCCGCGAGGGCGCCGAAGAGGTCGAGGAGCGCGAGGTTCGCAGGCCAGTGCTCGGCGTCGAACCGCGGCATCGAGCGGCGCAGGTCCCAGTCCGGCAGCCCGGACGGATCCCGCAGCACGCCGCCGAAGGCGCCCCGGCCCACGGGGCTGAACGCGACGAACGCGATGCCGAGTTCACGGCAGGCCTCGAGCGTGCCGAGCTCCGGGTTGCGGGTCCATGGCGAGTACTCGCTCTGCAGCGCGGCGATGGGGTACTCGGCGTGGCCGCGGCGCAGCACGTCGGTACCAATCTCGGAGAGGCCGACGGCGCCGATCTTGCCTTCGCGGACGAGCCCCCCGAGGGCTCCGACCGACTCCTCGATGGGGACGGTCCGGTCCCACCGGTGCAGGTAGTACAGGTCAATCCGGTCCGTCCGCAGCCGGCGCAGCGAGGCGTCGACGTGCGCACGGAGGGTTTCGGGCCGGCCGTCGATCACGCGGCGCCCCTCTGCTGAGGACATGCCGCCTTTGGAGGCGAGGAAGAACTCCCCGCGGCGGGACGCGAGCGTCTCCCCGAGGAGTATCTCGTTGGCCGTGGCGCCGTAGATGGTGGCGGTGTCGAAATGGGTGACGCCCTCGTCCAAGGCGTGGAGCAGGAGCTTGGCGGCGTCCTCGCGGGACGGAAGCGGGCCGTAGGCCTGGTTGAGGTTCATCCAGCCGAAGCCGACGGGGCCCACGTTCGTTCCGGCAATCGTGCGGGGAGTCAAGGTCATCCCCCGATCCTCCCATGGCAACCGTGAGGCCTGTGCGCCAGGCAGCACGCCCATGGCGCACGTGTGGCCGGCCCGCGGCTGCGCGGAGGGAGGCTCAGCCTCGAACGAGCGCCTCACCGTGAACGCTAGCGCGGATGCTCAGATCCAGCGAGGAGGCATGGGGACCTCTGCGAGCAGTGCGCCGTCGCGCGTCGCGGTGAGCGGCTGGCCTGGTTCGGTGCCGCGGCCGGCGGCCCAGCGGGCGACGGCGGCGAGCGGCCCGGTCACGACGGTCCCTGGCGCGTCGGGGTCGCCGAGGGTGAGCCCGTCCTCGGCGCCGAGGACGCGCACGGCGAGCCCGGCGGTCTCGGCGCGCTTCTCCCACGCTCCCCAGATGTCCCCGATCAGGCGGCGGAGCACCCCAGTGGGGATGTCCGCGAAGCGGGCGCCGTTGTCCAGGTCGACCGCGTGCAGCCATACCTCGCGGGTGCGCATCCACACGGTCTCGGACACGGGCACTGTCCGGCCCTGGGCGGTGCGGACCTCCTCGCCCCACCGGGCGTCGGGGAGGTCGCGCCACTCGACCGAGAGGTGGATCGCGGAGTGGTCGTACAGGTTGAGCAGCGCTGTGGGGGGCAGAGTCGCTCCGAACTCGATCTCCTCGTTCCGCGCCTCGGGCGAGGGGTACATCGGGGTCTCGATCCCGGTGGCGGCCCACTCGACGAGACGGGCGACGGCGCGGGCGTTGTAGCCCACGTGCGCGATGACGTGGCGGCGGGACCAGCCCGGCAGCAGGGACGGCTCGTCCGTGTCGGTGTAGGCGAGCTCGTTGAGCTTGCGGGCGAAGAACGCCGTGCCGCGCCGGACCGTGAGCAGCCCGGCGCGGGTCTCGGCGTCTGTCACGAGGTCGTGGCGGGCAACCATCTCAGGCGTTTCCGGAGGAGGCCGCCGCGAGATCGACGCCGGCTGGCAGCACCCCGGGCACGGCCGGACCCGCGGCCTGGGCGCGGGCGACGTTGCGGAGCTGCCCGATGCCCTCGATCGCCACGGTGACCGTCTGCCCGTCGGTGAGGTACACCTCGGGGGTGCGGGCGCGGCCCACACCGCCGGTGGTGCCGGTCAGGATGAGGTCCCCCGGGTTGAGGGTGATCATCTCGGAGATGTAGGAGACGAGGTATTCCGGCGTGAACACGAGGTCCCCGATGGACCCGGTCTGCATCCTGGCCCCGTCGACCTCGGTCGTGATCGCCGCGTCCGCGCCGAGCTCCTCCGGGGTGACCATGACGGGCCCGACCGGGGTGGAGGCCTCCCACATCTTGCCCTGGAGCCACTCCTTGGTGCGGAACTGGTACGTGCGCATCGAGATGTCGTTCGCCGCGGTGTACCCGGCGATGTACCCGGCCGCTTCGGCCTCGGGCACGCGGCGGGCCCGCTTGCCGATCACAACGACGAGCTCGGCCTCCCAGTCGATCGCGGGGTCCGCGGCGGGCAGCTCGATGTCGTCGTAGGGGCCGGTGAGGGTTTCGGCGAACTTCGCGAACAGTGTCGGGTGCGCGGGAAGGCCCCGGCCCATCTCCTTGATGTGCGAGGCGTAGTTCAGGCCCACGCACACCACCTTGGACGGGGCGGGGACCACGGCGGCGAGGTCGGCGCCCTGCACGGGGTGCCGCGCGCCGTCGGCCGCCGCCGCGATGTCCTTCCAGCCGGGCGCGGCCAGGAGCGCACCCAGGTCCGCGTACCCGGTCACTTCGACGAATGCGTCCCCGTCCTGGCGGGCGGCAGCGGTTGCCCCGGAGGGCAGGCGGAGGGTTGTGACCTTCACTGGTGCTGGTCCTTCGTGGTCGTCTGGCCTTCGATGAAGGTGCGGTTCAGGTGCAGGCGCTCGAAGATCGGCTGGTCGCCGAACGTGAACAGGTCGAACTGGGTCTCGGCCTCGATGGACCACGCGGCCCACGAGGGGACCACGATCATGTCGCCCTTCGTCACGGTGGTCCGCTCGCCGTTGAGCACGAACGCGCCCTGGCCCTCGAAGACCTGGTACACGCTCGAGCCGACCTCGCGGGTCGTGCGTGTCGCGACGCCGGGGCGGAGCCGGTGGAACTCGGCGCGGATCGTGGGGATGACGTCCCCGCCCGTGGTCGGGTTGGCGTAGCGGACTGCGGCGTGGCCCTGGCCCACCGTGGCCGGGTAGCCCTCGTCCTCGAGCGCGAGCTGCTCGGTCAGGGCCCGGTCGGTGTACTCCCACCGGTAGGCCCCGATCGGGGTCGCCGGGGTGTTCTCGAGCCGCGAGAGCGGCCGCAGGCCCGGGTGGCACCAGAGCCGCTCCGAGCGCGAGATGTCCGGGGTGGCCTCATCGGTCACCCGCTCGGTGCCGAACTCGAAGAAGCCCGCGTCCATGCCGCGCACGAACGGGATGTCCAACCCGTCGATCCACGCCATCGGCGCATCGGTGTCGTTGTGGTGGCCGTGGAAGTTCCACCCCGGCTGCGGCAGGAAGTCACCGCGGGACATGCGCACCGGGTCGCCGTTCACCACGGTCCACACGCCCTCGCCCTCCACCACGAACCGGAACGCGTTCTGCGAATGCCGGTGCTCGGGGGCAACCTCGTGGCCGCCGAGGTACTGGACCGCGGCCCACAGGGTCGGGGTCGCATAGGGAAGCCCACCCAGGCCCGGGTTCGCCAGGGCGATCGCGCGACGCTCCCCGCCCCGGCCCACCGGCACCAGATCCCCGGCGCGGGCGGCCAGCGGAAGGATCGTGTCCCACCGCCACACGTGTGGCACCGCCGCCGGAGACGGGACCATCGGCATCAGCTCGTCGATCTGCGTCCACAGCGGAACCATGTTCTCCCGCGACATCGTCGCGTACATCGCCGCCAGCTCCGCCGCCTCCCCAGGGGTCAGCTCGGACGCGACCATCACGTTCTTGACTGACTCGTGCGATGTCTCACGGGTCGTCTCTGGGAACGCGCTCATCATGGCCTCCTCGCCATTGAAGTTCTTGGCTCCGCTTCGAGGCTATGGGCGACGCTCACGGTTCGGCACTGATTTCTGCCCTGCGGAAGGTGTCCGGACGCGCCTACCGCGCCGGCTCGACCCTGCCGGAGACCTCGCCGAACGAGACGGTGGTCCCGCCAGGCCCCGGCGCGGTCGCCGCCATCGTCACGGTCTGGCCGTCCTCGAGGAACGTCATGGACCCTTCTGGGCGGGCATCCTGGCGGTCGCTGCGGTGACCACGGCCTTCAGCCCCGAGGGCAAGGACGGGCCATCGACTGAGGGCCTCGGCCTGCAGCTTTCGGGCGGACGGGTGGGGACCCTAGTGCTCCCCACCCGGCCTTGACCAGGCTCAGTTCACGGGACCACCAGCACCCGGCCACGGACGTCTCCGGATTCCAACGCCTCGTGGGCTTTGGCCGCATCGGCGAGGCGGAACGTTGCCCCGACCCGGGACACGAGGCCGCCTTCAGCCAGAAGGCTGTTGATAACCCTCGCCGCACCGGCCAGGTCCGAGACCGAGGCGTTGCTGATGGCGAATCCGCAGAGCTTGGCGTCCCGGGTGTACAGGGCACCCACGGGCAGAATCGGGGCTGCAGCCATGCCTGCCATCATGATCACGCGCGCGCCCTGGCGAAGGAGAGGCAGCGTCACCTCGAAGTCGTGGTGCCCGCTGTTGTCCCACCAGACATCAACGCCGGCAGGTGCGGCATGGCCGATCTTCACGGCGAGGTCCGGGTCCCGGTAGTCCAGCGTGACGTCCGCCCCGAGCGACCGGCACCACTCGCCGTCGTCCGCTGACGCCGAGGTGACCACGTGGGCACCCATGGCCCTCGCGAGCTGGATGGTCGCGCTCCCGACCGCGCCGCCGCCCCCGGCGATGAACACCGTCTCGCCGGGCTGCAGCGCTGCCTCCCGCACGAGGCCGATGTGTGCGGTTGCCGTGGCATGCAGCACGGGCGCCGCGTCGGAGGGGTCCACGCCGTCGGGCAAAGTGTAGAGCCGGTCGGCGCCGACCACCGCGTACTCGGAGAACGCACCCTGCCGCCCTGCGTGGCCCAGACTGTTGGTCCAGACGCGGTCCCCCGGGGAGAAGCCGACCACGCCCGGGCCTGTTGCCTCGACGGTGCCCACGAGGTCCCGGCCGATCACGAAGGGGAACGGCGTCTTGGTCTGGTACGCGCCGGACCGCACGAACAGGTCCACGTGGTTGACGGCGCTGGCCTCCATCCGCACGAGCAAGTCCGTCGGCCCCGCGTCCGGAACGGGCAGCCGCCCAACCTCGATCTTCTCCGCACCGCCGAGCTCACGTACAAACGCCGCCTGCATCGTCTGGGCTGCGCGCACCATCGCATCCTCCTTGTTGCCGTGCCTCGGTTCTTTCGGAGCATTCGGCGCTCTGCGGGGTTCACCCTCAGTCGCCGTGGGTCTCCCCCCGCAGCCTCTCCATCTCCCGCCGGTCCTTCTTGGTGGGCCGACCGGCCCCGCGATCCCGCTGCGGGAGGCCCAGGAACGGCGCGGGCGGCCGCTCGGGCGTGTGGTCGGTGTAGCACCGCGACGCGGCCTCGGCGCCGACGCGCTTGACGATCAGCACGTGCACCTCAAGGAGGCGCTCGAACCCGGGCTGGCGCACGCCGACGGTGTCGCCGGGGACCACCGTCTGTGACGCCTTGACCGGGTTCCCGTTGAGCCGCACATGCCCCGCACGGCACGCGGCGGTCGCGGCAGAGCGGGTCTTGAACGCTCGCACGGCCCAGAGCCAGGAGTCGATCCTGACGGCTGATGATGACGGGGCAGGTGCATTCGGAGGGGGCATGGTGCCAAGCATCTTACCGGCGTATTGTCGTGTGAATCGGGGGGATGACCAAAGGAGTTCTGACATGCCTGACAAGCAGCCTCACCAGCCTGAAGCCCACAAAAAGCCTTCAAAGTCGCTCAAGGAGCAGCGCGCGGCGAAGAAGGCCAGGAGGGCCATCACGCTCGACGCCGATCCCGTGGCGCACCTGCGCAAGCCGCGCAGCAAGTAGTATCGAAGAGCAACTGAAGCGCACGACGCCGGCGAGG
>NZ_JAVFJK010000008.1:109677-224542 GCF_030908215.1 Sinomonas sp. ASV486 | reverse complement strand
CCGCCGTCGTGCGTCCCGGCCGCCACAGCGGCATCTTCACATCGGGGGGCAACGTCCCTCACAACGTACGCACAGGCTCGCACGGGGGAATGGAGGGCGGGAGCGTCAAGGCCAATACGGTCGGGCGCGGGGACTGAGGAGTGGGCGCGCGTGGTGGCCGAGGGACACAGGGCTGGAAGCAGGGGTCGCGTCTTCCGGCCGGAGATCCAGGGCCTGAGGGCCGTCGGCGTTGCGCTGGTGGTGCTGTACCACGTGTGGCTCGGGCGCGTTTCCGGCGGAGTTGACGTGTTCCTCATGGTCTCCGCGTTCCTCATGACCGGCCAGTTCGTGGCCCGCCACCGGCGAGGCGAACCCACCCACCTGCTCAGGCACTGGCTGCATGTGTTCCGCCGGCTTCTCCCGGCCGCCGCGGTGACGATCGCGGGGACGGTGATCGCCGCGGTCGTGTTCCTCCCGGCCACGCGCTGGTCCGCCGTGCTCGAGGAGGGCTTCGCCTCGCTCACGTATGCCGAGAACTGGGTCCTCCAGCGGGATGCCGTGGACTACTACGCTCAGGACCACGCGCTCGCGAGCCCGTTCCAGCATTTCTGGTCCCTCTCGATCCAGGGCCAGATCTTCATCCTCTTCCCGCTCCTGTTCGTGGCGTTCGGGGCGCTCGCACCGAGACTGCGGCGCGGCCGCCCCCTCGCCTACGAGAAGGTCCTCGCCTCGGGCTTCGCAGCGGTCTTCGCCGTATCCTTCGCGTTCTCGGTCTGGTACACAGCGGTTGACCAGGAGCAGGCGTACTTCTCCCTGCCCGCCAGGGTGTGGGAGTTCGCGCTAGGGAGCCTCCTCGCGCTCGTGGTTGACCGCGTGCGGCTTGGCCGGCGCACGGCGTTCGTCCTGGGCTGGGGCGGCCTCGCGGCCATCGTCGCGTGCGGGCTCGTCCTGGACGTCGAGGGCGTGTTCCCGGGGGCCGTCGCCCTGTGGCCCACCCTGGCCGCGGCCGCCGTGATCCTCGCGGCGCAGCAGGGCGGTCGGTTCGGCGTGCACCGCCTTCTGGCCTCGAAGCCGCTGCGCAGGCTGGGCGACATCTCCTACGGCCTGTACCTCTGGCACTGGCCCGTGCTCGTCATTGCCCTCACCTGGCGCGAACGGGGCCGGGCTGGGTGGCTCCTCGGGGGCGCAGCGATCCTCGTCGCCCTCGTCCTCGCGTACCTGACCACACGGTTCGTTGACGCGCCGTGGCGTGCCTGGCGCTGGCCCGAGCTCCGCGTGCGCAACGGGTTCGCAGGAGTCGCCGCGTGCATCGCCGTCGCGCTCGTGCCGATCGCCGCCGTCCAGGGCACGGTGACGACGACCGCCGGACAGGCCGAGGCGAGGGCCGCCGTCGACAATCCCGGAGCCGAGGCGCTCGACCCGGGCTACACCGATCAGGCCTCGCCGACGGCGAGCCTCCTCCCACTGGCGCAGAACCTCCCGAACGACTGGTACTCGCTGCCGAAGGCGTGCTCGTCGGACCTCAAGCTGCCCACACCGCTGGCGGGCTCCTGCGCGATGAACGCCATCGCGGCGAACGAGGCCAAGACCATCGTGGTCGTGGGGGACTCGCACGCCGAACAGTGGATGGCGGCGCTCGAGCCCGTGGCCGAGGAGCACGGCCTGCGGGTCGTGTCCCTGCTCAAGGGCGGCTGTGTGTACATCCCCGGCGTGGCGTCAGGCAACGCCGACTGCGACTCGTTCAACGCTTCCGTGGCGGCCTATCTCGCTGCCAACCCTCCGGGATCGGTCTTCATGGTCGGCACCGTGGCCGCGGCGTCGTCGTCCGCCGAGACGCTGACCCCCGGCCTGGACGCCACCGTCGCGGCCCTGACCGCGAAGGGGACGAGCGTCGTCGCGATCCGCGACAACCCCCGCTTCACCTTCAACATGGCCGACTGCGTGGTGCGCACCGGCGCCGACGCGGCGGAGTGCACGCCGGCTCAGTCCTCGGTCCTGGCTTCGGAGGACCCGCTGGCCGCGTTCGCCGCGGCGCACACCGACCGGTTCGCGCAGATCGACATGACGGATCTCATCTGCCCCGCTGGCGTGTGCCGCGGAGCCATCGGTAACATGTTCGTCTTCCTGGACAACAACCACCTGAGCCGGACGTACGCGGCGTCGATGTCGACCGCGCTCGGGGAGCGGCTCACCGCGGCCGGATTCATCTGATGTCCTGGCTGGCCGCGGGCCGGTGAGGTGTGTGGTTCATCACCCGGGCCCGTTCGCGGAATTCCGGGGGCCCCTGCGGAAGTTTAGGATAGAAGCCACACCGCAGCGGACCAGTCCCGTAAGCACTGGCTGGTCATCAGCGCATCCACTGCACATGCCCGCCCGGCACACCGCCAAGGAGCACTCATGACCACCCCCAGCCCCCAGCATGATCCGTTCGGTTTCCTCGGCCTCACGTATGACGACGTGCTCCTCCTGCCCGGCCCCACGGACGTCATCCCGTCCGAGGCCGACACCTCGACCCGACTGTCCCGCCGCATCCGGCTCGGCATGCCGATCCTCTCCGCCGCCATGGACACGGTGACCGAGGCCCGCATGGCGATCAGCCTGGCGAGGCAGGGCGGCATCGGGATCCTGCACCGCAACCTGTCCATCCAGGATCAGGCGGACCAGGTCGACCAGGTCAAGCGCAGCGAGTCCGGCATGATCACCAAGCCCGTGACCGTGGGCCCTGACGCGACGCTGCAGGAACTCGACGACCTGTGCGCCCACTACCGGGTTTCGGGCCTGCCGGTGGTCGACGGGAACCGGAAGCTCCTGGGCATCATCACCAACCGCGACACGCGCTTCATCCCGCAGGACCAGTTCGCCTCCCGCAAGGTCCACGAAGTCATGACCCCGATGCCTCTCATCACGGCCAAGGTGGGCGTGGCGCGCGAGGAGGTCATCGGCCTCCTCGGCAAGCACCGCATCGAGAAGCTGCCGCTCGTGGACGAGATGGGCATCCTCCAGGGCCTCATCACCGTCAAGGACTTCGAGAAGGCGGACCAGTACCCGAACGCGACGAAGGACGACGCCGGGCGGCTCCGCGTGGGCGCGGCCGTCGGCTTCTTCGGGGACGGCTACGAGCGGGCCATGAGCCTCGTCGAGGCGGGCGTGGACGTCCTCGTCGTCGACACCGCCAACGGCCACTCGCAGGGCGTGCTCGACATGATCTCGCGCCTCAAGAAGGATCCGGCTGCGGCCCATGTCGACGTGATCGGCGGTCAGGCCGCCACTCGGGAGGGCGCACAGGCGCTCATCGATGCCGGCGCGGACGCGATCAAGGTCGGCGTCGGCCCGGGTTCGATCTGCACGACCCGCATCGTGGCCGGCGTCGGAGTCCCGCAGATCACCGCGATCTACGAGTCCTCCAAGGCGTCGATCCCTGCGGGTGTTCCGCTCATCGCCGACGGCGGCCTCCAGCACTCGGGCGACATCGGCAAGGCCATCGTGGCCGGCGCCGACTCCGTCATGCTCGGCTCGCTCCTCGCGGGCACGGCCGAGGCGCCGGGCGACCTCGTCTTCATGAACGGCAAGCAGTTCAAGGCCTACCGCGGCATGGGCTCGCTCGGCGCGATGCAGACGCGCGGCAAGAACACCTCGTACTCGAAGGACCGCTACTTCCAGGCGGACGTACCCAGTGACGAGAAGCTCATCCCCGAGGGCATCGAGGGCCAGGTCCCGTACCGCGGCCCGCTCTCGGCGGTCGCGCACCAGCTCATCGGCGGCCTGCGCCAGACCATGTTCTACGTGGGCGCGCACACGATCGACGAGCTCCGGTCCAAGGGCAAGTTCGTGCGCATCACGGCGGCGGGCCTCAAGGAGAGCCACCCGCACGACATCATGATGACGGTCGAGGCGCCAAACTACCGCCGGTAGCCGCGCCGCCGGCCGCGCGCGATCGGGCGCGCGGCCGGGCTCCGCTTGTCGACTAAGGTAGGTGCCGTGACTTACGAGATCGAGATCGGCCGCGGCAAGCGCGGACGCCGCGCATATTCCCTGGATGACATCGCGATCGTGGCGAACCGCCGCACTCGTGACCCCCAGGACGTCTCCATCTCGTGGCAGATCGACGCGTACCACTTCGGGATGCCCGTGATCGCGGCGCCCATGGACTCGGTCATGTCCCCCTCGGCCGCCATCACGCTCGGCAGGCTCGGCGGGCTGGGCGTCCTCGACCTCGAGGGCCTCTGGACCCGCTATGAGGACCCGGAGCTCGTCCTGGCCGAGATCCGCGGGCTGGCGGGCGAGCCCTCGAGCCCCACCGTCACGCGCCACCTCCAGGAGATCTACGCGGCGCCCGTCCAGCCCGAGCTCATCACCGCACGACTGGCCCAGATCCGCGAGTCGGGTGTCACGGTCGCGGGCGCGCTCACGCCGTCGGGCACGGTCCAGCACTACAAGACGGTGCTCGCGGCCGGCGTCGACCTCTTCGTGATCCGTGGCACCACCGTCTCCGCAGAGCACGTCTCCAAGAACCAGGAGCCCCTGAACCTCAAGAAGTTCATCTATGAGCTCGATGTTCCGGTGATCGTGGGCGGCGCCGCCGGCTACACCCCCGCACTGCACCTCATGCGCACGGGCGCCGCGGGCGTGCTGGTCGGCTTCGGGGGCGGCGCGACGACGACCACCCGCCGCGCGCTCGGAATCCACTCTCCGCTCGCCTCGGCCATCAGCGACGTCGCCGCGGCCCGGCGCGACTACATGGACGAGTCGGGCGGCCGGTACGTGCACGTGATTGCCGACGGCGGCATGGGCACCTCGGGCGACATCGTCAAGGCGATCGCGATGGGCGCCGACGCCGTCATGCTCGGCTCGGCCCTGGCCCGCGCCGAGGAGGCTCCCGGCCACGGATGGCACTGGGGTGCGGAGGCCCACCATTCCGAGACGCCGCGCGGCGAGCGCGTCAACGTCGGGACCGTGGGCCCGATGGAGGAGGTCCTCTTCGGCCCCGGCCACCACGCCGACGGCACGAGCAACCTCCTGGGGATGCTCCGGCGCGCCATGGCCACCTCCGGCTACTCCGACCTGAAGGAATTCCAGCGCGTCGACGTGGTCGTCTCTCCCTACCAGCGCTGACCCGGCCGCGCCCGGCGCGGCTTGCCCGGCCCGCCTAGACTCTCGTGTAGGCGTGATTCTTCGTCAGGGCTTCATCGAGGCAGAGGGGCATCGGACCATGACAGCAAAGCTCAGCCCGGACTACCGCGAGGCCTCACTCGCGAGGCTCAGGGAGAGCACCCAGCCTGGCCGCGAACTCGACGTCCTGATCGTGGGCGGCGGGGTCGTGGGCGCCGGGTCCGCGCTCGACGCGGTGACCCGGGGGCTCGAGGTGGGGATCGTCGAGACCCGCGACTGGGCGTCGGGAACGTCGTCCCGCTCGTCCAAGCTGATCCATGGCGGCCTGCGCTACCTTGAGATGCTGGACTTCGGACTGGTCCAGGAGGCGCTCCAGGAGCGCGGACTCCTGCTCCAGAGGATCGCACCGCATCTCGTGCACCCGGTCCCTTTCCTGTACCCCCTCACGCGGCGGTTCTGGGAACGGCCGTACGTGGGCGCCGGCATGGTCCTGTACGACACGCTCGGCCTCACGAACGGCCACGGAACGGGTCTGCCGATCCACAAGCACCTGTTCCGGCGCGGCACACTCCGGGCAGCACCGAGCCTGCGCGAGGACGCCATGATCGGCTCGATCCGGTACTACGACGGGCAGGTCGACGACGCCCGCATGGTTGCAATGCTCGTCCGCACCGCGGCGCAGTACGGGGCGCACGCTGCGAACCGTGTTGCGGTGGTCGACTTCCTCCGCGAGGGCGAGCGCGTCGTGGGCGCGCGCGTGAAGAACCAGGAGGATGGCTCCGAATTCAACGTGCGCGCGAAGCAGGTTATCAACGCGACCGGCGTGTGGACCGACGAGACCCAGGGCATGGTCACGGACCGGGGCCAGCTCAAGGTCCGCGCGTCCAAGGGCGTCCACCTCGTCGTTCCTCGGGACCGGTTCCAGTCCACGGTCGGGCTCATCCTCCGCACGGAGAAGTCCGTCCTCTTCGTCATCCCGTGGGGCCGGCACTGGATCATCGGCACCACGGACACCGACTGGAGGCTCGAGAAGGCACACCCCGCGGCCTCGGGCACCGACATCGACTACATCCTCGGGCACGTCAACAAGATCCTCAAACGGCCGCTCACCCGTGAGGATGTCGAGGGCGTCTATGCGGGACTTCGGCCGCTCCTGGCCGGCGAGAGCGAATCCACGACCAAGCTCAGCCGGGAACACGTCGTCGCGCATCCCGTCCCGGGGCTCGTCCTGATCGCCGGCGGCAAGTTCACGACCTACCGCGTCATGGCGAAGGACGCAGTCGATGAGGCCACCCGCACCTTGGACGAGAAGGTCCCTGCCTCGTGCACGGACCGGATCCCGCTCGTGGGGGCAGACGGCTACCGGGCGGTCTGGAACCGCCGGCACCGCCTCGCGGAGCAGGCCGGTGTCCACGTGGCCCGGGTAGAGCACCTCCTGCACCGGTTCGGCTCGCTCACCGGCGAGGTGCTCGATCTGGTCAGTGAGCGTCCCGAACTCGGCGAGCCGCTCCCGGGAGCGGACGACTACCTGCAGGCCGAGGCGGTCTACGCGACGACCCACGAGGGTGCCCGGCACATCGAGGACGTGCTGACGCGGCGTACCCGCATCTCGATCGAGGCATGGGACCGTGGCGTGTCCGCCGCGCCGGTCGTCGCGGACCTCATGGCCCCGCTGCTGGGCTGGAGCCAAACCCAGCGCGACACCGAGGTGGCGCACTACCTCGCCCGCGTCGAGGCCGAGCGGCTGAGCCAGCAGCAGCCGGACGACGAGTCGGCCGAGGCCGCGCGCATGGGAGCCGACGACATTGTCCCGGTAAAGTAGCCTGCATGCCTCTGCCCGGATCGTTTGACCGCTACGACGCCCAGCTGGCGACCCCGGGCCTCGTCATCCTCGAGATGGTGGCCATCGACCGGGCCGACGCGACTCGGCAGCTCGCTGGACGAATGTATGCCGAGGGACGGATCGACGACCTCGATGCCTTCCTCGCCGACGTCGCAGCACGCGAGCACCAGCTCGCCACCGGTCTCCCGGGGGGAATCGGGCTCCCGCATGCGCGCAGCGAGCATGTGGCCAAGCCGTCGATCGCCGTGGGGGTCACGAAGTACGGCCACGCGCTCGATTTCGGCGCCATGGACGGGCCCGCCTATGTGATCTTGCTCATCGCGACGCCTGCCTCGTCGTTCTCCGAGCATCTCGAGGTCCTCGCCACGATGGCGCGTTCGCTCTCCAAGCAGGGCTTCCGGGACTCCCTGCGGCGGGCCAACGATCCCGACATCATCGCCGAACTCATCAACTCGTCGCTCGTCTTCGCCGACCCGTAGTCCCCGCGCGCCGGGCCTGCCGGCAGGGCGCCATTTACGTTTTCTACAGGTTGTCGGAGTACCGTTAACAGGTGCTCCGAACTGCCCTCAAGCCCCAGTGGATCGCGGCGCTCATCGGAGCGCTCGTCGTGTCATGGGTCTTTGTTGCCTTGAGCCAGTGGCAGTTCTCGCGCTCGGTCTCCGAGGCGCCGCCCGTCACCCGGACGATCGAACAGGTCAAGCCGCTCGGCGACGTCCTGCGCCCCGGTGAGGTCTTCACCGCTCCCGCAGCGGATCAGATGGTCACGGTCTCGGGCCGCTATGACGCGTCGAGGCAGGTCCTGGTCAGAGACCGCCTCCAGGACGGCCGCACGGGCTGGTGGGTCGTCACTGCCTTCACGGTCGACGGCGCGCCCGCCGTGGGCGGCGAGCGCGGCACCGTGATCCCCGTGGCCCGCGGATGGATCGCCTCGCCCGGACAGGCCAGCGCCCCGCCGTCCGGCGCCCTCACGCTCACGGGCCGGCTCTTGCCGTCCGAGGCACCCAAGGCAGAGCACGACCTCGCCCCTGGCCAGATCGCCTCCGTCTCGGTGGCGCAGCTCATCAACGTGTGGGACGTTCCCAGCTATGCGGGATTCGTCAGCGTCACCGCGCAGGCCTCGCCCGCTGGAACGCCGGTCCCCGCAGCCGCTGGCCTTGAGCCGCTCTCGATTGCGGCCCAGCCGCTCGAGCAGCCGGTCAACTGGCTCAACATCTTCTACGCGGTCGAGTGGGTCGTCTTCGCCGGCTTCTCCATCTTCCTGTGGTGGCGGCTCGTGCGCGACGACTACGAGCGGACCCAGGACGAGCTGGCCGACGCCGCGGCCCGCGAACAGACCACCCCGGATGCCAGCAAGGCATCGTCCGAAACCGGAGGAACACCGTGATCGATCCCAAGCCCGCAGCGGGCCGCACCACGGGTCAGCGCCGCTTCGGCGGCACTGTTGCCCAGATTCGCTCGGCCCTGAAGTTCTACCGCGTCGCGGCCTACGTCACGGGCACCATGCTCCTCCTGCTCTGCGCGGAGATGATCGCCCGCTACGCGTTCGGGCAGTTCCTCTACGCGGGCGGGTCGGACGCGTTCACCGGCAAGCCCTTCGGGTTCGGCTTCGCCGATGCTGAGCCGGCCGGCGTGGTAGGCGGCGCCAACGTATCGATCACGATCCTCATCGTGCACGGGTGGATGTACGTGATCTATCTGATCTCGAACTTCCGCGTCTGGTCGCTCATGCGCTGGCCGTTCACGAGGTTCATCCTCATGGCGCTCGGCGGAGTCGTGCCGTTCCTGAGCTTCTTCGTGGAGCGGCGCATGCACGCCGAGGCCGAGCGCGAGCTCGAGTCCCATCCCGAGGCCGGCCAGCGCTACTGAGACGGCCGCCACTGCCCGCGGGCCGGCGCGGGCCGGTCCGGTACCCTTGAGGGCGTGACTACAGCTTCCCAATCCTCGGCAGAACCGGCCCAGGCGCCCAACGCCCAGACGGTGCAAAGGCCGGTGCTGGTGGTGGACTACGGGGCCCAGTACGCGCAGCTCATTGCCCGCCGCGTGCGCGAGGCCAAGGTGTATTCGGAGATCGTCCCGCATACCCTGACCACTGAGCAGATCCTGGCCAAGAACCCCGCCGCCATCATCCTCTCCGGCGGACCTTCGAGCGTCTACGCCGAGGGTGCGCCAAGCGTCGGCCCGGACCTGTTCGAGGCGGGCGTTCCCGTCTTCGGCATCTGCTATGGCTTCCAGGCGATGGCCAACGCGCTCGGGGGGAGCGTGGCCCGCACGGGCCTGCGCGAGTATGGCGCAACGGTGGCCACCGCGGTTGGCGAGCCGCACTCCCTGCTCGCAGGCATCCCGGCCACCCAGAACACCTGGATGAGCCATGGCGATTCCGTCCAGGCGGCTCCGGAGGGCTTCGAGGTCCTCGCGACCACTGCGGGCGCACCGGTCGCGGCGTTCGTGAACGAGGCCAAGGCCCTCGGCGGGGTGCAGTGGCATCCCGAAGTCAAGCACTCGGACTTCGGCCAGAAGGTCCTCGAGAACTTCCTGTTCACTGTGGCCGGCCTCGAGCCGAACTGGACCACGGGCAACATCCTCGAGGAGCAGGTAGACCGGATCCGCGCCCAGATCGGGGACGCCCGGGTGATCTGCGGCCTCTCGGGAGGCGTCGACTCCGCCGTGGCTGCTGCCCTCGTGCAGCGCGCCGTCGGGGACCAGCTCACGTGCGTTTTCGTTGACCACGGCCTGCTCCGCGAGGGAGAGGCCGAGCAGGTCGAACGGGACTTCGTCGCCGCGACCGGGGTCAACCTGTACGTTGCGAACGAGCAGGAGCGTTTCCTCAGTGCGCTCGCCGGCGTCACCGACCCGGAGCAGAAGCGCAAGATCATCGGCCGCGAGTTCATCCGCGCGTTCGAGGAGGCCGAGCGGGCCATCGTCGAGCAGGCGCACGCCGCCGGCGAACAGATCAAGTTCCTCGTCCAGGGGACGCTGTATCCGGACGTCGTCGAGTCCGGCGGCGGCGAGGGCGCGGCGAACATCAAGAGCCACCACAACGTCGGCGGCCTCCCGGAGGATCTCCGCTTCGAGCTCGTCGAGCCCCTCCGCGCACTGTTCAAGGACGAGGTCCGTGCAGTCGGGCGTCAGCTCGGCCTCCCCGAGGAGATCGTCGCGCGTCAGCCGTTCCCGGGTCCAGGCCTGGGTATCCGCATCGTCGGCGAGGTGACGGCCGAGCGGCTCGACCTCCTCCGCAAGGCCGACGCCATCGGCCGAGCCGAACTGACTGCCGCGGGTCTCGACAACGACGTGTGGCAGATGCCGGTGGTGCTCCTCGCAGACGTCCGCAGCGTCGGCGTCCAGGGTGACGGCCGTACCTACGGGCACCCGATCGTGCTCCGTCCGGTGTCGAGCGAGGATGCGATGACCGCGGACTGGTCGCGCCTGCCGTTCGATCTGCTGGCCAGGATCTCCAATCGCATCACCAACGAGGTCGACGGCGTCAACCGCGTTGTCCTCGACGTCACGAGCAAGCCGCCGGGAACGATCGAGTGGGAGTAGCCCTCGAGGCTGCTCCGCGAGGCGAAGGCCGGCGTCCCTCTGGGACGCCGGCCTTCGCCGATTTGGCGGCCTGCAGCGTTGCACTCCACGGTCAACCCCGGAGGACGCGCTAACCTCGAAGGTATGCCGAGATGGTCCACAGGCAAACGAGCCAGCGCCCTTGCCGCTGCTGAGGAGATCCCAGACGTGCCCGAGACACCGTCCCCCGAGGAGGAAGCCCGTCTCGACGCGTGGCTCTCTGCCCTGCCCGGAGTCACCGGTCCCGACACAATGCTCGCCTATTTCCCGGGCCCGGACGGAAGCATCGACCTGACCCGGGCCCATGCCTCGGGCCTCGCCCAGCTCCTCGCGGGCCGGAGGACACGCCTCTCTACGCTCCTGCGGGACCGGCAGGATTACACGCGGGCCGCGCGGGCGGCCAGGAATCTCCGGTCCAAATCGCATGAGCTCGCCAACGAGCGCGGAGTCGACGCTGGCCATCTCGCCGCCGGGCTCGCCACCTGGACCTCGGCGGTGGGCGGGAAGCCACGCCGCATCAGTGCGCCCGTGCTCCTGACCGCCATCGCGCTCACCGTACGGCCCGAGCAGGACGACTTCGAGCTCAAGCTCACGGAACAGGCCAAGGTCAATCCCGCTCTCGTGCGGCACCTCCGTACCGTCCACCGCATCGACGTCGATGCACCCGCCATCGAGCGCCTGGCATACAGCACCGCGCGCCTCGATCCGCAGCCGGTGCTCGAGCGCATCCGCATGCTCGTCGCCCCGATCGCGGGAGCGGAGGTGGAGTCCAGGCTCCTCGTCTCGACCTTCGCCGACCTCGAGGAGAGTCTCGAGGATCCTTCGATCACCGCGGTCCATCCCATCCTTGCCGCACTCGCCTCCACGTCCGGATCGGTGCACGTGGCCCCTGAGCCCCTCGATGAGTCCCGTTTCCCGGAGCTCGACGCGCGGGACCCCGAGGACGAATTCCTGGTCCTCGACGCGGACGCGGACCAGCAGCTCGTCATCGACGCCGTCCGTGCCGGCGACTCGCTCGTGGTTGAGGCACCGCCCGGAACCGGGCAGACGCAGACCGCCGTCAATGCACTTGCGACCCTCGTGGACTCGGGCCGTTCCGTGCTCGTCATCGCCGAGCGAAGGGCGAGCCTCGCAGAGCTGCACCGGGAATGCGACGCGCTCGGCCTCGGCTCGCTCGTCCTGCAGCTCGGCGCGACGCTGAGCCCGGGCCAGCTCCGCCAGCAGGTGGTGCGCGCGATCGTCCGCAACGAGAAGTCCCACGAACCACACCTCGCCGGGATGTACCGAGTCCTTCGGGAGCGACGCCACCAGCTCATCGACCATGTCGAGTCCCTGCACAACGTACGCGAGCGCTGGGGTTGCTCGCCCTACGAGGCAATGCAGTCCCTCGCCGCTCTCACGTCGCTCCATCCTGCGCCGGCAACGACCGTCCGGCTCAAGCGGAGCGTCCTGGACAGCATCAGGGATCGGGCCGAACTGAGCGAGCGCCTCCGGCGGACGGCCGAACTCGGTAGCTTCAGCCGTGCGGCCTCGGAGAGCCCTTGGCACGGTGCCCGGCTCGTCACGCGCCGCGAGACCGACGATGCCCGCGAGCTCGCTGCCCGACTGGCAACCGAGGTCCCGGCGCTCGAGGAACGCATGAGGGCAGTGGCGGAGCACGCCGCGATCCGGCTCGAGCGAACCGTGGCCGGCTGGGGCCGCCAGCTCGAGCTTCTCGTCGCCGTGCGCGAGAGTCTGGACAACTTCACCCCGGACATCTTCGACCGGCCCGTCACCGATCTCATCGCGGCGACGGCCCCTGCCGCGTGGCGCCGGGAACGGGGGATCGAGGTCACGGCGATCCAGCGCTCGCGGCTCCGGCGGGTGGCCAAGGAGTACGTCCGCCCGGGCGTTCACCTTGCCGACCTGCACAGCGCGCTCGCCCTCGTCCAGTCCCAGCGCGAGGCGTGGGCTACGTGCGCCGTGTCCCAGCGCCACCCGTCCGTCCCCTCCGGGCTCGCGGAGCTCAGGGAAGCCTATCTCTCGGTCGAGCGGGGCCTCAGGCGGCTCGGCACGACCCTTGCACCCACGGCGTTCGGCGGCAGGCTTCTCGATTCCGACGTCAACGAGCTGACGTCCCGTCTCGATGCGCTCGCCGAGGACTCTCCGACCCTCCGGTCGCTGCCCGAGCGGACCCTCCTCGAGGACGAGCTCAGTGAGCGCGGACTCGGAGACCTGCTCAGCGACCTCACCGAGCGCGAGGCGCCTGCCGCGGTGGTGGCGTCCGAGCTTGAGCTGGCGTGGTGGCAGTCGGTGCTTGAGGCGATGATCAGCGGCGATGACTACCTCGCGATGTCCGATGGCGAGCAGCTGCGGCAGGCGGAGTCGGAGTTCGTGCGCGCCGACCGCGCCCATATCGCCAGTGGCGCCGTGCGCCTCCGGTGGCGCCTGGCGCGGGAATGGTCCGAGGCCATCGAGCGCCACGCGCGCGAGGCCGAGTCCCTCCGCGCGCTGCTCAAGGACGGCCGCATCAGCCTGAGCGCGCTTGAACGGCAGTGCCCGCGGCTCATCCGCCCGCTCGTCCCCGTGTGGACCTGCAGCCCGTACGCGCTTACGGCGGCCCTTCCGCACGATCGGAGGTTCGACGCCGTCCTCATCCTCGACGCCGATTCCATGCCTCTGCGCGCGGCCCTCCCCGCCATCGCCAGGGCCGACCAGATCATCGCCTTCGGCGATCCCCAGGTCGCCAACCCCAGACCGTTCTCCGTCTGCGTCGAGTCCCAGCCCGGCCAGTCGCCCGTGGCCGAGGTCGACAGCGCGCTCGTGTCGCTCTCGCGGGTCCTGCCGTCGGTGCGCCTGCGCACCATGTACCGCTCGGTGGACGAGGACCTCGATCTCCAGCTGAGCCGGCGGTTCTACGCAGGCAGCCTGCGGGGACTGCCCGACGGCGCGAGCGTCACCGGGCTCGACCGGCCATTCCTGCTCGAGTACCTCGCCGACGGCACGGGGCTTCCCAGCGGGGAGGACGGCGGTGTGGAGTCCGTGGCGGCGGAGGTCAACCGGGTAGTAGACCTCGTCTTCGACCACGCGCAGCACCGTCCCGAGGTCTCGCTCGCCGTGGTCACCGCGAGTGCACACCATGCAGCGCGGGTCGGCGAGGCCATCCGTCTCCAGATGGCCAACCATCCCGAGGTGGCGAGCTTCTTCAGCGGGGGCGAGGAGCCCTTCCGGGTGGTCCACATCGACCGCGCGGGTGGACTTGTCCGCGATCACGTCATCTTCTCGCTCGGCTTCGGCAGGACCCCGCATGGAAGGGCGATGCACAACTTCGGCCCGCTGAGCGAACCAGGTGGCCGGCGGCGTTTCGCGCTTGCGATGAGCCGTGCAAGGCAGAGCCTGCATGTTCTGAGCTGCTTTCAGCCCTCCGAGCTCGACGTCACACGCCTGAGCGAGGGCGCCTCGGACTTCTACGAGCTGCTCGACAGGGAGCTTTCGGGCAACAGCCATCTCGGTAGTCCGGCCACACGTGCGGCCGCGAGCGCCGAGGCGCTCGGCGCGGATCCGCTGGTCACGGACCTCGGGGAGCGGCTGGCGTCCCGGGGCGCACGGGTCTGGCATCACTACGACGGCGCGGTCGACATGGCCGCGGCCATCGACCCACTGCTCACGATCGGCCGGGACGACCACGAGCCGACCGCTCCCATTGCCGTCGAGTCCGATGGAACGGAGCGCTATCGGCGCCTGAGCGTGCGTGAGCGCACCCGTCAGCGCGCTGAGCGGCTCGAGCGCCGCGGCTGGAAGCACTTCACCCTGTGGACGATCGAGGTATTCACCGACCCGAGCAGCTGTGCCGAGATGATCGCGACTGAACTGGGGCTCGAGACCCACGCCGAGGACGGCGGCCCGGCCGGCTTCCTCACGGGTGCGCCGGCGTTCTGGCCGGTTGACGAGGGAAACCGGCCGGCCGACGACGCGGGCGCACGGCCCAGGAGCGACGCTGGCCCGCGGTCCGGGTCGGGTGAAGAGGACGCGCCAAGGAGCGAAGACGAAGCGATGAGGTCCACGTCGGATCATGCTGAGAACGCGCGCGACGGGCAAGGCCCTGCGCCAACCGCAAGCGTGCCAAGCGGAAGCGCCGCAGGGGGTGCTCAAGGTGGGGGTGCGGGACGCCCTGATGGCCCCGGGGCCCCCGCCCGAGCCGATTCCGCGGAGGCAGCCGCTGGCCAGAGTGCGGATGGTCCGGATGGAGCATCGGGGGTGACCTCCGAGGAAGGCGACGGCGAGATGCGTCGCCTGCGCGGCCCGCGTCGTGCCACAGTGCCCGGGACCGGACCCACCGCTGCCGACGAACCCGAGGCTCCGCAGGTGCACGGGGCTGCCGAGCCGACCAAGGAAGGCGGGCGCGGGGACGAACGCGACCGCTGGCTCAAGGAGCAGAGGCCCCCGCACTGGGGCTGACCGTATCCTCATCGGGGCCCCGCCTCCACGAGCATGAAGAAGACTTTGCCCCGCGTGGAGGCTCCGGCTATCCGGATGGCCTGCTCCGGGGATGCACCGACGACGAGCAGGCCCTCCGAGTCCTGCGCGGAGCCCAGCCAGGCTCCAGCTTGGCCGGAGCCTCCGGATTTCCCGGTCCAGAGCACAGGAACCCGTGAGGCAAGGGTTGTGCTCGCGCTGGCCGTGTTGGCAGCGCTGCCGGTTTCGGCACTCAGGACGAGATCCACGAGTTGGCCGGGGCTGAGCAGCTGGAGGGAAGCCGGATCTGCCATCCGCACGGGTACGGCGCTGGTGCCGGGACCGGTGCCGGCGAGGAGGCCGGGTCCGACGACGGCGGCGTCCGTGAGCACCTCTCCGCTGCGCAGCGGCCCGGCGAGCCTCTGCCCGACGATCTTCGACACCTCGGCCTCGGCACGCTGTGGAACGGCCTCGGCAGGGAGCCGCGCGATGCGGAGGTCTCCGGAGGAGACGGTTGTGCCGCCGGCAAGGTCGCGGGCGGCCACCGCAACGGGCACCAGAGCGGCCGACGGCGGCGTGAGCTGATAGACGGCCGCCCCCGCGCCGAGGCACAGGAGGGCGGCAGCGAGAGTGCGGCGACGGCGGTCGATGAAGCGGCGTAACGGGCTTCGCCGGGCGGGTTCCCACCCGCGGGGGGCCTGAGGGCGGCGTAACGGAGGCGACGCGGAGCGGCTCATGTCCGCCAAGCTAGGCCTCAGGCAAGCGCCTGACCGCGCCCGGTGGCGCTATGTGGACGACACGCCCAAGCGTGTATCTGTGGAGGAGGACTGGCTCGGCGAAGGTCGAGAATGCGGCCCGGAGCAGAACGTGGTGGCTGGTGTCAGCTCGAGACAGGCGCGGGAGCCGCTGCAGGAACCTTTGAGCCCGAGTCCTTGGAGCTTGAGTCCTTCGGGGCTGTCTCCTTGGCACCCGTCGACGCGGGAACGGTGCTGCCGCCGCTGCGGGAGTCGGTCCGGTAGAACCCACTGCCCTTGAAGACCACGCCGACGCTGTTGAACTTCTTGCGAAGCGTCCCGCCGCACTCAGGGCAGACCGTCAGGGACGCATCACTGAACGACTGCACGGCATCGAATGCGTGGTGGCAGTCCTTGCAGGCATAGGCATACGTGGGCACAGAAACTCCTCGCTGGACAGGGCAGGCTGCTCTCTGCCCGGTACCACGCCCAGCGTGGCGGCCTTCCCGCGGCGGCACCGTTGGCACCGTGCCGCGCTGGCAGTCACAACCCCCGACTGCTAATTCTAACAGGCGGACCCCAAGGACTATTCCGGCCGCTACTCGGGCGACCGGTGCGGAGCCGACACCATTGACCCCGACGACACCTTGCCGGGCCCTTACCGCGGGATTTCACCACTCCGGACATCGTCCGTCACGCTGCCTAGAGGCCGCAGCCCTCCCGGCGTGACGGCGGCACCCACGCGGCGATCCAGACGGTCGGCCGGGACCGCGCCGGCGGTGAGCACCTCGCCGTCGTACACCACAGCGGCAGTGGGGAGCCGGGCGCCCAAGGCGTCCACCCGGGCGAGGAAGCGGTCGTAGTAGCCGCCGCCCTGCCCGAGTCGGCGCCCGTCGGTATCGAGCGCCGTTGCGGGCAGCAGGACGGCGGCGACGCCTGGCCGCCCGTCGCATCCCCTGAGCGCGTCCTCGGAGGAGATGAGCGGGCCTACGGGTTCCTGGACGGGCGCATAGCGGCTGCGCGCGAAGTCGATCCCGGGGTGCCATTCGACCCATCCGAGCTGGCGTTCCGGCAGGCAGATCGGTAGAAGAACGCGGTACCCCGCGCCGTGGAGCGCTTCGATGAGGGCAAGCGTGGGCGGCTCCGAGCCGACGCCGAGATACGCCGTCACGAGCGCGCTCTGGGGGACATTGGCGTGTATCCACGCGAGCCCGTGGTCCGCGATGCCAGCGGCGGCCGAGGCTATGTCCGAGGCGGCGAGGGATCGGCGTGACTCCCATAGCTGGGCACGCAGCGCGGACTTGAGCTCGGCGAGGTCCATGCCGTCGACTCTAGTGCCGGGTGCGTCGCGGCGGGATAGCTCTCGTATAGAGTGAGCCTCGTGTCTACCTCTGCTGTCAGGAAAGCCGTCATTCCCGTTGCCGGTCTCGGCACCCGGTTCCTCCCGGTGACCAAGGCCATGCCTAAGGAAATGCTGCCCGTCGTCGACAAGCCCGCGATCCAGTATGTGGTCGAAGAGGCCGTGTCGGTGGGCATCGATGACATCCTGATGATCACCGGTCGCAACAAGCGGGCGCTCGAGGACCACTTCGACCGGGTGCCGTCGCTCGAGGCGACCCTTGAGGCCAAGGGCGACAGCAAGAAGCTCGCCGCCATCCAGGAATCGAACAACCTCGGCGACATCCACTACGTCCGCCAGGGCGACCCGAAGGGACTCGGCCACGCAGTCCTCTGCGCGGAGCGGCATGTCGGGAACGAACCTTTTGCCGTGCTCCTGGGCGACGACCTCATCGATGAGCGGGACGAACTCCTCAGTGACATGATCCGTGTACAGCAGGCCACCGGCGGTTCCGTCGTGGCGCTCATGGAGGTGCCCCGAGAGCAGATCTCGGCCTACGGCTGCGCGGATGTGACCGAGGTCGCCGGGGAGAGCTACGTCCAGGTCCACGGGCTCGTCGAGAAGCCTGAGCCTGCGGACGCCCCGAGCAACCTTGCGATCATCGGCCGCTATGTGCTCCACCCGGCGGTGTTCGAGGTGCTGCACCACACTGAGGCTGGCCGCGGCGGTGAGATCCAGCTCACCGATGCGCTCCAGACCCTCGCCCGGCGTGAGGGCGAGGGAGGCGGCGTGTACGGCGTCGTCTTCCGCGGGCGCCGCTACGACACGGGCGACAAGCTCTCGTACCTCAAGGCCGTCGTCACACTCGCCGTGCAGCGTGACGAGTTCGGCGCCGATCTGCGTTCGTGGTTGGCGGACTTCGTGGCCAACGGGGCGGAAGCCCCCTCCTCGCACGCCTGAGCCGAGGATGTGGGCATCGGGTCTTTGGCCCGTGACTCTGCGCTCCGGGGACCTCGCGCTGCGACCCCTGCGCATGCCGGACCGGGCGGAGTGGATGGCGGTGCGGGCCCGCAACCGCGATTGGCTCGAACCGTGGGAGGCCTCGAATCCGCAGCCCGGAGGGGCATTGCCGACGTTTCGCGACATGGTCCGCTCCCTCACGCGCCAGGCCCGGGAGGGCTCGGCCCTGCCCTTCGTGGTGACCCTCGACGACCCCCACCAGCGGTCGTCGCCCATCGTCGGCCAGCTCACGGTGTCCTCGATCGTGTGGGGCTCGGCGCTCATGGCAACGCTCGGATACTGGGTGGACCGGGAGCATGCAGGGCGGGGGATCGCCCCCACAGCCGTGGCGCTGACGACCGACCATTGCTTCCGTGAGATGGGTCTCCATCGCATGGAGATCAACATCCGACCGGAGAACGCGCCGAGCCTGCGGGTCGTCGAGAAGCTCGGTTTCCGCTACGAGGGACTCCGCCCGCGCTACCTGCACATCAACGGTGCCTGGGCGGATCACGAGTCCTTCGCGCTGACGGCCGAGGAAGTCCCTGCGGAAGGGCTGCTCGGCCGGTGGCTCGCCACGCGCTGACAGCTGCAGAGTCGATACGCACGACGCCGCGCGGTGCTTGGCATGGCGTTCGTCACCCGACTCGGCGGTTCTCGCGACACACCGACGCTAATCCGGGTCCCGTCCCGGGGATCCTCCTACGGTTTCAGGTATGGATGTTGCCCTCAGCAGTTCAACGGTGCTCGGCGCTGCCGTGCTCGTGTGGCTGCTGTGGGTTGCGCCGTACCTCATGCGCCGGCGTCGTTCGGCGCGTGCAGCGGGGGAGGCCTCCCTGCTGATGGACTCTGCCGACGTCGACCCGATTGATGACGGCGCGAGCGCCCCCGCGGGCCACTCGGCAGCGACCGGAGGCGGGAGCCCGGGCCGTCCCTCCGCCGAGGCAGGGCCGAAGTCTCAGGCAGCCAGCGCGGCGTCGTCCGATCAGTCCGATCCGAAGGTGCCGTCCGCGCCGATGCCGCCGCGGCTCCGGATCCGTTGGGGGCGTCTCGGTGTTGCCCTCGGAGGGCTCGCCGCGCTGCTCGCCACTGCCGTGACGCTCGCCCTCATGCTTCTCGGCGTTCCCGGCTGGATTCCCGCGGTGTGCGCGGCCGCAGCGGTGGGTTCAGTGGCGATCCTGCGGACGCTCGCGTTGCGCGACAGGAAGCGGCGTGTCGACGACGCCTTCCGCGAGGCCATGACGGCCAATGCCGTGGACCCGAGCCCTCCACCGTCACCGCGGGTTCCGGCGGAAGTCTTCGACGCCGGGCGCGAGCCAGAACCTGCCCCGCGGGCCATGAGCCGCGAGGAACTGCGCGCGATCGCGCTCGAGGTTGCCAAGGCATCCCAGGCCACTGCCGACGAGGCGGCCAAGGCCAGCGGCGAGGGCGAAGCCGCGTGGGATCCGGTCGAGGTGCCCAAGCCTTCGTACCTCGAGGCGGCAAAGGCCGAACGCCCAGAGCCAGCCCCGCTCGAGGTCCCGGCCGATCCGCAGCCCCAAGGACACCCAACCCTCAAGCCAAGGGCCGAGGGTCCGGAGCCTGGGACGGTTCCCGGGGTCCCCGCTCTTGCACCCCGCCCCGCGGGCCGTGCGGGTGCCCTCGGCAACCTCGACGAAGTGCTCCAGCGCCGCCGCGCCTAGTTCCCGCCGGATGCGCCGGAATGAGCTTCAAGACGCTTCGGCACGCCCGCACTGTGGCTTCTCTCCTCCGCACGAGAAGGCCGTTCGCACCGGTCCGAGGGGCTGCTGGGGGCGGTCTCCGATTTTGATTTTGGGCAGCGCCCCAGTAACGTTGTTCCCGCACCGAGGGGTCTTAGCTCAGTTGGTAGAGCGCTTCGTTCGCATCGAAGAGGTCAGGGGTTCGAATCCCCTAGGCTCCACGTCTGCCCTTGTCAGGGCAAAAGAAAACAGGGTTCCAGTCTTTGACTGGGACCCTGTTTTCGTTGGGCGCCGGTGACGGCTGCCCAGCCCTCCTCGGCCTAGGGCGTCGGCCCCGCGCCCGGCGGGGGCGGGGGTGGTGCGGTCGGCGGCTGCTGAGGGGGATAAGGCGGCTGCTGGTATGGAGGATACGGTGGCTGCTGGTATGGCGGATACCCCTGCTGCTGATAAGGGGCCGCGGGCTTGCCCGGATACCGATCGAAGCGCTGCCCCATCGGATTCTCGCGCTGGGCAAGCATCACGATCAGGGCAATCCAGCCGAGCACGGGGATGAGGGCGAGCAGCAGGAGCCACGCGCTGGCGTTCACGTCGTGGAGGCGGCGGGCCGCAACCGCCAGCGAGGGCACCACGCTGACGAGGAACCAGAGCCCACCGAGCACACTCGATCCCGTGGTCTGCCCGTTGACCACGGTCGGGCTGATGGCGTTCAGCACGGCGGACACTATGGCGGACGCGAGTGCCCACCACCAGTATTCGCTGCGGCTCGCGCGCCCGGTGAATACTGCGTACTTCTTCCAAACTCGTGTGAACGCCTCGACCGGCGGCGCGCCGTAGTACGGGAGCTCGAGCGGGTGGACCGGACTGCCGGCCGCATAGGGAGGCTGTTGGCTGGTCATCGAACCGTTCCTTTCGGCGGGGCCGTGCCCACGTTTCCCATGCTAGGAGCAGCGAATCCCCTGTGTCAGGGTCTGAAGGCCCATTGGCTCAGCCCAGAAGCCCGAGTACCCGCACGGCGTCCCTCTCGGCCTCGAGCTCTGCCACTGAAGCTTCGATGCGACGCCGCGAGAAGTCGGGTACGTCGAGGCCCTGCATGATCTCCCAGCGGCCGTCCACTGCCTGTACCGGGAACGAGCTCACGAGACCCTCGGGAACGCCGTAGGAACCGTCTGAGACCACGCCGGCGGACGTCCACCGGCCCGGCGTGCCGTGGACCCAGTCCCGCACGTGGTCGATGGCGGCGCTCGCGGCCGAGGCCGCGGAAGATGCTCCGCGGACGTCGATGATCTCTGCGCCACGCTTGGCCACCCGCGGGATGAACTCGGACTCGAGCCACGCCTCGTCCACGAGGGAGGACACCGGCTGCCCGCCCGCCGTCGCGTTGGTGACGTCCGGGTACTGGCTCGCGGAGTGGTTGCCCCAGATCGTCACGCCCTCGACGTCCGCGGTTCGGCAGCCCAGCTTCGCCGCGAGCTGGGCAACGGCCCGGTTGTGGTCGAGGCGCGTCATGGCAGTGAACCGGTCGCGCGGAACGTCGGGCGCATTCGACGCCGCGATGAGTGCGTTGGTGTTCGCCGGATTGCCGACGACGAGGACGCGCACGCCGTCCGCCGCATGGTCGTTGATGGCCCGCCCCTGGGGCCCGAAGATGCCGGCGTTGGCCTCGAGCAGGTCGCCGCGCTCCATGCCGGCGCTCCGCGGCCTCGCGCCGACGAGGAGAGCCACGTCCGCGCCGTCGAACGCGCTGGTCGCGCGGTCCGTCACGTCCACGGAGTCCAGGAGGGCGAAGGCGCAGTCCGCGAGCTCAAGCGCGGTCCCCTCTGCCGCGCGCACGGCCGCGGCGATCTCGAGCAGCCGGAGCCGGACCCGGGTGTCCGGTCCGAGCATGGCTCCGCTCGCGATGCGGAACAGGAGCGCGTAGCCGATCTGGCCGGCTGCTCCCGTGACGGTCACTGTCATTGACGACTGGGCGGTCATGGCGCCAGCCTAGCCGTCCTCGCCGAGCCGCGGCAGCCCGCCGTCGTGCGCCTTGGCCCGACGGCGCGGACAGTCTTTCGAGCCTGCCCCGAACCGGCTCCGCTCCGGCACGCGCTGGCTCCCGTCAGAGCCACTGCTTCCGTTTGAAGATGAGCCAGAGGATGAAGCCCGCGACGACCATGAGGGCGAGCCCGTAGGGGTACCCGTAGTCCCAGTCGAGCTCGGGCATGTTGTGGAAGTTCATGCCGTAGATCCCCGCAACAAGGCTCGGGGCGAAGAAGATCGCGGCCCACGAGGAGATCCGCTTGACCTGCTCGTTCTGGGCGAGACTGGTCTCGTTGTGCCGATTGGCGGTCAGGGTGCCGTCCAGGACGAGGGCATTCTGGAGGATGTCCCGGAAGGCATCGGCGCGCGAGACGGTCTGCTCGAGGTGGTCGTGGACGTCCCGGAGGCTGCGCTGGAGTTCGATGTCGACCCGATGCTTCAGGAACCCGCCCTCGATGCTCTCGATCATCCGCTTGAGAGGGTGGACCGCGCGCTGGAACTGCAGGACCTCGCGGGTGAGCTCGTAGATGCGCCGCGACACCGATGGGTCGTTGGCGAAGAGCTGGTCCTCGATCTCGTCGATGTCGTTCTCAAGGCCCCCGACGACGGGCTCGTAGTCGTCCACAACGCGGTCCAGGAGCGCGTACAGCACCGACTCGGGACCGCGCGCCAGCAACTCGGGATCCGCTTCGAGCCGCTTCCGGACGAGGCCCACGCCTGCTGTCTCGGCGTGGCGGATGGTCACCACGTAGTTCGCACCAGTGAAGATGTGGAGCTCGCCGAACTCCACTGTCTCCGACTCGTCGATGTAGCGGGCGGGGCGGAGCACCGTGAACATCATGTCGTCGTAGCGCTCCATCTTGGGGCGCTGGTGGGCCTTGATGGCGTCCTCGACGGCGAGGTCATGCAGGCCGAACTCGTGGGCCACCTCGGCCATCTCCTCGGTCGACGGGCGGTAGAGCCCGATCCACGCCATGCTCCCGCCCGTGGCATCGAGGGTCTCAAAGGTCTGCTCGAGGGACTCCGGGGCGGCGACGCGGCGGCCGTCGAGATATACGGCGTTGTCGATGATCACCGCCCCATTATCGGTGCGTCGGGGCCGACGGCGGTGCTGCCGCCACCTCCGCGGCGCGGCGTAGGAGTGCATCGGCGCGATACGCGACGTGCGCATGCAGGGCGAGGACCGTCTCGGAGCGGATGACCCCCTTGATGCGCAGCACCTGGCGCAGGGCAGCCTGGAGCTCGTGGGTGTCTGCCGCGACAAGGCGGCACCAGATGTCTCCGCGGCCCGAGATCTCATAGGCCTCGAGCACCGTGGGGATGCGGCGCAGCCCGGCCACGACGGCGTCGAGGTCCCGGTGCACCACCTCGAGGGTGATGAACGCGACGACGTCGTAGCCCAGCGCCTCGAGGTCCACATCCCGACCGCTCCCGCGCAGCACCTCGGCGCGTTCGAGGCGCTTCAGCCGGCTCTGCACCGTATTGCGGGCGACGCCGACGCGGGCCGCGAGTTCGGCGATCTGCGCGCGCGGGTCCTCGACGAGGGCACACAGGAGTCTCAGGTCCGTGGCGTCCAGCGTGGTGCTCATTGATCACTCCTAGGTCAGTTCTCAGGGCATCTCTGATCACCATGATCAATCAGCAGGGGTAGAGATGACTACTGGGGACGACGCCTCGCGAAAATGGCGGCATGACCGTCATCGCCGAGCTTCGCATGCACGCGCCGGCCGCAGCCCGCCCCGGATGGGACGCCTCGCGCACCGTGCGCCTCGTCCTCTCCGGCGCTGTGATGTTCCTGCTCCTGGTCGGTGCGAACCTCGCCACGCCGCTCTATGCGGGCCTGCAGGAGCGTCTCGGCTACGGAAGCCTCGGCACCACGATGGCCTTCGCGAGCTACGTCCTGGCGCTCGTGGGGGTGCTCGTGACGGCAGGCCATTGGTCCGACTACGTGGGGCGCCGTGCGGCCATGGTGCTCGCGGTCATTCTCGGACTGGCCGGGAGTGCAGTCTTCGCATCCGCCGGTTCGCTCCCGGCGCTCTGCGGGGGGAGGGTGCTTCAGGGCATGGCAGTCGGCCTGGCCACGGGGGCGTGCGCCGCGGCCCTGCGCGAACTGCTGCCGCAGCGGCCAGAGTGGGCCTCCCGGTTCACGCTGCTCGCCTCCTCGGGCGGCGTTGCCCTGGGCCCCGTCCTCGGTGGCGCCCTCGCTGTGCTTCCCGGCGGACCGGCGGTCCCGTTCGCCGTGCACGCCCTGCTGCTCGCAGTACTCCTGGTGCCGCTCGTCCTCGTCCGCGCGCGCCCGGCCGCACTCCTGCCCGCCGGACTTGTGCGCACCGGGGTGAGACCCGCGAGGCTGCTCGCCCCACGCAGCCTCCGCGGCGCGGTGCCGGCCGGACAGGCACGGCGGACGTTCTGGCTCGCCGCTGCAACGGGATTCCTCAGCTTCGCCCGGTTCGGCTACCAGCTTGCGCTTTCGCCTGCTGTCTTCGCCCGGGTTCTGGGCCTTGGCGCCCCGACGGCGCTCGGTGCGCTTGCGGGGCTGGCCCTCGCGACCTCTGCGGCGAGCCAGCTGCTCGTGCCGGGCGGGCGCCGTCGTGCGCGACGGGACTCAGTGCTGGGCCTGACCGCCCTCGCGGTCTCCGTGGGCGTGCTCGCGTGGGGCACGACGGCGGGGAGCGCGGCCGCGCTCATCCTCGCCAGCGCCGTGGCTGGCGCAGGCCAGGGAGTGGCGTTCCGTGCCGGGTTCGATGCCGTGGCCTCATCGGTGCCGGCCGAACGGCACGCGCAGACCGTCAGCCTCCTCTATGTCGTGACGTACCTCGGCAGCGCGGTGCCGGTGCTGGGGCTTGGCGCGCTCGCGGGCGCGGTGGGGCTCGGCGTAGCCGCTCCCATCTTCCTGTTGGCATGCTCGCTTGCATTCGGCGCTTTGGCCCTGCTCGCGCTGCGGGCCCTGCGGGCTCCGCGGGCGGCCGGGGCATAGGGTCGGGGCGGCTGCGCGCTCCCGACACCAGTTGGTGGCCCCACCGCACAGCGAACGCTGCAAAGAAGTCATTGCAAAGAATCTGTTGCAAATAGTCTATTGCAAAGAATTCTTTGCAAGCGTAGCTTCGGGGTATGGAATCCACACCGACCCCGGAGCCGCGGCGGACCGTTGACGTCGCGTCACTCAAGGCCCTCGCCCATCCGCTGAGGGTGCGGATCCTCGACATCATCTCCCAGCTCGGTCCGCAGACCTCCGGCACGCTCGCTGAGATCCTCGGCGAATCCACGGGTTCAACGAGCTATCACCTTCGTCAGCTCGCGAAGCACGACTTCCTGCGCGAGGTCGAGGGTCGCGGGTCCGCACGGGAGCGCTGGTGGGACCGTCCCCGGGGGAGTCTCCAGATCGTCACGCGTGAGCTCGCGGACAATCCCGCCACGTCCGAGGCCGCCCAGCTCGTGAGCCGCGAGTTCGAGCACCGTCGGGCTGCCGCGCTCGCCGACTTCATGGACCACGGTTGGCTCCAGGAGTCTCCAGAGTGGTCGGAGGCCGCGACCGTCAGCACCACCAACATCAGGCTCACCGCCGCGCAGCTCGCCGAGGTCTCGGAGCGCCTCGAGGCCTTTGCCATGGACCTCGTGAACGAGATCCGCAATCGGGGCGAACTCGCGGGAGCCCGTCCCGTGCAGATCCACCTCAACGCCTTCCCGCTTGCCGCCGGACGGACCACCGGCGCGGCCACTCAGCCCGAGGAGAAGCCATGAGCAGCACCGTCCTCACCCGTCCAAGCACGCCCTCGCACGCGCGCGGGCGCCTCGCCATCCTCGCCTACCGGATCGGCCTGACGCTGGTCGACTGGGCGGAGCGGCCCCGGGAGCGGCGGCCCAGAAGTCCGCGGATGGACCTCGCTCGTCTCGCCCGGGCCGAAGAGCGCCGCGCCGATGCGCGGTTCGCCGAGCCGCTCGGCCTGCACCACTGGATCCGGTGAATCCGCGCCGTACCGGGCCGTCGGGGGCCGCCGGGGCGGTCGGAGCGGGAGGATGCCGATCAGCACTCCGTCCGCCGGCTGCTGGGTGCCATTGGCCGGCCTCCTCAGGCCGGCAGCGGGCCCGGGCCGGGGATGCGCTCGAACACGAGCGTGGTCTCCGTGTGGCCAACCACCGGGTCGGTCGCGAGGTTGTCCAGGACCCAGTCGCGCAGTTCCTCGGTACTGCCCACCGCGATGTGCAGGAGATAGTCCACCGCGCCGGACGTGTGGAACGTCGCGAGCACCCCGGGCAGCTGGGGGACGCGCGCCGTGAACGAGTCGATCTGGTCGCGGTCGTGGGCGCGCAGGCGCACCGAGATGAGCGCCTGGACGTTGCGGCCCACCGCCGCGAGGTCCACCTTCGCCTCGAAGCCCGTGATGATGCCGCGCTCGGAGAGTGCGCGCGTGCGCATGAGCGCCGTCGACGGGGCGATCCCGACGATCTCGGAGAGCTGCTTGTTGGTGATGCGCGCGTCCTCCACGAGCGCCGCCAGGATCCGGCGGTCCACCTCGTCGAGCGGTTCCCCTCCCGGAGGGTGGGCGCCGGCGGCGGCCTGCGGTCGGCCGGTGCTCGGGATCGTCACGGATTCCTCCTTGGTGGGCGACCCCCATGATATGCGAGCCGCGCGGCTCTCGTCCGGCCCTCGGCGTGCGTGACGTGCGACGTCGCGTGGTCGCCGAGGCGTTCGGTTCGCCTGGAGCACCCACCGCGGTCCTGCTGCGGTGGCCCCTCGAGGAGAACCTCAGCGCGCGGGGCGGTGCGCGGCCCAGGAGGCGGCCGCCGTCGTGAGCGCGATGGAGGCCACGCCCAGGACGAGCGCCGACCAGCCCCACGTGTGGAAGACGAGGCCGCCCGCCCAGCCGAGCAGGCTCGATCCGCCGTAGTAGCCAAGGTTGTACAGCGACGCGGCCTGGGCGCGGCCCGAAGCGGCGATCGCGCCCGTCCAGCCCGAGGCGATGCCGTGTGCGGCGAAGAACCCTGCCGTGAACACGAGCAGCCCGATCAGCACAGCGGCCAGCGAATCCGCGACCATGACCACGGCGCCCGCTGCCATCGCGACGGTGCTCGCCACGACGACGGTCCTGCGCCCGTAGCGGCTGCTGAGACTCGCGGCGAAGCCCGAGCTGAAGGTCCCCGAGAGGTACGCGATGAACACGAGGCTCGCGAGGCTCGCCGGCAGCCAGAACGGCGCGGCCTCGAGCCGGAAGGCGAGGTAGTTGTATACCGCGACGAACGAGCCCATGAGGAGGAAGGCCTGGGCGTAGAGCATGAGGAGGCGGCCGTTGCGCAGCTGGGCCGCGAGCCTGCGGGCCACCGTGCCCGCCGCGCCCCGGACCCCGCCGGGCGTTCGCGCCGCCGGGGAGAATCCCCGCGCCTTGGGAGCGAGCGCGATGAACGCGGCGGCCGCGGCCGCGCCGAGGACCGAGACGGCAAGGACCGCGAGCCGCCAGCCCACGATGGCGGCGAGCGGACCGGAGACGAGCCGGCCGGCGAGCCCGCCCACCGTTGTGCCCGCGATGTACGTCCCCGCGGCGATCGCGGCGTGGGTGTGGGTGACCTCCTCGCTGAGGTATGCGATCGCGATCGCCGGCACGGCACCGAGCGCGACTCCTTCGAAGAACCTCAGCGCCAGGAGCGCCTCGAAAGTGGGGGCGAACGGACCGGCGAGGCCCAGAGCGGTCGCGGCGACGATTCCCGCGCGCATCGCACCGACACGCCCGATCCTGTCAGCGACGAAGGACCAGGGGAGCACCGCGACGGCCAGGCCGATCGTGGCCAGCGAGACCGTGAGGGCCGCCCTCGCCGGATCGATGCCGAGCTCGGAGGAGAGCCGCGGAAGGAGAGCCTGGGGGGAGTACAGCTGGGCGAACGTCGCGACGCCTGCGAAGGCGAGCGCCGCGAGGAGTCGTCTGTAGCCTCGGCTGCCCCGTGCATGGCCCTCCCAGCGGACGCTGGCGGTTGCGGTCTCGGGGGCGATGCTCATGCCCTCCAGCCTAGGAAAGTCTCAATGCATGCGTCCAATGCACTCTTTATGAGAACATATAACGGAATTGTATGGGTTGCGAAGGGAAGTGATATGGCCGTGCCGTCAGCCATACCGGCCCCGCTCCACGGGGAGCTGGCCAGACTTCTGCCGCTGCTGCCAGTGCTGGACGCCGTCGGTCAGACGCGCCACGTCACCGCGGCCGCGGAGCTCCTGGGGGTTCCCCAGCCCACGGTGAGCCGAGCGCTCGCCCGCGCGGCCGTCGTCGTAGGCGCTGAACTCGTGCGGAAGGAGGGGCGGGGGATCCGGCTCACACCGGCGGCCGAGCAGCTCCTGCCCGCGGTCCGCACGGCCCTCGAGGAGCTCCAGCATGGCCTTGATGCGCTCCATGAGCGCGAGCACCAGGCTCGCGGTGTCGTGCGACTGAGCTTCCAGATGACCTTCGGAGAATCAGCTGTGCCCGTCTTCGTGAGCGGCTTCCGTGCCGAGTATCCAGAGGTGCGCTTCGAGCTCATCCAAGGGTCGCGCCAGAGCTGCCTCGATGCGCTTGCCGAAGGGCGTGTGGACCTGTCCATCGTCTCGCCGCGCCCCGTGCCGACGCGGGACGTCGACAGTGCAACCCTGCACGTGCAGCCCGTGCGGCTCGCCGTCCCGGCTGGGCACCGGCTCGCGCACCGCGGGGCCGTGCGGCTCGCGGAGGTTTCCGGGGAGCCGTTCGTGGCGCTCGAGCGGGGGTTCGGGATGCGGAGCATCCTGGACAGGCTCGGCCGCGATGCCGGATTCACGCCGGACATCGCGTTCTCCGGGCAGGATTCGCGCACGCTTCTCGGGCTCGTGTCCGCGGGGCTCGGCGTGGCCCTCGTTCCGCCCTCGAGCGCCGGGCACGGCGCAGTCTACGGATCGACGCTGCAGAGCACGGGGCTCGGGTGGGCAGAGCTTGCGCTCGAGGACGACGGCGCGTTCCGGGAGATCGGGCTGGTGTGGCCCAAGATCGTCGGGGAGCCGCCGCAGGTGCGCATGTTCCGCGAGCACATCCTGGCGCTCGACGCCGGCCTGCTCGCCGACGCGTTCGGCCGCTAGCCGGCCCCCGGTTGTGGGGTCTCTGGCACGGTGTTGTGGGGTCTCTGGCGGCGGGGTGTGGGGTCACGGTCGCGTCATGGGGAGAGGTCAGTCGGTCCCTGGTCCTAGGCTGGCCCCATGGCAACTGCACCGTTGATCAAGCTCGCGTCGGGCCACTCCATCCCCCAGATCGGCCTCGGCACGTGGCCGCTCGATGACGCTGCGGCGGCCGACGTCGTCGCAACCGCCGTCGAACTCGGCTACCGCCACGTCGACACGGCCGAGAACTACGGCAACGAGGCGGGCGTCGGCGAGGGCCTGCGCCGCTCGGGGGTACCGCGTGAGGACCTCTTCATCACCACCAAGTTCAACCGCGAATGGCACAGCCCCGAAGGGGTGCACACTGCCTGGGAGAACGCCGTCCGCAAGCTCGGCGTCGACTACCTCGACCTGTTCCTCATCCACTGGCCCAACCCGGACCAGGACACGTACGTCCAGGCCTGGGAAGGCCTCATCCGGCTGCGCGCCGAGGGGAAGGTCCGTTCGATCGGGGTCTCCAACTTCTACCCTACGCATGCTGCACGGCTCATCGATGCGACCGGGGTGGCACCCGATGTGGACCAGCTCCAGGTGAGCCCCTACTGGGTCAAGCCCGAGGCCCGCGCGTTCAACGCGGGACACGCCACTGTGACCGAGGCCTACACCCCGATTGGGCGCGGTCAGGACCTCCTGTCCGAGGCCGTCGTGGTGGCCGCGGCCGAGGCGCACGGGGTGACCCCCGCCCAGGCGGTGCTGCGCTGGCACACGCAGCAGGGAATCGTCGCGATCCCGAAGTCCTCGCACCCTGGCCGGCTCGCCGAGAACCTCGACGTCTTCGGCTTCGACCTCACGGCAGCCGAGATCGCGGCGTTCGATGGCCTCGACGGCAAGGGGCCGGACGCGGCCGATCCGGAGAAGTTCGGCCACTGACGCCAACGCCACGTTCGGCCACCAACACCGCGTCCGGCCACTGACACGGAGACCCGGCACGATCCTCACACCAGCAGCCGATCGCGAGCGATGCATCAGCCGGCGAAGCGGCCCACGACGTCCGCCGCCGGTTCTTCGCGGGCTGCGCCCCACGCGGTCCCCGCCCAGAGGCTCGTGCGGTCGGGGCTGCCTGCCCTGACCGACGCGGCGCGCAGGGGCGCCGTGAGGTGGTGGATCACCGGATAGCCTGCGGGAGCGTCGGCCAGACGGCGCATGAACCCGTTCTCCAGGCCCCGTGCCCAGCGCCCGGAGAAGGCCCTGGTCTGCGCCGTCCGGGTGAAGTCCGGAGAGGCGAGGGCCGCCCGGTGCACAGGATTGGTCCCGGCCTCCGGCGTGCGCAGGAAGGCCGTGCCCACCTGGACGGCCGCCGCACCCGCCGCGCGGGCGGCAGCGGCGTCGTCCGGCGATCCGATCCCGCCTGCCGCGATCAGTGGGAGGTCGACGACGCCGCGGACCGCGCTGACGAGCTGGGCCAGTGTGCCGGCGAAGGCGGGCAGCCCGAGGAAGGCCCCGGAATGCCCGCCGGCGGCGGGGTGCTGGACGACGAGGGCATCGACGCCCAGGGCCGCGGCGACGGTGGCCTCTTCGGGCCCCGTGACCGTCTGGACGACGAACGACCCCGCCCGGCGCAGCGCTGCAACCGTGTCCCAGCGCGGTGTGCCGAAGGTGAAGGAGACGACGGCGGGCGGGCGCGTGAGGAGGAGATCAAGCTTCGCCGGGAACGCGTCGTCGTCCGCCCATCTCGGCTCCGGAACGGCGGCGCCGACGGACGAGGCCTCCGGCTGAAGGCGGTCCCGGTAGGCCAGGACGGCGTTGCGATCGATGTCGTCGGTGTTGGGCACGAAGAGGTTGACGCCGAAGGGGCGTAACCCAACGCTCCGGTCAACGCTTGCACCGTCGAGCGTCGCGAGCTCCGCCTCAAGGGCCTCCGGCGCCTTGAGGCCGCCCGCGAGGAAGCCGAGCCCACCTGCCCGGCCCACGGCAGCGGCGAGCTCGGGGCTGCTCGGGCCCCCCGCCATCGGCGCCGCGATCACGCCGTTTCCGAACAGTTCCGCAGGGAGAGTGGTGTCCATGCCATCACCCTAGCCAGTCGCGCGGCGCCGCAGTCATTAGGCTGGGCCCGTGAACATGCAGAGCGCCCCTGACAGGACGACCGGCGGGCTGATGATCGGCCTCGACATCGGCGGAACGAAGACCCGCGGGATCAAGGTGGTGGGCGGCGAGGTCCAGGCCGATCTCGAGGTGGGCAGCGCGAACGTCCAGAACGTGAGCCGGGAGACCGCTGCGGCGAACCTCGCGGAGCTGTTCGCCGCGCTCGACGCCGGCGACGCCGCCCGGGTCTTCGCCGGGTCTGGTGGCGTTGACACCGAGGCGGACGCAGACGCGCTCGCCGCCCTCATCCACCCGCACGCGCCCCGGGCTCGGGTCACAGTGGTCCACGATTCGCGGCTCCTGCTCGCCGCGGGCCGCGCGCGCACGGGGGTTGCCGTCATCGCCGGCACCGGGTCCGCCGCATGGGGGACGAACGACGCCGGCGAGGAGGCGCGTGCGGGCGGCTGGGGCTACCTGCTCGGGGACGAGGGCAGCGGGTACTGGCTGGGCCGAGAGGCCGTCCGGTACAGCCTGCACCGCATGAACCTCGGCCTCGAGCCGGATGATCTGACGCAGGCCCTTCTGGCGAGCACGGACCTGGCCCACCCCAACGAGCTCATCGCCCTGTTCCACGCCCCCGGGACTGGCAGACGCTATTGGGCGCAGCGTTCTCGAGTCGTCACGGAGGCCGCCGACGCCGGGCACGTGGGTGCGCGCTTCATGGTCGACCAGGCCGCCCACGATCTCGCGCGCATGGCCGCCCAGGTGGCGCGCCAGCTCGATCTCGAGGGCCCGGTGATCCTCGGCAGCGGACTCGGGATGAACGTGGGCCGGATCCAGGACGGCTTCCGCGCCGGCCTCGCCGAGCAAGGGATCACCGACGTGCGGATCCTGGACCGGGACCCGATCTTCGGGACCATTGAACTCGCGGCCGATGGCGGCGGGGGAGAGCGGGTTCCGTAGCCGGCCGTTCCGCGGTTCCCCTGTCGGACCGCGCTGGTAGGCTCGCACCAGCACGCGAGATGCAGTTGGCCGCCCGCGACCATTGAGGTGTACGTGTCCGATCCGATGATCGAGTTCCACGAGGTGAGCAAGGTCTACGGTGGCCTCACCGCCGTGGACCACCTGAGCCTGTCAGCGCCGCGCGGCGAGATCACGGTCTTCGTCGGGCCCTCCGGCTGCGGGAAGACCACCTCGCTGCGGATGGTCAACCGGATGGTCGAGCCGACGTCCGGGACCATCACGGTGGACGGACGCGATGCGTCGGATCAGCCTGCGCCGCTCCTGCGCCGGTCGATGGGCTACGTCATGCAGGCCGCTGGACTCATGCCGCACCGCACGGTCGTGGACAACATCGCCACCGTTCCACGCCTCAACGGGGCCTCCCGGGCGGCGGCCCGCGCACGCGCGCAGGAGCTGCTCGACGTCGTCGGCCTCCCGCAGAACCTCGGCGGGCGGTACCCGGCACAGCTCTCCGGCGGGCAGCAGCAGCGCGTCGGCGTGGCCCGGGCGCTCGCAGCCGATCCACCTGTGCTCCTCATGGACGAGCCGTTCAGCGCCGTGGATCCGGTGGTGCGGCATGAGCTGCAGCAGGAGCTACTGCGCCTGCAGCGGGACCTCGGCAAAACGATCATCTTCGTCACGCATGACATCGACGAGGCGGTGCTGCTCGGCGACCGCATCGCCGTCTTCGCGGTGGGCGGGCGGTTGGCGCAGCTCGCCGGGCCGGAGGAGCTCCTTCGCGCTCCCGTGGACGACTTCGTCTCCGGATTCGTCGGCCGCGACCGTGGATTCCGGCATCTCGGATTCTTCGATGATGAGGGGCTCTCGGTCGACGCTGCGCAGACCGTCCGCGCCGCGGAGGTCGCAGTGGACGTGCCTGTCGACTGGGCGGTGGTCCTCGACGCGGACGGGCGTCCGGTCGGTTGGACCGGCCAGGCTTTCCCCGGGACCCTCGTGAGTGGCGGGTCGCTCCACCGCGCGGGAAGTACCCTGCGCTCCGCCCTCGATGCGGCGCTGTCCTCGCCGTCGGGACGCGGGGTCGTCGTGGACGATGCCGGCCGCCTCCTGGGCACGGTCAGTGCCACAGAGGTCATTGCCCACGCGGACCGCCGGCGCACCCAGGCGCAGCGGGAGCGTGCCGCGGCGGCAGGCTCGCGTGCCGGGGTGGAGGGCGCCTGATGGAGTGGGCGATCGCGAATGCCGGGCGGATCCTCTCGCTCACGGGCCAGCACCTCCTTCTCGCGGTGGTCCCGCTCGCGCTCGGCTTGGTCATCAGCCTTCCCCTCGCCCAGGCGGTACGGCATCGGCGCGTGTGGCGCACTGCGCTCCTGACGCTCAGCTCCATCCTGTTCACCGTGCCCTCGCTTGCGCTGTTCATCATCCTGCCCGTGCTGCTCGGCACGCGGATCCTCGACCCCGTGAACGTCATCGTGGCACTCACGGTTTACGCGGTGGCGCTCCTCGTGAGGGCGTCGCTGGATGCCCTCGACTCGGTCGACGGCGAGCTGAGCCTCGCTGCGCAGGCGCTGGGGCACACTGCCGCCACGCGCTACTTCCTCGTTGACCTGCCGCTCTCGCTGCCCGTGCTCATAGCGGGCCTGAGGGCCGTGTCCGTCAGCAACATCTCGCTCGTGAGCGTCGCGGCGCTCGTGGGCATGCCCAACCTCGGGATCCTGTTCACCGAGGGGCTCCAGCGTGGATTCATCACGGAGATCGTCGTAGGGCTCGTCGCTATTCTCGTCCTCGCCCTTCTCATGGACCTGCTGCTCGTGCTCGCTGGGCGCGTGCTCTCGCCGTGGGCGAGGCTCGACGCCCGCCGCGCCGGCGCACCCACGCAGCGGAAGGCGGCCCGCGCATGAGCCTGCTCGCACAGACGTGGGACTGGCTCACCGATCCCGCCAACTGGAGCGGATACTCGGGCATCCCTGCCCGCCTCGGCGAGCATGCCTTCTACGCCGCGCTCACGGTGGTCATCGCGGCAGCGATCGCGATCCCGATCGGGGCCTACGTGGGCCACACCGGACGCGGCCGCGTGGTGGTTGTCGCGATTGCCGGCGCACTTCGGGCCGTCCCGACGCTCGGGCTCCTCGTGCTGTTCGTGCTCCTGGCGGGCATCGGCCTCATGCCGCCGATCTGGGCGCTCGTCATCCTGAGCGTCCCCCCGCTCCTTGCCGGGACGTACTCGGGCATCGCTGCCGTGGACCCGGTCGTGGTCGACGCGGCCCGCGCCCAGGGGATGCGGGAGTTCCAAGTCCTGCTCGGGGTCGAGTTCCCCAACGCGTTTGCGGTGATCTTCGGCGGGCTGCGCGCCGCGGTCCTCCAGGTCATCGCGACGGCGACCGTCGTCGCCTACACGAACCTCGGTGGCCTGGGCAGGTACATCTTCGACGGCCTTGCCCTATCCGACTATCCCCAGATGCTCGGGGGCTCGGTCCTCGTGGCCGGGATCGCCGTCGTCACCGACCTCGTCCTGGGCGCATTCCAGCGCGCTCTGGGTCCACGCTCGTCCTCCGCGCGGAAGCCACTGGCCTCCGTCGCGGCCGTTCAGGAAGGAATCTCATGATCCAGCAGTTCCCCGTCACACGCCGCAGGGCCATGGCCGCCGTGGCGGTGGGGCTCGGGCTGACCCTCGCGTTGACCGCGTGCGGCGGTTCGTCGAATCCACTCAGCACCGGCAG
This sequence comes from Sinomonas sp. ASV486, assembly GCF_030908215.1. Taxonomy (GTDB): domain Bacteria; phylum Actinomycetota; class Actinomycetes; order Actinomycetales; family Micrococcaceae; genus Sinomonas; species Sinomonas puerhi. Next base: position 189,979 of record NZ_JAVFJK010000008.1, on the reverse strand, counting down.
CGCCGGGGCCTCCGGCGGATCCGGCGGCGCCGGCAAGGAACTCGTGATCGGTTCCGCCGACTTCACGGAGAGTCAGATCATCGCAGAGATCTACGCCGGTGCTCTCAACGCCGCGGGAGTGAAGGCCTCGACCAAGCCGAACATCGGAGCGCGCGAGGTGTACTACAAGGCGGTCCAGGACGGCTCAGTCGACGTCGTCCCCGACTACACGGGCAACCTCCTGCTGTACGTGGACACGAAGGCCACCCAGGTCTCGGCCTCGGACATCGCGGGCGCGCTCCCGGACAAACTCCCCAAGGGCCTCGCGATCCTGAGCCCGGCCAAGGCCGAGGACAAGGATGCGATGGTCGTCACGAAGGCCACTGCGGCGAAGTACAGCCTCAAGAGCCTCGACGACATGGGCAAGGTCTGCGGCGAGCTGGTGATCGGCGCACCGGCGACTTTCGAGAAGCGCGCCTACGGTCTGCCGGGTCTCAAGGACAAGTACGGCTGCAGCCCCAAGCAGTTCCAGGCCATGAGCGACGGCGGCGGCCCCGTGACCCTCAAGGCACTGCTCTCGAATGACATCCAGGTGGCGGACATCTTCACGACGACGCCGTCCATTGCGGACAATGACCTCGTGGTCCTGGACGATCCGAAGAACAACTTCATCGCCCAGCAGGTCGTGCCGCTCGTCCGCACCGACACGGTCTCGGACCAGGCGAAGGCAGCGCTCAACGCCGTGTCCAAGCAGCTCACGACGGACGATCTGGTGAACCTCAACCGGGCCGTGAACGGGACCCAGAAGCAGTCGCCCGCGGACGCAGCGAAGGCCTGGCTCAAGGAGAAGGGCCTCGCCTCCTGACCCTCCCGCGCTGATCCAGCGTCATGCCACGGGGTGTGAGCAGCATCGCACAGTTGCCGCTCACGCCCTGTGGCATTCTTGGACAATGGCCGAATTCAAGCAGTCCTCCAAGCTCCACAATGTGCTGTACGACATCAGGGGCCCGATCCTGGAGGCTGCGCAGAAGATGGAGGCCGAGGGCCATCGGATCCTCAAGCTGAACATCGGCAACCCGGCACCGTTCGGCTTCGAGGCGCCGGATGCGATCCTCGTCGACATGATCCGCCACCTGCCCCACGCACAGGGCTACAGCGACTCCCGTGGCATCTTCTCGGCCCGCACGGCGGTCTCGCAGTACTACCAGACGCGCGGCATCCAGAACATCCACGTCGATGACATCTATCTCGGCAACGGCGTGTCCGAGCTCATCACGATGTCCCTCATGGCGCTCCTCGAGCAGGGCGATGAGATCCTCGTGCCGATGCCCGACTATCCCTTGTGGACCGCATCCGTGTCGCTTGCGGGCGGACGCGCCGTGCACTACCTGTGCGACGAGGAACAGGACTGGGAGCCGGACCTCGAGGACATGGAGGCCAGGATCACCTCCCGCACCAAGGGCATCGTGGTGATCAACCCCAACAACCCGACGGGGGCGCTCTACTCCGATGCGACGCTGCGCCGGATCGTCGAGCTCGCCGAGCGGCATGGCCTCATCATCTTCGCCGACGAGATCTACGAGAAGATCCTCTACGACGGCGCCACCCACACGAACCTCGCCGCGTTCACGGGCGACGACGTGCTCTGCCTGACGTTCTCGGGGCTGTCCAAGGCGTACCGGGTCTGCGGGTACCGGGCAGGCTGGATGGCGATCTCGGGCCCGAAGCAGGCCGCGGCGGACTATCTCGAGGGCATCAACCTGCTGGCCAACATGCGACTGTGCGCCAATGTGCCGGCGCAGCACGCGATCCAGACTGCCCTGGGCGGCTACCAGAGCATCAACGACCTCATCCTGCCCGGAGGGCGCCTTCTCGAGCAGCGCAACAAGGCGTACGAGATGCTCAACGCGATCCCGGGCGTCTCCACCACCCAGGCCAAAGGTGCCCTCTACCTCTTCCCGAGGCTCGACCCCGAGGTGTACCCGATCCGCGATGACGAGCAGTTCGTCCTCGACCTCCTGCGCGAGCAGAAGATCCTCCTCTCCCACGGCCGCGCCTTCAACTGGCACGCCCCGGACCACTTCCGGATGGTGACACTCCCGGCCGTGGCGGACATCGAGGAGGCCATCAACCGTATGGGAGACTTCCTCAGCAGGTACAAGGGCAACTGACCGGGGTGCTCGCCCCGGAGGCGCGCAGCGAAGGGGCCGCATGGGCAAGCGCAAGGCAGGGCACGGTTTCAGCGAGGCGCCGGAGGACTTCCTCGTGGTCCGACCCGGTTTCAGGCTCGCGGACCTCGACACGGCCGCCACGGCGGGCTTCGCGGCCGGCAAGTCTGAAGGTGAGGCGATGCTCACCCAGCGCGACCCCCACCTCGCGGACCTCCAGGAGAGGCTCTTCGCCGAGGGCAAGGGCGGGGGCTCCCGCTCGATCCTCCTGATCCTCCAGGCGATGGACACCGCGGGCAAGGGCGGCATGATCAGCCATGTGGTCGGTGCCGTGGACGTCCAGGGCGTCCAGCTCGCCGCGTTCAAGAGCCCGACCGACGAGGAGAAGAAGCACGACTTCCTCTGGCGCGTCGAGAAGCAGCTTCCAGGGCCCGGCATGCTGGGCTGCTTTGACCGCTCGCACTATGAGGATGTCCTGATCCACCGTGTGCACGGCTGGGCGGATGCCGACGAGCTCGAGCGCCGCTATTCGGCGATCCAGGACTTCGAGGCACACCTCCACGCGTCGGGCACCGAGATCATCAAGGTGATGCTGCACATCAGCAAGGAGGAGCAGGGGCGGCGCCTCACTGCCCGCCTCGACGACCCCACCAAGTACTGGAAGTACAACCCTGGCGATCTCTCTGAGCGCAGACTCTGGGACTCCTACATGGAGGCATATCAGATCGCGATCGAGCGTACGAGCGCCCCCTACGCGCCGTGGTACGTGGTGCCCGCCGACAACAAGTGGTACGCGCGGCTCGTGGTCCAGGAACTCCTCGTCGCGGCGCTCGAGCGGATGGACCCCCAATGGCCCGCTCCCGCGTTCGACATCGAGGAGCAGAGGAAGCTCCTCGCCGCGAGCTGACGGCGGGGCGCGCCCTCAGTCTCCGGGGGTACCTGCCCCCGACCCCGTGGAGGCGCCGTTCCCGCGGGCGGCGTCGAGGCGCCGTCGTGCGCCCTCGAGCCACTCCTCGCACCGGGAGGCGAGTGCCTCGCCCCGTTCCCACAGCGCGAGCGACTCCTCGAGGCTCACCCCGCCGGCCTCGAGCCGCGAGACGACGCCGACCAGCTGTTCGCGGGCCTCCTCGTAGCTGAGGTTCTCGAACGTTTCCTGCGTCTTCTCAGGCATGTGCTGATCCTTCGTGGGAGAGGGTGGTCGTGTCGTCACGGTGCGTGATGTCGGGGAGCTGGCCCTCGGAGCGCGCCGCGATGGTCCCGCGGGCCAGGCGGACGCGGAGGGCGGTACCGGAGGGTGCGTCCTGGGGGGAACGGATGACGGCCGCGCCCGGGCCGTCGAGGAGCTGCACCACCGAGTAGCCGCGGTCGAGCGTCTGCTGCGGCGAGAGGGCGCGGATCTGGGCGCGCAGGTGCGCCACGGCGTCGGCCGCACGCACGACGGCGCCGCTCACCGCGGCGTGCGACCTGACCCGCAGCCGCTCGAGTTCCTCGTGCCGGACCTCGACGAATGTCTGCGGCGACGCGAGCACCGGGCGAGTCCGGATGGAGGCGAGGCGCTCCGACTCCCGCTCGACGAACAGCCGCACCTGCCGGTCGATGCGGTCCCGGCACTGCCTGACCCTCAGGAGCTCCTCGGCCACGTCAGGCACGATCCGCTTGGCGGCGTCCGTGGGCGTCGAGGCGCGCAGGTCCGCGACGTCGTCGAGGATCGGCCGGTCCGCCTCGTGGCCGATCGCGCTGACCACGGGGGTGCTGGCCTCCGAGACGGCACGGATGAGCGCTTCGTTGCTGAACGGCAGCAGGTCTTCCATCGATCCACCGCCGCGGGCAATCACGATGACATCCACCTCGGGGTGGGCATCGAGCTCCCGCAGGGCTGCCAGGACCTCGGAGACGGCACTGCTGCCCTGCACGGCCACCTCGCGAACCTCGAAGGCCACGGCCGGCCAGCGCAGGGCGGCATTCCGGAGGACGTCCTTCTCGGCGTCCGAGTCCCGACCGGTGATGAGGCCGATCCGGTGCGGGAGCAGCGGCAGGGCCTTCTTGCGCTCGTCGGCGAAGAGGCCCTCGGCGCCCAGGGCCTGCCGGAGGTTCTCGATGCGCGCCAGCAGGTCGCCGAGGCCCACCGGCCGCATGTCACGCACGGCCATGCTCAGCCTGCCGGTCTTGAGCCACATCTCGGGCTTGACGAGGGCCACCACGCGGGAGCCGCGCTGGATAGGCTCCCGCAGCCGTGCCATGACGGTGCCCCACGCAGACGCTGGCAGCGAGATCTCGGCGTCGACGTCCCGCAGCGTCAGGTAGGCGGTCTGGCCCCGCCGGTTCATCTCGATAACCTGGCCCTCGATCCACACCTGCGGGGAACGCTCGATGTGTTCCTTGAGCTTGCGGGAGAGCACATGCAGGGGCCACGGATTCTCGGGCGTCGTGTCCGAGGCTCGCTCGGGAAGCGTTGACGCGCCCCGCGGGTCCGCACCCGCGCCGCTATCGGGCACGTCTGTGCCGGACGGGTCTGTGCCAGACACGTCCTGGCCCACAGGGCCCGGGTCCCCATCTGTGGTCTCATCCATCGCAGCCACCATAGTCAAGGCTTACCACGCCCCTCCGACATCCCGGCCATTGTCCAGCCGCGCTCAAGCGCCCACGGCTACGATGGTCAGGTTGCCGACCCCGGGAAGTCCATGAGAACCGTCCTCTCCGCGCTGTCCATCCTGCTCGCCGTGCTGCTTACGGGGGCTGCCGTCCCGTCGCTCTGGATCGACCGCAACGTGGTCGACGAGGGTGGCTTCGTTCACCTGCTCGAGCCTCTGCGCAATGACGCGGAGTTCCAGACCGCACTGGGCACCTCGCTCGCCTCGACTGTCGTGTCAGCGTCCAACGTCCCTGCCGCGCTCCAGCCGGCCGCGACGGGGCTGGCCAAGGGAATTGTGACCTCACTCACCACAGACCCCGGGTATCCTGCCGCGTGGGATGAGGCCGTGCGGGAGAGCCATCGGCTTAACTTCTCCGCGGTCACTGCCACGACCGGATTCACGCTCGAACTGCGGCCGCTGGCCGGTGTGATGCTCGCCCGGATGGGCTCGTCGCTGGGAGTGAGCCTCGGTGAGGCCCCGAGCATCGAGGTCCCGGTAGGCACGGCGCAGCAGCGCTCTTGGCTTACCGTGATGCAGGATGCGGGGCGCCTCGCGGTTCCCCTGAGCCTTGGCGCAGTGTTCGCATTCGTGCTCGGCCTGCTCTTCGCACGACGCCGTGGGGTAGCCCTCGGCTGGGCCGGCCTGGGACTGCTTCTGGTCGCCGCGCTCCTTGCGGCCGGAACGTTCCTCGCATCGATGTTCGCCGGGGGCCAAGGCGGCGCGGGAACCGTGGCCTCGGTCTTCGCCCGCCGCCTTGGGCCACTCTTCTCCGATTCCTTCATGCCGTGGACCGGGGCTGTCGCCATTGCCGGCGTTGTGTGCCTGGTGCTTTCCTTCGTGGCCGGGGTCCGGAGAAGGCGCGCCGCCGCACGCCGGTAGCATGGGACCATGACCGCCACCCCCGTTTCCCTGTCTATGCCCACGGTTCCGCGGCGCCGCCGCACACCTGAGCACGTGGCGGCGGCCGCTCCGGTGGCCGGTGCGAAGAAGGTCCTCCTCGCTGCGCCGCGTGGCTACTGCGCCGGCGTCGACCGGGCCGTCATCGCGGTCGAGAAGGCGCTTGAGCACTACGGCGCGCCCATCTACGTGCGCAAGCAGATCGTCCACAACCGCCACGTCGTCGAGACCCTCGAGGAGCGCGGCGCGATCTTCGTGGACGAGACGGATGAGGTTCCTGAGGGCGCCCTCGTGGTGTTCTCGGCGCACGGGGTGAGTCCCGCCGTCGTGCGCTCCGCTGAGGACCGTGGGCTGCGCACCATCGACGCGACGTGCCCGCTCGTGACCAAGGTGCACCGCGAGGCCGTGCGCTTCGCGAAGGACGACTACGAGATCCTCCTCATCGGTCACGAGGGCCATGAGGAAGTCGAAGGCACGTACGGCGAGGCCCCCGAGAACACCCAGATCGTGAACTCGCCCGAAGAGGCAGACACGATCCGGGTCAAGGACCCTGACAAGCTCATCTGGCTCTCCCAGACCACCCTCTCGGTTGACGAGACCATGGAGACCGTGCGCCGGCTGCGCGAGCGCTTCCCGAATCTGCAGGACCCACCCAGCGACGACATCTGCTACGCCACGTCCAACCGCCAGGCGGCCATCAAGAAGATTGCCCCTCAGGCAGATCTCGTCATCGTCGTCGGCTCGGCGAACTCCTCGAACTCCGTGCGCCTCATGGAGGTCGCCCTCGAGTACGGTGCCAAGGCTTCGCACCGGGTCGACTTCGCCAACGAGGTCGACGAGTCCTGGTTCGAGGGAGTCTCGACGATCGGCCTGACCTCAGGGGCTTCGGTGCCTGAGGTCCTTGTCCAGGACGTCCTGCGCCTCGCTGCGGAGTACGGGTACGGAACCGTGGAAGAGGTCGTCACTGCCGACGAGGACATCCTGTTCTCGCTCCCCAAGGAGCTGCGCGCGACACTCAAGGAAGCGGGCGATTCGAGCCGCGGCCTCGGCGGCCGCGGCCAGCGACCCCAGAGCTGACCCGTCCCTCGTTTCCCTCCGCCGAGGTCATCCGGCCTGGGCGCGAGGTCACCCCGTGTGTCGCTGAGGTCGCCCGGTGTGCGTGCGAGGTCACCCCGTGTGCCGCTGAGGTCGCCGGGTGTGGGTGCGAGGTCACCCCGTGTGTCGCTGAGGTCGCCGGGTGTGGGTGCGAGGTCACCCCGTGTGTCGCTGAGGTCGCCGGGTGTGGGCGCGAGGTCACCCCGTGTGTCGCTGAGGTCGCCGGGTGTGGGCGCGAGGTCATCCGGTTTGGGCGCGAGGTCATGCGGTGTGGGCGCGAGGTCGCCGCGTGTGCCGCCGAGGTCGCCCGGTGTGCGTGCGAGGTCGCCGCGTGTGCCGCCGAGATCCGGGCCCGTGCGCCCCGATCGTCCCCCGTTCGCGACTATTCCCCTCCAGCGTCCCCAATGCCGCCAAGCACGTACCGCAGTGCGACGGTAGCGGACAAGCGCCACTCAAGCGCACTTTCCCGCTACGGCCGCACTGCGCTTTGGCTGTCGGTGCGCCCCCACTTCGGGGGTCACCCGGCGTGTCGCCAAGGTCGGGTCTCGATATGCCGCGATCGGGGCCTGTGTGCCCCGATCGTCGTTGCTTGTCCGCCGTTCGCGACTATTCCCCTCCAGCGTCCCCAATGCCGCCAAGCACGTATCGCAGTGCGGCGGTAGCGGACAAGCGCCACTCAAGCGCACTTCCCGGCTACGGCCGCACTGCGCTTTGGCCGTCGGGGTGCCCCACATCGGGTTGTCGCCAACCGGAAGCGCCCTTCTCCGCGTGAAGTGTCCCAAATGAGCGCCACCGGACCAAAACGGCCTCGTTCCAACGCCGGGCCAGGGAGATTCTCCCCGCGGAGAAGGGCCCCGATCTCGAGAGCCGCTCGCACCTCGATCTCGGCGTCACAAGGCCCGATCTTGGCGTGGCTCGATGGTGGGCCGGTTCAGGCCGAGTGGCGCCGGGGCCCGTCGGAATGGCCCGCCGAGTCGCGAGACTCGGCGATACCGCTTGCGGAGGTCCCGCCCAGCGTGCCGGGCAGGGTACTGATTCCGTTGTCCTTCCACATCTGCTCGTCGAGGAGCTCGCTTGCGGAGAGGACTCTCGGTGTCGTCTCGACAGGCGGCAGCTCCGGCAGGGTTTCGGGAGCGCCGAGATCAAGCGAGCTGATACGGCGTGCCGTCGGCAGTACGCGCGACTCGAGGGCGCCGATAAACGCGTTGTATCGCTCCACGGATCCCTTGAGCGAGGCCCCGAGCCGGGCCACATGGCCACCCATCGTGCTCAGGCGCCCGTAGAGCTGCTGGGAGAGGTCGAAGAGCTCGCGGGCGTTCTCGGTGAGCAGCTCCTGACGCCACCCGAACGCCACACCCTTCAGGAGCGCCATCAGTGTCGCGGGGGAGGCGAGGGCCACGTTCCGCGAGAACGCGTAGTCCAGGAGGCCTGCGTCGGCCCGGAGTGCCTCCGCGAGGAACGACTCGGCCGGCAGGAAGCACACCACGAGCTCCGGGCTTGCGCCCACTGCCTCCCAGTACTTCTTCGACGCGAGGGCGTCCACGTGGGCGCGCACGGCCTTGGCATGCTCCGCGAGGTGCCGGTCCCGCTGCTCGACTCCGGATGAGCTCTGGTCCTGCGCATGCTCCTGTGCCTTGAGGTAGGCCCCCAGGGGGACCTTGGAATCCACCACGATCTGCTTCCCGCCGGGAAGCAGCACTACGAGGTCCGGCCGCACCGCACCAGTGTCCCCGGACGTTGAGACCTGCTCCGCGAAGTCCACCCGATCGAGCATGCCTGCGGCCTCGACCACGCGGCGCAGCTGGACCTCGCCCCACGTACCACGCGAGGAGTTGTTGGCCAGCGCGGCGGTGATCGTGTGGGCGGACTGGAGCACGGCGGCATCGGAGGCGCGCGCCTCCCGGAGCTGCTGGGACAGCTGCCCGAACTGCTCGACTCGGTCCCTTTCGAGCACGGCGACGGCGTGCTGCACCGCGTTCAGCTTCTCTGCCACAGGGGCCAGGGCATGCAGGACGGTGTTCTCCTGCTCGTCCATTGACGTCAGGGCGGCGTTCTGCCGCACGAGAAGGTCACGCTCCGCCGTCGCCGCGGCAAGCGCCGCCTCCGCCGACGCGAGGCGCGACTGCAGCGCAGGGAGGCCCGCGCCGTCGTGCGTCTCCCGCCGCCGCGCCCAGCCAGCGCCTGCCAACCACCCCACCACGAGCGCGAGCAGCGCTACCAGCACCATCACGAGAATCTGTGTACCGTCCATGTGCTCACACTCGCACGCGGCTCTGACATTTCTGGGAGATGCCCGCCGGTATGATGGATGACCGTGGCTCTCACTATCGGAATCGTCGGTCTCCCCAACGTCGGCAAGTCGACGCTCTTCAACGCACTGACCCGCAACCAGGTCCTCGCGGCGAACTATCCGTTCGCGACGATCGAGCCGAACGTCGGTGTGGTGAGCCTCCCGGACCCGCGCCTGGACAAGCTCGCGGAGATCTTCGGCAGCGCGAGGATCCTCCCCGCGACCGTCTCCTTCGTCGACATCGCAGGCATCGTCAAGGGCGCCTCCGAGGGCGAGGGCCTGGGCAACCAGTTCCTCGCCAACATCCGCGAGGCCCAGGCCATCGCGCAGGTCATCCGAGTCTTCGACGATCCGGACGTGGTGCACGTGGACGGCAAGGTCGACCCACGCTCCGACATGGAGACCATCAACACCGAACTCATCCTCGCCGACCTCCAGACGATCGAGAAGGCCCTTCCGCGCGTCGAGAAGGAAGTCAAGATCAAGAAGCGCGACGCCGCCGAGCTCGCCGCGATCGAGGCCGCCCAGAAGGTCCTCGAGCGTGGCGACACGATCTTCTCGTCCATCGCTTCGGACAAGCTCGACATGGAGCACCTCAAGGAGCTCAACCTCCTCACCGCGAAGCCGTTCATCTACGTCTTCAACGCGGACGAGGGCATCCTCACGAGCCCCGAGAAGCAGGAGGAGCTCCGCGCTCTCGTGGCGCCCGCGGACGCGATCTTCCTTGACGCGAAGCTCGAGTCCGACCTCGTGGAGCTGTCCGAGGAGGAGGCCCGCGAGATGCTCGAGATGAACGGCCAGGACGAGTCGGGCCTCGACCAGCTCGCGCGCGTCGGCTTCCATACTCTCGGGCTCCAGACCTACCTCACCGCCGGCCCCAAGGAGACCCGCGCGTGGACCATCCACCGAGGTGACACGGCGCCGATGGCGGCCGGGGTGATCCACACGGACTTCCAGCGCGGCTTCATCAAGGCCGAGGTGGTCCATTTCGAGGACCTCGTCGACGCCGGCTCGATGGCCGAGGCCAAGTCCCGTGGCAAGGTCCGGATCGAGGGCAAGGACTACGTCATGGCCGACGGCGACGTGGTCGAGTTCCGTCACAATACAACGTCTCCTCAGAAGAAGTAGCCCCTGAGCCCTTGCTGGCAAGCGTTACGCCGGTTAGAGGATCTCTGGGTGGAGGGCGGGCGTCGCTCGGCCGACTGATGCGGACGTGTTGAGGCCTAGTCTATTATGTCGATCACCTGAGCCTCCTGACGGGGAGCGATCAGAGCAAGCTCGTGGGGGGTTTACAATTGACTAAAGTTCAGCGCACAGTAGTCGCATCAGGTGCGTGCTTCACCTTGGAGTGTGCGGTACGTGCAGACCTCTCGTCTCCGGTCACCACGTTTCTGGAGGACCTGAGCGAGGGGAAGTGGCCGATGGAGGCAAAGGAGGAACTGGCTCCCGATGAGCAGGTCAGCTGCTACCACTGGTTCCTTCGGGCAGCGCAGAAGCTGGCGAGGACCGGGAAGCCGATTCACAAGGACTCCTACAACCAGTTGCGAGACGGTATTTGGGAGCTGAAACATGCGAACTTGCGCATCTCGTTCTACGACACAGACGGCTCAGGTCACTATGATCCTCTGATTGATCGGGAGTCCTACGGTCCGTGGACGACGCGTCCTTGGCCTGACGACTTCTTAGAGTTTCTTCGACTCACTACCGCGTTTGAGAAGCTCCATCAGCCGGAACACATCACTTTAGCGAAGCAAGTAAGGAAGGAGGATCTGGCACATGACCAGGAGCAAGAAGAACGGGACACTGTCTCTGGCGGAGCGGCTTGAGCTCGAGAGTCCTCTGCACGCCGCTGCGGCCGATGCTGCCATCGAAGCTGTTTCGCTGATTAACGAAGCTATGGAAGCCTCGGGGACTCGTCAGAACAAGCTGGCAGAGCTGTTAGACATAACTGACGGTCGCGTTTCCCAAGTCGTAAATGGCGATGGGAACGTTCGCGTGTCGACGTTGGCCCGGTTCTTGCGAGCGGCAGGCTACCGGCTGCAGCTTGCCGCTTATCCGGTGGACGAAACCGTCCCGCCGATGTCGGATGACGAGGCTATTTCCCCCGAGCCTCCCGCCAAGGGTCGTCCGACCTATATGGGTTACAAGAGCATCAGCTCCTTCACTGCTGAAGGAGTGATGACTAGTGGCGCCATTGAGTTCTGTGACGTCAATCCAGCCCATCGCCTGTCCGAGCGCTGGAACTGGGTCGTTGACCTCACACTTGGGAAGACCGTTCCGGTCCCCCCAGTCGCGCCCGAGGAGCCTAGCATGTCGGCCATGCGGGGAGCGTGGGTTCATGTCTGATTCCTCGTTCGGTCTAGACCATATCGAGGACGTCCAGGTATGGGGATTAGACGGAAGCCTCAAACACGGTTGGAAGCCGCGGCAAATCCGTCTTGAACTTCAGTCGGAAGTGGGCGTTGACGCCGCGGAAAACGTCGCCATGATCGAGGTCGATGTCGTGGTTTACGGCCGGAGGGACGAGAGCCTTGACGAAGACGCCGAGGGCACGCTCCTTTACACAGGATCGGTAACCGCCCTCGTGAAGCCAGCGGACGGGGTCGTAGTTGCAGACGATCCCGACGTGATAGGTCAACTTGTCGCTGCCGCCTGGCCTTACCTTCGTTCTCCGCTCCTCGAACACGCACAGCGTCTCGGCCTGCCTAGACTCCCCATTCCCTTGTCCGCGCCCATCAGTGAAGTAGAACCAATCCAGGCCGCCTAGGGAGGCGAAGTCACACTCCCTGCGCGGGGTTACAGGGGCCCCCGGAGCTGCGGCTCCGGGGGCCCTCACTGTGCGGCGCTGGCGGGGTCACAGGGTCGGAGGAAGAGCCTCACCTCGCCCGTCATCGATCCCGAGCCCGGCCCAAGGAATTCAACGAGAAAGAGGAAGGCTGGACGGGTGACGTTGACGCCGCACGCTTTGGCCTACGTTGCGGAGTTCTGGAAGAACTTGATCGCCGACAAGTCGATCAGGCCGCCGTCCGCGCGGAGCAGCGCCCGGAACGTGACCTGGTCCGTGTCGAACGCGAAGTCGTCTGAGCGCTCGAACCGGATCCCGTTCTGGAACCGGACGAAATACCGGGACCAGTCGCCGTAGAGGACCGACTTGGCGTTCGCGGCAAACGCCGGGACATTCGGGTCAACGTAGAACGGGCTCGGGGACGTGGCGACGTACTGCGGGCCGACGAGGTCCCCCGCCGTCGTCTTCAGGTTCCGGACAATCGTCAGGGACGCGTTGCGGAGCAGGAACGCCGAGGCCCGCGAGGTCGCGTACGGCTCCAGGACCGACCCCATGAGCGAGTTCAGCAGGTCGGTGCCCTGCCCGGCGGTGCCCTGCGCTCCGAGGGTAGTGGCGGTGCCAGTGGGGCCCGTGACGGCGAGCGTGGCGTCGGCGAGGACTCCCCTGGGCTGGCCCGTGCCGGTGCCGTTGATCAGGTGCGCGCCGAGGGCGATCCCGAGCGCGGTGCCGGTCTCGCGGCCGAGGTACCCGGCGAGGTCCACGGTGGTGTCGTCGACCAGCTCGCGGCTGACCTTCACGAGGACGCCGTACTTGTAGCTGCCGAGGGTGACGGATCCGAGCGCCGGGTCCGAGAGCCCGATGGCCGAGCCCTCGGTGACGATTGCGGCGGTGGAGAACCCGGTCGAGCGCGGCACCACGAGGGGCCCGCCGTCGTCGGTCGTGAGGAGGGTCGCCCCGGCCTTCAGGACCGCGCTGGACTCGGTCAGGCACTCGACGATGCTCGCGTACATGTTCGTGGGCCGGAGGGTGGCCGTGGACGTCGACAGGGCGCGCAGCTCAAGTCCCGGCTGGGACATCGCCCGCCGGGACGTGTCGAACACGTCGACCGGCTCGCGGCTGTTGGTGCGGATGACCTCGCGGAACTTGTCGCTGATCTCGTCGTTCCCGGGCCCGGAACGGTGCCCGAGCTGCCTGTAGAAGTCCCCGGCGGCGTCGGCCTGCCGGTTGAACCCGGCGAACTTCTCGGCCTGGCTCCTGTAGGTGTCGGCGTCGGCGAGCAGCTGCGCGAACCTCTCGTCCTCCGAGGTCGTGAGGCTGCGGTGCTCCCGCTCGGCGGCGTCAACGATGGCGCGGGCGTCCGCGATGCAGGCCTCCCGCTTCTGAACGAATTCTTCGATGAGTGCGGACATGGTGGCAGATCTCCTGGGGGGGGGGAGCGGGCGGTCCGACAAGGCGCGAGCCCCCATGGATGGATGGGTTGGCTGCGGGCCTGCGGGCCGTGCCTTGGCGCCCTCCCCGACGGCTCGCGAGGCCATCGGTGGCGCTGCGGCCCGGTGCGTCACGCGCTGCCGGACCATCGGCGGTTCTCCCGCTCCGCTCAGCCGGGAAGGGATGCCATCGGGTGCGTTGCGCGCTGCCCTCACGGCCCCCTCGGCGGCTGCCGAAGATGTTGTTCTCCCAGGCTACAACCGACCGCCCTCTAACGTCACCTTGGCGCCCGCCGTCGTCGCCGAGCACGGAACTGGTACGCTTGACCGTCCGCCCCGGCCAACCGACCCCCCAACGGTCGACCGGGGCGGATCCATTTTTCGCCCGGGGAGAGAAAATCCGGTCTACCGAAGAGGTCTTTGGGAAGCCTGACCCCAAAAAAACTGCCCCCGGCCCCCTCCGCTTCTGCCGCCACAGTGGGTAGCGTGTGGGCCATGAGATTCCGCAAAACTGCACTGCAAACGATGGTGCTCCGCGTTCACGAACTCGGTTTGAGCACATGCCCGATCTGCAAGTCGAACGAGCTTCAAGTCGCCAGGCATCCGGTGCTTCTGCACACGGGCGGAATGAGGCATGACTCCAATCAGCCGAAGGACCCAGATGAGAACGTCATCTTCATGGTCCGCATAGAGTGCCCAGACTGCGGGTACTCACTGCTCTTCAACGCTGAGCGCTTCGTGAAGTCGAGCGAGAAGATCTTCATCAATGGCTTGACTGAAGAAGAAGAGGCCGAGCAGGAGCGCAGCGGAGCGCTCTAGTTCACGGCTGGTGGCCCTCCTCGAAGTGCGCGAGGAAGGCGCGCCAGATGCGCTGGGCCTCGGCGTTGTCCAGCCCCGCGCGGCCCTCCATCACCCCGCACGCGATCTCGGCGAGCGCGTCGAGGTGCATGAGCGCGGACCGCTCGGGCGGGATCCCGTGGGCGCGGGCCGTGTCGTCGACCATCTCCGCCAGAACGCGGAAGTACTCGCCCGCCTCGGCACGGGTGAGTTTGGCGGTGACGATGGCGAACGCGTTCCGGGCCACGTCGAGGACGATGCCTCCGCCGCTGGGGTGCTCGTTCATGATGCTTCTCCTTCTGTGCTTTCGATGAGGTCGACGAGGTCGTCCGCCAGCCGGACCGCCTGTGACGGGGTGAGGACGAGCCGGAGCCCGCCGAACCCTTCGGTGAAGACGGCGACGCCGGGCAGGTCGGGTGACCCCGGGGACTGGAGGACTGCCGGGGTCACGTAGGGTTCGCCACGGCACGGGTCGTCGGGCAGGCCGAACGAGTAGGCGGCGTCGTACCGGACGGCAGTCACCTCCGTCGCCTCGACAGCATGGCCGGGGCCACGTCGCGCTCCAGCACCTCGGCGCGGGCCTGCACGCGCTCCAATGCGCCGGACCCGAGCGCGTCGCGGTAGCAGCAGGCGAGGGCGTCGGCGATGAACAGGGCGGCCTCGTGGGGGTCGCCGGTCTCGGCGGTCATCTCCCTGAACATCGCCAGCCTGTCATCGATGGGGACGCCGGTGATCGCGGCGGTGAGGAGCGCGAGGGCATCCCGGTAGGCCGCGACCACGAACTCCCTGCTGTCCATCGGGGTTCCTCCTAATCGAAAGTTCACTATCATTTTCCCTGCTCCGGGCATCCCAGACGATAAGTGAGAGTCGACTATGTGCCCTTTTACGGGGCACGTCATATGGCGGGAGCGCGCCCACCGTGCCCCACCGTGCCCCTTGGCGTGCCCCGGGTGTGCCCAACCGTGCAGGGGCACGCAGCGTGCCCACGTGCCCAAAGGGTTCGGAGAACCCTTGGGCACGGTACGGGCACGCGGTGCGGCTGGCCCCCGCTCATCGGGTGCCCGGGCCCTCGTACTTGTCCGAGAGGGGGTCCTCGGACTGCCGGTAGGGCTTGGTGGAGGCGTACCCGGCGCCGTCGCTGCGGGCGTACCCCTCGGAGAGCAGGGCCCGCAGAGCGTCGTCCGTCCTGCCGTGGTTGCCGCTGACGCCGTCGCGGATGCCGCGCTTCGACGTGGTTCCGCCCTCCAGCACGAGGCTCACCCGCTCCATGTACCACGTCGGCCGGAAGGGTGCGGCGCTCGCGTCCGTGCCCGCCCCGGCGGGCTCCGGCGCGTGGACGCTGAAGCCCTGCTCGGCGCCCATCTCGAACGTGCCGACGAACTGCTCCCTGCCCCGGCTTGCGGGCGGGCACTGCTCGCGCAGGCCGCCGTGGCGGTCCTTGGTCAGGGCCAGCGAGCAGGAGCCGCCGCTGCCGGGGACGAACTGCCGCTTCTGCGTGACCCGCAGCATGGACCCGTCGAGGGCGCGCTTCTTGGCCTTGGTGCCGGTGGGGCCCATGGCCCGGGACTCGGCGCTCTGGGCGAGGTGGTCGATGCCGACCACGCAGGCCCCCGCCTTCGCCAGCGGCCCGAGCACGTCGGCGCAGCCCCTGGTGAAGTCGTCCGGGCTGTTGGAGCTGAGCCCGAGCATCGGGAGCATCTCCCCGACGCTGTCGAGGACGACGATTCCCGGGCGCCATGCCCGCAGGTCGGCGACGTACAGGAGGAGGCCCTCGGCGTCCTCGGGTTCGGCGTAGCGGAACCGGCCGGGGTCCGCCAGCGCGCCGGGGTCGGCGCCGAGGTGGACCAGCCGGGCGACGACGGCCTGCATCGTGTTGTGGTCGAGGTCGAGGAACGCGGCGCTACCGCCCCTGCCGAGCACATCGACGGCGGCGGCGAGGGCGACGAACGTCTTGCCCGTCTCCGGGTCCCCGTACAGGTAGTTGACCTTCCCCGTGTAGAAGATCGCCGCGCCGTCGGTGCGGGTCAGGACCTCCGGCTCCGGCGGCGCCGGGAGGCCCCCGTCGAGGAGCGCCGCCACGTCGCCGTACCTAGCCCGCGTCCCGAGCCGACCGGGCCCGGCGGCGTCCCGGATCGCGTCGGCGGCGCGCTCCGCGAGGATGGCCGGGTGGATCCCCGAGTCGGCGCCCTGCACGATCTCCAGCCCGGCGGCCCTGAACCTGCGCAAGGCCGCATCGTGCGCGACCATGTCCGCATACAGGTCGGCGGCCTCGGCGGAAGGGGTTGCCTGCACCATGGCGTGGAGGTCGGCGGCGGCGATCCGCCGAACCACGGGGTCCTGGGACCTGCGCAGCGCGTCGGCGACGGTAACCACGTCCACCGCCTCGCCGCGCGCGCGCATCGCGATGACGAGGCTGTAGAGGGCTTCGTGCCCGGGGTCGTGGAAGTCTCGGGGGTCGAGCCGGATCCGGTCGAGCACGCTGCTGTCGAGCATCACCGCGCCAAGCAGCGACCGCTCGGTGATGTCCCCAGCGCTCACGGCTCGGCATCCCGGTCGAGGAGGTCGAAGATCGTCGTCTGGCCCTCCAGCGGCTGGCGGTCCAGGCATGCCCGGTGCCTGAAGTCGGGCTCCCAGCGGTCCGCCTGCGCCTGCGCGTCGAGCAGGGCCTCGGTGTAGCCCATGCCCGGGCGGCTGGGCCTGAACGTCTTCGTCACCCGCCTCGGCTTGGAGCAGAGGGGGCACTCTCCGCGCCGGTACGCGTGGGCGATAGGGCCGTAGGAGTAGTCACTCATCGCCATTACTCCTCAGAAGGCGGCGGAGCGAACGCTCCGGCGGCGATGGCTGCGCCGAGGGTGCCGTATCGGCTCACGATGGCCGCGACGCGCTCGATCTTCTCTCTCGTCAGCGGCGGAATCGGCTCGCCCTCTTCGTCATCGTCGTAGAAGAGGTCATTGTCGTCGTCGTAGAAGGTGCTCACTTCGACCCCTCCGCGACGGCGCTCAGGAGCGCGCTGATCATCCGGCGCTGGTCGTCGGTCAGGGGCGGCCAAGCGGCGGCGATGGCAGCTGCGTGGGCCTCGATGGTGGCCCCGGGGAAGGCCTTGGCGACCTCTGCTGGGTCGTACCGGGTGCACCGGGGCCGGACGGCGATGGGGTGCAGCTCGCCCCGCTTGACCTTCCGCCACACGGTCGAGAGGCTGCACCCGGCCACTGCGGCGACCTGGGCGATGGAGAGGAGTTGTTCGGCCAACCCTGCTGCCCTCCCTAAAGGAAATGAATTGCTGATAACAATCCAAGTTTCCGCCCGGGAACGTGCCTGAAAAGGGGGCACTACGGCGTCGCGGGCAGGCCGAAATCACTCGGGAGTGCGTTGAATCCAACAGGCCATAAAGGAACCCAAAGTGTCCGAATCAGAGCTAAAGCGCGTCTTTACGGAATCTTTACGGACCAAATCACTCGTACGGCGTGTCGTGTTTACGGCGCGGCGTGGCCGCGCACCGGCTCGACCTGCACGCTGTCCGGGTCGAACGCCCGCCTGCCCCTCGGCGCCGGGTGCACGTGCACCGTGCATAGGGCGCCGATGATGGCGCGGCGGACCATGAGCGGGGATGCGTCGAACACCGCGACCGGGTCATGGGCGAGCAGCACGGACGCCGTCGGATTCGCGGCCCGCTGCATCGCCGCCTCGGCGGCCCGTAGCTCGTCCTTCGCGCGCTCCGTGGCGACCTTGAATCGGTGGCCGTCGATGAGGTCCGCGTCGTAATCTGCGGCGACCCGTGCGATCCGCTGGCGCAGTTCGCGGACCCTGCCCCCGGCCTCCCGGTCGGCGGCGGACGGGACGGGGACGAGGTCCGCGAGGTCCGGGCGGGCAAGGATCATCCGCACTACCTTGGAAACGTAGTCGTCGATTCCCGCCATCGCCCTCGTCAGGTGCCCGTCCTGGCACCGGTACCTGTTGCCGGTCCACGAGACGAGGGCCCGCCCGCACACGCCGCACACGTAGAGCCCGGAGCCGAGGTGCCTGCGGTCGGTGCCGTGCTGGGTCTTGCGGCCCGGGTCGGAGAGCTTGACCTGCACGATGGCGAACAGGTCATCTTCCACCACCGGCTCCCAGCCGCCCAGCCTGCCCGTCTCGCTGCCCTGGTAGACCGCACGCCCGGCGAACCTCGGGTTGGTCAGCAGCGTCCTGATGCTCGAGGGGTTCCACGGCCTGCCGTGCCGGGTGGGGACGCCCTGCTCGTTCGCCCACGCCGTGATGGACCGCAGCGAGTCACCGGCGGCGAAGCGCTCGAAGGCCGCCCGCACGAACTCCGCCTCGGCGGGCACGATGTCGCCCTTGACGGTGTAGCCGGTCAGGCGCACCCCGAGCGGGGGGCGGCCCATCTCTGAGCGCTGGAGGTTCGCGCGCCTCTGCCGGACGCTCTTGCGCTTGACCTCGCCCTTGGCGACGGCGAGCTTGATCCGCGCGAAGGTCTGGCCGTTGTCCGTCTGGAGGTCCGCCTCGCCGTTGGCCGTCACGAGCAGGAGCCCGCGCTTCTCGGCGGCGTCGATCCAGTCCTCCAGCTGCCTCGGCTGCCGGGTGAGCCGGTCGAGGTCCCAGCAGACGATGGCGTCGAAGTGCCCGGCCTCGTAGTCCTCAACGAGCCGGTTGTAGGCGGGGCGCCTCTTGCGCTCGTCCGAGGCGCTGATGGAGTTGTCGACGTACTCCTGGACGATCTCCCAGCCGCGCGCCTCGGCGATGCGACGGCAGTCCTCCCGCTGCCGCTGGACTGCGAGTTCCTCGCCCGTTGCGTCGAGGCTCTGGCGGAGGTACACCGCTGTCCTGGTGTTCTTCGTGCTCATAGTTCAATTGTTGCACGGTAACGTATTCCGGTGGAGTTCCGCTTCAACGTGTGATGCGGCGGGTTTGGGAGACGGGTCGCCGATCTCCCTTGCGGGCCGGCTAGCTCGGGGAGTCTGCTCTGGGGTCCCATGACGCGTACACGGTGCCCGATGTGGCGCCGCGGAGCTCTGCACCGTCGAGGGTCAGGTCGGGGTGCGTGAGCAGATGGCGTCTCACGCGGCCGGCGGCAATCGTGCGGCCTTCCTCGACGTCCTTGGCGCGAAGGATTTGATCCAAAGGGGCGAAGTCATCGCCCGGTTTCCGAATCATCACGACGAACAGCATCTGTTGGGAATCTTGATCCATGGCCAGAGCCTATGCACTCCAGCAGTGGCCTGCCAGTGCGCCAGCGCCCCACGCGTGAAGGCCGCCCCAGGGTTTGGCGAATATTCATCACACGACCCAAGAATTCGAACACCGTCCCGGTTAGGCTGACTCCGAACCGGCCGCAAGGCTGCGGCCGTCGAGCGGAAGGCGCGCCAGTGACGGACACCGCAAGCAAGACGCACCTGACCCGTGGACAGGTCGAGGACCTCCACCGCTGGTGGCGGGCCGCGAACTACCTCTCGGTCGGCCAGATCTACCTGCGCGATAACCCGCTCCTGAAGGAGCCCCTCGCGAAGGAACACGTCAAGAAGCGCCTACTGGGCCACTGGGGCACCACTACTGGCCTGAACTTCATCTACGCCCACCTCAATCGGGCCATCGTCGATCGCGATCAGGCCATGCTCTTCGTCACGGGCCCGGGCCACGGCGGTCCCGCGAACGTCGCCAATGCCTACCTCGAGGGCACCTACTCGGAGATCTACACCCGTTTCGGTGACGACGAGGCGTCCCTCCGCGAGCTCTTCAGGCAGTTCTCCTACCCCGGAGGGATTCCGAGCCACGCGGCCCCTGAGACGCCTGGATCGATCAGCGAAGGGGGCGAGCTCGGCTACTCGCTCGCGCACGCCTTCGGTGCGGCCTTCGACAACCCGGACCTCGTCGTGGCGTGCGTCGTGGGGGACGGGGAGGCCGAGACGGGGCCGCTCGCCACGAGCTGGCAGTCGACGGCGTTCCTCGAGGCGGCGCGTGACGGCGCCGTCCTGCCGATCCTGCACCTCAACGGCTACAAGATCGCCAATCCCACCGTCTTGGCCAGGCGCCCGGAGGAACAGGTCCGGAAGTACTTTGAGGGCCTCGGGTGGGCCCCTCGCTTCGTCACGGTCACGGATCCTTCTGCCCAGCCCCAGGCGCACCGCGACTTCGCCGAGGCTCTGGACGACTGCCTCGATGCGATCGCCGCCATCCAGACGCGGGCCCGGGAAGCGGAGAGCGCGGGGGAGCGGCCTCGCGACTCGGTGCCCGAGCCGTGGCCGATGATCGTCTTCCGGTCCCCGAAGGGGTGGACCGGCCCTGCGGTGGTGGACGGGAAGCCGGTCGAGGGGACCTGGCGCGCGCATCAGGTACCGCTCAACGAGATCCACGAGAACCCGGAGCACCTCGCCGAGCTCGAGGCGTGGATGCGCTCCTACCGCCCGGAGGAGCTCTTCACGCACGACGGCGCCCGCTCGCCCGAGCTGGCCAGCCTCGCCCCGAGCGGAAACCGACGCATGAGCGCAACGCCCTACGCCAACGGCGGCCGGATCCTGCGGGACCTGAAGCTCCCTGCCACCGAAGCGCACATGATCCCGGTGGAGGCGCCCGGCGTCGTGCGTGCGGGGGCGATGACCAAACTCGGAGGCTGGATGCGCGAGGTGATCCGCGCGAATCCGGACAACTTCCGGCTCTTCGGCCCCGACGAAACTGCTTCCAACCGCCTCCAGGACGTCTACGAGGTCACGGACAAGGTGTGGCAGGAGCGCATCGAGGACGTCGACGAGCACCTCGCGCGCGCTGGCAGGGTCATGGAGGTGCTGAGCGAGCACCTGTGCCAGGGCTGGCTCGAGGGCTACCTCCTGACGGGCCGCCACGGGGTCTTCACGTCCTACGAGGCATTTGTGCACATCGTCGACTCGATGTTCAACCAGCACGCGAAATGGCTCAAGGTCCACCGCGAGCTGCCGTGGCGCATGCCTGTCGCCTCACTGACCTACCTGCTCTCGAGCCACGTATGGCAGCAGGACCATAACGGGTTCTCCCATCAGGACCCTGGCTTCATCGACCATGTGGTGAACAAGAAGGCCGAGGTCGTGCGCGTCTACCTCCCCGTGGATGCGAACACGCTCGTGTCCACGATGGACCACTGTCTCCGCAGCCGCGACTACGTGAACGTGGTGGTTGCCGGGAAGGCGCTCTCGCTCCAGTGGTTCAGCCCTGCCGAGGCCGAGCTGCACTGCGCCCGCGGGATCGGAATCCTCGAGTTCGCGGGCAACGAGGCGCCGGGCGAGGAGCCCGACGTCGTGCTCGGCTGCGCTGGCGACGTGCCCACGGGGGAGGCGATCGCAGCCGCTCAGATACTGCGCCGCGACCTGCCCGATCTGAAGGTCCGCGTGGTCAACGCTGTGGACCTCATGAGGCTCCAGGACGAGCGCGAGCACCCGCACGGCCTGCCTGACCGCGAATTCGACGCGCTGTTCACGAAGGACAAGCCGATCGTGTTCGCATACCACGGATACCCCTGGCTCATCCACCGCCTCACGTACCGTCGCACCAACCACGGCAATCTCCACGTGCGGGGCTACGTCGAAGAGGGCACCACGACGACGCCGTTCGACATGGCCATGCTGAACAGGATCGACAGGTTCCATCTGGCCATCGACGTGCTCGACCGCGTGCCGGGTCTTGCACTGCGCCATGCCGGCCTTCGCCAGCGCTACATGGATGAGCTCGCCGAGGCGCGGTCCGCCACCCGGGAGTTCGGCGAAGATTCGGCTGAAATCCGTGACTGGACGCTTGGGCCGCGCTGACACTCCACTGATTGAAACCTGTGCGTTACTCCGCAGTAACGCACGGGAATCAAGGCGCGAGTGATTGGGAAAGTTCAATCAGATACGTCGAATCGAGACCCTCACCTCCAGAACCTGAAAGATATGTTGCATCTCTATAACGACGATGATCTGAAACGGAACTTTCGTAGCCAGTGGCCCGACGGGCGGGCTAGTGTGTCGAGCATGTGAGACGCGCCACGTCTACCGCCAGGGGGGACGGGCCGTCGGCTCCGGGGTCTTCCCGGGCACTTCAACAGATGCACCAGAGGAGGCGGAATGCGTTTCGGGCGTATTTCCAAGGCGATGAGCGTGGCTGCAGTCGCAGCAATCGCGCTCAGTGCCTGCGCGACCCAAGGCGGCGGTTCGAACACGAACACCTCGTCGGCAAGCGCCAAGCAGGGTGGCAGCGCCACCGTCGTCGAGGTGAACGCGTTCAACACGTTCAACCCGGAAACTGCCGATGGCAACACGGACATCAACTCGAAGATCAGCTTGGCGACCCACATGGGCTTCTACTATGTGGACAACAAGCTGAACGTGATTCACAACGAGAAGTTCGGCCACTACGAGAAGACTTCGGACAACCCGCTCACGGTGAAGTACACGATCGCCGACGGCGTCAAGTGGTCCGACGGCACCCCGGTGACGGCGTACGACGTCGCCCTCAACTGGGCGGCTGGCTCGAGCTACTTCGACGACGCGAGCCCCGATGGCAAGAAGGGCACCGCCTACTTCTCGACGGCGGGGGACCCCACGGGCCTCAATGCCACGAATTTCCCGGATGTGTCCTCGGACGGCAAGACGTTCACCCTGACGTACACGAAGCCGTACGCCGACTGGGAGCTCGCGATCGGCGCCAGCAACAACACGATCGACATCCCGGCGCACGTCGTGGCGAAGAAGGCGGGCCTCGCCGATGCCAAGGCGCTCTTCGACCTGATGAAGGGCATGAAGAAGGGCGACCCGGCCAGCCCGCAGCCCGCGAATGACACGCTGAAGAAGGCCGCTGACTTCTACAACACGGGCTTCGACACGAAGACACTGCCGGGGGACACGAGCCTCTTCCTCTCCAATGGCGCGTACGTGGTCAAGGACATGGTCCCGGACCAGTCCATGACGCTCGTGCGGAACAAGGACTACAACTGGGGTCCGACTCCGAACCTGGACCAGATCACGATCCGCTACATCGGCTCGGCCCCTGCCCAGATTCAGGCCCTCAAGAACGGCGAGGCGGACATCATTGCCCCGCAGGCATCGTCTGACACGATCCAGCAGCTCAAGGGCATCCCGGGCGTGACGGTCGATCAGGGCAACCAGCTCTCGTACGATCACATCGACCTGAACTACACGGGCCCGTTTGCCGACAAGGACGTGCGCACGGCCTTCATGCTCACGGTCCCGCGCCAGGACATCCTTGACAAGATCATCAAGCAGATGGACCCGAACGCGAAGCCGCTCGACTCGCAGATCTTCGTCCCCCAGCAGGCGGCCTACGCCGACTCGGTGAAGAACAACGGCTCCTCGGCCTACGACGCGGTCAACATCGACAAGGCCAAGCAGCTCCTTGCCGGCAAGACGCCGGAAGTGAAGATCATGTACAACAAGGACAACCCGAACCGCGTCGACGCCTACACGCTCATCGCGGCGAGCGCGGCCAAGGCCGGCTTCAAGATCGTCGACGGCGGACTCGGCAAGTCGGACTGGGGCAAGGCGCTCGGCAAGGGCGGCTACGACGCGACGATCTTCGGCTGGATCAACCCGGGCGTGGGAGTCTCTGGCGTTCCGCAGATCTTCAAGAGCGGCAACGGCTCGAACTTCAACAAGTTCTCCGACCCGGATGCTGACAAGCTCATGGAGCAGCTCGTTCAGACGACCGATCAGAGCAAGCAGACCGACCTGGAAAAGCAGATCGACCAGAAGATCTGGGCTTCCTCGTACGGTGTCCCGCTCTTCCAGGCGGTCGGCGTGGACGCGTACAGCGACAAGGTCACCGGTGTGAAGTACATGCCGAACAGCAGCGGTGTCTGGTGGAACTTCTGGGAGTGGGCTACGAAGTAGCCTCCAGAGTTCTGATGCGCTAGCTGAAGCGCCGGGACCGAGCTCGTGGGTCCCGGCGCTTCGCAGCGCCCTCCCGGCGGATCCAGCCACCCGCCGTCGCGCCCCACGCCGACCGCGTGGCAAGCCCCCGGCACCCGTCCGCGCCGCCCCGCACCCTTTCGGGGCGGCCCACATTAGAGGTACAACGAAACATGGTGACTTACGTCGTCCGGCGCCTCATCACCGCAGCATTGATCCTTCTCGGCGCGTCGTTCCTGGTGTACAACCTCACGGCGCTCTCGGGGGACCCGCTTGAGGAATTCCGCGCCAGCAATCTCCCGAATGCCGCCCAACTCATGCAGGCGCGCTCCCAACTCCTGGATCTGGACACCCCAGCTCCCATCCGCTACTTCAAATGGCTCGGGGGAGCCGCCGGATGCCTCGTCGGCAACTGCGACCTCGGAAAGAACCTGGTCGGCCAGCCGGTCACTCAGGCGCTTGGCCAGGCACTTGTGCAGACTCTGACCCTCGTCACGGGTGCCACCATCCTCGCGATCCTCATTGGCGTGGCCCTCGGCATCGTGACGGCCCTGCGCCAGTACAGCGCGCTCGACTACGGCGTCACGTTCCTCGCGTTCCTGTTCTTCTCGCTCCCGATATTCTGGATCGCCGTCCTCCTCAAGGAGTACGGGGCCATCGGGTTCAACAACTTCCTGGCCCATCCGGACATCCCGCTCCCGGTCGCCCTCGGGATCGGCCTCGTCATCGGGATCTTTGCGGCCGTCGTCACCGGTGGTGCGGTCCGCCGCAAGGCCACCGTGGGGGCCATCGCCTTCGCGTTCGTGACGCTCGTCCTCATCGTGGCGAGCCTCACGCAGTGGTTCCGCTTCCCTGGCCTCGGGCTGGGAGTCGTCGTCATCGCGGGGGTCGGAATCGCCTTCGCCGTCACGGTCCTCACCGCAGGCCTGCAGAACCGTCGCGCGCTGTATGCCGCGCTTACCGCCGTCCTGGTTGGGGCTGTGGTCTACTTCCCCGTCCAGCCGCTGCTGAACCTCGCGACGCCGCTCATGATCCTGATCCTCGCGGTCGTCGCCGTCGGGGTGGGCATCGCGGCGGGCTACTTCTGGGGCGGCTACGACCGCAGCCAGAGCATGCGCGCCGGCGCCATTACGGCATTCGTGGTTGCGTTCATGGTGCTCCTTGACCGATTCATGCAGTCGTGGCCCGCGTATTTCGACAACAGAAGCATCAGGGGCCGGCCGATCGCCACCATCGGTGCCGGAACCCCCAACCTGCAGGGAGACTTCTGGATCTCAGGCATCGACTCCTTCACCCACCTCATCCTGCCGACGGCCGCCCTCATCCTCATCTCGCTCGCGAGCTACACGCGCTACACGCGCTCGTCGATGCTCGAGGTCATGAACATGGACTACATCCGCACGGCGCGTGCCAAGGGCGTGAGCGAGCGGAGCGTCGTCATGCGCCACGCCTTCCGCAACGCTCTCATCCCGATCGCGACCGTCGTCGCCCTCGACATCGGCCAGCTGATCGGCGGCGCGGTGATCACCGAGACTGTGTTCTCCGTCCGCGGGATGGGTTTCATGTTCCTCGACGGCATCTCGCACGTGGATCCGAACCCGGTCATGGGCGTGTTCGTATGCGTCGCGATCACGGCCCTCGCGTTCAACCTCATCGCGGACCTCGTCTACTCCGCGCTCGATCCTCGCGTAAGGGTGAAGTGACATGAGCCAGCAGTCACAGCAGGAAGAAGCCACGGAGGTCTCGGCCTCCGCTGGGACGGCCGCCGCGCCTGCCGCCGGCATCGAGCCGATCCTCGAAGCCAAGGGCCTGAGCCTCGGGCAGATCGTCCGGAAGCGGTTCTTCGGCCACACCGGTGCCCTCGCCGGTCTCATCGTCTTCGCGGTCATCTTCGTCCTCGCCTTCTCGTCCGAGGGTTGGGGGCCGATCCCCGGCTGGTGGCAGTACCAGCACGATCAGGTCACCCCGCTCGTCAACGAGGGCGTACCGACATGGACCCTCCCGTTCAGCTTCGGCGATCACCCGTTCGGCCAGGACCGGATCGGTCGCGACCTGTTCGCGATGACCATGCGCGGCGCGCAGCAGTCGATCATCATCATGATCATCATCGGCGTCGTCGCCGGGCTCATCGGCGTCGTCGTCGGAGCCCTTGCGGGGTACTTCCGCGGGTGGGTCGAGGCGGTGCTCATGCGCCTGACAGACATCATCATCATCATTCCGGTACTGCTTCTCGCGGCGGTCATGTCCCAGACGGCCGGCCGGCGCGACTCCGGATCCTGGTTCGGCCAGTTTGCGGCTTCGAACGGCGTGGTCGTGCTCGGCATCTTCCTCGGCCTGGTCGCGTGGGTGGGCCTCGCGCGCCTTGTCCGCGGCGAGTTCCTCTCGCTGCGCGAGCGCGAGTTCGTCGACGCAGCACGGATCTCCGGGGCCTCCAACGCCCGCATCATCTTCAAGCACATCCTGCCCAATGCGGTCGGCGTTGTGATCGTCAACGGGACGCTGCTGATGTCCTCTGCGATCCTGCTCGAGACGGCGCTCTCCTACCTCGGAGTCGGCGTCAAGGCCCCGGACACGTCCCTCGGCCTGCTCATTTCCCAGAACCAGGAGGCCTTCTCGACGCGTCCGTGGCTCTTCTGGTGGCCGGGCCTGTTCATCGTGCTCATCTGCCTCTGCATCAACTTCATCGGCGACGGCCTGCGCGACGCGTTCGATCCGCGCCAGAAGAAGTTCAACGCGAAGAAGGCAAAGAAGGGCACAAGGAGTGGCCACGGGTCGGCCGCGGTGGCCGGAGGCGCCGCTGCGCCCGCTCTTGAGGTCGGCGGTGGCGTGAGCCCGGTGTCCGGCTACGTCCCGGACAGCGAGGCCTTCGGCGGGGCTCCCCACGCTGGCGACGACACGACCGGCAGGAATGACTGACGTGCGCGCGACGCCGATCGCGGGACCGCGCGCTGCGGGCCGCGGGGCTGGCCCCGGCTCACGCGGCGAACGTGATGACCGTGCCGACCACGAGGACGAGGCCCAGCGCGAGCACACCCCACGCCACCGAGCGGGCCACGGGCGTCTCCTCGACCTGGCCCCCGGCCACGGCACCGCGGTCCACCTGCCCGGCCCAGCGGCGTCGGACGAGGATCGCCGCCTGGCCGGACACCGTGTTGCCGAGATCGCCCGGCCGCACGGTGTGCTCGGGGCCGAAGCTCGAATCGGGGAGCCCCGTCAGATGCTCTGGGCGCGCCCGGCGGGCGCCGAGCGCCCCGGGGCCCGGCGCGGCCCACGCCGTGAACCGGCCGGCCCCGGTCCCGAGCGTGAGGGCGAACTTCGTGTCGACATACGCGAGGGCCTCCCACGGCACCCCGACGCTGCGCACCGGATTGACGAGCTCGACGCCAGAATCGCTCACCACCACGGCGGGGCGCCAGAAGAGCGCCCAGCCGGCCCAGGCCATGAGGGCCAGGGGAGCGAGGTAGCGCACGCCCGGCAGCCCGGACTGCGCGACGGTGAGCACCGCGCCGAGCGCGGCGAGGGCCCACAGGGCCACGGCCAGCAGCCTGTTGCTGCGGGCCTTGAAGACGTCGGTGGGACCGGCATGCTGCATCGCGCTCATGCCCCCCATGATGCAGGACGTCGCATCGAATTCAGGATTCCGTCGCCCGGGCCGAAGCTCTTGGGTCCGGCGGCGCAGGGAAGGAAGCACAACGATGGCTGAGAACCTCGGCACAGCGGGCCGGCCCCGACGGGACGGACGGAGCCGCGACGCGAAGAACCGCGCCAACGGGGTCGGCGAGGACCTGGTCAAGGGCCAGATGGTCCTGGAGGTGAAGGACCTCAGCGTCGATTTCGGCGTTGAGAAGGAATGGGTCCCTGCGGCCATCGGTCTCAACTACGAGGTGCGTGCCGGAGAGGTGCTCGCGATCGTGGGCGAGTCCGGCTCGGGCAAGTCCGCTAGTTCCATGGCCCTGCTCGGGCTCCTGCCGTCCAACAGCCAGGTCTCGGGCAGTGTCAAGCTCATGGGCCGGGAGCTCTTGGGCAAGGACAGGGCGTCCGCGGGGCGTTCCGTGCGCGGCAACGACGTGGCTGTCATCTTCCAGGAGCCCATGACGGCGCTCAACCCGGTGTACACGATCGGCAATCAGATCGTCGAGACGATCCGCCTCCACAACCCGGTCTCCCCGGACGAGGCGAAGGCCCGAGCGATCAAGATGCTCGAGCTCGTCGAGCTGCCAGACCCCGAGAAGGCGTTCAAGTCCTATCCGCACCAGCTCTCGGGCGGCCAGCGCCAGCGCGCCATGATCGCACAGTCGCTCTCGTGCGACCCGAAGCTGCTCATCGCCGACGAGCCGACCACGGCGCTCGATGTGACCGTGCAGGCCGAGATCCTCGACCTCATGCGCCATCTCAAGGACAAGCTCAACTCGGCGGTCATCCTCATCACCCACGACATGGGGGTGGTCGCCGACCTCGCCGACCGGATCGCCGTCATGCGGCGTGGCCTGATCGTCGAGGCCGGCACGGCCGGGGAGATCTTCCACAACCCCCAGCACGAGTACACGCAGGCGCTCCTCGCAGCTGTTCCCCACCTGGGGCAGGGCGGCGAGGGGACGGAGGACGACGTTGACATCACGGCCGCCCTCGCTGCGGCTACGGGTGCGGAGCTCGAGGCAGTCGACCCCGCCGAACTCGCCCAGCGCGAGAGGGAGAACCGCGCGGCGCTTGCTGCGGCCACAGCCGCCGAGGAGCGCCGCGGCGCCCCCATCCTGCAGCTCGCCGACGTCGCGATCGAGTACCCCAAGCAGGGGCGCGTTCCGGCCTTCCGTGCGGTCGAGGGCGCCGACCTCGTCGTGTACCCGGGCCAGGTCGTGGGGCTCGTCGGCGAGTCGGGTTCGGGCAAGACGACGATCGGCCGCGCCGCCGTCGGCCTCCTGCCGGTTGCGGAGGGCTCGCTCAAGGTGGGCGGCAAGGAGATCTCGGGGCTGAAGAAGAACTCCAAGGAGCTCCATGACATCCGCAGGTCGGTGGGAATGGTGTTCCAGGACCCCTCGTCCTCGCTGAACCCGCGCCTGCCCATCGGCGAGTCCATCGGTGAGCCCATGCTGCTCGCGGGAGTCGCGAAGGGCGCGGAGCTCCAGAAGCGCGTTGAGACGCTTCTGGACCAGG
Source organism: Sinomonas sp. ASV486 (assembly GCF_030908215.1). Taxonomy (GTDB): domain Bacteria; phylum Actinomycetota; class Actinomycetes; order Actinomycetales; family Micrococcaceae; genus Sinomonas; species Sinomonas puerhi. Next base: position 160,851 of record NZ_JAVFJK010000008.1, on the reverse strand, counting down.
TTGAGCTTCCGCGGTCCTATCGGAACCGGTACCCACACGAGCTCTCCGGCGGGCAGAAGCAGCGCGTCGGCATCGCCCGTGCGCTTTCGCTCAAGCCAAAGCTCATGGTCGCCGACGAGCCTACCTCGGCGCTCGACGTCTCCGTCCAGGCGAAGGTCCTCGAGCTCTTCCAGGGGCTGCAGAAGGAGCTCGGTTTCGCGTGCCTGTTCGTCACGCACGATCTCGCCGTCATCGACGTCCTCGCCGACCACATCTGCGTCATGCAGCGCGGCCGGATCGTCGAGCAGGGCTCGCGTGACCAGATCCTCCGCAACCCACAGGAGGCCTATACCCAGCGCCTCCTCGCTGCTGTGCCGCTCCCGGACCCCGAGAAGCAGCGCGAGCGCCGCGAGCTGCGCGAGCTGCTCCTCGCTAGCGGGATCGAGTGAGGCGAGCGGCCGGAGCCTTCCCCGCACGACGCCGCCCGTCCGGCTGAGCGGGCAACGCACCGCGAACACGAGAGGACCCTGGACGAGGGCCCTCTCGTCGTGCTGCCCGAAGGCCGCCGAGGCATGATCACGATTTCGCAAACGGTTCTTTCGTATTTTCAGATTCGGGCTAGGCTGGATCTCTATAAGCCAAGTCACAGGGACGAGTGCTTGGCAACACAGGTTCTTGCGCTAGGCGGGGACCCATGCACCATTCAACGAAGGAGCAAGGAAATGCGTCTTTCACGCATGTCCAGGACCCTTGGGGTCGCCGCTTCTGTCGCGCTCGCGCTCAGCGCCTGCGGCGGCGGATCCGGCACCGGAGGGGGAACCCAGGCCACCGGCGATCCGAACAAGGTCATCACGGCGTACAGCAACGAGCCGCAGAATCCTCTCCTGCCTGCCAACACGAACGAGGTCTATGGCGGCCGCGTCGTGGACCAGCTGTTCGCCGGACTGAGGGCCTACGATCCCAACGGCAAGCCGGTCAACGACCTCGCCGAGAGCATCGACACGACGGATTCCCAGACCTGGACGATCAAGGTCAAGCAGGGGTCCAAGTTCACCAACGGCGAGGCCATCACCGCCAAGACGTTCGTTGACTCCTGGAACTTTGCGGCGCTGAGCACAAACCTCCAGAACAACGGGTTCTTCTTCGAGTCCCTCGAGGGCTATGACGCCGTCAGCGCCGTCAAGAAGGAGACGGGTGCCGATGGCAAGACCAAGACCACTCCGGCGCCGACGGCCCAGACCATGTCCGGCCTGAGCGCCAAGGACGATTCGACGATCACCGTCAAGCTCGCCCAGCCCGAGTCGGACTGGTCTCTGCGCCTCGGCTACTCGGCCTTCTATCCGCTTCCCTCCGAGGCGCTCAAGGACCCGAAGAAGTTCGGCGAGAACCCCGTGGGGAACGGCCCGTACAAGATGGCCAAGGACACGGGCTCCTGGGTTCACGACCAGTCGATCTCGCTCGTGAAGAACCCCGACTACAAGGGACCCCGCGAAGCCAAGAACGGCGGCGTGACCTTCAAGTTCTACACGGATCCGGGCCCGGCCTACACCGATCTCCAGGCGGACAACCTGGACGTCACCGACGTGCTGCCCTCGAACGCGCTCAAGACGTACACGAGCGACTTCCCTGACCGGAACTCGACCAAGCCGATCGCGACGGACTCGACGCTGAACATCCCGGGCTACAACCCGAACTTCCAGGGTGACGCGGGCAAGCTGCGTCGCCAGGCACTCTCCTACGCGATCAACCGCGAGGAGATCGCGAAGGTCGTCTTCAACGGTACCCGCACGCCGGCGACGGGATACGCGCCGCCGGTCATCGAGGGTTACAAGGCCGACATTCCGGGCAACGAGGTGCTCAAGTACGATCCCGCGAAGGCCAAGGACCTCTGGGCCCAGGCCGAGAAGATCAAGCCGTACGACGGTTCGAAGCCGCTCCAGATCGCGTCGAACACCGATGGCGGGAACAAGGAGTGGATCGAGGCGGTCGCCAACAACTTCAAGAACAACCTCGGCATCCAGGCCGAGATCCAGCCGTTCGCGAAGTTCGCCGAGGTGCTCAACCTCCGCAAGTCGCAGAGCCTCCCGGGCCTGACGCGCGCTGGCTGGCAGGGCGACTACCCGTCGCTCTACAACTTCCTCGGACCGGTCTGGGCCACGGGAGCGTCCTCGAACTACGAGAAGTACTCGAACCCCGACTTCGACAAGCTCCTCAAGGAGGGCCTCGCGGCCAAGACCACGCAGGAGGCCAGCGACAAGTTCAACAAGGCCCAGGAGATCCTGTTCAAGGACCTGCCGGGCGTCCCCCTGTGGGACTACACGAGGCCGCTCGTGTGGAGCAACCACGTGGTCAAGGCCGAGTCCGGCTGGAACGGGGCCATCCTGTACTACAACATCCAGGCGAAGTGACGCGCGCCCGCGCGCTCTGATCGCAGCCGAGGGCCCGGCCACCCGCCGGGCCCTCGGCATCTGATAGGAAGGCCCAGCTCCATGGCACGATCCTGTGCCCAGCACGCCGGAGGGCCGCGATGATCCGCTACATCCTCCGCCGTCTGCTCCAAGTCATCCCGGTGTTCCTCGGGACGACTCTGCTCGTCTACTTCATGGTCTTCGCGCTCCCCGGAGACCCCATTGCTGCCCTCTTCGGTGACAGGCAGCCGCCGCAGAGCGTCATCGACGCGCTGCGCGCCCAGTACCACCTCGACCAGCCGTTCCTCGTCCAGTACGGGATCTTCCTCAAGAACCTCTTCACGCTCGACCTGGGCGTCGACTTCACGCAGCAGCCCATCGCCGCGACGCTCGCCAGGATCTTCCCGGTCACGGCGATGCTTGCGGTCGAGGCGCTCGCCATCCAGGCGATCTTCGGAGTCCTGTTCGGCCTGTGGGCCGGCCTCCGCCGCGGCGGCGTCTTCGATTCCACCGTTCTGATCGCCTCCCTCGTGGTCATTGCCGTTCCGACCTTCGTTCTGGGCTTCGTGTTCCAGCTCGTGTTCGGCGTCTATCTCGGTTGGGCGAAGCCCACGGTGGGCGCTCAGGCCGACTGGGGCAACCTCCTCCTCCCGGCGATCGTGCTCGGCCTCGTCTCGTTCGCCTACGTGCTGCGTCTCACGAGGGCCTCGGTCATCGAGAACATGAACGCGGACTATGTCCGCACCGCAACCGCGAAGGGCCTGTCCCGCCCCCGCGTTGTGCTCGCCCACATCCTGCGCAACTCGATGATCCCGGTGGTGACCTATCTCGGCGCCAACCTCGGCGGCCTCATGGGCGGCGCGATTGTCACCGAGGGCATCTTCAACGTCCCCGGTGTGGGGAACAAGCTCTACCAGGCCACGCTGCGCGGCGAGGGCCCCACCGTGGTCGCGATCGTGAGCGTGCTCGTCCTCGTGTTCGTGCTCGCGAACCTGCTCGTGGACCTCCTGTATGCCTGGCTCGACCCGAGGATCCGCTATGAAGCCTGAACGCACTGAGGGGCACTTCGTTGCCCCGTTCGATGAGGTGGGGCTCGGCGCCACCGATGCCCTCCGGGTTGAAGAAGCCCCGCTGAGCCTGTGGGCCGACGCCTGGCGCAAGCTGCGCCGTCGCCCGCTGTTCATCATCTCCTCGATCATGATCCTCGCGCTCGTCTTCATTGCGCTCTTCCCCGGTGCCCTCACCCAGACCCCGCCGAATGAGAACTGCCTCCTGGAGAATTCCGAGGCCGGCCCGAGAGACGGTCACCCCTTCGGGTTCACGTTCCAGGGCTGCGACCTCTACTCGCGGGTGGTCCACGGGACCCAGGCCTCTCTGACGGTCGGCGTCCTTGCGGTGCTGTGCGTCCTCGTGATCGGCGTGACCTTCGGCGCTCTGGCGGGGTATTACGGCGGCTGGCTCGATGCCCTCCTCGCACGGCTCGGCGACATCTTCTTCGCCCTGCCCCTCGTGCTCGGAGCGCTCGTCATCACGCAGCTCCCGCTGTTCCGGGAGAACAAGAGCGTGTGGACGGTGGTGCTCGTCATTGCCATGCTGGCGTGGCCCCAAATGGCGCGCATCACGCGCGGAGCGGTCATCGAGGTGCGCAACGCGGACTTTGTGACCGCTGCCCGCTCGCTCGGTGTCTCGAGGTTCGGCGCGCTCCTGCGCCACGTGCTGCCCAATGCCATCGCCCCGGTGATCGTGCTCGCGACGCTCGAGCTCGGCGTGTTCATCGTCACGGAGGCAACGCTCTCGTTCCTCGGCATCGGCGTGCCCGAGTCCGTCATGTCATGGGGCCACGACATCGCGGCCGCACAGCAGTCGATCCGCACGAATCCGATGATCCTCATCTACCCGTCCGTGGCTTTGTCCCTCTGCGTGCTGAGCTTCATCATGCTCGGCGACGCGGTCCGCGACGCCCTCGACCCGAAGAGCAGGACCCGATGACCGAGAAGACTACTGCAGCCGGCATTCCGGCGATCATCGACGACGAGGGGCCCGGCGGTCGTCCGATCCTCGAGATCCGCGATCTGGAGATCGCCTTCACGACCAGCTCGGGCGAATTGAGGGCCGTCCGCGACGCCCACCTGAAGATCATGCCCGGCGAGACGCTCGCGATCGTGGGGGAGTCGGGATCTGGGAAGTCGACGACGGCGCTCGCCGCGATCGGCCTCCTGCCGAGTAACGGGCGCGTCACGGGGGGGCAGATCCTGCTCGACGGCGAGGACATCGCCCATGCGCCCGAGAAGCGCATGATCGAGCTGCGCGGCAACACGATCGGCATGGTCCCCCAGGACCCGATGTCCAACCTCAATCCGGTGTGGAAGATCGGCTATCAGGTCAGGGAGACGCTGCGTGCCAACGGGAAGGCGGACAAGCCGGCCGACGTCGCGCGCGCGCTCGCGGAAGCGGGGCTCCCGGACGCCGAGCGGCGCGCCAAGCAGTACCCGCATGAGTTCTCTGGAGGCATGCGTCAGCGCGCGCTCATCGCGATCGGGCTCTCGTGCGCGCCCAAGCTCCTGATTGCCGACGAACCGACCTCGGCCCTCGATGTCACGGTCCAGCGCAAGATCCTCGACCACCTCCAGACAATGACGGGGGAGCTCGGCACGTCGGTCCTCCTCATCACGCATGACCTCGGCCTCGCGGCCGAGCGCGCGGACAAGGTCGTGGTGATGTACCAGGGCAAGGTGGTGGAGTCTGGTCCCTCGCTCGAAATCCTGCGCAACCCCCTGCACCCGTACACGCAGCGGCTCGTGGCCAAGGCACCTTCGCTCGCATCCCGGCGCATCCAAGTGGCGAAGGAGGCCGGCATCGAGCCGACTGAGCTCCTGACAGCCTCGGACGAGGCCAGGGCCAAGGCTGCCGAGCGTGCCGAGGCGACGGCACTCGAAGCCGTGGAAACGCAGGAGACGCCCGCCGCGGCTGGGCCAGAGGAAGTGCCCGACGACGCGCTTGTGGTCGAGGACCTGACGAAGGTCTTCAAGCTCCGTTCCGGGGGGCTGGGTCGGTCGACAGACTTCACGGCCGTCGATTCCGTGAGCTTCCGGGTGCGCCGGGGAACCACCATGGCGATCGTGGGCGAGTCGGGCTCCGGCAAGTCGACGGTGGCCCAGATGGTCCTCCAGCTCCTGGCCCCGACCTCAGGCCGGATTGTGTTCGACGGCGTCGACACGGCGACGCTCGACCGGAAGCAGCTGTTCGCGTTCCGTCGTCGAGTCCAGCCAATCTTTCAGGACCCCTACGGCTCGCTCGATCCGATGTACAACATCTACCGGACCATTGAGGAGCCGCTGCGGACCCATGGCATCGGAGACAGGGCCTCACGCGAGCTCAAGGTTCGCGAGCTCCTCGACCAGGTCGCGCTTCCGCAGTCGGCGATGCAGCGGTACCCGAACGAGCTCTCGGGCGGTCAGCGCCAGCGGGTTGCCATTGCCCGCGCTCTCGCACTCGATCCCGAGGTGATCATCTGCGACGAGGCGGTCTCGGCCCTCGACGTTCTGGTCCAGGCGCAGGTCCTCAACCTGCTCGCGGACCTCCAGGAACGGCTCGGACTGACATACCTCTTCATCACGCACGACCTCGCTGTGGTGCGGCAGATCGCGGACCACGTGTGCGTCATGGAGAAGGGCAGGCTCGTCGAGACCGGGGCGACCGATTCGGTGTTCGACGCGCCGCAGCAGGACTACACGCGGGCGCTCCTGGAGGCCATCCCGGGCGGCAAGCTACTGCTTCCGCCGGACGCCGCATAGAGCGGACACGGAGGGTTCGGGGCAATCGGCCGCGGGGGGACTCAAGCTCAGGAGAGTGCGAGGCCCCTCGCGGCCAGCGCGTCAGCGAATACCGGGGCGAGACGCGCCTTCCCCTGCGGGCTGAGGTGCACTCCGTCGACGAGCTCCCCCGCGAGCCCGTAGCGGGAGATCCAGTCGCCGCAGCCAACGAACGGAACATCGAGTGCGGCCGCGGTGCGCTGCAGGAGCGCATCGACCTCGGTCCGGCGTCCGCCGCCGTCGGCAGCCGACTTCGCGAGCGTTCCGACCATGACGATCCGGGCGCCGGGGTACGTGCGGCGCAGCTCGGCGAACAGGGTGATGGCGCCGTTGGCAATCGCCGAATCGGCCGAGTTGCGCGATGCGTCGTTCCCCCCGCCCTGGACCACGACGAGGCGCGGGCGGCCCGCGGGCAGCCGCCAGTCGCCGAGCCTCAGTGCGTTGGCGTAGTCGTGGACCTTCGGGATGCCGACGGAATAGCCCGTGCCCCCGCTGCCGGCGAAGTACACCGAATACCCCGCGTGCTCGAGGCCCCGCCGCACCCAGCTGTCCGTCGGCTCTGACTGCGAGTCGCCGATCAGGACCGCGGCCCTCGAGAGATCCCCCAGCACAGGCTCGTTCCGCTGAGTGGCTGCATTGACGGTGAAGGAGCCGAGCGGAAGGCGATCTGCCGGCGTGAGGCGACGGGCCGGCGTCGTGCGGGGAATGATCGCGATCGGGGCAGTGCCATACGGCACCGCAGCGGGTGGCAAGACCCGGAGGGCCGCGCCTTCCGTTGGGCGGGATACGGTGCCGATGGCGCCGCCGGACGACGCCGGAAGTGCTTCGAGCGGGCCGGCGCACCCCGCGAGGAGGGGCACCGCCATGGCACAGGACAGTGCGCGCAGGGTCAGACGCCCAGCGCTGCTGGAGGCTCGGTCCATGGGGTCCTTCAGAAGATGCGAACCTCACCATGATGCGGCCTACGATGGGATCTTCGCCACTGCGGGACACCCACGCACCGGGCAGCGCACGGAGCAGTGCGCCCGAGAGAGTAAAATTGAGGGTGCTGGCCCTGACAGGGTCTGTTCCGCTGTGCCCCCACTGCCTTTGACCGAAGGACCCCGCCGGGCGCCGGACAAGTTGCGACCCACTCGAAACGAGCCTCACGCGAATGACTGAAACCGTGTCCACTGCCTCCCGTACCGACCTCCGCAACGTCGCCATCGTCGCGCACGTCGACCATGGCAAGACGACCCTCGTCGACGCCATGCTCAAGCAGACCAATTCCTTTGCCTCCCATGGCGAGGTCGAGGAACGCGTGATGGACTCGGGTGACCTCGAGCGTGAAAAGGGCATCACGATCCTCGCCAAGAACACGGCCGTCCGCTACGCGGGCCCGGCTGCGGCAGGGGCCGGTGAGCCCGAGGGCATCACGATCAACGTCATCGACACCCCCGGCCACGCCGACTTCGGCGGCGAGGTCGAGCGTGGGCTCTCGATGGTCGACGGCGTGGTCCTCCTCGTCGACGCGTCTGAAGGTCCGCTCCCGCAGACCCGGTTCGTGCTGCGCAAGGCGCTCGCGGCGCATCTTCCCGTGATCCTCGTGGTCAACAAGACGGACCGCCCTGACGCGCGGATCGACGAGGTCGTCCATGAGTCGATGGACCTCCTTCTGGGCCTTGCATCCGATCTGGCCGACGAGGTCCCCGATCTCGACCTCGACAAGGTCCTCGACGTGCCCGTCGTCTACGCTGCCGCGAGGGTGGGCGCTGCGTCGCTCGAGCAGCCCGCCAACGGCGAGGCTCCGGGCAACGACAACCTCGAGCCCCTCTTCGAGACGATCCTCAAGCACATCCCGGCCCCGACCTACGACCCTGAGGGCGTTCTCCAGGCCCACGTGACCAACCTCGACGCGTCGCCGTTCCTCGGCCGCCTCGCGCTCCTGCGCATCTACAACGGCACGCTCCACAAGGGCCAGCAGGTCGCCTGGGCCCGGCACGACGGTTCGCTCAAGACCGTCAAGATCACCGAGCTCCTCGCCACCAAGGCCCTCGACCGCGTCCCCGCCGAGTCCGCGGGTCCCGGTGACATCGTCGCCGTCGCCGGCATCGAGGACATCACGATCGGCGAGACCCTCACCGACGTCGAGAACCCGCAGCCGCTGCCGCTCATCACCGTCGACGACCCCGCGATCTCGATGACGGTGGGTATCAACACGTCCCCGCTGGCGGGGCGCGTCAAGGGTGCCAAGGTCACGGCGCGCCAGGTCAAGGACCGCCTCGACAAGGAGCTCATCGGCAACGTCTCCATCCGCGTCCTGCCGACTGAGCGGCCGGACGCGTGGGAGGTCCAGGGCCGTGGCGAGCTGGCCCTCGCCATCCTCGTCGAGCAGATGCGCCGCGAGGGCTTCGAGCTCACGGTCGGCAAGCCGCAGGTCGTCACCAAGAAGGTCGACGGCAAGGTGCACGAGCCGATCGAGCACATGACGATCGACGTCCCCGAGGAGTACCTCGGCGCGGTGACGCAGCTGCTCGCGGCACGCAAGGGCCGCATGACCAACATGGCGAACCACGGCACCGGCTGGGTCCGCATGGAGTTCATGGTCCCGTCCCGCGGCCTCATCGGTTTCCGCACCAAGTTCCTCACGGACACGCGCGGCGCCGGCATCGCGTCGTCGATCTCCGAGGGCTACGAGCCGTGGGCCGGCGAGATCGAGTACCGCACCAACGGCTCGCTCATCGCGGACCGCGCCGGTGTGGCGACGCCGTTCGCCATGATCAACCTCCAGGAGCGCGGCTCGTTCTTCATCCAGCCCACGGCTGAGGTGTACGAGGGCATGATCGTGGGGGAGAACTCGCGCGCTGATGACATGGACGTGAACATCACCAAGGAGAAGAAGCTCACGAACATGCGTTCGGCTACGGCCGACAACTTCGAGGGCCTCACCCCGCCGCGGACGCTCACGCTCGAGGAGTCCCTTGAGTTCGCCCGCGAGGACGAATGCGTCGAGATCACCCCGGAGTCGATCCGCATCCGCAAGGTCGTCCTCGACGCGAACGAGCGGCTCAAGGCGGCTCGCAGCCGCTCCCGCGCCTGACAACTTGCTCCGTCTCGGGTCCAGATCTCGCGTCTGATTCGGCATTGCGGGTACGACGACGGCCGGTGTCTTCCGCGCGGAAGGCACCGGCCGTCGTCGTACGCGTACCCGAAAGGCGAAACCAGGTGGGAGATCTGTACCCGAATCGGCAGGGGTGGCGGATCAGTCGGCGGCGGCGTCTCGGTGCTGGGCGATCATGAGCGAGATAGCCTCGCCGTCGGGATCGCTGGGCAGTGCCACGAACTCGTCGACGATGGCGCGGAGCCGGCCCATGAGGTCGTCCCGATGCTCCTGGTTGAGCTTGAGCCCGACCCTCCAGACGGCGATGTCCTCCGGCGCCAGGGCCGCGGTCTCCTGGACGAAGGTCTCAATGAGTACTGGGGCGACGTCGTCGACATGCTGGCTCCACGATTTGCGTGTGGCCAGATAGGGGACCTCCTTGGCCCCGCGGGCGCCGCGGCGCTCGGGCTGCGACTCAAGGAATCCCGTCGCCACGAGGGTGCGCACGTGGTGGAGGCACGAGGCGGGGTTGATCCCCAACCGATCTGCGATCTCCTTGTTGGTACGCGGCTGGTGGAGGCACATCCGCAGGATGCGCAGGCGCAGCGGTGAACTGAGCGCGCGGCCCTTCGCGGCCTCGTCTGGCTCCGACATGGCACCAGCCTATCGATGAGTGATTGACACTTCCCAATCACTTGACCCAGACTGGCCGCGTGTCCCCTGAAACGCCCGCAGAGCTGACCGCGCCGACTCTCCTTCGGAGCCGCTCGTTCCTCGCCTTCTGGACCGGGGAGGGCGTCAGTCAGCTCGGCGTCCAGCTCGGCCAGCTCGCGCTTCCCGTGCTCGCCGTGAGCCTCCTCGGGGCGGCGGAGATGGAGCTCGGCGTGCTCAACGCGGCCGCAATGGCGGCCTTCCTCATCGTCGGACTCCCGGCTGGCGCGTGGGTGGACCGCTGGCTCAAGCGACGCACCATGATCCGGGCGGACCTCGCACGGATGGTTGCGATGGCATGCGTCCCCGTGCTGTGGTGGGCCGGAGTGCTGCAGATGTGGCATCTCTACGTCGTCGCGGCCGTGGTCGGCGTCGCAACAGTCTTCTTCGATGTCGCCTACCAGAGCTACATTCCACTCCTCGTCCACCGGAGTCAGATCGCCGATGCGAACGGCAAGCTCGAGGCGACCGCGCAGGTCGCCCGCATGGGCGGCCCCGCGCTCGGCGGCTTCCTCCTGGCTCTCGTCAGTGCCCCGGTGCTCTTCGCCGCCGAGTCGGCGGGCTACCTCGTGTCGGCACTCTGCCTCACCCGTGTCCACGACGCGGAGATGCGGCCTGAGCGACGCGAGGACAGCAGCCTCTGGGTGGAGATCCGTGAAGGCGGTGCCTTCGTGGCAAGGCATCCGCTCATCCGGCGGATCGTGGCCAGCACCGCGATCGGCAACCTGTTCTCGTCCGTGGCCTACGTGCTCCTGCCGCTGGTCATCCTTCGCGAGCTCAACCTCGGGGCCGCCGGGTTCGGCGTCATGCTCTCCATCGGGTCCGTGGGCGGGCTCGTCGGTGCGGTGGCCGCCCCCCGCCTCGGCGCGCGGATCGGGGAGGGCCCGCTGCTTCCGATCGGGCTCATGGTCGGCGGGGCCGGTGGGGTACTTCTCCCTCTCGCGCTCGTGGCTGGCCCTGGCCCATGGGCGCCCGTGCTGTTGAGCGTGGGCGAGTTCTCGATGAGCTTCGGCGTGATCGTCTACAACGTGATGCAGGTGAGCATGCGCCAGCGTATCTGCCCGCCGCGGCTGCTCGGGCGGATGAACGCTTCCATCCGCTGCGTCGTGTGGGGCGTCATGCCTATCGGCTCGCTCCTCGGCGGGTGGCTGGGGGAGAGGATCGGGCTTGTTCCGACGCTGTGGATCGGGATCGTCGGTGGGCTCGTCGCGATCCTACCCGTGACCCTCGGCCCGTTCTTCAGGCTCCGGACGCTGTCGGACGCGGTCCAGGACTAGGCCATCTGGGCTCTCGGGACGAGCATCTCCCGATGCTCGGCCGCACAGTAGACGGTCCACTCTCCTTCGACTTCCAGGGCGAGACCGCTTTCGGCGTCGGTCACGACGAGGTCTGACCAGGTGGCGGAGAGGAGCCGTACACGTGAGCCCTTCGGCGCGGGTGCCTTGTCCAGCAGCGAGGACAACGGCGGTGCCCCGAGGGTGAGACCCGCCGTGGCGTGTCTGAAGTGCCCGGGGCGGAGGCCTGCGTGGTCCGACCGGACGCTCAGAGCTGTGATCCGGCGCCCCGTTCCGCCAGGCTCGGGCCCGGTCCGTTCGAGGACGGCCGTGAATCGGGCTGACGCCTGAATCGCGTGGCTCAGGCGTCCGGACTCGGCGTGATCCTCGTCGACATCCACGTGGAGCCCGCAGTCGAGTGCGCGCACTGCAACGGACGCGATGCGCGCTGGATGTCGAGGGTTGGAGACTGGGTCCGCGGGTCCGGACAGATGGGTACGCGGACGAGCGAGCAGGGTTCGGAGTGACATGGCAGGCGGCTTTGTCTCGGGGCGGTCCGACCCAGCTTCGGCTCACCAATTGTCCAATTGATGGTCATATTGTAGGGAGCACCTACTTGCTCCGCAAGGGCATGGCCCATTCACCGCGGACCCGTGTGACCAGGCGGTGCCTGTGGTCGGTGACCATGAGGTCTGTCCATGCGGAGTCGACGAGCACCACGCCGCGACCGTCGGGAGCGCCGATCCGCGGCCAGAAGCGCTGGGGATGCGGTGTGCCGAGGAGGAGGGAAGCGCCCGCGAGGGTCAACCCTTCACGCCTGAACGCGCCGTCACACGACTCGATGCTCGCAATGGCTCGGCGGACAGTGCTCCCATCCGGGCCACGCCGTTCGAGGACCGCCGTGAAGCGTGCCGTTGCGCGGGCGCGGCCCAACTGCACCAAGCCAAGAACCGAGAGGCCGACGTCAACGCAGAGACCTTCCGCGCAGGGATGGACCGAGACGTGGTCGAGCCTGGGTTCTTCGAGCACAAGGTGCGGAATGCTCGTCCGGGCGATCGCGCCCAGCAGGGAGTTCAAGGACATGGCCGGCCTCCTGAGGGGCCGGCCCAGCTCCAACCCAATTAAACCATCAATTGGATTAATTGTAGGTGGGGCGGCTATGGCCCACAAGGGGGGATGCGTTCCGAGCTCAGAGCCTTTGGTCGTGGATGGAGTTCACCATCCCATGCAGGGATGCCTCCAGGAACTGCACCACCTCATCGGCCGCAGTGTTGCGCTCGATCGCGAGGCTGATGAGCGACTCCTCGGCGAAGGCGACCCAGGATCGCAGGGCCACGCGCAACAACGTAGTGTCCGCCAACCCGAGCTCGATGAAGGCTTCGCGCAGGCGTTCGGCATTGAGCTCACGTGACTCATCGATGATCACGCGCACCGCGGGGTCGCCGCTGGCGGCACCTCTGACCATTGAGTAGAAGGTGCCGTGGTGCTGCTGCACGAACTGGGTGATCCTCAGCAGCGTGTCCCGGACCCGCTCCCGCGGGGCGAGGTCCTCGCGCGGAGTCGTGGCGAGGAGAAGGCTGTCCCGCGCCGTCGTGACCACGGCAAGCTGCATGCCTTGGCGGGTTTCGAAGTAATGGAACAGCAGGGCGCGTGAAACGCCGGCCAAGCGGGCGAGCTCGTCCATCGTCAGTTCGTCCAGAGTGTGGTCGGTCAGGAAGTTCACTCCGGCCGCGACGAGCTGCGCTCTCCGGTCCTGAGGGTTGAGGCGGGCGCGCTGCGGTTCGGACACAGCAGAAATTCTACTGACTCGAGAAGAGTCGGCGAGGCCGCTATTGACTCAGAGTCAACAGTGCCGATATCTTCGACCGTGTTGCCGCCGTCACGGGCGGCGCCCACGTCAGGAGGATCAATGAAGTTCCCCGTCTCGCAGCGCATCCGATCGATGGGTGCATCCCATGCAGGCCGCATCATGCTCTTTGCCGTGCCCTCGGCCGCGGCCGCATCGCTCCTCATGGGCGGCATCGCCCAAGGGGCGGTACCCGTGTCCTTCGCCGTGTCCGGCAGCCAGTTCCAGATCGGCGCCTCGAGGCTCGAGGGAACCGGGTTCTCCCAGTACGCCGGGGTCGCGAAGGATACCGAGGGGAAGGATCACCCGGTTGCGATCGCCAACATCAAGAGCGCAACCCTCTCTGACCTGTGCCAGTCCGTGGTCACGCAGACCCCGTTGGGCACGGTCGGGGTGCTCATCAAAGCCGGCGGCGGGAACAACCCTGCCTCGGCTTCCGATCTTCAGATCGGAATGACCGGCCTGAAGGGCGATTCCACCTTCGGCAAGATCCGCATCGGCGTGGACGCCTCGACGGTCAACACCGCCGCGAAGGGCTCGGCAGGCGACTTCGCCCAGGACTCAGACAGCATCACGATCACGAATCTGCAGCAGACGGCGTGGAGTACGCAGGCATCGGTGTTCACCCTGACCGGGATGAGCCTGGATCTGACGGATGGGTCCAAGGCATGCTTCTGAGCGGTGGCACGTCGTCGACGACGGAGAACAGTGCTCCCGCGCCGTCGCGGAGTGCGAAGGCGTCCGGGAAGGCCAGCCGATTCCGGCACTGGCGCCGGCAGCGGCCGTTCGTCGGCGGGTTGCTGGCCATGCTCGGCGGGGTGGAGATGTTCTTCTCGGGTCAGCTCGACCTTGGCCATCTTCACATCCAGCTGGGGATCGAGGGACTTCAGGCCACCGTCATCCCGATCGTGCTGGTGCTTCTCGGAGTCCTGTCCGTGACCATGCCGCCGCATCACGTGTTCTATGGGGTTCTGACACTGGTGGTCGCTGTCTACTCGCTGGTCGGGGTTAACATGGGCGGCTTCCTCGTCGGCATGCTGCTCTCGGTGGTCGGAGGCGTGCTGGTCGCGGCGTGGATGGGCCCGCCGGGGGCCAAGCGGGGAATGTGGGCAGGGTGAATCTCCGCCGTGCCCGCACCCTTGCCGCCGTGGCGTCCGGCTCGCTCCTCACCCTGCCGTTCGTCCTCGGGGCGGCGAGGATCCCCGACAGCGTGCCGACGGCGCTGTGTGTACCACTCGTCGTGTCGTGCCCGTCCGAGCCCCCGAGTCCTTCGCCTTCGGGCACGGCACCCACGCAGGCGCCGGGGCCCTTGCCCGCCGTGGGCGGCACTCTGCTGCCGGGGCTTGGATCCGGCCCCAGCCTGCCCGCGCTTCCCGGCGCAGGATCTGGGACGGACCCGGCTGCCATCGCGACCCCGGAACCCACGTCCAGCGCGCCTGTGGCAGCGCCTCGGGACAGCGGAACCCCGATCTTCACCAAGACTCCGGCCTCGATGGGCTCCCAGAGCCTGTCCTTCACGGGGCTGAGTTCGATCAGCGTCGTCACCGTGCCGACCGCCGACGGCAGCGGCGTCCGCGTTCTGAAGATCACGGCAGACTCGATCACCATCACGGGGTTCACCCTGACGGTGCGCCCGCCCAACGGGCCCGGGTTGGTCACGTCCGCCGACAAGACGGTGCTCAGCGGACACGTCAGCGTCTATCTGGGATCTGTCACCGCGACAACCTCCAACGGGCGGAGCCTCACCCTGGGCACCGACACACCGCCACCGCTCGACGACGTGGCTCCGGGCCTGCTCCGAGTCACCATGGGGCTTGTCGGCTCGACGGCGGATTCGGTCAGCTATGCGAACACCAATCAGCGGATGGTGCAGCCCTAGCCCTCGGGTCGGCGAGCCGCCCGACGCGGAGGAGGCGGAGGGACTGGCTTCGCAGCCACGACGTCTTCGAGAAGCACGACGGCGTTGCCGCGCCTCGTGCGGATGGTGACCGTTGCGCCGTCGTGCGCTACCAGATCCCCGAGCGTGTCCGCGAAGCCGCCCTCGATCCGGCGGCGCACCACCACGCGCGTACCCGGGGCGAGCGAGCGCAGGAGTTCGACGGGAGAGGACGGCACGCTCCATCGTAGTGCTACGGCACGTGTCTCCGTGGAGTGGCGGGAGCCAGCCGGGAGATAATAGGCTCAATCGGCCCCGGTAGATCTGCGAGAAGACGTCAGCAGTGAGGGCGAGGGAAGAGAGGGTGGCACCGTGACATACGTGATCGCACAGCCGTGCGTCGATGTGAAGGACAAGGCCTGCGTCGAGGAATGTCCCGTCGACTGCATCTATGAAGGCGAACGGTCCCTCTACATCCACCCGGACGAGTGCGTCGACTGCGGTGCGTGCGAGCCCGTGTGCCCGGTCGAGGCGATCTACTACGAGGACGATGTTCCGGACGAGTGGGCCGACTACTACAAGGCCAACGTCGAGTTCTTCGACGACCTCGGTTCCCCGGGCGGGGCGGCGAAGCTCGGCAACACGGGCAAGGACCACCCGCTCGTTGCGGCCCTCCCTCCACAGAACGCAGCCAGCTGAGCGTGGAGCCAGGACGCAGCGCCACGGGCCGGGCTTTCGGGCTGGACCTGCCCGACTACCCCTGGGAGGCCATGGCCCCGTACGCGGCGAAGGCGGCCCGGCACCCCGGTGGTGCCGTGAACCTCTCGATCGGCACGCCTGTTGACCCCACCCCAGAGGTGGTGCAGGAAGCGCTCAAGGCGGCCTCCGATGCGCACGGGTATCCCACCGTGCACGGCACGCAGGCGCTGCGCGAGGCGGTCGTCGAGTGGTTCGCCCGG
Source organism: Sinomonas sp. ASV486 (assembly GCF_030908215.1). Classification (GTDB taxonomy): domain Bacteria; phylum Actinomycetota; class Actinomycetes; order Actinomycetales; family Micrococcaceae; genus Sinomonas; species Sinomonas puerhi. The sequence goes on along the minus strand of NZ_JAVFJK010000008.1, from coordinate 144,907 downwards.
CGCCGCGGCGTCACGGGCCTCGACGAGCAGGCCGTCATGCCGACCATCGGCTCCAAGGAGCTCGTGGCGTGGCTGCCGTTCCTGCTGGGGCTCGGCGAGGGCGACGTGGTGGTGCGTCCCGCCGTCGCCTACCCGACCTATGACATCGGGGCGCGTCTGGCGGGTGCAACCGCGGTCGCCGCGGACAGCCTCGATGAGCTCGACGACGCGACGCTCGCACGCGTGCGGCTCGTGTGGCTCAACTCTCCGGGCAACCCGACCGGGGCGGTGCGGAGCGCTGACGAGCTGCGCGGCGCCGTCGACCGCGCGCGTTCGCTCGGTGCGGTTGTGGCCTCAGACGAGTGCTATGCCGAGCTCGGCTGGGGTGCGTGGGACCTGCAGCGCGGCGGGCAGGCCGTTCCGTCCGTGCTCGATCCCCGCGTGAGCGGCGGGGACCTCACCGGGCTCCTGAGCGTCTACTCGCTGAGCAAGCAGTCCAACCTCGCCGGGTACCGTGCTGCATTCGTCGCGGGTGCCCCAGAGCTCATGCCGAACCTCGTCAACAGCCGCAAGCACGCGGGCATGATCATGCCCTATCCGGTCCAGGAGGCCATGCGCGTGGCGCTCGGCGACGAGGCCCATGTGCTGGCGCAGAAGGACCTCTACCGGTCGCGCCGCGAGCGGCTCCTCCCTGCCCTCGAGGAATTCGGGCTCACGCTCTCGCACTCCGAGGCGGGACTGTACCTTTGGTGCACCGCCGGCGAGGACACGTGGGCTACGGTCGATCGCCTCGCCGGGCTGGGGATCGTGGTTGGCCCGGGCGTGTTCTACGGGGACGACGGCGCGGGCTACATCCGTGTGGCCCTCACGGGGACCGACGAGCGCATCGACGCCGCTGTGGAGCGCCTGACCTCCCGATAGTCCAGCGAACGTGACAGGACTCACGGGACCGGCGGTATCGATTAGTGCCGTGCGGGAACTCGGAGTAGCTTAAGAACGTTGCGAGCTGCCCATTGAAGGGGAACCATGACTGAGATGAACGGCGCTGTCCTGCGTCACGAAGGGGGAGAGCTCCAGCTTCCCCGCATTGCCGCTGTTGAAGGAAACGACGGCTATGACGTCTCGAAGCTGCTGAAGGAGACCGGCGCCGTCACCTTCGACCCGGGCTTCATGAACACCGCTGCCACCACCTCGGCTATCACCTTCATCGACGGCGATGAGGGGATCCTGCGGTACCGCGGCTACCCGATCGAGCAGCTGGCCCAGCACTCGAGCTTCCTCGAGGTCTCCTACCTCCTCATCTACGGGAACCTGCCGACGGGGTCCGAGCTCGATGAGTTCGACCAGAAGATCCGTCGCCACACCCTCCTGCACGAGGAGCTCAAGAGCTTCTTCGCGGGCTTCCCCCGCGATGCGCACCCGATGCCGGTGCTGTCCTCGGCCGTCTCGGCGCTGTCGACGTTCTACCAGGACTCGCTTGACCCGTTCAACGAGGAGCAGGTGGAGCTCTCCACCATCCGGCTCATGGCCAAGCTCCCCGTGATCGCCGCGTACGCGCACAAGAAGTCGGTCGGCCAGGCCCTGCTCTACCCGGACAACTCCATGAACCTCGTGGAGAACTTCCTGCGCCTCTCCTTCGGACTGGCCGCGGAGCCGTACGAGCTCGACCCGCTTGTCGTGAAGGCGCTCGACACGCTCCTGATCCTGCACGCGGACCACGAGCAGAACTGCTCGACGTCGACCGTACGCCTCGTCGGGTCTGCGAACGCGAACATGTTCGCTTCCGTTTCCGCGGGCATCAACGCACTCTTCGGCCCGCTCCACGGTGGTGCCAACGAGGCCGTGCTCAACATGCTCCGCCGCATCCAGGCCGACGGCGTCAGGCCTGAGGACTTCATGGAGAAGGTCAAGAACAAGGAAGACGGGGTCCGGCTGATGGGCTTCGGACACCGCGTCTACAAGAACTACGACCCCCGCGCCAAGATCATCAAGGCCACGGCCCACGAGATCCTCGGCAAGCTGGGCGGCAACGACGAGCTCCTGGACATCGCGATGCGGCTCGAGGAGAAGGCCCTCGCGGACGACTACTTCATCCAGCGCAAGCTCTACCCGAACGTCGACTTCTACACGGGCCTCATCTACAAGGCGATGGGCTTCCCGGAGAAGATGTTCACGGTGCTCTTCGCGATCGGCCGCCTGCCGGGCTGGATCGCCCAGTGGCGCGAGATGATCAACGACCCGCAGACCAAGATCGGGCGCCCCCGCCAGCTCTACGTGGGTGAGGAAGCGCGCAACTACCCCGCGCGCTGATCCCACCCGCCCCGGGTACGACTACGGCCGGTGCCTTCCCTTGGGGGGAGGCGCCGGCCGTTGCCATGGGTGACTCAGACGGGCTGGTAGCCCATCGGGTTGCTCTTCTGCCAGCGCCAGTGGTCCTCGCACATCGCCTCGACGGTCCTTGTCGTGGACCAGCCCAGATCGGCCAGGGCGGCCGAGGGGTCGGCCCAGAACGCGGGGAGGTCGCCGGCGCGGCGCGGCGCGATCTCGTACGGGATCGGGGCGCCCACGGCCTTCTCGAACGCATGGAGCATCTCGAGCACGCTCGTGCCGCGGCCGGACCCGAGGTTCCAGCGGAACACGCCGGCATGGTCCTCGAGGTACGTGAGCGCGGCCGCGTGGCCTTGGGCGAGGTCGACGACGTGGATGAAGTCGCGCTGGCATGTGCCATCCGGCGTCTCGTAGTCCCCGCCGAAGACCATGAGCTTCTCGCGGCGGCCCACGGCGACCTGGGCGATGAAGGGGACGAGGTTGTTCGGGATCCCCTGCGGGTCTTCGCCGATCCGACCCGAGGGATGAGCGCCGACCGGGTTGAAGTAGCGCAGCAGCGCTATATGCCATTCGGGGCTGGATGCGCCGAGGTCGGAGAGGATGTCTTCGATCTGCTCCTTGGTGCGCCCATAGGGGTTCATCGCCCCGATCTCCATCTTCTCGACGTACGGCGCAGGATTGCGGTCTCCGTAGACCGTGGCCGAGGAGGAGAACACGATCTTGCGGACGCCGTGCCGCTCCATGACGCGCAGGAGGGCGATCGTCCCCGAGACGTTGTTGAAGTAGTAGTCGAGCGGGATGGCCGATGACTCCCCGACGGCCTTGAGCCCGGCGAAGTGGATCACGGCCTCGGGAGAATGCTCGGCGAAGACGGCGTCGAGCGCCGCCTCATCGGTGATGTCTGCTTCGACGAAGGTGGCATCGCGGCCCGCGAGCTCGCCCACGCGGCGGAGGGACTCCGGGCTCGAGTTGGACAGATTGTCGACGGCGACCACGTCGTGGCCTCCTTCGAGCAGGGTCAGGACCGTGTGGGAGCCGATGTAGCCGGTGCCTCCGGTGACGAGAATGCGCATGGTCTAGATCCTATCGATGGGCACAAGTGTGCTACCTACATGAAGGCGACCTCGTGCGTGAGGGCCGAGCGGCTCATGGCCGCCGTCGAGGGCCTCGGGCTCCACGCCATGCTCCAGGGCCGCTGGCTCGACGCCCAGCTGTGCGTCGACGTGGTCCGGGCGCAGGTCTCGATCATCGGGGCGGGCAGCCGCTGAAGGGGCGAGGAGGCCACCGCCCACCGTCCTCCACTGGAATGCCTCCACAGGAATACACTGGGAGAAGACCGGCAAGGAAGCGATGCGACTATGCACCACACTGGCGGACCCGGCTGGCGGATCACGATGGACACGTCCGGCCCTATGCTGCTCGCGCTCTACCTCAAGGACCATGCAGGGCTCGACGGTGCTGGCATGCCGCCGGTCGCTCCAGCACAGCCGCGGGTCCGCGAAGCTGACCACCATCAGCTCACGCAGCATGTGGGCGGCCTCCCCGCGCTCCGCCGCGAGTGGGAGGCCTGGTGGCAGCACCTGATCGAGAACCATCCCGAGATGAGCCCCGCCGTCGAGCCGCCTGCCTTCGGTGCCTTCGGGGAGGCGCCGGCGCTGCAGCGATCGCTTCAAGCGCACTTCGGCGCAGCGCTGACGTGGGCGCGGGAGCGTCGCGCGGAGTACGAGCGTCTCGAGAGGAAGCGCGAGGCCGTCGGAGCCACCAATGTGCTGCGTGAGATCGTCGAGGAGCGCCAGCTCGAGGTCGGCACCGCAGCGCGGGACTTCAACCTCACGATCATCGAGCTTCCCCTCAGCGAGGACCGAGCGTGGCTCGTCAACGCGGACAAAGTCATCATGAGCCAGAGCCTGCTCGAGGACAGAGAGGCGTTCAGGAGCTACCTCAAGCCGGTGGTTGAACTTTTAATGTGAGTCATGGGGACGATCCTTGTGGCCGCGATGCCTTTCGCGGGCCACGTCAATCCCGTGGCATCACTGGCGGGGGAGCTCGTGCGGAGGGGCCACGAGGTCCATGCGTACACAGGCGCGAAGTACGCCGAGCGCTTCGAGCGTGTGGGGGCGCTGCCCTCACTGTGGCGTTCGGCCCCCGACTTCGACGACGCACGTCTGGGGGAGACCTTCCCCGTCATCGGGGACGGACACGGATTCCGGGCCACCCTTGCGAATCTCAGGCACGTCTTCATCGGCACCGCGCCGGCTCAGACGCATGACGTCGCGCGGCTGGCCGCAGCCGTCCGCCCGGATGCCGTCGTGGCCGATGCCCTGTGCCTCGGTCCCGGGATGTGGGCGCAGCGCGAAGGCATCCCGTGGGCCTCGGTCTCACTTGTGCCGCTGAGCCTGCACAACCCCTGGGGTCCTCCCACTGGCCTGCCGTTCCTTCCCGCGGACGGAGGGCCGGCAGCCCTTCGCAACCGGCTCCTCGCATCGGTGCTCACGGCCGGGCCCGGAAGCGTGCTGCGGGCCTTCGTGAATCGCGCTCGCGCGGCCGCCGGGCTCGGACCAACGCGGCGCCCGGGCCTCGACTCGCTCTACTCCGCGCGGCTCACGCTCGCCCAGGGGATTGCCGAGCTTGAGTACCCACGGCCTGAGCCGGTGCCGGGCGTCGAGTTCATCGGAGAGCTGGCGCCGCCATCCGAGGGCGCCCTCCCCGACTGGTGGGGGAGCTGGCCGGCGGGAAGCGATGTTGTGCACGTCACCCAAGGGACTCTCGACGTCGATCCCGACGAGCTCCTGCGGCCAGCCGTCCTGGGCCTCGCGGGCGGTGCCGCGGCGACGTCGATGCGGCCCGTCGTCGTGCTCTCCACAGGCGGTGGACCGGGCGTCGGCGGGCTGCCGGAGGGCGTCTTCGCAGCCGACTTCCTGCCCTACGGGCGCATCCTCGGGGAGGTCAGCGCGGTGGTGAGCAATGGCGGGTACGGTACCGTGCTCGCATCCCTCGCCGCGGGCGTCCCGCTCGTCATTGCGGGCGGCGCGATCGACAAGCCGGAGATTGCCCGCCGCGTGGCCTGGTCTGGGGCCGGCATGAACCTCAAGACGGGACGGCCCACGCCTGCGCAGGTGCGGGATGCCGTGGCGAGGGTCCTCGGGGAGCCGGCCTACCGGCGTCGTGCGCGGGAGCTCGGAGAAGCGATTGTGGCGGCTGGCGGCAGCGCCCGCGCTGCCAACCTCGTCGAGGAGCGCCTCCTGCGTTGAGAGGTGGCTCCGGGTTGCTGGGAGGTGACTCCGCGTTGGGCTACGGCGCCTCGGCGACGGTGATCGTCACGATGTCCGTGGGCGCCGCGGAGGCGGTCCAACCCTTGTTGCCGTCGCGCAGCCACGTGTGGCCCGCATAGTCGATCTTGGTGATCGCCAGCTGCTTGGCGTTCGCCACGGCCCACTGGGCGATGGACCAGCCCTGGGCGTCGCTCGCGGGGAGCGTGAGGGTCTTGCCGGCAGCGGTAGCCTGCATCGCGCCGTACGCGAGGATCAGCTGGCTCTTGACCGTCACAGGATCCCCGGCAGCGTCCGGCGCGCGCAGCGTGCAGGTGAGCGCCGCCTGCGACTGGCCCGTCAGGGCCGAGGCGAACGCGCGCCCCATGTCCTCGTGCTGGGCATACCCTTGGGGGTACCCCGACTTCTGGACCTTCTGCGCGGCCTCGGTGATCGGCAGGCTCTCGTAGCCCTCGATCTTGATGAGCACGTCATAGAACGCGTTCGTCGCGTAGACGGGGTCCATGATCTGCGCCTCTGTGCCCCACCCCTGTGACGGGCGCTGTTGGAACAGCCCGCGCGAGTCGGGGCCAGCCGTGTCGCCGTAGCCGATGTTGCGCAGCTTCGACTCCTGCATCGCGGTCGCGAGCGCGATCGTCGCGGCTCGGGGTGGCAGGCCGCGGCGCACCGAGATCGCCGTGATGAGCGCGGCGTTCGCCGTCTGGTCCGTGGCGAGGGACTGGGTCGCGTTGCCGAGCGGCGCCGTGCAGCCTTCGACGACGGGCGCAGGGCTGCGGTTGAGCACGAGCGAGGTGATGTAGAGGCCCACCGCAACGAGGGCCAGCGCCACGAGGACGGTGAGGGCGCGCCGCACTCTGCGGGCGAGGGCCATCCGGGTGCTCCTTGAACTCAGGCTGGGGGTTTGCTGGTGAGGGGACCACATGGACGACGGCGGGTGCGCACCTGGGTGCGCGGCCGCCGTCGTGCGCGGTGTCAGTTGGCGTGCAGCGCCTCGTTGAGCTCGACCGTCTGGCCCGCGCGGGGAAGCGCCTCGACCTGTCCGTTCGTGGAGTTGCGGCGGAAGAGCAGATTCGGCTGGCCCGAGAGATCGATGGCCTTGACGACCTTTTCGGCGTTCTCACCGAAAGCGTCCTTGAAACCGCTGATCCGCACGCGCGTGCCCGCAGTCACGTACAGGCCCGCCTCGACCACCGAGTCGTCGCCGATCGAGATGCCCACACCCGAGTTGGCGCCCAGGAGGACGCGTTCGCCGAGCGAGATCCGCTCCTTGCCGCCGCCCGAGAGCGTGCCCATGATCGATGCGCCGCCGCCGACGTCCGTGCCGTCGCCGACCACGACGCCCGCTGAGATGCGGCCCTCGACCATCGAGCTGCCGAGCGTACCGGCGTTGAAGTTCACGAAGCCCTCGTGCATCACCGTGGTGCCCTCGGCGAGGTGCGCGCCGAGCCGTACGCGGTCGGCGTCGGCGATGCGCACGCCGGACGGGAGCACATAGTCGACCATGCGGGGGAACTTGTCCACGCCGAACACCGTGACGGCTCCCCGGCGCCGCAGCCTGCCGCGGGTCGTCTCGAACTCGGAGGGGTGGCACGGCCCGAAGTTGGTCCATACCACGTTCGGGAGCTTGCCGAACACGCCGTCGAGGTTGATCGTGTTGGGCTGCACGAGCCGGTGGGAGAGGAGGTGCAGGCGCAGGTAGGCGTCCGCCGTGTCGGCGGGGGCCTGGTCGAGGTCGATCTGGACGAAGACGACCTTCGTCTGGGTGCTGCGATCGGCGTCGTCGCCGTTGTCCGCGGCCGCGACGAGGTCGGCGGGGGCGGAGTCCACGACGGCGTCGTCCGCGAGGTGCGCTGCGGCCTCGCCGAGCTGCGGGGCCGGGAACCAGACGTCGAGCACGGTCGCCGTGCCTTCCCCGTCAGCGGACGGAGCAACGTGGATCGTGGCAAGCCCGAAGCCGTGGGCAGCGCGGGATGCGGCAGTGCTTTCAGTCATGGTCCCCAGTCTATCGGCGGGCGCGATGAGCCCTCGAACTATGCTGGGCGGGTGACTTCCGCCCCCTCACCCGCCCTTCCGCTCAACCTCAGCCAGGAGGTCTCGCTCCTCACCGCAGCGCTCGTCGACGTCGATAGCGTCTCCGGCGGGGAGACGCCGCTCGCCGACGCAGTCGAGGCGGCGCTGCGCGCGCAGACCTCGCTCGAGGTGACGCGCGACGGCGACGCGATCGTCGCGCGGTCGCGTCTGGGGCACTCCGATCGTGTCATCCTCGCCGGACACCTCGACACGGTGCCGCTGCCCGCGACGGCGGGCGCCCGTGGCACAGTCCCGTCGTCGTGGGACGGCACTCCGGGGGAGGGTGTCCTGTGGGGACGCGGCACGACGGACATGAAGGGCGGCGTCGCCGTGCAGCTCGCCCTCGCGGCCCGCCTCTTCCCTTCGAACGCGGGCACCGCGCACGACGGCGCCGGCGCGCCTGCCGCTGCTGCGACAGCTGGGCGCGATGTCACGTTCGTCTTCTACGACCACGAAGAAGTCGAAGCCGCCAAGAGCGGGCTTGGAAGGCTGGCGCTCAACCGTCCGGACCTGCTCGCCGGCGACTTTGCCATCCTTCTCGAGCCGACCAACGGCACCGTAGAGGGCGGCTGCAACGGCACGCTCCGGGTCGAAGCCACGACGGTCGGGGAGGCGGCGCATTCGGCACGGGCGTGGATGGGGAAGAATGCGATCCACGCTGCGGCGCCGATTCTCGCCCGGCTCGCGGCCTACGAGCCCGCCACGGTGACCGTCGACGGCCTCGACTACCGCGAGAGCCTCAACGCGGTCGGGATCTCGGGCGGAACCGCGGGCAATGTCATCCCCGACCGCTGCGTCGTGACGATCAACTACCGCTTCGCGCCCGACAAGAGCCTCGACGAGGCCGAGGCTCTTGTGGGCGCACTCCTGGACGGCTTCGACGTGGTCCGCACCGACGGCGCACCGGGTGCCCGGCCGGGGCTCACCCACCCGGCGGCCGCCGCGTTCGTCGCCGTCGTGGGCCGGGAGCCGCTGCCCAAGTATGGCTGGACTGATGTGGCCCGGTTCTCCGAGCTCGGGGTCCCGGCGGTGAACTTCGGCCCGGGGGACGCGCTCCTCGCGCACAAGGATGACGAGCGAGTGGCCGCCGAGGACATCCGCGCCTGTCTGTCCGCACTCGAGGTCTGGCTCACCGCCTAGCCCCGCGGTATCCGTTGAGTACGGCCCCATCGCCCTGCCACGAGAACGTTCTGGGGGTCGTCTCCTGCGGATGACCCGCGGGAGACGACCCCCAGAACGTGACTCTCAGGAGCTGACCTCCAGAAGCTGGACTCCAGAAAGGTGACTCTTGGAGTGGGTCAGATGCCCGTTGCCGCAGCCTCGGCGGCGGCCGTGGGGGTGCCCTTCTTGGGCTTCGCCACCCGCTGGCTGGCCCGTAGGCGGCTCTCGGCGTACTTCGCGAGGCCCGAGAGGATGAGGCACATGCCCACGTACAGCACGCCGGCAACGAGCGCAGCCGGCACGATGGGGGAGCCGTACTGCGCCTGCGAGCCGAAGTACTTCGCCTGGAACAGGATCTCGTTGTACGTCACGATGAAGCCGAGCGCCGTGTCCTTGAGGGTCACTACGAGCTGCGAGATGATCACGGGAAGCATCGAGCGCACGGCCTGGGGCAGGAGGATGCTCTGCATGACCTGGGACTTGCGCAGGCCGATCGCATAACCAGCCTCGCTCTGGCCCTTGGGGAGCGCCTCGATCCCGGCACGGAAGACCTCCGCGAGGACCGAACCGTTGTAGAGGATCAGGGCGACGACCACGGCAACGAATGGCGGCCAGTTCACGTGGAAGAGCGGCGGAAGCCCGTAGTAGATCATCATCATGAGGATGAGGACCGGGATGGCGCGGAAGAGCTCGGTGAACCAGTGGAACGGCCGGGACACCCATGCGCGGTCCGAGAGCCGTCCGATCGCGAGGGCCATGCCCAGAACGAGGCTTCCGACCGAGGCTACCGCGAACGCCGAGAGCGTCGCGCCCACCGCTTGGAGAATCGTCTGCTGGACCAACGGGAAGGTGAAGATCTTCCACTTCGCCGCGCTGAATTGGCCGGACTCGGCGAATCGCCAGATCACGAACGCGACGATGGCCAGGATCACGACGCTGCCGACGATTCCCAGCAGGAGGTGCCGGGAGCGGGCCTTGCGGCCCGGGGCGTCGTAGAGGACGGAGCTCATCGGGCCACCTTCCACTTCTTCTCGAAATAGCGTTGCAGCTGGGCGAGGACCAGGACGAGGATCACGAAGAACAGCGCTACCCATAGGAGGCCCTCCATGGCGGGGTACCCGCGCTCGGAGAGGTTGGCGCGGATCGCACCCGCCTCCGCGACCGAGAACCCAGCGGCGACCGTGGTGTTCTTCAGGAGCGCGATGAGAACGCTGAACAGCGGCGGCAGCACACTCCGGAACGACTGCGGAAGGATCACGAGGTTCAGGGTCTGGGTGAAGGTGAGGCCGATGGCGCGGGCGGCCTCGGCCTGCCCGACCGGGACAGTGTTGATGCCGGAGCGGAGCACCTCGGCGACGTAGGTCGCGGTGTACAGGCTCAGGCCGATCGTCGCAGCCGTCATGAAATCAATCTGCGGAAGTCCGAGTTTGGGGTACCCGAGCGCGAAGAAGAACAGGACGAGCGTCAGAGGGGTGTTGCGGATGACGTTCACGTACAGCGTCCCGAAGGCCCTCAGTGCAGGGACGGGGGAGACGCGCATTGCGCCCACGACCGTGCCCAGGATGAGGGCGAAGAACCCGGAGACAAGGAACAGGATGATCGTGTTCCGGAATCCGGTCGTGAAGAGATCGAGATTGTCGAAGAGGGTGCTCACGGCAGCCTTCGCTTTCTAGCCGAAACGGCGGTGGGCGGGGCGGCCATCGCCCCGCCCACCAGTGCCTGTCAGTAGTTGTCGACGGCGGGCTGCGTGACCTTCGTGCCCGACTTGCCGAGCGTCGAGTCGTAGACCTTCGCCCACGTGTCCTTGCCGTTGGTCAGGGTGTCGTTGAAGAACTTGCGCAGCGCTGTGTCGCCCTTAGTCAGGCCGATGCCGTACTTCTCCGTGGTGAACGGCTGGCCGACCACCTTGAGGGCATCCGGCTCCTGGGCGGCGTATCCGAGGAGGATGGCCTGGTCAGTCGTGACAGCGTCCGCCTGACCATTCTTGAGGGCCTCGACACACTGCGAGTAGGTGTCGAACTCGGTCGTCTTGGTGTCCTTGAAGTTCGCCTTGATGTTCTGGATCGGCGTCGAACCGGTGGCGGAGCACACGGTCTTGCCGGCGAGGTCCTTCTCGCTGTTGATCGTCGTGTTGTCCTTCTTCACGAGCAGGCCCTGCCCGGTGATGAAGTACGGGCCGGCGAAGTCGACGAGCTGCTTGCGCTTGTCCGTGATGGAGTACGTGCCGATGTAGAAGTTGATGTCGCCGTTCTGGATGGCGGACTCCCGGTTGGCCGACGGGATCGCCTTGAACTCGATCTTGTCGGGGCTGTAGCCGAGCGAGGCAGCCATCCACTTGGCGATCTCGATATCGAAGCCGCTGTACTCGCCGGAGGCCGCGTCCTTGAAGCCAAGCCCGGGCTGGTCCTGCTTGACGCCGATGACGACCTTGCCCGCGGACTTGATCTTGTCGAACGTGGGGCTGCCCGTGAGCGAGACATTGGTGGCGACCGTGTACGGAGCGGCGGACTCGGACGAGCCGCCGCCACCGCCCGAGGTGCCGCCGCAGGCGGACAGTGCCAGTGCGAAGACCGCTGTAGCGGCGGTCAGCACGGCTTTCTTGGTGCCGAAGAGTGCCATTTCGAGCATTCCTTTCATCACGGGCCGCAAATGGCCCAGGTGCGAGCGTGGGTTGATGCGGGCAGATGCCGTCAGTGGGTGAGCAGCTTGGACAGGAAGTCCTTTGCGCGGCTGCTCTGCGGGTTGGTGAAGAACTCCTCAGGCTTTGCCTGCTCGACGATCTGGCCGTCCGCCATGAACACGACGCGGTCCGCTGCCTTGCGGGCAAAACCCATCTCGTGGGTCACGACGATCATCGTCATGCCCTCCTTGGCCAGCTGGACCATGACGTCGAGGACCTCGTTGATCATCTCGGGGTCCAGAGCTGAGGTGGGCTCGTCGAAGAGCATGACCTTGGGCTTCATCGCCAGCGCGCGGGCGATCGCGACACGCTGCTGCTGACCGCCGGAGAGCTGGGCAGGCAGCTTGGGTGCCTGATGCGCGACGCCGACCCGCTCGAGGAGCGCCATGGCATCCTTCTCCGCGGTGGCCTTGTCCACCCCCTTGACCTTGATCGGCCCGAGAGTGACATTCTCGAGGATCGTCTTGTGGGCGAACAGGTTGAACGACTGGAAGACCATGCCGACGTCCGCGCGGAGCCTGGCGAGCTCCTTGCCTTCTTCGGGGAGCTTCTTCCCATCGATGAAGATCTCGCCGCCCTCGATGGTCTCAAGGCGGTTGATCGCGCGGCAGAGTGTCGACTTGCCGGAACCGGACGGGCCGATGACCACCACGACCTCGCCCTTGTTCACCTCGAGGTTGATGTTCTGGAGCACATGGAGCTGGCCGTAATGCTTGTTCACGTCCTTGACAGAGACGAGCGGGCGCGCTGAAGTGTCGGTTGTCATAGAGAAAATGTAACGGAGATTGCCTCGGGCGGGGCTCACGCAGGGAACGCATGCCGGAATCGTGATTGAAGCGAGACTAGCCTTGGGTGCATGAGCAGCGATTCCCAGCAGGGCGTTCCGAACGGCGAGCCGAGCAGCTCGCGCGGTGGATCACAGGTTCCGTGGCGCAGGAAGGGCCCTATCGAGCTGCGTCGCCGCCAGACGCAGCAGGGCACTGCCGACCAGCACCTGCTTGACACGAAGGGTGCCGGCCGGTTCGTGCACACCGATCCGTGGCGCGTGATGCGGATCCAGAGCGAATTCGTCGAGGGATTCGGTGCGCTCGCCGAACTCGGCCCGGCCGTCAGCGTCTTCGGTTCGGCCCGCACGAGGCCCGGCACCGAGTTCTATGAGACTGCGGTCATGATCGGACGGCTCCTCGCCGATTCCGGCGTCGCAGTGATCACGGGCGGAGGGCCGGGTTCGATGGAGGCCGCCAACCGGGGTGCGGTCGAGGGCGCGGGCACGTCCGTGGGGCTCGGCATCGAGCTTCCGTTCGAGACGGGGCTGAACTCATGGGTCGACCTCGGCATCAACTTCCGCTACTTCTTTGCCCGCAAGACGATGTTCGTCAAGTACGCTCACGGCTTCATAGTGCTTCCGGGTGGGCTCGGCACACTGGACGAGCTGTTCGAGGCCATGGTGCTCGTCCAGACCGGCAAGGTGACGCAGTTTCCCATCGTGCTCGTCGGATCGGCGTTCTGGAGCCCGCTTGTGGACTGGATCCGTGGGACGCTCGTGGGCGAGGGCATGATCTCCGAGTCCGACGTCGACCTCATCTCGATCGTCGATGACCCGCACGAGGCCGTGCGACGCGTTCTCGCGGGTCTGGGCGAGACCGAGCGCCGCGGCGGCATGTTCGGGAGTGCTGAGGTCGACGACGAGGGGTGGCCCGAGGACGAGCCCGGCAGCGCGGAGGGCGCGTGAGCTTCTTCCTCGTCTTCCTCGCGATCCTCCTCGCGGGCGGCCTCGCATGGTTCGCCGTCGACGTCGCGCGCGGTTCCTCGCGCGGCAACCAGCCCGAGGGCCTGGCCGAGCCGCCCACCGACCTGCCGCCGGTGCTCCTGCCCGAACACCCCAATCCGGAGGACATCGACGCGATCCGCTTCGCGCTCGCGTTCCGCGGCTACCGTATGGACCAGGTCGATCAGGTGCTCGTCAGGCTGCGGGACCGGATCGGCGTCCAGGCGGCTCTCATCGAGGCCTTGACGGCCCAGCTGAAGTCGACGAGGGCCTCTGGCATCCGCCCCGGAGGCGCGGACGGTGCGGTGCATGACGGCTGACACGGAGCGCGTGCCCCAGGAAATCCGCCCGACCGGGCTTCACGCTGCGCTCGGAAGATGGGTGCGCGGGGCCGCGGGCAGGTTCAAGGCGCTCCCGTGGTGGGTCCAGGTCCTCGCCGTCTACGCGGCAAGCCGCGTGACGAGCTTCTGCATCCTCTCCGCGGCCGCGCTCCAGCAGGGCACCAACCCCTGGTTCCCGCCGGTGCCCGACTACTGGCACTTCGTCCAGATCTGGGACTCGGAGTGGTATGGCCGGATCGTGCAGAACGGCTACCCCTCGGTTCTCCCGCACGCGGCGACGGGAGAGGTGGAGCAGAACAGCTGGGCGTTCTACCCGGTCTTCCCCCTGTTCGTGCGCGCTCTGGCCGGCATTCCCGGGATGCCTTGGCAGGCGTGGGCACAGGTCGTGGCGCTCCTCGCGGGGTTCGCCGCCGCCGTCGTGCTCTACCGTCTGTTCCGCCACCGCGCAGACCACGCGGACGCGCTCTGGGGCGTGGCACTGGTGGCGTTCTTCCCGATCTCGGCGATCCTGCAGATCCCTTACGCAGAATCACTCGGACTGCTCTTCCTGGCCTGGGCCCTCCTCTGGATCGTCGAACGCAGGTACCTCTCGGCGATACCGGTCGTCGTGGTCATGGCGCTCACGCGCCCCGTCGGGGTCCCCTTCGCCCTGATGATCGGCATGCTCTTCCTCGTCAGGCTCGCCCGCCGTCGGGCGGAGGGCACGACGCCGGGCGAGCTGGGCCGCCTGTTCGCGCTCGGCATCGCCGCGGTCGCCGCGGCGATGGCGTGGCCGGCCATCGCCTGGATCGCGACCGGCCAGCCTGACGCGTACACGGCGACCGAGACCGTCTGGCGCGGTGGCGGGACGCTGATCCCGTTCCTGCCTTGGTTCGATACCGGCCAGTACCTGTTCGGCCCGGCGCTGGGGCTTGTCGCACCCTTCGCCTTTGTGGCACTCGCGGCCCTGTACTTCACGAGTGCACACGTGCGGCGCATCGGCCTCGAGATGGAGATGTGGTGCGTGGCCTACGTGGTTTATCTCCTCGCGTTCCTCCACCCTCAGACCAGCACGTTCCGCATGATGCTGCCGCTGTTCCCCCTGGCTCTTGCGGCCGCCGGACTGTCCAGCTCACGCGCGTACCGGTGGGCCACCCTCGTGCTGTTCGTGCTGCTGCAGATCGTGTGGGTCGTGTGGCTGTGGGTCTGGGCACAGCTCCCCGGAGGCGGCGACTGGCCGCCGTAGAAGCGCCTTCGAATCGGCACGCCCGTTCCGGTCGCTGGATACTACGGGGTATGCCTGCTGGTAATGTTGTCAGCAGCACATCGTGCGGACGACCAACTGGAGGGGAAGAGCACATGGCAGCCATGAAACCGCGTACCGGTGACGGGCCGATGGAGGTCACGAAGGAGGGCCGGAGCCTGATCATGCGTGTTCCCCTTGAGGGCGGCGGTCGGCTGGTTGTGGAGCTCAACGCCGATGAAGCGGCCGAGCTCAAGCAGTGCCTCGTCGGCGTCACCGAATAGCCAACCCGCGGTGGCAGCGCCGCGCTGATGCTCGAAGGGCCGGTCCTCTGGGACCGGCCCTTCGGCGTTCCTCGGCGGCCTTCTTCGGCAGTGTTCCCGGACCCGTGCGGCGCCCCGCAGGGCTCTGGGCGAGGCCTAGAGGCGTGCGGCCACGATGAGGCCGTCGCCGGTGGGGAGGATTGACGCGCAGAGCCGCTCATCCGTGCGCAGGGCCCGGTGGAGCTCCCTCAGCCGCACTGTGGTGGGCTCGCGGTGCGCCGGGTTGGACACGCGGTCCCGGTCGAGGGCGTCGTTGACCACGAGCAGCCCTCCCCGACGCAACAGCCGGATGCCCTGCTCGGCGTAGAGCAGCGCATTGGCCTTGTCTGCGTCGACCAGGACGAAGTCGTAGGCACCGTCCGTGAGGCGTGGGAGGACTGCCGCAGCCCGGCCCGGGATGGCTCGAACCCGGTTCGCGGGTACGCCGGCCTCGGCGAACGCCTCGCGTGCGGCCTTGAGATGCTCGACGTCATGGTCGATCGTCGTGAACACCGCGGTGGAGGGCAGCCCGCGCAGGATGCAGACGCCCGAGACGCCCGCCCCGGATCCGATCTCGACTGCGGCCTGGGACTTCGACGACGCGGCGAGGACGGTCAGGACTGCGCCGACCCCCGGACTCACAGGCGTGATCCCCAGGTCGAACGACCGCTCGCGGGCCCTTGCCTGCACCGCGTCCTCCGATGCGAACGCCTCGGTGTAGGACCAACTGGTGGACTTGTTGGAGCTCATGGATCGCTTTCGCCTCGGTGCCGGTCAGGGGGGCTGACCAAGCCTATCGTTCGAGCGCCAAGCGGCGCCTTGTACGCTGGGGGCGGAACACCGAGCGAACTCCCAGCGACAACTGGCAGACTGGGGTATCCGAGCGGCGTCGTCGACACCGGCCCCCATTGAGGTCGGCAGCACGGAACGGCAGCGCCGCACCGAAGCAGCGAAGGCAGGTGCGTGGACGTGTCAGCTCGAATGGCTGCGGCCACCCAGACCCCCCACGAGACCCCCGAGGGCGAGCCCTGGGTTCCCCCGACGTGGGAAGAGGTGGTCACCCAGCACTCGGCCAAGGTGTACCGCCTCGCGTACCGTCTGACCGGCAACCAGCACGACGCCGAGGACCTCACCCAGGAGGTGTTCGTCCGTGTGTTCCGTTCGCTCGAGAACTTCAAGCCGGGCACCCTCGACGGCTGGCTCCACCGCATCACCACCAACCTCTTCCTCGACCAGGCCCGCCGCAAGGGCCGCATCCGGTTCGACGCGCTCGCCGAAGACGCCGAGTCGCGCCTTCCCGGCCGCGACCCCGGCCCCGAGCGCTCCTACGAGATGAACAACCTCGATCTGGACGTCCAGGCCGCCCTGGAGGAGCTGCCTCCGGACTTCCGCGCCGCCGTCGTGCTGTGCGACCTCGAGGGGCTCTCCTACGATGAGGTCGCCGATGCGCTCGGGGTCAAGCTCGGGACCGTCCGCAGCCGCATCCACCGCGGCCGGACGCTCCTGCGTGAGAAGCTCGCCCACCGTGATCCCCGCCGTGGCGCTGCGAAGAAGCGCCTGGCGCTCCCGCGCGTCGCCCGCGGCACCCGCTAGGAAGCCCCTATGGCTCTTCCACGATGGAGGGACATCCTCCCCGACGAACATCCGGAGTCCGCCGCGCACGTGAGGTGCTGCCCCGAGTGCCGCGGTCGGCTTGAGACCGAGCGCAGGTACCTCGCGTCCCTCCGTACGGCCCAGGTGCCGGACGCGAGCCACGCCCTCCACGAGCGGCTCCTCGAGCACACCCAATACCTCGCGGCCAGGGCCGAGCTCGCCGAGAGCAGCGAAGGGCGCGGCCGCAGTGCCGCCCGCGCCGGACTGTCGGCGCTGGCCGGGGTGGCGGCCTGTGCGGCGGCGCTGGCAGTGACGGCCTACGCGCTTGCAGGGGAACCGCAGCACCGGTCGGTGGCCGGAAGCGGGTCGCCAGCGCTCGTCCGCACCTCCAGCGGAGCCGACCAGTGGGTGCGGGATGTGCCCGGGTTCTCTGTGCAGACGGCCTCAAGCAGTGAAGAGCCGCTCGATCGGATCGGGCGCGGACTGCGCGTGGTCTTCGGCGCATCGGGCCGCCCCTGATGCGACGCTTTCCAACGGAATCGCCCGCTCCCGCGGGCAGAAGGTAATGTTGCACGCGTGTTCGGAATCAACGGCCCTGAATTCCTGATCCTGCTGGTCATCGGCATCCTCGTGATCGGCCCCAAGCGGCTGCCCGAATACACCCAGAAGCTCACGAATATCGTGAAGGAGCTGCGCCGCATGGCCTCCGGGGCCAAGGAGCAGCTCAAGGAGGAAACGGGCGTCGACCTCAACGAGGTGGACTGGCGCAAGTACGACCCGCGGCAGTATGACCCCCGCAAGATCATCCGCAATGCCCTCCTCGACGACGAGGGCGGCGCTGACGCCGCTGCTGCTCCGAACGCTGTTGCGGCCGCAGCGGCAGGTGCCCCCGCCTTCGCTGTTGCCGCAGCCGCCCCGGAGCGTACTGTGGAGCGGCTCTCTGCCGGTGAGAAGGCACCGTTCGACTCCGAGGCGACCTGAGCCCGAGGCCGGCCGCGCCGCTGCCCAGGCAGTCAGGGCGCGGGAGCCACTCCGAGGCTCCGGCCTGCGAGTCCTCGGGGTCTGGCGGCGAGCAGATCCGCGATGGCGCGCAGGGCAACAGCCGCCGACGAGCCGGGCTGTCCGAGCACGATCGGCACGCCCGCATCGCCGCCCTCGCGTAGCGCGACGTCGAGCGGCACCTGCCCGAGGAGATCCACCGGAGTCCCGAGTGCAGCGCTGAGCCTCTCGGCCACACGCTGGCCTCCACCGGAGCCGAACACGTCCATGACTGTTCCGTCCGGGAGCGTCAGGCCCGCCATGTTCTCGATGACCCCGGCCACCTTCTGTCCCGTCTGCGCGGAGACCGAGCCCGCCCGCTCGGCAACCTCCGCGGCGGCGGCCTGCGGCGTCGTCACGATGAGCAGCTCGGCATTCGGCAGGAGCTGCGAGACCGAGATCGCCACGTCTCCCGTGCCGGGCGGCAAGTCGAGGAAGAGGACATCGAGGTCCCCGAAGAAGACGTCACCGAGGAACTGCTCAAGCGCGCGGTGGAGCATCGGCCCGCGCCAGGCCACCGCCTGATTGCCGTCCACGAACATGCCGATCGAGATGACCTTCACGCCATGTGCAATGGGCGGCAGGATCATGTCGTCCACGCTTGTCGGCGTGCCGGTCGCACCGAGCAGTCCCGGGACCGAGAAGCCGTGCACATCCGCGTCGACGATGCCGACGCGGAGCCCGCGGGACGCCAGCTCGGTCGCGAGGTTCACCGTCACCGAGGACTTGCCGACGCCGCCCTTGCCGCTGGCCACCGCGTACACCTTGGTGAGCGAGTCCGGGCGGCTGAAGGGGATGCCGCGCTCCGGCCGCAGCCGCTCCCTGAGCTCCTGCCGCTGCTGCGGGGTCATGACGTCGAGCACGACGTCGGTCTCCTCCACCCCGGGGACGGCACCGAGCGCCGTGTGCACGTCGCCCTCGATGGTGCCCCGCAGGGGACACCCGGCGATGGTGAGCAGGACGCCGACGGTGACCCGGGCGCCGTCGACCGTCACTGACTGGAGCATGCCGAGCTCGTCGATGGGACGGCGCAGCTCCGGGTCGATCACGCCGTGCAGGGCAGCCCGCACGGCGTCCTCCGAAACGGGCACGGAGTGAACTCCGCTCATTCTGTGCTCCCTGCGTCGCGGACCCGGGGGATCTGCTGGGTCTTCGGGGCGCGCTGCTTTCGCTCCTTGCGGGGCCTCCCGTCCGAGCGGACCCGGTCAGAACGGCCCTCCGACTCTGGCTCGTCCGGATCGTTCGCGAGGTCCTCGACGAGCGAGCGCAGCTCGGCCCTGACGAAGTCGCGCGTGGCGACCTCGCGCAGCGCGAGGCGCAGGGATGCGAGCTCGCGGGTGAGGTACTCGGTGTCGGCGAGGCTGCGCTCGTTGCGGGACCGGTCCTGCTCGATCTGCACCCTGTCGCGGTCATCCTGCCTGTTCTGGGCAAGGAGGATGAGGGGCGCGGCGTAGGAGGCCTGGAGGGACAGCAGGAGGGTCAGGAGCGTGTAGTTGAGCGACTTCGGGTCGAACTGCAGGTCCTCAGGGCCCAACGTGTTCCAGCCCAGCCAAACCACGCAGAACAGCGTCATGTACAGCAGGAAGCGCGGCGTTCCCATGTAGCGCGCGAAGTTCTCCGCGAAGCGGCCGAATGCATCGGGATCGGGGCGGGGGATGAGCCGCGTGCGCTGCTCGAGGGGGGTATCCAGACCGGGCAGCTTGCGGGGCTCAGCCAAAGCGTCCTCCGAACTTCTTTACGGGCTCGCCATCCTCGTGGACGCGCCAGTCGTCGGGCAGGAGGTGGTCGAGGAGGTCATCAACGGTCACCGCCCCGACGAGACGGCCGTCCTCGTTGACAACGGCAATGGAATTGAGGTTGTACTGCGCCATGGCCCTCGCCACGTCGCCGATGGGCGCCAGGTCGTGGATGGGCTCGAGGTTCTTGTCCACGAGGGTGCCGAGCTGCTCGGGCGGTGCGCTGCGAAGGAGCTGCTGGATGTGCACTGTCCCGAGGTAGCGCCCCGTGGGGGTCTCGAGCGGGGGCCGGCAGATGTAGATCGACGAGGCCAGCGCGGGACTGAGCTCCTCGCGGCGCACATGGGCCAACGCCTCAGCGACCGTGGCCTCCGGAGGGAGCACCACGGGAACCGGCGTCATGACGGAACCGGCGGTTCCCTCGTCGTACTGGAGGAGCCGGCGCACGTCCTCGGCTTCCTCAGGTTCCATGAGCTGCAGGAGCTCCTCCGCCTTGTCGGCAGGGAGGTCGGCGAGAAGGTCTGCGGCGTCGTCGGGGTCCATTTCCTCGAGGACATCGGCCGCGCGCTCGAGGTCCAGCGCGGAGAGGATCTCGACCTGGTCGTCCTCGGGGAGTTCTTGGAGGACGTCTGCAAGGCGCTCGTCCTGCAGCTCCGAGACGACCTCGAGCCGCCGCTGGTCGCTCATCTCCTGCATGGCGTCGGCGAAGTCTGCGGGCTTGAGGTCCTCGTGCGTCGCAAGGAACTGGGCGGCGCCGCGGCCCTGACCCGCGCCACGCCGCGTGTCCTCCCAGTCGACGAGCAGCGTCTCGCCACGCCGAAGGCCACGGAGGCCCCGGCCGCCCAGAAGACGCCGCACGAACAGCTTGCTCACGAGCCAGTCGCCGTTGCGCTGCTGGTCGATGGCAAGGTCCTCGATGGTGGCCTCGGTGCCGTCCTCTACGAGGGTCACGTGGCTGTCGAAGACGTCCCCGAGGATGAGCTGCTCCGCGCCGCGCTGCTCGAACCGGCGCAGGTTGATGAGGCCGGTCGTGATGATCTGCGACTGGTCCATGCTCGTCACGCGGGTCATAGGCACGAACACCCGCCTCTTCCCAGGGACCTCCACCACGATGCCGACAGACTGGGGAGGGCGCACGCCGCGGGGGATCACGACGACGTCGCGAAGCCGCCCTACGCGGTCGCCGGCAGGGTCGAAGACGTCGAGGCCCAGGAGCCTGGCGACGAAGACACGGGTGGGGGTCCAACTCACGCACTTAGGCTACTCCAGCTCAAACTCAGCGCTCACTCTGAGCGGAAACACACATATTGCGCGGCGACTCGCGTAAGAATGGAGGCATGTCCAACTTGTTCGGTTCCGCGAAGCCCACCGACGAGGCCCGCGCGCTCCCGCACGGCGAAACCGTCGGCTCCTACACTTCCTACCTCGATGCGCAGAAGGCCGTGGACTACCTCGCCGACCAGCAGTTCCCGGTCGAGCTGGTCGCGATCGTCGGCAATGACCTCAAGCTCGTTGAGCGGGTCACCGGCCGCCTGAGCTACCCCCGGGTGGCCCTCAACGGGGCCCTGAGCGGCATGTGGTTCGGCTTGTTCGTGGGCGTGCTGCTCTCGTTCTTCACGCCAAACGGCAGCTATTTCTCGATCATCACGTCCGTGCTCATGGGCGCGGCATTCTTCATGCTGTTCGGCATCGTGACGTATGCGATGCAGCGCGGCAAGAGGGACTTCACGTCGACGAGCCAGGTGATCGCGAGCAACTACGACGTCATTGTCGGCCAGGACGTGGCCCACGAGGCGCGCAGGCTCCTCGCCCAGCTCCCCATGGGCCAGGGCGCGGTCCAGAGTGGCCAGCACCAGCAGGGCGGCTATGGCCAGCCGGGCGGCTACGGTCAGCAGGGTGGCCAGCACCAGCAGGGTGGGTATGGCCAGCCAGGCGGCTATGGTCAGCAGGGTGGTTATGGTCAGCAGCAGCCGGGCTACGGCCAGCCGTGGCAGCCTCCGCAGCATGACGAGCCAAAGCGGCCGTCCGGATGGACCGATCCGTACGGCGTGAACGCTGGTGGCGAGCCGCAGCCGGAAGCCGCGGAGCCGAAGGCCGTGCCCGCTCAGCCGGCCCACGAGCCGCGCGGCGGCTATCACGATCTCCCTGACGGCCGCCCGCAGTACGGCGTGCGCGTGGAACCAGAGCCAAAGCCGGAGGGGGAGCCCCGGCCCGCCGGGAAAGGCGACGACGAGGCCAACCCGAGCGCGTAGCTCCACCGCGGGTCTCCCACTCACACAGAACGCTGCATCAGGACATCCCGCTTCAGCCAGCGCTGTCGCGGCCTGTCCTGATGCAGCGTTCCTTGGTGGGCCTGCGTGCTGCTCAGCGCAGGGACGCCATCCAGGCCTCGACATCGCTCGGGGTGCGGGGGAGTGCGGCGCTGAGGTTCACGGGGCCCTCGGCCGTCATGAGGACATCGTCCTCGATGCGCACGCCGATCCCGCGGTATTCCTCAGGGATGGCAAGGTCTTCCGCCTTGAAGTAAAGGCCCGGCTCGATCGTGAAGACCATGCCCGGTGCGAGTTCGCCGTCGAGGTAGAGCTCACGGCGCGCCTGAGCGCAGTCGTGCACGTCGAGGCCCAGGTGGTGGCTCGTTCCGTGCGGCATCCAGCGGCGGTGCTGCTGGCCGGTCTCCGAGAGCGCCTCGGCCGCGGACACGGGCAGGATGCCCCATTCCTCGAGCCGGGCGGCGAGCACCTCCATCGCCGCCGTGTGCACGTGGCGGAACTTGACGCCGGGCTTCGCGGCGGCGAAGGCTGCGTCGGCGGCGTCGAGGACCGCCTGATAGATGCGGCGCTGGATCTCCGAGTAGGTGCCGTTCACGGGAACGGTTCGGGTGATGTCCGCGGTGTAGAGGGACTCGCTCTCGACGCCTGCGTCCACGAGGAGCAGTTCGCCCTCGCGTACCGCGCCGTTGTTGCGGATCCAGTGGAGCACTGTCGCGTTGTTGCCCGCGGCCGCGATCGTCTCGTAGCCGAGGTCGTTGCCCTCCTCGCGGGCTTTGGCGAAGAACGCGCTCTCCACGACGCGCTCGCCACGGCGGTGCGTGACGGCCCGCGGGAGCGCCCGGACGATCTCCTCGAAGCCCGCCACGGTCGCTGCGACTGACTCTCGCATCTGCTCGACCTCCCACTCGTCCTTGAGGAGGCGGAGCTCGGAAAGTGCCTCGGCGAGCTGGTCGTCGAGGGCATCAAGCGCGCTGAGGTCCAGGGCGTCCGGGTCCTGTGCCGTGTTGTAGCGCGCCGTGTCCACGAGCGCGTCGATGTTCTCGTCCACCTTGCGCACGAGGCGGATCGAGATTCCGCCGATCTGCACCGCGCCGACGCCCTTCGTGACGGCGACCTCGAGCCCGTCGAGATGCGCGGTCGCGATTCCCAGACGAGCCTCGATCTCGGCGAGGGTGGGCCGCGCGCCAACCCAGAACTCGCCCGAGCGCGCGTCGGCATAGAACTGTTCGCTGTCGCGGCCGGCGAGCGGACGGAAGTAGAGGGTCGCGCTGTGGTGGCCGCCGCCGTCGCCCGTGCCCTCGTCAACAGGCTCGAGGATGAGCACGGCGTCGGGCTCATGGTCGAGGCCGAGGCCGGTGAGGTGCGCGAACGCTGAATGGGGACGGAATCGGTAGTCGGTGTCATTGGAACGGACCTTCGGCGGCCCGGCCGGGATGATGAGCCGCTCGCCCGGGAAGCGGTCGGAGATCGCACGACGGCGCCGTTCGGCGTGGTCTGCCACGTCGTCGCGCGCCGGGAGCGAGGCATCTGCAGGCGCCCACTTCGAGGCCATGAATGCCTTGAACGCGTCCGAGGTCGGGCGCTGCGAGCGGTTGTTGACACGCTCTTCCATGGGCTGCTGTGCGGCTGCGGGCTGGCCGGGATCGCCGGCTGCGGAATCTGAAACACTCATTACGCCATTGTTCCACCGCGGTCTGTGATGTCCAGCGCGCTATCGTGAGGGTGTGAGGATCGATCTGCACGCCCATTCGACGGTCTCCGACGGGACCGAGACGCCCGCGGAACTCGTCGCGGCAGGGCTCGAGGCGGGGCTGGACGTCCTCGCGATCACGGACCACGATTCAACGTCCGGCTGGGCCGAGGCCACCGACGCCGCGCGGCGGCTCGGGCTCACGCTCGTCCCGGGCATGGAGGTCTCGTGCCGCACGCCGGAAGGCATCAGCGTGCACCTCCTCTGCTACCTCCAGGACCCCACCCATCCCGGGCTGCTCGAGGAGATCACGAAGGCCAAGGACGCGAGACTGTCCCGGGCCGAGCACATGGTCTCCCTCCTGGCCGAGGACTACCCGCTCTCGTGGGACGACGTCACGCGCCACGTCGCACCCGGAGCGACAGTGGGCCGACCGCATATCGCAGACGCCCTCGTCGCCGCGGGCCTCGTGGGTGACCGCACCGAGGCCTTCGCCACGATCCTGTCCTCGCGGTCTCGGTACTTCGTGCAGCACTATGCGCCCGAACCGGCGTTCGCGGTCTCGCTTATCCGCGAGGCCGGCGGCGTGCCGGTGTTCGCGCACCCGGTAGCGTCCGCGCGGGGGCGCACCGTTGGAGAACCCGTGTACCGCGACATGATCGACGCAGGCCTGGCCGGACTCGAGCTGTACCACCGGGACAATCCAGAGGAGCGCCGGCCGTTCCTCCTGGACCTCGCGGCCGAGACCGGACTGTTCGTCACCGGCTCGTCCGACTACCACGGCGCGGGCAAGCTCAATCGGCTCGGCGAGAACACGACGACCGCCGAGGTCCTCGGTGAGATCGAACGCCAAGGGCACGGGGCCGCCGTCGTGCGTCCCTAGAACTCCGAGGTCCCGAGGAACTTGGCAGTGGGGAGGCGGCGGGACATGACCTCGATCGCCTGCGGGTTCTCGTCCACGCATACGAACCGCCTCCCGAGGCGCTGGGCCACCGCGCCGAGGGTGCCAGACCCGGCGAAGAAGTCGAGGACCCAGTCGCCCGGGCGGCTCGATGCCGCGACCATGCGACGCACGAGCCCCTCGGGCTTCTGCGTGGGGTAGCCGGTTTTCTCCCGTCCGGTGGGGGAGACGATCGTGTGCCACCACACATCCGTGGGCAGCTTGCCGAGCTCGCGCTTCTCCGGCGTCACGAGGCCGGGGGCCATGTAGGGCTCACGGTCGACCTCGGCCGTGTCGAAGTGGTACGCGGCCGGGTCCTTCACGTACACGAGCACATTGTCATGCTTCGTGGGCCAGCGCCGCTTGGTCCGGGCACCGTAGTCGTAGGCCCAGATGATCTCATTCAGGAACGATGAGCGACCGAAGATCGCGTCCAGCATCACCTTGGCGTAGTGCACTTCGCGGTAGTCGAGGTGCAGGTACAGGGTGCCGTCCGGCGTGAGGAGACGCCAGGCCTCGATCAGCCTCGGCTCGAGGAATGCCCAGTAGTCGCTGAACGCGTCGTCGTACGTGTGCAGCGCGCCCTTGATCGTCTCGTAGCGCTGGCCCGAGAAGCCGACCCGATCGCCGTCCGCGCTGCGCAACATGCTCAGCTCCTGCCGACGCTGCGGCCGGCCCGTGTTGAACGGCGGATCGATGTAGACCATGGTGAACGCCGCATCCGGGAGGCGCGGAAGCACTACGGCGTTGTCACCTTGGACGATGAGGTCCGGCCCCACGGGGGACCATAGCGGGCTGGGAACTTCGGCAGGTCTGGCAGTCTGGGCGGCGGCCCCGCCGGCGTCCGCGGCGCGGGCCGTGCGCACCGCGGCTACTCGGCCTCGGTGCGCGAGACGACCTCGCCGTCACGACGGCGAGTGCGCGACCGACGACGGCGGGCTGCCGCAACCCCACGATCGAGGGGCGCCCCGTCCCCGCCATCGGCGAGGTTCACCGCCATGGCGGCGGAGGTCGGCCGCCGGCGGCCCTGCTGCTCAGTGCTCTCGGCGGAGCGCTCGGCAGAGGTGTCCGCGGGCTTCCTGCGCGTGCGCGCCGGACGGCTCGGCTCCTCGGTGGAATCTGCCGTTGACGCGGCCTCGGAGGCTTCTTCGGTCGCGGGGCGGCGACGACGACGGCGGCCCTCGCCGCTCGGTTCGGCGTGCGCCTGGCGGTCGGCCCGACCGTGACCGTGGCCGGACTTGCCCGCGCCCTCGGTCACTTCGGCGTCTGCGATGGCGGCGCCGTCGTCCGCGGTCGACTCCTGAGCACGCCGCGCCGTGCTGTGGCCCGCATCGCCCCGGCCTTCCGGGCTCCGGCGGGAGCCGTGCTGACCCGCGGATTCGCCACGCCGCTCGCCCCTGCCGCGGCCTTCGCTGCTGCGGCGTGGTTTCTTGCCGGGCTCGCCGAGATCCTCGACGACCTCGCCGGCGAGGCCTTCGAGCACGCGCTTGTTGCGTGGGAGGCGGCCCTTGGTGCCAGCCGGAATGTCCAGGTCTGCGTAGAGGTGCGGGGAGGATGAGTACGTCTCGACGGGTTCGGGGACGTCGAGGCCGAGGGCCTTGTTGATGAGCGTCCAGCGCGGGACGTCCTCCCAGTCCACGAACGTCACGGCCGTGCCCTTGTTCCCCGCGCGTCCGGTACGGCCGACGCGGTGGAGGTAGGCCTTCTCGTCCTCGGGGCACTGGAAGTTGATGACGTGGGTGACGTCTTCGACGTCGATGCCGCGCGCGGCGACGTCGGTCGCGACGAGGACATCCACCTTGCCATGGCGGAATGCGCGCAGCGCCTGCTCGCGGGCGCCCTGGCCGAGATCGCCGTGGAGTGCCGCGGCGGCGAACCCGCGGTCGATGAGCTCCTCGGAGAGCTTGGCGGCGGTCCGCTTGGTCTTCGTGAAGATGATGGTCCGGCCTCGTCCCTCGGCCTGGAGGATGCGCGCCACGACCTCGTCCTTGTCCAGCTGGTGCGCGCGGTAGATCACCTGACGGATGTCCTTCTTGGTGATCGAATCGTCGTTGGGGTCCGAGGCGCGGATGTGGGTCGGCTGGGTCATGTACCGGCGGGCCATCGCGACAACGGGGCCCGGCATGGTGGCCGAGAAGAGCAGCGTCTGGCGGACCGCGGGTACCGCGGCCATGAGAGTCTCGACGTCCGGGAGGAACCCCAGGTCGAGCATCTCGTCTGCCTCGTCGAGGACGATCATGCGGACGTTCTTGAGATTCAGGTGGCGCTGGCGGTGCAGGTCGATGAGACGGCCCGGAGTGCCGACGACCACCTCGACGCCCCGCTTGAGGGCCTCGATCTGGGGCTCGTAGGCCCGACCGCCGTAAATGACCTCGACCCGGAGCGTGGTGCGCTTGCTCGCGGTCTGGAGATCCTTGCTGACCTGGACGGCGAGCTCGCGCGTCGGCACGACGACGAGTGCCTGCGGCGCCCCGGGGGCGGGGAGCTTGGCGTAGTCCGGATGGTCGGCGGGGATGGCCCGCTGGAGTGCAGGGATGCCGAAGCCGAGGGTCTTGCCGGTACCGGTCTTGGCCTGCCCGATGATGTCGTGGCCACCGAGCGCGACGCCGAGCGTCATCGATTGGATGGGGAACGGGTTCAGGATTCCGGCATCGGCCAGCGACTGTGCGATCGCGGGAGCCACGCCGTAGTCGGAGAAGGTCTTCTGGCTCTCCTGACGCACTGGCGCGTCGTTGGTGATGGTCTCCTCGGTCTCGACGGTCACGGTTCCGGTGTCGTCGGTCAGGAGTTCGTGCGTATGGACTTCATTCACAGGGGGGAAGGTCCCTCTCCATAGGGGCCTGAGCGGGTCTCGCTCGACAGACCGCCTGACATTGTGAGTCACAGACGTCTGGAGCAGGAGCGCGCGCCGGCCATCCAGCGGAAGCCGATCGCGGGCTATCAGGGTGTCGGCACCTGCCGACGGGTGAAAAGGGATCGCATGAATACGATCGGGCATCCATTAACAGTCCAAGGATACCGCGGCCGCACGAAATCCTTTGAATCGTGAGGCGCGACACGTCGGGTGTGGACCGCTTCGGGTGCCGCGGCGCCATCATACCGAGGTGAAGCTCGATCGCTGGCGGCCACTCTCTGGTGTCCGTAGCACCGGGGGTTGGCTGTTCTGGCGGGGGTTAGCAGCATCCGCGTGGGCTCCTTCCGGCGTGGATAGTCGGAAACGGCGGGTCTGCCGCGAACCGGCTGGTCTCCTGGCAACGGCGTTGCTGGCGGAATCGGTGCTCGTCCCTCCGGTGGCAGCGGTGTGCCCCCAGAGCATGCGTCATGCTTACGCGGCGCGCATCCGCCGAGCCCGTGCGAAGGCGCGGGCGAGCATCGCCTCGACGCGGGCGGGGTGAGCGAGGTCGGACCATGTGATCCGCACAACGACCCAGCCCATGTTCGTGAGCGCTTTCTCGCGTTCACGCTCGGCCAGCAATACTTCGGCCGTCGGCGGTCCGCCGAAGTACTTGAGGCGGCCGTCGATTTCGAGCGCAACGAGGATGTCTGGCCAGGCGTAGTCGAGGCGATAGTTGCGTCCGCCGACGACCACCTTGAACTGCTGCACCGGTTGTCCTGCTGAAAGCGCCAGCGCCAAGAGAAGAAGCCGGGCACGCGTTTCGGCCGCAGACTCGGACAGCGCGCTCGCAGACGAGAGGACGGATCGAGCCCTTCCAATCCCGCGACGGCGCGCCGCCTGGTCAACGGCGCCTTCAAGCTCATTTCTGGGCACTCCGCGCGAGAGCGCCGACTCGCACACGATCATTGCCGGCTCAAAGTCCAGAATCCGAAGGCAGTCGACCACGGTGTCGGTGACCGACGTCGCCGGAAGGCCGTCTATGACGATTGATCCTGCGAGGCTCCGCTCGGTCTTCATGACATCGGTTGCGTGGTCCCCTCGGGATGAGGTGAACTCCTGGATGATGTGAAGGCGCCTTTCAGGTGTCCACAGTGCGAGTCCGTGCAGAGCCGCACCGCTGACCGCCGAGTAGGCGAAGTTCCATGAGCGGTTCGCGCAATAGTGCCTCCATGCGTGAGCCCTCAGCGCGAGAAGCCGCGCTGCGACGTCGCGGGCATGGACCGCTTGGGGTGGCGCGGCGGCTTCTCGCGTCGCGAGGCACCCGCGGCGCAGCGGAACCAGTTCGCCCGCCGCGACGAGTTTGGCCGTGTCCGTTCGTCGACGCCCATCAGGCGTAGTTCGAAGGGCGTGCAGAGCCCGCGGGCAAAGCCGGGACGAGGACCGAGCCGTGATAGATCAGGCGATGTCAGCTTCATGGCGCCACTCTCCCGCGTCGCCGCCCGCCTGACGGCACTCCGGCCGCGCATGTGGACAACACGCCCAAAATGGGCGATGTGGAGGAGCAGTGGGGGCGTCTGCCAGAGCTGGTCGGCCGCGGATCGCGGCGGGTTTCGTTCCCCTGCGGTGCCGTGCGCCTCGGCGGGAGGCGGCCGACCGGCGGGCGGGCGCCGCCGTGGCGGATCCTGGGTTCGTGCGGGGGATTGCCGCTGATCCGGGGGCAGGAACCGGCGGGAGGGCAGCATGCCGGTGGGTGGGCGCCGCATCGGCGGGAGAGCAAGGAACCGGCCGCCGGGCGGGCGCAGCCGTGGCGGGTTCTTGGTTCGCACGGGGGTTTGCCGCTGATCCGGGGGCAGGAACCGGCGGGTGGGCGGCCGCACCGGCGGAAGGGCAGCGAACCGGCGGAAGGGCAGCGAACCGGCGGGCGGGCGCCGCACTGCGGCTTGTGGTCAGGCCCGTTCGAACCGGATGCGGCGCTTCTGGATATCAGCCTCAACGAGCCGGACGCGGATCATGGTCCCGGACTCCATCTCGCCCTCGCAGCGCGCCGTGACCGGTGGCTCGGACAGCTGGACGGTGCCGAAGGGCATCGACTGCTGCGGGTGCTGTCCACCCGCCGACACTGCACCTTGGGTCCCGTTCTGGGAGCTCGCGATGCGGTCGAGCGGTTGCGCAGGCCTGCCGTTCCCTCCGCCCGGACCCGCATCACTCCCCGAAGCGGGCTTGGACCCCGAGACCACGACCGCGTCGAACTCCTGCCCCACCGCGTTGACGAGCAGGGCAGCCTCGACGAGATCGATGGAGGCCCGCTCCACCTTGGCCGCGAGCTGGTCGGAGGACGCCATGAGGGCCGGGAGTTCCGGCAGGGCCATCCGCACCCATGCCGGCACCTCGGCGTCGGTGGCCACGGCCTCGCACAAGACGAGCACGAAACGGTCCACAAGGCGGCGCAGGGGAGCGGTCGTGTGCGTGTAGGGGGCTGCGATGGCCGCTTGGACCGGGTCCGGTGGAACGGTACCGTCGAAGGGCGTGTACGTCGCGCCGCGGAACAGCGCGGCGGCGGCGTGGAGGATCGACAGCTGGCGAGGCTGGGTCGGGTCCAGGGAACGGAGGTACTCCCCGTACGGGACGGTCACGTCCCAGGGCTTCCCGAGGGCCTGGGTCTGGCGGCGGAAGTGCCGGAGCGACCTCTCATCCGGCGCCGGCATGGTGCGCAGGATCCCGATCCGGGCATTCACCATGAGCTTCGCGGCAGCCATGCCGGTCATCAGGGAGATCTGCGCGTTCCAGTCCTCGACGGGACGCTGGGGCGCGATTTCGATCCGGTAGCCGCCGTCATCGGTCGGGACGATCTCCTGTTCGGGGAGGTTCAGGCTTGCGCCGCCGCGCCGCCGCTCGAGCTCGACGCGCTTGAGCCCCACCTCCCTGAGGAGCATGAGCGGCTCCGCCGCGGTGCCGGCGTCGATCTGCTCCTGCACGGCCGCGTAGTTGAGCTTCGCGCGGCTGCGCACCCGTGCGTGGACCAGTTCGACGGCGGCCACCTCGCCTTCTGCATCGAGCCGGAAGTCCCACACGAACGCGCCGCGGACCGCGTCGGCGAGAAGGCTGCCGGCGTCGTCAGTGATGTCCCGTGGATGCAGCGGGACCTTGGCATCCGCTGCGTAGATCGTCTGGCCGCGACGCCGTGTTTCCGCGTCGAGCTCGCCCTGTGGGCGGACGAAGGCGGGCACGTCTGCGATCGCGTAGCGCACGCGGTACCCGTCGCCGTCACGCTCGATGTGGAGGGCCTGGTCCAGGTCGGTGGACGCAGGCGGGTCGATCGTGACGAACTCGACGTCGGTCGCGTCCTCATCGGGCAGGGTATGCGCGGCGATCGCCGCCGCGGCATCCGCGAGAGCGGCCGCGGGGTACTCGGAGGCGAGCTCGAACTCGTCCCGCAGGGCGGCGAACGCGCCGGCGAGTGCGGCACCGCTGGCCTCCGCCCGCGGGCCGGCCTGCGGTCCGGCAGACTTAGGCGAGAAGAGGGGATGACCCATGACGGCCAGCCTAACCCCGGGACGGTGCGGCTACCCGGCGCGGAGGCCGAAGCGGCGCGGGTGGGCGGGGAAGACGCCCAGGATCCTGAGCTCGGTCGAGAAGAACTCGAGCTCTTCCAGCGCACGGGCGAGCGGCGGCTCGTCGGGGTGCCCCTCGACGTCGACCATGAACATCGTCGCCGCGAACTTCCCGTCCACCATGTAGCTCTCGAGCCGGGTCATGTTCACGCCGTTGGTCGCGAACCCGCCCAGCGCCTTGTACAGCGCGGCGGGGATGTTGCGGACCCGGAAGACGAAGCTCGTCACGTGCGCGTCGGCGCCCGCCTGAGGATAGTCGCGCGGCGGGGCCAGAATCACAAACCTCGTCGTGTTGTGCTTCTGGTCCTCGATGTCGCTCGCAAGCACGCTGAGCCCGTACCTTTCGGCGGCGAGCGGCGGCGCGATCGAGAGCTTCGTCGGGTCGCCCCACTCGGCCACCTCGCGCGCAGATCCGGCGGTGTCGCCGGCGACGACGGGAGTGAGGCCATGGGCGCGGATGAATTCACGGCACTGCGCGAGCGCATGGACATGGCTGTGGACTTCGCGGGCGCCCTCGATCGTGGAGCCGGGCAGACCCATGAGGCTGAAACGGATGCGCAGGAAGTGCTCGCCGATGATCTGCAGGCTCGTGTCCGGCAGGAGCACATGGATGTCCGCGACGCGTCCGGCGACAGTGTTGTCGATCGGGATCATCGCGAGATCCGCGGCTCCCGTCGTGACAGCGGAGAAGGCGTCCTCGAACGTCGCGCAGGCGAGCGTCTCGGCGTCCGGGTAGGCCTCGAGGGACGCCATGTGCGAATTGGCGCCGGGTTCGCCCTGGTAGGCGACGGTCGTCATGCGAGGGGCTCCCGTGCGAGCGCGGGAAGCTCGGCGCGGAGGCGCGCGGCGGCGTCGGCCGGATCGTCGGCGTCGGTGATCGCGCGCACGACGACGACGCGGCTCGCCCCCGCCTCGACGACCTCGGCGACGTTGGAGTGGTCGATTCCTCCGATCGCGAACCACGGCAGCGGCTCCCGCCGAGACGACTTGCCGGCGTCGAGCACCTCCCGCGTGCGCCGGGCCGCGTACTGGACGAGCCCGAGCCCAACGGCGGAGCGTCCCGGCTTGGTCGGGGTGGCCCACAGGGGGCCGGTGCAGAAGTAGTCGAGGCGTGCGTTCCCGGCGGGAGACTCGGCTTCGGCCCGCCCCATCGCGGCGTCGACCATCGCGGGCGAGCTCGTGGACAGGCCCACAATGACGGACGGGTCAACGAGGCGGCGGATGGCGGGGAGGGGAAGGTCCTTCTGGCCCACGTGGAAGACCGGCGCGCCCGACAGCATCGCGACGTCCGCCCGGTCATTCACGGCCCACAGCTTGCCGTGACGCTCGGCGACGGCGCGCAGCACCTCGAGATGTTCGAGTTCCTCGGCGGCCTCGATCTGCTTGTCTCGCAGCTGGATGATGTCCACACCGCCCGAGAACGCCGCATCGACGAAGTCCTCGAAGTCGCCGCGGTCCTTCCGGGCGTCGGTGCACACGTAGAGCTGGGCGTCGGTCAGGAGCATGGAACTAGACTAGTCCGCAGTACTGCGGGAGCCCGCGCGTGCGACGAGAACGCAGCCGGGCTGAGAGGGCCAGAGCCGACCGCTTCACCTGATCCGGGTCATGCCGGCGGAGGGAAGGAACCATGGAGCACAGCGACGTCATCGTTGTGGGCGCCGGCGTGATCGGGCTCGGGATCGCCTGGGAGGCGGCGCGCACTGGGCGGCGAGTCCTCGTCGTCGATCCGGAACCGGGCTCCGGCGCGAGCTACGCCGCCGCGGGCATGCTGGCCGCCGTGAGCGAGTACCACTACCAGGAGGAGGACCTCCTCGGCCTCACGCTCGAATCCGCCGCGGCGTGGCCTGAGTTCGCCGCGGGAGCCGGGCCGGACTGCGGCTACGTGAGCAGCCCGACGCTGTGCCTCGCCGGCGATGCCGCGGACCGCCAGGCGTTCGCCGACCTCAAGGCTGTCCAGGAGGCGCACGGCCTGGCAGTCCGTCCGCTCACGGTCCGCCAGGCGCGAGCCGAGGAGCCGTTCCTCGCACCGGGCATCGCCGGGGCCTTCCAGATCGAGGCGGACCACCAGGTCGACCCGCGCCGGCTCGTCGCCGCACTGCTCGCGCGGCTGACCGAGCGCCTCGGCGACGGCTTCCTCGTCCGGGCGCGCGCGACGTCGCTCGCATGGGACGGAGGCCGCGTGGTCGGAGTCGTGCTCGAGGACGGGCGCGAGCTGCGCGCCGCAGAGACGATCGTCGCCAACGGCCTCGGCGCCCGGGAGCTCGGCGCGCTGCCCGTCGCGCTGCCGCTCCGGCCCGTCTACGGGGACATTCTCCGCCTGCGCGTGCCTGAGCGGCTCCGTCCGCTCGTGACGGCAACCGTCCGCGGACTCGTGCGGGGAAAACCGGTCTACATCGTGCCGCGTGCGGACGGCAGCGTCGTCATCGGGGCCACGCAGCGCGAGGACGGCTCCGACGCCGTCTCCGCCGGGGGAGTCTACGAACTCCTGCGCGATGCCCAGATCCTCGTCCCGGCGGTCGCGGAGCTCGAGCTCTACGAGATCGCCGCGCGCGCCCGGCCAGGAACGCCGGACAACGCCCCGCTGCTCGGACGCGTCCGCGCGGCTCGCACTGATAGCAGGGGCGGCGGTGCGCACGACGACGCGGTGCCGGGTGGCGCCGGCGCCGTACCGGGCCTCATCATCGCCACCGGATTCTTCCGGCACGGAGTACTCCTCACGCCGGCCGCCGCCCAGGTGTGCCGAGGCCTGCTCGAAGGCCGCACCGACCCCCGGTGGGACGCGTTCCTGCCGGACCGTTTCGTTCCGACCGCCGCCGGGCTCCCGGCCGCTGCGGCCGCGACAGGAGGCAAGTGATGACGACCACAGACAAACTCGGCCAGCTCACCGTCAACGGCGACGCCCGACCGCTCCCACACCCGGCCACCGTCCTCGCGCTCGTCGCCACGGCCACAGGGCGGAACCTCGGTAGCGACGGGAAGCCGTCCGACGGCGGGCGGCTCGGAGTGGCGGTCGCGCTCAATTCCGAGGTGGTGCCCCGCAGCCGCTGGGCGGCCACCCCGCTGACGGCCGGGGACGCCGTCGAACTCGTCACAGCAATGCAGGGAGGCTGACGATGACTCAGACCGGAACAGGTTCAGGGACTGAGATGACACTGGGCCACGACCCGTTCGTCGTGGACGGCGTGGCCCTGGAGTCGCGGCTCATCATGGGCACGGGCGGGGCGCCGAGCCTCGACGGGCTTGGCGATGCCCTCGAGGCCTCGGGCACCGAGCTCACCACCGTCGCGATGCGCCGCTTCTCGCCGGCCGAGCAGGGCTCGCTCTTCCAGCTGCTCGTGGACAGGGGCATCCGCGTCCTGCCCAACACGGCGGGCTGCTTCACGGCCCGCGACGCGGTTCTCACGGCGGAGTTGGCGCGCGAGGCCCTCGAGACGGACTGGGTCAAGCTCGAGGTCATCGCGGACGAGACGACGCTCCTCCCCGATCCGATCGAGCTCGCCGATGCCACCGAGCAGCTCGTGGGCCGCGGCTTCAAGGTCTTCGCGTACACGAACGACGACCCCGTCCTTGCCCGGCGCCTCGAGCAGCTCGGGGCCGTCGCCGTCATGCCGCTCGGTGCGCCGATCGGGACCGGGTTGGGGATCCTCAACCCCCACAACATTGAGCTCATCGTCGCGCGGGCCGGAGTGCCCGTGGTGCTCGACGCCGGGATCGGGACGGCTTCGGACGCCGCGCTCGCGATGGAGCTCGGGTGCGACGCCGTGCTGCTGGCCTCCGCGGTGACGCGCGCTCAGGACCCTGTCCGCATGGCCCGCGCCTTCCGCCATGCCGTCACGGCGGGGCGCCTCGCCTCGCAGGCGGGCCGCATCCCCAAGCGCGAGCATGCTCTCGCCTCGAGCCCGATGGAGGGCCGCGCGCAGTTCCTCTGATGCCCGTTGTTCCCTCGGGCGGACGCCCGGCCTACGCTGACGTCCATGGCACACGAGCCGTTGACACAGGAACAGATCGAGGCGGAGCTCGCGAGGCTTGTCGGCTGGAGCCATGTCGACGGAGGCCTTGCTATCGTCTACAAGCTGCGCACTTCGGCCAAGGCGCTCGAATTCATCGCCGCCGTCGGGGAGGTGGCCGAAGAACTCAACCATCACCCTGACCTCGACTGGCGGTACAACCGGGTCATCCTGCGCTTCTCCTCGCACGATGCCGGGTCCGTCGTCACGGCCAGGGACGTTGAAGCCGCGGATCGCTGCACGTTGCGGGCCGCGGCACTCGACGCGGTTGCTCAGCCCTGGGGTCGCTAGAGGTCCCGGGTATGCGGAAGGCGCGCACGACGGCGCGGGCTGCTCCGCGCCGGCGTGCGCGCCTCCGGCGTCCGAGACGGGCAAGCCGCCCGTCCAGA
>NZ_JAVFJK010000008.1:0-109667 GCF_030908215.1 Sinomonas sp. ASV486 | reverse complement strand
GGGGACGCCTGGGGGGGGGCGGGGGGGGGGGGGGGGGGGGCGCCCCCCCCCCCCCCCCCCCCCCCTCCGGCGTCCGAGACGGACTAGCCGCGCTTCAAGAGCTCGGTGAGCAGCGCGACGTCGTGCTTCGTGCGGGGGCGGCCCACGACGATCGGTACCGCCACGGCGGCCACGATCCCGACCGCCATGGGCAGCGCCCACGGCATCCACGTCAGGCCGGCCATGTAGCCGGTCCCGGCGAAGATGAGCACCGTCCACACGAGGCACGCGAGGGCCACGGCCGCCCCCACCGGGAGCACGATGCCGTACACGTCGTGGTGGTGGTCGAGGGACCAGACGATGAAGCCGGCCGCCGCAACCACGAGGACCACGATCACGAGGGACCAGACGGTCTCCACCGGCTCAGAGGGCGCCGAAGCCCACGCGGCGCGTCTCCTGTGCGCCGAGCTCCACATAGCCGATGACGGACGCCGGCACGATCACCTGACGGCCCTTCTCGTCCTCGAGGCGGAGCTCCTTGCCGCCCGAGATCGCCTCGGAGACGAGCTTTGCGACCTCCTCCGCGTCCTTCGTGGACTCGAGGACGAGCTCACGGCCGATGTTCTGGATGCCGATCTTTACTTCCACGTGAAGAGCACTCCTTGCGTTGTGGCGTCTGAAACGAAACGCCCGTCGGGGCTGTGAATCCCCGCCGGCCGAGCCTAGTAGTACCTTAGGCCTCTTTGGGGAACCGTGAGATTCCCTTCCATGCGAGCCGCGAGACGAGATCCGCCGCCACGCCGATGTCGAGCGAGTTCGACGTCTCAAGCCAGTAGCGGGCACTGACCTGCGCGAGGCCCGCAAGCCCGCGGCCGAGGATCTGGGCCTCGACGAGGGGGAGCCTCGTATCGGACGCGATGACCTCCGCGATAGCCTCGGAGAAGCCGCGGTTGAACTTCTCAAGGCGCGAGGCGACGTCTGCATCGTTGACCAGATCGGACTGGAAGACGATCCGGTGGGCCTGATCGTCGGCGGCGATGAAGTCGAAGTACGCGCGGATGACGGCATTCACGCGCTCTCGGTTGTCCGTGGTCGAGGCGAGGGCCGACTTCATGATGTCGGTCAGCGACGCGAGGTGGCTGTCGAGGAGCGCGATGTACAGCTCCCGCTTGGACGGGAAGTGCTGGTAGAGGACAGGCTTGCTGACCTGCGCCGTCTCGGCGATCTCGTCCATGGCGGCACCGTGATAGCCGTGGGCGGCGAAGACCTCGAGCGCCGCCGCAAGGAGCTGTGCCCGCCTCTCGTCGCGGGGGAGTCTGGGGGAGCGCGTTGTGGCGGCTCGCGGTTCGATGCTCACTGGCGGTGCCTTTCAGGGGGTCCGGGCCTATCGAGCGTGACCCAAACGGTAGTTCTACTCTACCCGCGGGTCACGTGCGCGGCGTCTATCTGCGATGTTCCGCGTGGTGGGCGCGGCTGGGTGCATCGGCCGCATCGGGCCTAGATTGGAGGCATGGCCACGTCTCACTCACCGTCCCTCCCGCCCCTCGTGGAGCCGGCCGCGGAGCTGACTCCCGAGGAAGTGCAGCGCTACTCGCGGCACGTGATCATCCCCGAGATCGGCGACATCGGGCAGCGGCGGCTCAAGAATGCCAAGGTCCTCGTGATGGGGGCTGGCGGCCTCGGGTCACCGGCGCTCCTGTACCTTGCGGCGGCCGGTGTCGGCACGCTGGGGATCGTCGACGACGACACGGTCGAGCTGTCCAACCTCCAGCGGCAGGTCATCCACGGAGTTTCGGGCGTGGGCCGGCCGAAGGCCCAATCTGCCCGGGACGCGATCCTCGAGCTCAACCCGCACGTGGACGTGCGGCTCCACGAGGTCCATCTTGACTCGTCCAACGCGCTCGAGATCTTCGAAGGCTACGACCTGATCCTCGACGGCACCGACAACTTCGCCACGAGATACCTCGTCAACGACGCAGCCGCGATCCTGGGCAAGCCCTATGTGTGGGGCTCCATTTTCCGGTTCGACGGCCAGGTCAGTGTGTTCTGGGAGAAGTACGGCCCGACATACCGTGACGTCTTCCCGGAGCCTCCGCCGGCCGGATCGGTTCCCTCGTGCGGGGAGGGCGGCGTGTTCGGCATGCTCTGTGCGGCCATCGGCGCGTCCATGGTCACCGAGGCGGTCAAGCTCATCACGGGCGTCGGCACGACTCTGCTCGGCCGTGTCCAGCTCTACGACGCCCTGACCGCGACGTGGCGCGAAATCAAGGTCTCCAAGGACCCGGAGGCCGCACCGATCACCGCGCTCACCGACTACGAGGCCTTCTGCGGCGTCGCGCCCGCGGCGTCCCCCGGGACCGACCGCACCGTGACGGCCCCGCAGCTGGCCACGATGCTCGCGGCCCGCGATGCTGGCCTGCGCGACTTCGAGCTCATCGACGTGCGTGAGGTGGGGGAAGCCTCGATCGTCTCGATTCCCGGTGCGCGTCTCATCCCGCAGGGGCGCCTGCTCTCCGGAGAGGCGTGGGGCGAAGTGCCGCGCGACCGCGAGGTCGTGTTCCACTGCAAGGGCGGCGTCCGATCGGCGAACGTCCTCGCCGCGGCGCTTGACGCCGGCTTCTCGAACGTCAAGCACCTCGACGGCGGTGTGCTCGCCTGGGTCCGTGACGTGGATCCTGCGCAGCCCGTCTACTGATCTGGGGGTCCCCACCCGTGCCGGGTTCGGGGCGCACGACGGCGAGCACTCGCCGTCGTGCGCGGACGTTCGCCTAGTGCCGAACGAGGGTCCTGGGGCCAAAGCGGATGTGCGCGCGGCTACCCCGGGACACGACCGCAGACGCTCCCGTTGACATTGGGAGAGGGTCAGCCGGTGCGGGTATGGTCGACCGGGCAGTCCTCGGCGTCGGCGCCGTCTGTGGCGCCCCGGCCTTCCCCGGCGGTCGCTCCCGCGGGGCCCGGGGCGACGGAGGACTGCGCGGACTCGTCAGGAGCCGAGATCATCCCGGGGATCGCCACGCTGATGCCGTAGAGCGCCTCGAGGGCCGCGAGGTACTCGCCCTCCCGTCCCTCGGCGGCGAGCTGCCTCGCACGGACGGTCGGAGTGTGGAGCAGCTGCTTGACCATGCGCCGCATGGCGAACTCGACCTCTTCGGCCGCAGCGGTGCAGCCATGACGGGCGCGCACCTTCTCGATCTCGGAGTCCAGAACGGCCATGGTGTGCCGGCGCAGGGCCACGATGGCGGCGTCTGCCTGGCGGGCTTGGCGCTCGGCGTCGAAGTCGGCCGCTGCCGCGGAGACGATCGCGCTGGCCTGGGCAAGGGATTCGGTCTGCTCTTCGGGGGCTGCGAGCCGCACGGACTCGAGGGTGATGAGCTCGACGCCGTCGAGGGAACCGACGGCAGGGTCGAAGTCGTGGGTGAGGGCGAGGTCGATGACGATGAGCTGCTGCGCCGAGTCTTCGCGGATCGCGGCGAGCTCGACGGCCTCCATAGCATTGTCGGAACCGCTGCAGCCGATGAGCACGTCCGCCTCGGCGATGGCTTGAGGCAGGTCGCGGGACGTCACGGCGGAGGCGCCCCGGGCGGCCGCGAACTCCTGTGCACGGCCCGAGGCGGAGTAGACGGAGACCTGCTCGACGCCGCGCTCCTTGAGGAGCGCCATGGTTGCCCCGGCATAGGCGCCAGTGCCGAACAATACGGCCTTCTTGCCGGACCACGCCGGCACCTCTGCGATGTCCGCCGCGAGATCGAGGGCGACCGAGACGATCGAGAGGCCCCGGCTTCCGAGAGCAGTCTGCGTTCCGACCTCCTTGGCCGTCTTCGACGCCGTCTGGAAGAGCCTGACGAGGGACGGGCTTGCGGTGCCGTGCTCCTGGGCGGAAATGAGGGCGCGGCGCACCTGCCCGGCGATCTCGCGTTCGCCCACGACCGCCGAGTCGAGCCCCGAGCTCACGGCGAAGAGATGCCGCGTCACGTCGCGGCCGTGCGCGAGAGCGAAGGCCCCCGAGACAGTCTCGTGCGGCAGGCCGCTTCGGGCGCTGATCTCGGTCAGGAGCGCCGAGCGCGCTGCCTCGAGCTCTTCGGGGCCCCGGGCCTCGGCGTAGATCTCGTAGCGGTTGCAGGTGGCCAGCACCACGGCGCCGTTGAGGGCGGGGGATGCGGTGGCGTCTGCGGCCACGGTGGCAGCACCGGTGCTCAATTGGGCAACGGTCTCAAGGTCAATATCGGCGTGCGTCGCCGAGAGGGAGAAAACAACCACAGCCCTGTCATCATAGCTTTTCGTTCCTGTGTAGAAAACGCGGCTCGCTGTGACACGTTGTCGCCAACGGCGTGGGGGCCGTTTGAGACAATCGGGCCATGACACTCAGCCAGGACCACCCGCTCAAGGACGGACGGACGGCGCAGTCGCCGCTCATCACCGCATACCGCGGGGGCAGGCCGAGCCGGAAGCCTGTGTGGTTCATGCGCCAGGCAGGCCGCTCGCTCCCCGAGTACCGCAAGGCCCGTGAGGGGGTCGGCATGCTCGAGTCGTGCCTCCGCCCCGACCTCGCGGCAGAGATCACGCTCCAGCCCGTGCGCCGCCACGACGTCGATGCGGCCATCTTCTTCTCGGACATCGTCATCCCCCTCAAGCTCGCCGGCGTCGACGTCGACATCGTCCCGGGCGTCGGCCCCGTGCTCGCCAGCCCGATCCGCTCCGAGGCGGACGTGGCCGCGCTCCCGCGCCTCACGGACGCGGCGCTCGAGCCGATCCGCGAGGCCGTCGGCCTCACCATCGCCGAGCTGGGCACGACGCCGCTCATCGGCTTCGCGGGCGCGCCCTTCACGGTTGCTGCCTACATGGTCGAGGGCCGCCCATCGAGGGACCACCTCGGGCCCCGCACGATGATGCACGGCGACCCCGGGACGTGGGCCGCGCTCATGGCCTGGACCGCCGACGCGTCGGGACGGTTCCTGCGGGCCCAGATCGAGGCGGGCGCCTCGGCTGGCCAGCTCTTCGACTCCTGGGCGGGATCGCTCGGCGTCGAGGACTACCGCCGCCATGCCGCGCCGTACTCGTCGCAGGCCCTCGACCACGTGCGCGACCTCGGGGCACCGCTCGTCCACTTCGGCACGGGCACGTCCGAGCTCCTCGGGGCTATGTACGAGGTCGGTGTCGACGCGGTCGGCGTGGACTACCGCCTGCCGCTGCACGAGGCGAACCGCCGGCTTGGCGGGCGCGTGGTGCTGCAGGGGAACATTGACCCTGCCTTCCTCGCGGCCCCGTGGAACGTGCTCGAGGCGCACGTGCGCGACGTCGTCCGCGCGGGTGCCTCGGCGCCGGGCCACGTGGTCAACCTCGGGCACGGCGTCCCTCCGGAGACCGATCCCGAGGTGCTGACGCGAGTGGTCGAGCTCGTCCACTCGATCACCTACTGACGAAAGGGCACGTCCTGATGGAGGGCAACGGAGCCGTCCCTGCGCGGCCCTACAGCGCGATCGTCGTGGGCGGAGGAATCTCGGGGCTTGTCGCCGCGCTCGAGCTCAGACGCGCGGGCCTGGGGGTGACCGTGCTCGAGGCAAGCGGGCGCTGGGGTGGGTGCATCGGCGAGCACGAGGTGGCCGGACTGGTCCTCGACAGCGGCGCAGAGTCCTTCGCGACGCGTACGGACGCGGTCCGGACGCTCGTGGACGAGATTGGGCTCGACGGCGACGTGGTTCCGCCCCACCCGTCCGGCGCGTGGGTTCTGCTTCCCGATGGCCCGCAGGAGCTTCCCAAGACCGGCGTCCTCGGCATCCCCGCCAACCCCTGGGACCCCGAGGTCCGCGCTGCCCTCGGCTTCTGGGGCTCCGCCCGGGCGTCCCTCGACCGCGTGCTTCCCGTGCGCGAGCCGCGGCGGCAGGCGAGCGTCGCCGACCTCGTGCGGGTCCGCATGGGCCGGCGCGTGCTCGAACGGCTCGTGGCCCCGGTGGTGGGAGGCGTCCATTCCGCGGACCCCGCGGCGCTCGACGCCGACATGGTGGCCCCCGGACTCCGCCGGCTCATGGCAGAGAAGGGTTCCCTCGCCGCCGCCGTCTCGGCCCAGCGCGGGGCCTCCCGAGGGCGCAAGGCCGGCTCCGCCGTTGCGGGCATCCGGGGCGGACTGAACCGGATCATCACGGCTCTCGTCGGACGGCTCACGGACGACGGCGTGAGGCTCGTCCCTGACGAACGGGTGGAGCGGCTGGACCGCACCACGGGAGCCGACGGCCGGCCGCTCTGGCGGGTGGGCGCCGTCGTCCGTCCCCAGATCGACACCGAGGAGGCGGCGCCGCTGCCGGAGACGGTGTACGAGGCCGATCTCGTGGTCGTGGCCCTCGACGGGCCCGCGGCCGTCGAACTCCTCTCCGACGCCGTTCCCGCGCTCGCGGGCCACGAGCCGGTGCCCGGACCCGAGGTCAAGCTCGTCACGTTCGTGCTCGACTGTCCCGCGCTGGACGCACGTCCCCGCGGCACGGGGGTCCTCGTAGCCCCGCAGGTGGCCGGCATCGAGGCCAAGGCGCTCACGCACGCGACCGCGAAATGGGAGTGGCTCGCCGAGGCGGCGGGCCCTGGCACGCACGTCGTCCGGCTTTCCTACGGGCGCGCGGGGGATCCGGTCCAGGGCGTGGCCGGCATCGGCCCCGGGCCTGAGACCGACAACGAGCTCTTCGCCGCAGCACTCCGCGACGCCTCGACGCTCTTGAGCGTGGCGCTCTCGGCCGAGGACGTCCTCGGCTGGGACGTGGTGCGCTGGCAGGGGGCCCTTCCCTTCGCGACCGTGGGACACAGGGAACGGGTCACCCAGATCCGGGAGCTCATCGGCGCGCAGCAGGGTCTTGCCGTGGTGGGCGGATGGGCCGCGGGGAACGGCCTCGCCGCCGTTGTCCCAGACGCCCGCGCCCAGGCGATCGGGCTCGCGGGAAGCCTCGATCGAGGAATGCCCGCATGATGTTCGTCACTTCTACACCCTGTAGAACATCTGAATTTCGAAATGCTGTTGCCGAAGGAGCACACTGGTCACCATGAGCCACACTTCTGTCGAATCTGTCACTAAAGCTGCGGGCCAGGACGAGGGTGCCGGAGAGACGCAGTTCTTCACCCTCTGGACCGTGTTCTGCCGCGTCCCGGACGCCGCCGCGCCGAGCGGCAGCGCGGTGACCGACTTCGAGGCGCTCGTTGCCCGCCTTGCCGACGGCGGCGTCACCCTGCGCGGCGCCTACGACGTCTCCGCGATGCGCGCCGATGCGGACATCATGGTCTGGCTGCACGGCCCGGTGCCCGAGGCCCTCCAGCAGGCCGTGCGTGACATCCGCCGCAGCGACCTCTTCGCGGAGACCGAGATCGTCTGGTCCGCGATGGGCGTGCACCGCGAGGCCGAGTTCTCCAAGAGCCACACCCCGGCGTTCTCCCGCGGCGTCGAGCCGAGCACATGGCTCACCGTCTACCCCTTCGTGCGCTCGTACGAGTGGTACCTCCTGCCCGCCGAGGAGCGCTCCCGCATGCTGCGCGACCACGGCATGCTCGGCCGTGACTTCCCGCAGGTCCTCTCCAACACGGTCTCGGCATTCGCCCTCGGCGACTGGGAGTGGCTCCTCGCCCTCGAGGCGCCCGAGCTCGTCGACCTCGTCGACATGATGCGCCACCTGCGCTACACAGACGCCCGCAACCACGTCCGCGAGGAGGTCCCCTTCTACACCGGGCGCCGCATCTCGCCCGCCGAGGTCGCCGAGGTCCTCGCGTGAGCGCCTCGACCTCTGGGGATACCGTCCAGATCACGGTCGACGGCGCCGTCGCACCTATCGCCGTCAGCGTTGCGCCGAATCCGGTCACCGAGGCCGGCCGTGCAGAGCCCGCCGAGTACGACGCGATCCTGCTCGCGTCCTTCGGCGGACCCGAGGGCCAGGACGACGTCCTGCCGTTCCTGCGCAACGTGACCCGCGGCCGCGGCATCCCTGACGAGCGCCTCGAAGCGGTGAGCCACCACTACCGCGCGTTCGGCGGGATCAGCCCCATCAACGCCCAGAACCGCGCCCTCAAGGCCGCGCTCGAGGCCGAACTCGCGGCGCAGGGCATCGACCTGCCTGTGTACTGGGGCAACCGCAACTGGGACCCCTACATCCCCCAGACACTCCAGGACATCTACGACGCCGGGCACCGCAAGGTCCTCATGCTCACCACGAGTGTGTACTCGTGCTACTCGAGCTGCCGCCAGTACCGCGAGGACATCGGCGTCGCGCTGACGGAGACCGGTCTGGCCGGCCGCCTGCGCGTGGACAAGATCCGGCAGTACTTCGACCACCCCGGCTTCGTGGCGCCCTTCGTCGAGGGGACCTCGGCGGGCCTGAAGACCGTGAGGGAGGCGCTCGGCGCCGCCGACGGCTCGCGCGACTCCGAGATCCGCGTGCTCTTCTCGACCCACTCGATCCCGACCCGTGATGCCGAGGCCGCCGGCCGCTCGGAGGGCGAACTCCGCGAATTCGAGGGAGGCTCCGCCTACGTGGCGCAGCACCTCGCGAACGCCCGCGCCATCATGGCCGCCGTGGCTCCCCACGTGGCCTGGGACCTCGTCTACCAGTCCCGCTCGGGTGCCCCGCACATCCCCTGGCTCGAGCCGGACATCAACGACCATCTCGACGCCATCGCTGTGGGCGGCGGGGGGACGCAGGCTGTCAAGGGGACCGTCATCGTTCCGCTCGGCTTCGTGAGCGACCACATGGAGGTCGTCTGGGACCTTGACACCGAGGCGCTCGACAAGTGCCGTGAGCTCGGGATCGAGGCCGTCCGCGTTCCGACGCCGGGCGTCCACCGCGAGTTCGTGAGTGGCCTCGTGAAGCTCATCAGCGAGCGCACCGTGGACCGAAACCTGGCCCAGCGGCCGCACGCGACCGACCTCGGCCCCTGGTACGACGTGTGCCGCCCGGGCTGCTGCGAGAACTTCCGCGGAGCCAAGCCGGTGATCGCGGAAGCGGGCACAGGGGAGAGCACCGTGCTCGGCGCGACCCACGATGCGTACCCGGACGCCACGGCCGAGCGGCAGGGCACAAGCGCACCGGGTACCGAGGCCTGAGCATGTCCGTTCGCATCGGAACGCGCGGGAGCGCGCTCGCCCTGACCCAGTCGCAGCAGACCGCCGACCTGCTCTCAGCCGTGGGAGGCTTCACGACCGAGCTCGTGCGCATCCGCACGGAGGGTGACGTCAAGACCGGATCCCTCGCGTCCCTCGGCGGGACCGGGGTGTTCGTCGCGGCGCTGCGCGAAGCGCTCCTCGCGGACCGGTGTGATGTGGCGATCCACTCGCTCAAGGACCTTCCCACCGCCGGCGCGCCCGGGCTGTCCATCGCGGCTGTCCCGGTCCGTGCCGACCACCGCGACGTGCTGTGCGCCCGCGACGGGCTCACCCTCGCCGAGCTGCCCTCCGGCGCCAGGATCGGCACCGGGTCGCCACGGCGCGCCGCCCAGCTGCGGGCCCTCCGGCCCGACCTCGAGGTCCTCGACATCCGCGGCAATGTCGACACGCGACTGGGCCGGGTTCCCGGACTCCCGGGCAACGCATCTGAGGCGCCAGGCGACCTCGACGCCGTCGTCCTCGCCGGCGCCGGGCTGGCCCGTCTGGGCCGCACGGACGTGGTCACCGAGCACTTCGAGCCCGAAGTCATGCTGCCGGCGCCCGGGCAGGGCGCTCTGGCAGTCGAGTGCCGCATCGAGGACGCCCCCGAACGGCCTG
The DNA here is from genome assembly GCF_030908215.1 of Sinomonas sp. ASV486. Classification (GTDB taxonomy): domain Bacteria; phylum Actinomycetota; class Actinomycetes; order Actinomycetales; family Micrococcaceae; genus Sinomonas; species Sinomonas puerhi. Next base: position 99,964 of record NZ_JAVFJK010000008.1, on the reverse strand, counting down.
CGCACGGCGGTGCCGCGAGCGGCGCCTCTGCCGCTCAGGGCGTACTCGCGCACGCGCTCGCTGCGATCGAGGACGCCGATACCCGTCTCGCCGTAACGGCCGAACGCGCGCTCCTGGCCCGCCTCGAAGCCGGCTGTGCGGCACCCGTCGGTGCCTTCGCCCGGCGCAAGGGGAGCATGCTCCGACTCGAGGCCGTGGTGTGCGCGGTGGACGGCACGAAGTCGCTGCGCCTCGCGCGGGCCACCGACGGCCTGACCGAGGTCGGCGCGACCCTTCTGGGCATCGAGCTGGCCGAGGAGCTGCTGGCACAGGGCGCCGCGGACCTCGCAGACCTGCGCGCCTGATGGCCGCCAGCGATGCGGGGTCACCTCCCAGCGATGCGGGGTCACCTCCCAGCGATGCGGGGTCAGATCCCAGTGATGGGGGGTCACCCCTCAGCGATGCGGGGTCACGTCTCAGTGGCCGGGGGTCACGTCCCGGCGATGCGGGGTCACCTCTCGCGGGCCGAAGGGTACTGCTGACCCGCAGCCCAGACCGTGCCGGGGCCATGGCAGCGGCGCTGGCTGAGGCGGGCGCGGAGCCGCTGCTGCTGCCCATGATCGACTTCGAGCGTGCCCCGGATCAGGCCCTGCTGTCCGCGGCCCTCGACCGGCTCGCGGCGGGGGAGTACGGGTGGCTCGTCATCTCGAGCATCACGACCGTGCGCGCCCTCAAGGAGGTCGCGGCCACGCGAGGCGTCGGGCTTCCGGCGCTCGTACCGCCAGGGGTGCGGATCGCCACGATCGGCCCCAGTTCGCGCCGCGTGCTGGAGGCCGAGGGCCTCCGCGTGGACCTCGCTCCGGCAGGCAGGCAGTCCGCCGAGGGACTCGTCGAGCTCTGGGCGTACGCGGACGACGCGGGGGCCGCGGGCGGCGACGGTGCGGGCATCACCCGGGTGCTCATTCCGCAGAGCAACCTCGCGGCCCCGACTCTGGCCGAGGGACTGGACGCCCGCGGCTGGTCGGTCGAGACGGTCACGGCATACAGTACGGTGGACTATCCCGCGAACCCCGAACGGCGTCTCGTGACGAGTCTCGCTGCTGGTGAGCAGGCCGGGCAGGAAGCGCGCGCCGTCGTGCTTTCCCCCGACGAGGCCAACGACGAGCTGGCGGCGGGGAGTCTCGACGCGATCCTCGCCGCGTCGCCGAGCGCAGCCCGGCGGATCCACGACGTGCTCCATCCACTCGAGAAGACCCGACTCATCGCGATCGGCGAGCCGACCGCCGCCGAGCTGGAGCGGCTCGGCATTCCGGCTGCGACGACCGCCTCGGCTCCGTCCCCTGCAGGCATCGTGGACGCGATCGCCCGTTCGCTCAATCCCTGACCCACCTCGATCCTGAAAGTCACGCCATGAGCTTCCCGACCCACCGCCCCCGTCGCCTGCGCCAGACCCCTGCCCTGCGCCGACTTGTCGCCGAGACGCGTCTCCACCCCGCCGAGCTCATCCTGCCTGCATTCGTGCGGGAGGGACTCACCGAGCCGCAGCCGATCCAGTCGATGCCCGGCGTCGTCCAGCACACCTCGGACACGCTTCGGCGCGCGGCGGCCGAGGCCGCTGAGCTGGGGCTGGGCGGGATCATGCTGTTCGGCGTGCCCGAGGAGCGCGATGCCGAGGGCACCGCGTCGCTCGACCCCGACGGCGTGCTCAACGCGGGCATCCGCGCCGTGCGTGAAGAGGTCGGGGACTCGCTCGTGATCATGAGCGACGTGTGCCTCGACGAGTTCACCGATCACGGTCACTGCGGCGTCCTTGATGCCGAGGGCCGCGTGGACAACGATGCGACGCTCGAGATCTACGGGCAGATGGCGGTGGCGCAGGCTGAGGCGGGCGCCCACGTGCTCGGGCCGAGCGGCATGATGGACGGCCAGGTTGCCGTGATCCGCCAGGCGCTCGACGCCGCCGGCCGCCATGATGTCTCGATTCTCGCCTACGCCGCCAAGTACGCCTCGGCGTTCTATGGGCCGTTCCGCGAGGCCGTCGATTCGCAGCTGCAGGGCGACCGCCGCACGTACCAGATGGACGCCGCGAACCGCCGCGAGGCGCTCCTCGAGGTTGAGCTGGACCTTGAGGAGGGCGCGGACATGGTCATGGTCAAGCCGGCCATGAGCTACCTCGACATCCTCGCCGACGTCGCCGCCATGAGCCCGGTCCCCGTTGCCGCATACCAGATCTCGGGGGAGTACTCGATGATCGAGGCGGCGGCCGCACGCGGGTGGATCGACCGGAAGGCATCCATCCTGGAGTCCGTCCTGGGGATCCGCCGGGCGGGCGCGAACATGGTCCTCACGTACTGGGCGCCGGAGATCGCAGGCTGGCTCAAGGAGGCCTGAGCGGGGCACCGGTGCAACCGGGAGGGAATGAAGCAGCGAGCCTCGCGGTTTGAATGCATATGCATGCAGATGACGGGCACACCCCGGTCCTTCTCGGCCTCAACACGTTCGGCGACGTCGGGCTCGGCCCCGACGGTGAGCCGAAGCCGCACGCCCAGGTGATCCGCGACGTCGTCGAGGAAGGCGTCCTCGCCGATCAGGTGGGCCTCTACTCGTTCGACGTCGGCGAGCATCACCGCAAGGACTTCGCCGTCTCCGCGCCGGAGGTGGTCCTGTCGGCGATTGCGTCGAAGACGGAGAACATCCGGCTCGGCTCGGCGGTCACTGTCCTCTCCTCGGACGATCCCGTCCGTGTCTTCCAGCGGTTCTCGACGCTTGACGCTGTCTCGAACGGCCGCGCCGAGGTCATCCTCGGCAGGGGCTCGTTCATCGAGTCGTTCCCGCTCTTCGGCTTCGATCTCGAAGACTACGAGACGCTGTTCGAGGAGAAGCTCGAGCTGTTCGACCGCGTCCGTTCCCAGAACCCGGTCCGCTGGGAGGGCCGCCACCGCGGGCCCATCAACGGACTCACGGCCTATCCGCACCTCGAGGACGGGCTCCTGAGGACATGGATCGGCGTGGGCGGCACGCCGCAGTCGGTGGTCCGGGCCGCGCAGTACGGCTACCCCGTGAGCTTCGCGATCATCGGCGGCGAGCCCGCGCGCTTCGCGCCCTACGTCGAGCTGTACAAGCGCTCGCTCGAGAAGTTCAAGCAGGCCTACACGATGCTCGCGACGCACTCGCCCGGGCACATAGCGGACACCGACGAGCAAGCCCGCGAGGAGCTCTTCCCGCACTGGCTTGCGATGCGCAACCGCCTCGGCGAGGAACGCGGGTGGGGCCCCGGCAGCCGTACCGAGTTCAACTCCCAGGCATCGCGTCCGGGGGCCCTGTATGTGGGCTCGCCCGAGACGGTGGCACGCAAGATCGCGGACACGCACAAGGCCCTCGGCACCGAGCGATTCGACCTCAAGTACTCCAACGGGACACTCTCGCACGGCGCCATGATGAAGAGCATCGAGCTCTTCGGCACCAAGGTCGCACCCCTCGTGGCGGACCTGCTCGCGTAGGGCAACGTCGGCCGCGAAGGCGAGGGCCGGCGTCGTGCGCGTTGGGGCGGCACGCACGACGGCGGTCACTCGCCGCGCGCTGCCGTCGCGCCCTCCGCTGGATGGAAGAATGGGGGCATGACCACGTCCGAGGACCTCTTTGCCCGTGCCCGCTTGCTCATGCCGGGAGGGGTGAACTCGCCCGTTCGCGCGTTCGGTTCCGTGGGAGGGACGCCTCGCTTCCTCGTTTCCGCGAAGGGTCCGTACGTGACCGACGCGGACGGACGGGAGTACACGGACCTCGTGTGCTCGTGGGGTCCCGCACTCCTGGGCCATGCCGTGCCGGAGGTCCTCGAGGCCGTCCACGCGGCCGTGGACCGCGGGCTGTCCTTCGGCGCCTCCACGCCGGACGAGGCTGCGCTGGCTGAGCTCCTGATCGGGCGGGTCGGGGCCGTCGAGCGGGTACGTATGGTCTCCACCGGTACCGAGGCGACAATGACCGCGATCCGCCTCGCACGCGGGTATACCGGCCGCGATGTCGTCGTGAAGTTCGCGGGTTGCTACCACGGGCACGTCGACTCGCTGCTCGCAGCGGCGGGCTCCGGAGTCGCGACGCTCGCGCTGCCGGGGTCCGCGGGCGTCACCGCTGCCACCGCCGCCGAGACCCTCGTCCTGCCGTACAACGACCTCGCCGCTGTCGAGGCAGCCTTCGCCGAGCACGGGTCGCGCATCGCGGCGGTCATCACCGAGGCCGCACCGGCAAACATGGGCGTCGTCGCTCCCAGGGAGGGCTTCAACGAGGGCCTGCGCCGGATCACCGCCGAGCACGGCGCGCTCTTCATCATGGACGAGGTCCTCACCGGCTTCCGGGTGGGATCCGCGGGCTACTGGGGCCTCACGGGCCAGCATGAGGGGTGGGCCCCGGACCTGTTCACTTTCGGCAAGGTGATCGGCGGCGGCATGCCCGTCGCGGCCCTCGGCGGCCGCGCATCGATCATGGATTATCTGGCGCCGCTGGGGCCGGTGTACCAGGCCGGCACGCTGTCCGGAAACCCGGTGGCGATGGCTGCGGGTGTCGCGACCCTGCGTCTGGCCACCGATGCCGTGTACGCGCACATCGATGCGCGGGCGGCAGACCTTTCGGCGGCCGTCTCGGCGGCACTGTCTGCCGAGGGGGTCGACCACTCGATCCAGCGGGCCGGCAACCTGTTCTCCGTCGCGTTCGGCACGTCCGAGCGCGGCGTGCACAACTACGCTGACGCGCAGGCCCAGGAGGCGTTCCGCTACGGTCCCTTCTTCCATTCGATGCTCGACTCCGGTGTGTACCTGCCGCCGAGCGTCTTCGAGGCCTGGTTCCTCTCCGCCGCCCACGACGACGCCGCGATGACCCGCATTTTCGATGCGCTCCCGGCCGCGGCCCGGGCTGCCGCGGCGGCCCTCCCGGGCGCGTAGGACCTGACCCCGCGTCGCTGACACGTGACCCCGCGTCGCTGATACGTGACCCCGCATCGCTGATAGGTGACCCCCAGTCGCTGATACGTGACCCCGCGTCGTGCCTACCCGACGCGGGTCACCTTTCGGCGTTGTGGGGTCTCTGGCAGCCGGTTGTGGGGTCTCTGGCGCCTATGCGAGCGTCCCGATCAGGGCCGCGCCCTGCTCGGCGAGCAGCCCGCCGCCGATGCCGAGCATGAGCACCCCACTCACGAGCGTCACGATCTGCGCCCGCTTCGGCTTGGCGGCCAGGAGTCGGCGCGCTGCCACCGCCACGAGGGTGTAGACCACGATGGTGAACGCGAGATGGGTGAGCCCCATCGCCGTGGTCTGGGCGACGACTGGCATCGGCGAGCCGGTGCGCACGAACTGCGGCATGACTGCCGCGAACAGCAGCAGTGCCTTGGGATTGATCCCGCTCGTGCCGAGGCCCTTGAGGAAGTCGACCATGGGACCCGGGGTGCGCACGGCGGCGTCGAGCGCCTCCCCCGAGGGCAGCGTCGCCCCGCCCCCGGTGAATCCTGCCCGACGCCAGCCACGCGTCGTCGTAACTCCTAGCCAGACCAGGTACACCGCCCCGGCGATGGAAAGCATGGAGACCAGATCGGGCCGTGCAGCGAGCAGCATTCCGAGCCCCATCGCGACCAGGGCCGTGTGCACCACGTATCCCGCGCACAGCCCCGCGATCGACGGCGCCGGGGAGCCGGGGCGGAGACCCGCGGCAATGGTGTATGCCCAGTCCGCGCCCGGGGTGAGCGCGAGCGTGAGGGAGATGGCGGCGAAGCCGAGCAGCGGGGTCAGATCCATGCTGCAAGAGTACGAATCTTGCCCCGAGAAGTGCTCACCAATTTCTCGCCTCGGAATCGATCTTGGGATAGATTCCTATCGTGATCGACGCAATCGACAAGAGTATTTTGCGTACCCTCCAGCGTGACGGGCGGATGACGGCGACGGCGTTGGCATCCGAGGTCGGCCTGACCGTGGCACCGTGCCACCGCAGGCTCAAGGACCTCGAGTCGTCTGGGGTGATCCGCAGCTATCGGGCGGAGGTCGATCCCGCGAAGGTCGGGCTAGGGTTCGGGGCGATGGTCTTCGTGACCCTGCGCGAGACCTCCCAGGAGCGCATCCGCGCCTTCGAGGACGCCGTCGTGGCCGAGCCGCAGATCGTCGAGGGGTACCGGCTCTTCGGCGACCCCGACTACCTCCTGCGCTGCGTCGCCGCCGATCTGCCCGCGTACCAGCGCCTCTACGACGAGCACCTCGCCGCTCTGCCGGGCGTCGCGAAGCTCACCTCGACGATTGTCATGCGCGACCTCAAGGGCGCCGGGGGCCTCCCGTTATAGGGCACGGTCCCGCTGGAGCCGGCACGGACGACGGCGGGGTCCCCCGCAAGTGGGGACCCCGCCGTCGTGCGTGGAGCGGAAGCTCCGACGCTGCGCTTCTAGAGCACGTCGGACAGGAAGCGCTTGAGCCGGTCGGTCTGCGGGCTGTCGAAGAGCTTCTCTGGCGCCCCGGACTCGACGACGACGCCGCCGTCCATGAAGGACACCGTGTCCGAGACGTTCCGCGAGAAGCCCATCTCGTGAGTCACAACCACCATGGTCATACCGCCCTTGGCGAGGTCGGTCATGAGCGCGAGGATGCCCTTGACGAGCTCGGGGTCCAGAGCGGACGTGGCCTCGTCGAAGAACATGACCTCCGGCTTCATCGCCAGCGCCCGTGCGATGGCGACCCGCTGCTGCTGGCCACCCGAGAGGGTGGCCGGCCGCACGTCCGCCTTGTGCTTGAGCCCCACGAGGTCAAGCTGGGCGAGCGCCTCGTCGCGAGCCTGCTCCTTGGGCATTCTGCGGAGCTTGCGCAGGGCGAACGCAACGTTCTCTCCCACGCTCTTGTGGGGGAAAAGGTTGAACTGCTGGAAGACCATGCCGATACGCCGGCGCAGCTCGTCGGGGCTGTCCTTCAGCACGGACTTGCCGTCAAGAAGGATGTCCCCGGCATCGGGCTCGATGAGCCGGTTCATCACGCGCAGGAGCGTTGACTTCCCCGAGCCCGAGGGGCCGATGACGGAGGCCGTTGTGCCAGCAGGGACGGTGAGGTCGATGCCACGCAGAACCTTGTTGCTTCCGAACGCGAGGTGGATGCCTTTGGCCTCGAGGGATCCAGAGGAGAACTGGCTCATGACTTGGCTCCCTTCCCGAGGATGGCTGCGGCCTCGTCCGGCTCTGCCTTCTCGGCGCGGTTCTTGGACCTCCCGGTCCGCAGGCGGGCGTCGATCCAGTTCACGAGATGCGTCAACGGGATGGTCATGGCCAGATAGAAAATCGCCGCCGCGACGTAGCCGGAGAGGTTGCCCGTGCGAGCTGCCTCGTCCTGGCCGATCTGGAAGATCTCCCGCTCGGAGGCGAGAAGCCCGAGGGTGAAGACAAGCGAGGAGTCCTTGATCAGGGAGATGAACTGGTTCACCAGTGCCGGCAGCACGCGTCGCACACCCTGCGGCACGACGATCATCCGCATGGACGGCCCGTAGCCGAATCCGAGCGCGCGCGCAGCCTCGAGCTGGCCCTTCTCGACGCTCTGGATGCCCGAGCGGAAGATCTCGCCGATGTATGCCGAGGAGATGAGGGAGAGCGCAGCGACGCCCATCGGATAAGGGCTCGAGATCCCAGTCAGCTCACGGACGATCGGGCCGAAGCCGAGGCCGATAGCGAGGATGGTGAGGATCGCCGGCAGTCCACGGAAGATGTCCGTGTACCCCCGGGCGATCCATCGCGCTACTGGATTTCGCGCGATCCCCATCAGTGCGAGCAGCATGCCGAGCACCGTGCCGATGATCCCTGAGGAGAGTGCGAGCACGAGCGTATTCGGCAGGCCGACCGTGAAGAGGGCAGGCAGGACCTCGCCGATGACCTTCCAGTCAAAGAAGGTCTCTCCGAGTTTGGTCAGGTAATCCATGGGGCGCCTGTCTGTCGGCTAGGTGGGTGCGACCGACTACTTGGCAGTACTGACCTGGACGGCCTTGCTGCCCGGCTTCCAGCCCTCGGGAGTCTGCTCCTTCAGGGTGGGGCGGTCCGAGTACCACTGTGCGGTCAGCTTGGACCACGTGCCATCGGCGATCACCGCATCGAGCGCCGAGTTGAGCGCGTCGATGAGGGGCTGGTTCTCCTTGGCCACAGCGTAAGCAGTGAAGTTCTGGGTGTTGACCTTCTTCTGAGCGATGACCGTGCCGTCACCGGACTTGACCTGGCCCTCGGCCTGCTGCGACGGGGCGACCCACGCGTCGATCTGTCCGCTCTTCACATTGGCGTAGACGGTGTTGTAGTCGGGGAACCGCACGGGCTCGAGCTTAAGCGTGTTCGTGACGAAGTCGTCCTGAACGGTGCCCTGGACAACGCCGATGCGGACGCCCTCCTTGAGGTCGTCGAAAGTCTTCACCTTCGCGCCGTCCTTCGTGACGATGGCCATGTAGCCGAAGTCATATCCGTTGGTGAAGGAAACCGTCTCGCGGCGTGCGTCCGTGGTGGAGATCGACGACGAGCCCATGTCGAACTGCTTCGTCTTGACCTGGGCGAGGAGGCTCTGGAACTTCGTCGAGACGAACTCGACCTTGAGGCCGAGCTTGGCGGCCATGGCCTTCAGGAGCTCGTTGTCGTACCCCGTGAAGTTGCCGTCCTTGTCGATGAAGATGTTCGGCGGCGCGTCGGAGAGCGTGCCGACCTTGATGGTGCCGGGCGTGATGAGGCCGAGCTTCGAGGTGTCGATCTTGTCGACTGGGGTCACCGACGCGGTCGTGTACTTGTCGAGGGCCTGCTGGTCGCTGCCCTGGAGAGCATTGGTCGGAGTGCCGGACGACGACGTCGTTGCGCCGCCGCAGGCGGCCAGCGTGAGGGCGAGTACGGCCGCGACGGGTGCGACCGTGAGCCACTTGGGTGCTTTGAGCTTCATGGAGAGCCATCGCTTTCTGATGTGAATGCAGGACGCGCGCGTGTACCGTGCGATCGGCACGGTGGGACGTCTGGGCTGCATACCATTATGAGCTACTGGCACTTTGGGCATAGACGGAGAACACATTCCGAAATATTGCCACAATCATCGAAGATTCTTCGGCGGCCCATCTCGACCACTCCCTCATCTGAATCAGGCTAGGCGTCGGAACGGAATCCATGAACACGCCTGCAGAATGCGGAAGTTCCCACGCCGCTGTGTGATCTCACTCTCAGTTGATCCTCCGTCGCTGCAGCAGGCTGCAATGCAGCGCGGATGGTGACCGGTCCCGAGCAGCCCGGAGGACGAAGGCTAGAAGCCAGCCTGACCGGCGTCGTGCGGGAGGAGCACCGGCCAGTCACCCTCCACGACGGCGGTGGGCTTGGTCCGGCGGAGGTACGACTGGAAGTCGGCGGCCTGGGCGGCCGACCAATCGATCTGGTTGCGGTGGAGATGGGCCGCAGGCCTGTCGAGCTCGGGGAAGCGCGTGACCATGGCGTCCAACAGCTGCGCTGCGGCGAGCGCGTCCGCGCCCGAGCTGTGTGCGTCCGTGAGGATCACGCCGTACTGCTCGCACAGGGCTCCGAGGGTGCGCTTGCCTTTGCGGAACCTCTCGACCTGCTTGTTGATGACGTACGGATCCAGGACGGGGAATCGCGTGAGCTGGGAGATGCCGTGCCGCGCGCACTCCGCCGCCATGACCGTGAAGTCGTACGAGGCATTGAAGGCCACGACAGGCACCCCGCGATCGAAGAGATCCTGGAGCGTGGAGGCGACCTCGCCCACCACCTCCCCGGCAGGCCGACCCTCCGAACGGGCCTTCTCGGTGGTGATTCCATGGACCTCAGCGGCTTCGGCGGGGATCTCGACGCCGGGATCGGCGAGCCATTCGTGTTCGACCTCGACGCTGCCGTCCGCAGCGAGCACCACGATGCTGGCGGTGACGATTCGAGCCGCACGCGAGTTGCGTCCTGTCGTCTCGAGATCGAAGGCCGCCCTGGCCCCAGCGTTCCACGGCTGGGCATTATGGATTGCGGGGGTCTGGAGCTGGGGGTTCTGGGCTTCGCTCTTCATGCTGCAACGCTATTCGCGGCCTCCGACATTTCTCGTCGGGGCACGCCAGCGCGCTTGGACAATCGTGTGGGCGCCCCCGACTAGGCTGGAGCGATGCGGGAGGAGTACGTCGATGCGGTGCTGGCCGTCATCGAGCTCATCCCGGAAGGGCGTGTCGTTGCCTATGGCGACGTGGCCGAGCTGCTTGGTTCGGGCGGGCCACGCCAGGTGGGGGCCGTCATGTCCCACTACGGCGGTCAGGTGGCGTGGTGGCGCGTCCTCAAGGCAAGCGGCGCGGCTCCAGAATCGCTTGAGGCCCGCGCGCTCGACAACTACCTCGCGGAGGGCACCCCGCTCCGGGGCGAGCCCGGCCGGGGGGCGTGGCGCGTTGACCTTGCCCGGGCCAGATGGGCCCCCACGGACGAAGAGCTCGACGCCGTCGAGGAGATCGCGGACCTCCTCGAGACCCGGCTTCACGGCGCCGGCCGACTGCATCGAGAAATGTCGGACCCCGACGATGGAATCGATCCATGACCGCGCATCCTGCCTCCGCAACCACGCTGGAGCTCCTTGGGCCGGCCGCGCAGCGCCTTGAGCGCAGCTGGGTGCCCTCTCCGGACCAAGAGCAGGTGCTCGCACTCGAGCGGGGAAGCGGTCCGATCCTCGTCTGGGGTGCGCCCGGAACAGGGAAGAGCCGCGTGCTTGTCGAGTCTTCAGTCATGAGAGTGAGGCGGGACGGCGTTGACCCCGCAGGGGTCCTGCTGCTTGCCCCCACGAGAGCTGCTTCGGCTCGGCTCCGCGACGCCTTTACCGCGCGGCTTGACCGCAGCCTGAGCGCGCCCCCGGCGCGAACGTGGCAGTCCTATGCCTTCGACCTCATCCGCCGTGCCCGTGCCGAGGGGCGCCTCGACTGGCTCGCCCGCCCACCGCGGCTCCTCTCGGGCTCCGAGCAGGACCTGATCGTCAAACAGATCCTCGAGGGCCATCGGGCCTCCGGGGTTGGGCCCGCATGGCCGAAGGGGTTCGAGGCGGCTCTGGGCACGCGCGGCTTCAGGCAGGAGGTCCGCGAGCTCTTCGACCGGATCACCGAATACGGCACGACGCCGGACGAGCTCGCCCAGCTCGGGGCCCGGGCAGGGCGCCCCGAATGGGTTGCCGCCTCCCAGCTCTATGCGGAGTACCGCGACATCATTGAGCTCCGCATGCCGGAGGCCTTCGACCCGGCCGGGATCATCACCACCGCCCGCATGATCCTCACGGAGGACGCGGACCTGCTCGCCCAAGAGCGCGCGAGGCTCGAGCTGGTCTGCGTCGACGACGTCCAGGAATCGAGCCCGTCGGTCCTCGAGCTCCTCGCTGTCCTGTGCGAGGGACGCGACGTCATCGCCACTGCGGCCCCCGATGTCGTTGTGCAGGGCTTCCGCGGCGCACGGCCTGAGCTCGTGCCGAGCCTGCGCGTACTCCTCGGGTCCCTTGCGGAGTTCTCCCTGACCACCTCACACCGGCTCCCGGCCGGGATCGCGGCGGCGTGGGAGGGCGTCGCGCAGCGGATCTCCGCCATCCCGGGCGGGCAGGCCGCGCGACGACTCGTGGTGCCGGGCCACCGGGAGCGCCCCGACGCGGCAGCGGACAGCGCCCCCGCCGTCGAGGCCCACGTGCTGCACTCATCGCTCCACGAGCTGCGCTATCTCGCCCACCGGATCCAGGATTCCCGCCTGCTCGGCGGCATCGGGTACGGGCAGATGGCTGTGATCGTCCGCTCAGGGTCCAAGCTCGAGCAGATCCAACGGTTCCTCGCGGGCCAGGGCATCCCCGTCAAGGTGCCCATCGCGGAGACTGCGGTTCGCGACGAGGCCGCCGTCCGGCCGCTGCTCACGGCCTTCAGGCTCGCGCTCCGCCCTGAGGAGCTCACGGCGGAGACCGCGGTGGAGCTCCTCACCTCGCGCATCGGTGGCGCCTCGGCACTCGAGCTGCGCAGGCTGCGGCAGTCGCTCCGCCAGCTTGAGCTGTCCGCGGGAGGCGGCCGGGCCAGCGATGCGCTCCTCGTCGAGGCCCTCGAGATCCCAGGGGCCCTCGACGCGCTCGGCCTCGAGGCCAGCGCCGCGCGGAGGATCTCCCGTATGATCGCCCGCGGCCGGGCCGCCTCCGAGGAGGCCGGCGCCACCGCAGAGACCGTTCTCTGGGCCCTGTGGGACGCCGCCGGGCTCGCCAAGCGCTGGTACGGCCTCGCATTGTCGGGCGGGGTCCTGGGGCTGCGCGCGGACCGCGATCTCGATGCACTCATGGCCCTGTTCCACACGGCAGAGCGGTACGTGGACAGGCTTCCCGGCGCATCGCCGGGCCAGTTCCTCGATTACCTCACCGAGCAGGAGCTGCCCATGGACACCCTTGCGCCGCGCGCACAGGCCGAGGACGCCGTCGAGCTCCTGACGCCCGCGAGCGCGGCTGGACGCGAGTGGAGGCTCGTGTTCGTCGCGGGCCTGCAGGACGGCGCTTGGCCCAACACGCGCCTGCGTGGGGAGCTCCTCGGAAGCACCCTCTTCACCGACTGCCTTGACCTCGGAGTCGTGTCGGCACTTCTCGTCACTGCGCGGGCGCGGGTCCAGGACATCCGCTACGACGAACTGCGCTCATTCTCGGCAGCTGTCTCGCGTGCCTCCGAGCGCCTCGTGTGCACTGGCGCCTCCACCGAAGACGAGGTGCCCTCGCCGTTCCTCGACTACATCGCCCCGCTTCCCGACGACGTGACCGTGCGGCCCTTCACCCTCGTACCGCGCAGTCTGGGGCTTCGGCCCCTCGTGGCTGAGTTGAGGCAGTCGGTGGAAGAGGACGACGACGATGCCCCGTTCGCGGCGAGCCTCCTTGCGGACCTTGTCGCCGCGGGCGCACCCGGTGCCCACCCCGGCGAGTGGTATGGCCTCGCGCCGCTGAGCAGCGCGGGCCCGGTGGTGCCGCCGGAGGGAACCGTCTATGTCTCGCCCTCCAAGGTTGAGACAGCCTCGAAGAATCCCCTCGACTGGTTCGTCTCGGCCGCCGGGGGAGAGGCAACCACGGATTTCGCCCGGAGTCTTGGGACCCTGGTCCACGCCATCGCACAGGACATTCCGGCGGGCACGTCGCCCGAGTATCTGGCCGAACTACGGCGCCGCTGGCCTAGCCTTGGCCTCGGCGATTCGTGGGAGGGAGAGCTCGACTTCGAACGGGCCACGTCGATGGTCCGGAAGCTCGCGGAGTATGTCCGCACGAATGGTCGTGAACTCCTCGGCGTCGAGGTCGACTTCGCCACGTCCTTGGAAGGCATCGGAACAGCGGAGATCGCCGCGCGCACAGTGCTGCGCGGCCAGGTCGACCGGCTCGAGGTCGACGACGCGGGCCGGCTCGTCGTTGTCGACCTCAAGACAGGCAAGCGCAAACCGAAGGCGGTCGAGCTCGACGAGCACGCCCAGCTGGCCTCCTACCAGGTGGCCGTACTGGCCGGCGCCTTCGCTGATGAAGGCGAGGCTCAGCCGGGCAATGGATCCGCCGGAGGAGCCGAACTCGTCCAGCTCGGCGACGGGACGGTCAAGCTCACGGTCCAGCAGCAGACAGCCCTCGACGACGCGGCGTGGGCCATCCAGCTCGTCGAGCGCGCAGCGGAGATCATGGCCGGTGCGACCTTCGAGGCTCGCCATGAGCCCGGCGCCGGGTTTTCGGGCGGATGCAGGCTGCCCGACGTCTGCCCGCTGTGCTCGCGCGGACGGCAGGTGACTGAATGAGCGCAGATGCCGTCGATTTCGGTGTCAGGCAGGGGCCCGGCGAGCCCTCCAACGGGTCTCTCGGCGAGGTTCCCGAACCGCGGTTTACCCCCGAGGAGCTCGCCGAACTCCTCGGACAGCACCGGCCCACTCCGCAGCAGTCCGAGATCATCTCGTCGCCGCTCGAACCTCGCCTCGTCGTCGCGGGAGCAGGCTCCGGCAAGACTGCGACGATGGCGGACCGGGTCGTGTGGCTCGTGGCCAACGGCTGGGTGCGGCCCGACGAGGTGCTCGGGGTGACGTTCACACGTAAGGCTGCTGGCGAGCTCTCAGCGCGCATCCGAACCCAGCTGGGCCGTCTCACCCGTCTCGCCCGCCGCGGCATCGAGGGCATCGCCCCTTCCGCCGCCGATCCCGAGTCGCTCGACCCGACCGTCTCCACCTACCATTCGTTCGCGAACACCGTGGTCCAAGACCACGGACTGCGGCTGGGAGTCGAGCGTGACGCGGTGATCCTCGGCCCGGCGCAGTCGTTCCAGCTTGCCGCCCGCGTCGTGGAGGCCTACGACGGCGGTACGTGGGACGGCTTCCCGGCCAAGAGCACTCTCATCGCCGCCGTCACCCAGATGGCTGGCGAGTGCGCCGAACACCTGCAGGAACCCGAGAGCGTGCGCGAATGGCTCGAGCACGAGGTAGCCCGGCTTGAGAAGCTTCCGCCGGGGGGACGCGGAGGGAAGCAGACTGCCGCTGCGCTGGAGCTGCTCAAGAAGCTGCGCAACAGAGCGCTCGTGGCACGACTTGCCGCGCGCTACGCTGCCGCCAAGCGGGACCGCGGAGTCCTGGACTACGGCGATCTCGTGGCGCTGGCCGCGCGTGTCGCGACGACCGTCCCGGAGGCTGGCCGACTGCTGGCGTCGCAGTACCGCACGGTGCTCCTGGACGAATTCCAGGACACGTCCTACGCCCAGCTGGTGCTGTTCTCCGCCCTGTTCGGGGGCGGGCAGGCCGTGACGGCAGTGGGTGATCCGAACCAGTCGATCTACGGTTTCCGCGGAGCCTCCGCGGGGCAGCTCGAGAGCTTCCCCCGCGTCTTCCCGCGTGTGACGCACGACGGCGCGCTCGCACCTGCGCGGACCTCTCACCTCACCACCGCCTGGCGGAACTCGACGACCGTGCTCGAGACTGCCAACACCGTTGCCGCCCCGCTGGCACGTCCGCCCGCCTACCTCGTGGGAGGCGCGCGTGTCGACGTGCGGGGGCTTGAGCCTCGCCCGTACGCGGACGCAGGCCGCGTACGGATCGGGCGGTTTCCCGATGAACGTGAAGAGGCGACCGCGGTCGCCGACGAACTCGAGGCCTTCATCCGGACTTGGCCGTCACGGGAGGGCAGCGAGTCCCAACACGGTCCGACCCTTGCGGTCCTGTGCCGCAAGCGGTCCCAGTTCGCCGCAATCCGGGGCGAGTTCGAGCGCAGGGGGATGCCCTTCGAGGTCGTCGGATTGGGCGGCCTGCTCGACACGCCTGAGGTCATTGACATCGTCTCGACCCTGAGGGTCATCGCAGACCCAGGCCGCTCCGATGCCCTCATGCGCCTCCTGGCCGGCGCGCGCTGGAGGATCGGTCCGGCGGACCTCATGGCGCTCGCCGACTGGTCACGCCACCTAGCGGCGCTCCGGGCCTACGCCGCCCGGCCCGATGAACAGGATCTCGATGCACCCGGCACGGAGGAGGACGCCTTCATCGAGGGTGATCTTGCCGAGGCCTCAAGCCTCATAGAGGCGATCGACCGGCTGCCGCGGGATGCATGGGCGTCGGGCGCCGGGCGCAGCCTGAGCGCCGAAGGCCTCTGCCGTCTGGGCCGCCTGCGCGACGAACTGCGCACGCTGCGGTCGATGGCCGGGGACGACCTCTCCACCGTCATCTCGCACGTCGAGCGCGCATTGCTCCTCGACATCGAGCTCGCGGCCCGGCCCGGCGTCTCGGTGCACGAGGCGCGGCGCAACCTGGACGCGTTTGCCGAGGCAGCAGCCTCCTTCCTCGCCCAGTCGCACGAGCCTGGGCTGCTCGCATTCCTGACCTGGCTCGAGGCTGCGGCACAGGAGGAGTCCGGGCTCGACATGGCCCCGAGTGATCCGACGCCGGGGGCCATCCAGCTCCTGACCATTCATGCGTCTAAGGGCCTCGAGTGGGACGCTGTCGTGGTTGCCGGCCTCAACCGCGGGATGTTCCCGTCCGGTGGGAACGACAGGTGGACGAGCGGGACATCGGCCCTCCCCTGGCCGCTGCGTGGGGACCGCGAGGACCTTCCGGCCTGGGACACTGACCAGCCCGACCAGAAGGGCTGGGTCGACGCCGATAAGCTCTTCTCCGAGGACGCTTCCGAGCACGCGGAACGTGAGGACCGGCGCCTCGCCTACGTCGCGTTCACCCGAGCCCGTTCGCTGCTCGTGGCCACAGGCTTCGCGTGGAGCAGCACGCGGACCAAGCCCATGGAGGCCTCCCCGTTCCTGGACGAACTGCACGAGGCTGCCGGTGCGCATGGCTTCGAGGTCATCGCGTGGGCCGACGACGCCGACCTGCCGGACGAGAACCCTCTGCAGGCGGAATCCGAACGCGCCCGTTGGCCCTACGACCCGCTCGAAGGGCCGCTCGACGCGGTGACGGGGCTCCGCCGCAGCCTCGCCCCGGGCCGACGCGCCGCCGTCGAAGCCGCTGCCGGGAAGGTCTTGGCCAAGATCCACGGGCCCGGTCCGGGGGAAACCCGAGACACCGGACACCCCGCTGCCCCCCGACACACTGCCGCAGAAGGACATCGCGCCGCCGTCGGACGCGCTGCGGACTGGGCCCGTGAGGCCGAGCTGCTGCTAGCAGAGCAGACCCGGTCCGAGGGCGCCGCAGGAGTCCGGCTTCCCGAGCACGTCTCGGCCTCCACACTCGTAGCCCTCGGCGAGGACCGGGACGCGGTGGTGCGCCAACTCCGGCGGCCGGTCCCGCGAAGGCCCGGGATGGCGGCCCGAAGGGGCACCGCTTTCCACGCCTGGGTCGAGGAGCACTACGGCACGAGCGCCATGCTCGACCTTGAGGGCTTCGACAGCTCGGACGAGTACGTGGACGAGGCCTACGAGCTGGGCACGCTCGTGCGGGCGTTCAAGCGCACGGAATGGGCCGATCGTCGGCCCGCACACGTCGAGGTCCCCATCGAGACCCGGGTGGGGCCCGTCGTCGTACGCGGCCGGATTGATGCCGTGTTCCGGGATGCCGACGGCGGATGGGACCTCGTCGACTGGAAGACCGGGAGGGCGCCGAAGGGTTCCGAGGCGAAGTCCCGCTCGGTCCAGCTGGCGGTCTACCGTCTGGCCTGGTCCCGTCTCACCGGCGCACCGCTCGAGACGATCCGCGCCGCCTTCTGTTACCTCGCGGACGGAACCGTGGTGCGTCCCACCGGGCTCGCGGGGGAGGCAGAGCTCGAGGCACTTGTCGCGAAGGCGCTGCGTTAGCCGGACGGGGCTCTTGGTGCCGGCGCTACGCCTCGGGCAGGCGGTTGGAGACCGACACCACCGGCAGGGCGGTGGTGTCGGTCTCCGTCTGGCCGTCCGCGTCGTCATCCTCGGCTGCGGCGCCCGTCAGTGCCGGGGTGCCGCCGGCTGGGCTGCTCACCGACACCGCGTCGACGGGTACGGCCTCGGCGGGTGCGCCGTCGGGGTCCTCATCCTCGAGGATCGGGCCCGCCGCCGCGGCCTCGGCTTCAGCCGCTTCGCTTGCCTCGATGTCGGCGGCGAGCTCGGCGAGCATGTGCCGTGCGTCCGCCACGGCACCGTCGTCGCCGAGGGCGAGGGCCTTCACGAGGTACTGGGCGAGGGCGAACTCGGCCGCGAGGGCCGCGCGGCGGGCCAGTTGCGGGTCGACCGGCTCCTTGCGCGAGGAATGGTAGGCGGCGAGGACGGACTCGATGAACTTCGGTTCATTGGATGCCACGAGCCAAGCGAAGTCGTCGGCCGGGTCACCGATCCGCAGGTCCGTCCACCCTGTCACGGCGGTGACGCGCTCCTCGTCGACGAGGAGGTTGTCCTCGTGCAGGTCGCCGTGGACAACCGTCGGGTTGAACCGCCACAGTGTCACGTCCTCCATGGCCTGCTCCCATCGGCGCAGGAGCACAGGTGGGATCTTCCCCGTCGTGGCGGCCTGATCGAGCTCGTTGAGGCGTCGTTGGCGGAAGCCGTTGGCTGTGTAGGAGGGCAGATCCGCGCCGTCGACGAGCGACTGGGGAAGGCCATGGATCGCCGCGAGCGTTGCGCCGACTTCCCGAGCGAGGCGTGCGGTGCCAGCAGTGAGTTCGTCGAGCCCACGGACCGTCCCCGTCAAGTTCGTGTACACGCAAGTGGTCAGGCCGTCCATCCGGACGGTCCCCGCGACTGCGGGCATCTGGAACGGCAGCTCCGCGCGCACCGACGGATCGAAAGCCCTCAGCACGGTCATCTCCGTCTCGAGGCGTGCGCTCGCCTCTGTTCCACGCGGGCAGCGGATGCGCCACCGCCGCCCGTCCGCGGTCTCGAGGAGTGCGGCGTCGAAATCGGTCGCGTCGTCCGGGGAAGCCGCGGCAGCGGTCGGCTTCAGTCCGGGGACGGCGGCGGTGGCGATGGCAGCCAGCTCGAACGGAGTGCGTTTCACCTTCTCCACGCTAGCCGGATGCCGGGGCCCGATCACGGTCCCACGCCGAACACCGCCCAGCGGCGCAGGCCACGTGCGCACAGCTACGGCCACAGTTCGCGCTCATCGTCCACATACGGTGTTGGCCCGGTTGTGCGAGTGTCAGAGGGCGTCAGTACCGTAGTGCTATGACTTCCGGTTCGCTCCCACGGGTTAACGACCCAGCCCACCCGTCCGCCGCTGACCGCACAGCACTCACGGCGTTCGACGGCGAAGGCCCCGTGGCCGGATGGCTCACCGACCGCCTGCTCCCGGTAGGCGTGGAGGCCCTCGACCGGCGCTCCGCAGATCGCGCGGACCCGGACTTCCTCCATTCCGTGGTGCACCAACCCGGGGCCGTCGCCGTGCTCTACTCACAGCACCGGGCAGCCCACGCCGGGGAGCACCTCGCCTTCCTCCCCGCCCACAGCCTGCCCGCGGAATGGCTTGACGGGCTCGTCGTATACCTCGGCCAGCTCCCGCAGGAGCGCACGACGCCGCACGCGAACCCCGGTTCCGACGTCGTCCTGGTGATCCTCCCCGAACCCGTGGAACCTGTCTCCGCCGTCATGTCAGAGCCCGCCGAGGAGGGCGCCTCGCTGCTGCCCGAGGACACCAACTGGGCAGGCTTCCGCGAGTCCGGGTCCCGGCTCGACGTCGTCGAGGCGGGGGTCCTTCTCGAGGCGACAGCCATCGCGAACTGGCACGCCGGGCATCCACGGTGCCCGCGCTGCGGCGCACCCACCCAAGTGGTCCACAGCGGCTGGGTGCGCCGCTGCCCGGAGGACGGCTCGGAGCACTTCCCCCGCACAGATCCCGCGATCATCGTCACGGTCGTCGGGCCGGAGGACAGGGTGCTCCTCGGGACCGGGGCGAGGATGCGGTCCACGATGTTCTCGACGCTCGCCGGTTTCGTCGAGCCGGGTGAGTCACTCGAGCAGGCGGTTGTGCGCGAGATCCTCGAGGAGGTCGGGGTGCGGGTGACCGAGTGCCAGTACCTGGGGTCTCAGCCGTGGCCGTTCCCTGCCTCGCTCATGCTCGGCTTCACGGCCCGCACGGAGGACACCGTGGCGCAGCCCGACGGCGCGGAGGTACTGCGCGCGCGCTGGTTCAGCCGCGAGGAGCTTGCCGCGGCGGCGGGCTCAGGCGAGATCACACTCCCCAGCCGTCTGTCGATCTCGAGGGCCCTCATCGAGCATTGGTACGGCGGCGAGATCGCAGAGCCCGGGTCCGCGGTGTCCAAGTGATCGATACCAGCGCGCCGCACGCCGAGCACGGGACCCTCGAGGACAGGCTCCTCGGCGGGCTCGACGACGAACAGCGCGAGGTTGCGACCACTCTCCAGGGCCCGGTCTGCGTTCTCGCCGGCGCGGGAACGGGCAAGACCAGAGCGATCACCCACCGAATCGCGTACGGCGTCCATTCGGGCGTCTACTCTCCCCAGAGCGTGCTCGCGGTCACGTTCACGGCCCGCGCCGCCGCCGAGATGCGCAGCAGACTGCGGGACCTGGGCGTCGGCGGGGTCCAGGCACGCACCTTCCACGCCGCGGCACTGCGCCAGCTCCAGTACTTCTGGCCGCAGGCGGTGGGGGGGACGCTGCCGGCACTCCTTGAGCACAAGGCGCAGGCTATTGCCGAGAGCGCCCGGCGGCTGCGGCTCACCGTGGACCGTGCAGCCATCCGCGACCTGGCGTCCGAGATCGAGTGGGCCAAGGTCTCGATGCTGACCCCTTCCACCTACCTCGAGGGCGCTTCCGGCCGAGGAGAGCCGGGCGGACTGCAGCCGCCCGTCGTCGCACGGCTGTTCGAGGCGTACGAGGACGTCAAGGTGGACCGGAACCTCATCGACTTCGAGGACGTCCTGCTCATCACGGTCGGCATCCTCCAGGAGGACGCCAAGGTCGCGGCCACGGTCCGCGAACAATACCGGCACTTCGTCGTCGACGAGTACCAGGACGTGTCCCCACTCCAGCAACGGCTCCTGGAGCTGTGGTTGGGCGGACGCGAGGAGCTGTGCGTGGTGGGCGATGCGAGCCAGACCATCTACTCGTTCACCGGCGCGACGAGCGCCCACCTGCTCGAGTTCGGCAAGCACCATCCGGGCGCGTCAATCATCCGGCTCGTGAGAGACTACCGCTCGAGCCCGCAGGTGGTCCGGCTCGCGAACCAGCTGCTGGGGTCCCGGCGCAGCGGCGGACCCGCCGCCGATGCGCGGTGGGCGCAGCCCCTGACGCTCCTCGCCCAGCGGCCCGACGGCCCTGAGCCCGAGTTTGCCGAGTGCTCGGACGACGAGTCGGAGGCGGCCGCAGTCGCCCGCCGGATCGCGGCGCTCATGGCGGCCGGGACCCAGGCGAAGGACATCGCGGTCCTCTTCCGCACCAACGGCCAGTCCGAGGCGTTCGAACAGGCTCTCTCTGCCGCCGGGATCGGGTACCAGCTGCGCGGCGGCGAGCGGTTCTTCAACCGGCGCGAAGTCCGCGATGGGCTCCTGCAGCTGCGCGGCGCGGCGCGCGCCGAGGCGGACGACGGCGTGCCGGTAGGCCAGCGCGTGCGCGATGTCCTCTCGTCGCTGGGCTACTCCGAGCAGGCGCCGACGGGCAGCGGCGCGACCCGGGAGCGCTGGGAGTCCCTCGCCGCCCTCGTGGCGCTCGCCGACGAGCTCTCGGCCGCGCGCGGAGAGGGCTTTGGCCTCACGGAGTTCGTCGCCGAGCTCCAGGAGCGGGCCACCTCCCAGCATGCGCCCGCGGTCCAGGGAATTACCCTGGCGTCTCTCCATGCAGCGAAGGGCCTAGAGTGGGATGCCGTGTTCCTCGTGGGCCTGAGCGAGGGTCTCGTGCCGATCTCCTTCGCGGATACTCCGGTGACGATCGACGAGGAGCGCAGGCTCCTCTACGTCGGCATCACCCGAGCCAGGGAGTTCCTCCACCTCTCGTGGTCATTGTCCAGGACGCCAGGCGGCCGCGCCCACCGGCGGCCGTCGCGGTTCCTCGACGGACTCAGGCCGGGCGGCGCCACGTCGTCGCACACCGGCGGTGCCGCACGGAAGCGGCGCGAGCTCAAGGGGCCCACGACCTGCCGGGTGTGCGGGACGATCCTCTCCACCGGCGCCGAGCGAAAGGTGGGCCGCTGCTCCACGTGCCCCCCGAGCTACGAGGAGTCCACGTTCGAGGCCCTTCGGGCCTGGCGCCTCGAGCAGGCCAAAGCATCGGACGTCCCCGCGTTCGTCGTGTTCACCGACGCGACCCTGACGGCGATTGCCGAGGCGAAGCCCGTCAGCCTGGCGGAGCTCTCCCAAGTCGCCGGCGTCGGCCGGGCCAAGCTCGAGCGCTACGGCGAGGCTGTCCTGGAGCTGCTCCGTGACTCATGACAAGGGCCAAGCGCGCGGTCAGCGCTCGCTGCCACTCGATGGATCGGCCGGAGGGAATCCGGGGCCCCCGGTTGAGGTGCGTCGCTCCCCGCGGCGCCGCAAGACGGTCTCCGCCTTCTGGGAAGGCTCCACCGCCGTCGTGGCGATCCCCGCCAGATTCTCCCGTGCCGAGGAGGAACACTGGGTTGAGCGCATGGTCGCGCGCCTCCAACAGGACACGGCTCGCCGCGGCAGGCCCGCCACCGATGAGGCCCTCATGGGCCGCGCGGGGGAGCTGTCCCGGCAGTATCTGGGGGGCCGGGCCTCGCCGGTGTCCATCCGATGGGTGACAAACCAGCGCCGTCGCTGGGGATCGTGCACCCCGAGCCAGCGCACCATACGGATCTCGCACGAGCTCCAGCGCATGCCGGAGTGGGTCGTCGACTACGTGATTGTCCACGAGCTCGCCCACCTGCTCGTCTCGGGTCACGGGCCCGCGTTCTGGCGGCTCGTCGCGGCATACCCGCGGCTGGCGGAGGCCAAGGCGTTCCTCGCGGGCGTTGCGTTCGCCGGTTCTCATCACGGGCCGGGGCAGCCGGACGAAGACGGCGACGACTGGGGCCTTACCGACGACGAGGAACGCGCCTAGAATCTGGCCATGACTGAGCTACCAGCCAGCTACGCGAAGTACCTCCTCGGCCGCGACGAGCTGTTCGTGGACACCATCCGACCGATCCTTCTGCAGTCGGCCGCCGACAAGACGCAGGGAGTCCGGGTCGTGATCGATCCCCACGTGCTCCAGGCACATCTCGATGAGAAGATCCCGTACGGCGAGATCGTGGAGGACATCGACTGACGCCACCGAGCCCGACGGGCCGCCCCGACTCGTCGGGACGGCCCGTTCTCAGCTCTGTGTCCCGGCGGAATCAGGCCCGGGGAGCGCCCGGGGGAGTGCCGCCGTCGTCTGTCGTGTCCGGATCGTCCCCACCGTCTCCGGTGCCCGAGTCCGGGGCCGCCGGCTCGTCGAATCCGCCTGCGAGGAGCTTCTCGAGCGCCTCATCGACCTCGGAGTCCTGCGCCTCGGCCATCGACCGGCGGGTGGAGAATCCCCGCGGATCGTCGAGGTCCTCTGCGGTCGGAAGCAGATCGGGGTGCTTCCAGATGGCGTCCCGGCCGGCAATCCCGCGTTCCTCCGTGAGCGATGCCCAGAGCGTGGCCGCATCGCGCAGGCGACGCGGGCGCAGTTCGAGCCCTACGAGGGAGGCGAAGGCGTGCTCGGCAGGACCGCCGGTGGCGCGGCGGCGTCGCACAGCCTCGCGGAGCGCTGCCGCGGAGGGCAGGACGCCGTCGGTGGCCGCTGCGGTGAGCTCGTCGACCCAGCCCTCGACCAGGGCCAGCGCGGTCTCGAGCTTCGTCAGCGCCGCGTCCTGCTGCGGGGTCCGCTGCGGCATGAAGACCCCGCCCTGGAGTGCTTCCTGGATGGACTCAGGGTTGCTCGGGTCTATCCCGTGGGCGAGCTCCTCGATCTTGGAGACGTCGATGTGGATGCCCCGGGCGTAGTCCTCGATGGCGCCGAGGAGGTGGCCGCGCAGCCACGGTACGTGCATGAAGAGGCGCGCGTGGGCGGCCTCCCGCACCGCGAGGTAGAGGCGCACGTCGCCCTCCGGCAGCCCGAGCCCCTCGCCGAACTTCGTGACATTGGCCGGGAGGAGGGCCATCTCGAGGTCGACGAGCGGCACCCCGATGTCGGAGGAGCTCACAACGTCGCCCGAGAGTGCGCCGATCGCGGCGCCGAGCTGCATGCCGAAGATCGTGCCGCCCATGTTGGTCAGCATCGAGGACGCACCCCCGAGCATGCCCTTCATCTCTTCAGGCATCTGCTCGCTGAGGGCCGTCGAGAGGGCCGTCGCGATGCTGTTGGCCACCGGCTCGGTCAGGCGCCGCCATGTGCCCATCGTGGCTTCGATCCATTCGGCGCGGGACCAGCCGCGCCCGATGATCCCGGTGCTGGGGAACTCCGTGGCCTTGTCGAGCCAGAGTTCGGCGAGGCGCAGGGCCTCGTCCACTTCGCGGTTCTGGGTCGCCGAGACCGAGGGATCGGAGGTTGAGGCGGCGGTCCGGCGCGCGTGCTCGTGGGCCATCCGCCAGTTGACGGGGCCTTCTCCGGGCGCAGCAGACATCATGGCCTGCACCTGTTCGAACATCTGCCGCAGGACGTTCGGATCGCTCGGGAGGCCAGCGGCCTTGGCGATCTCGGTGGGATCGAATCCCTCGGCGCCCGCACCGCCCATGAGCTTGGCGAAGAGCTCGGACAGCGGATCCTCGGGCTCGCCGTCGTGGCCCGAAGGCTTCTCAGGTGTGGTCATCATGCCGCCGATCAGTGCCGCTTCTGCTAGGGACATCCTCACGGTACCGCGGGACAGTAGACGTGTCTTCGGTGCGTGGGGCGCTTTCGCTGTGGGCACAGCGCGCCCCCGCGCGCTATGGATGGATCGCCAGCAGCGCACCGTAGGCTGGGCACTGGTCCAGGCAAGAGGAAGGGGTGAGATCTGGGTGGTCAGCGGTCCCGTGGTCCCCGATGCCGGCAGCGATCCCACGGCTGCCCACGCCGGTGCGCAAGGCGGTGCGCGGGATGGCGCGGACGACGGCGCGGTCTCGCCTTCCGCTGATCCGCCGCACGACGTCGTGCGTCCCTCCGGATCGTCGGCCGGGCAGCGGAAGCGGCAGCAAGGCCGGTCCGGCGGCAGAGGATCCGCGGCCCTGATCTCCGGCCTCGCCGCCCTCATCCTCGGGGCGACAGTCGTGTCAGTTCCCGTGCCGTACATCATCGAGTCCCCGGGTCCCGCGTACAACACGCTCGGGCAGACCGGCGGGAAGGACGTCATCACCGTCACCGGCCATGACTCGTATCCTGCCGCCGGGGCCCTCGATCTCACGACGGTCTACGTCAACGGCGGCCCGAACAGCGACGTCGGGCTCCTGGAGCTCGCCCGCTCGTGGTTCGATCCCACCCGGGCAATCCTCCCGCAGCGGGTGGTGTACCCGCCGGGGACCACAAGCCAGCAGGTGTCCGACGAGAACGCTGCACTCATGCAGGACTCCGAGCAGACCGCCGTGGCAGCGGCGCTCGGCAACCTCGGCATCGCCTACGACCAGCAGCTCAACGTGGGCTCGATCCCGGACGGGTCGCCTTCGACCGGGAAGCTCCTCGTCGGTGACCGCCTCGTGAGCGTCGCCGGCACCAAGGTCACCTCACTCGCGACCGTGCAGCAGACGCTCGCGGCGGGCGGGGGAACTCCGGTGGACGTCGTCGTCGTGCGCGGCGGATCCCCGGAGACGGTGACCGTGACCCCGACGCAGAACCAGGGCAAATGGGTCCTCGGGGTGGGCATCCGCTACACGTACAGCTTCCCGTTCTCGGTGAGCGTCTCGCTCGATCGGGTGGGGGGTCCCAGCGCGGGCATGATGTTCGCGCTCGGGATCGTTGACAAGCTGACGCCCGGGGACCTGACGGGGGGCAGGCAGATCGCAGGGACAGGGACGATCAGCCCTGACGGGACCGTGGGGGCCATCGGCGGCATAGCCCAGAAGCTGTATGGCGCGCGTTCTGCCGGGGCGACACTCTTCCTGGCCCCCGCCTCCAACTGCGATGAGGTTGTTGGACATCTGCCCGAGGGCCTCGACGTGGTCAAGGTGTCGACCCTCTCGGACGCGCGGGCCGCGGTCGAGGCCTACGCCCAGGGCAAGGACCCGGCGTCGATGCCGCAGTGCACGAAGGGCTGACGCTCGTCGATTCGATGCGGCCGGGTGGCCTGCCGCGGCCTTGGAAGGAACCGTCGCCGAATCGTTATCGCGGACCGCTCCGTGCGTGGGAACTGCCGCACCGCGCCACGCGTGCTTGACTTAGACCAATGCTGCTCCTGCGCAGAGCCTGAGCGGCACGAGCAGCCAAGCCCGAGCATCGAGGTACGCCGTGACATCCCGCCCCGAAGGCAGACCGACCGCACTACGACGCCGCCGAGGGGCACTGATCCCCACGCTCGTGATCGTCGCCGTGCTTGCGGTCGCGTTCGTGCTCTTCTCGCAGCTGTACACCGACATCCTCTGGTACCAGCAGTTGGGATACGTCGAGGTCTTCCTGCGGCAGAACCTCGTGCGGACGCTCGTGTTCCTCGTCGCAGCGATCGTGATGGGCGGTGCGATCTATGGGGTGATGCGCGCGGCGTACCGCGCGCGTCCCGTCTACGCGCCGGACCCCGCGAACCCGGACACCATGAGCCGGTACCAGGAACAGCTCGAGCCGATGCGCCGCATCGTCATGGCGGGCGTGCCGATCGTGTTCGGCCTCTTCGCCGGCGCCGCGGCCGCGAGCCAGTGGCAGAAGGCCGCGCTCTTCTTCAACCAGGAGTCGTTCGGGGTCACGGACCCCCAGTTCCACCTCGACATCAGCTTCTACACGATGACGCTGCCATTCCTCGGCACCGTGGTCGGCTTCCTCCTCGGCGTCGTCGTGATTGCCGGAATCGCAGGGCTCCTCACGCACTACCTCTACGGTTCGATCCGCATCAGCGAGAGCGGCATCTACATTGCCCGCGCTGCCCAGCTCCATCTGGCCATCGCCGGCGCGGCGCTGTTGCTCCTTATCGCCGTCAATTTCTGGCTGGACCGCTACAGCTCCGTGTTCAACTCGTCCGGACGCGTCTCGGGCGCCCTCTTCACGGACGTCAACGCGGTGATTCCGACGAAGGCGATCCTCGCGATCGCGGCGGCGATCGTCGCGGTCCTGTTCATCGTGGCGGCAGTGATCGGGCGGTGGCGGTTGCCGCTCATCGGGACCGCGATGCTCGTGATCACCGGCATCCTCGCCGGCGGCGTCTACCCGTGGGTGATCCAGCAGGTCCAGGTGCGCCCGTCCGAGCAGTCCGCCGAGGCGCCCTACATCGAGCGGAACATCGCCTCGACCCGCGCCGCGTACGGCCTGGACAGCGTCGCGGTCCAGGACTACAAGGCCACCACGGACGCAACCCAGGGTGCTCTCCGCCAGGATGCCCAGACCGCCGCAAGCATCCGACTCCTCGACCCGACGCTCGTCTCGCCGACCTTCCAGCAGCTCGAGCAGTACCGTGCCTACTACCAGTTCGCACCGTCCCTCAACGTGGACCGCTACAACGTCAACGGGAAGTCCCAGGACACGGTGATCGCGGTGCGCGAGCTCAACTCGCAGGGGCTCTCCCCGACCCAGCAGTCCTGGTACAACAACCACATCGTGTACACGCACGGGTACGGCGTCGTGGCCGCCTACGGCAATACGGCCACGGTGGACGGCAAGCCCGTCTTCATGGAGTCCGGAATCCCGTCCACTGGAGTTCTCGGCAATGACGACAGCTACCAGCCGCGGATCTACTTCGGCGAGTACTCGCCGGACTACTCGATCGTGGGTGGCCAGGGCGGTGGTCCGGCGCGCGAGCAGGACAAGCCGCAGGGCGGGACGGGGGAGACCCAATACACGTTCACGGGCAACGGCGGCCCCAACGTCGGCGGCTTCTTCAACAAGCTCATGTATGCCATGAAGTTCCAGAGCACGGACCTGCTGTTCTCGGACGGTGTGAACGCGAGCTCGCAGATCCTGTACGACCGCAATCCCCGTGATCGGGTCCAGAAGGTGGCTCCATACCTGACCATCGACGGCAATTCCTACCCGGCAGTGATCGATGGCCGCGTGAAGTGGATCGTGGACGGCTACACGACCACCCAGTACTACCCGTACTCGCAGCAACAGCAGCTCCAGCAGGTCACGGCAGATTCGCAGACTGCCGCGGGCCGGGCGGCACAGCTGCCCCAGGCCACGGTCAACTACATCCGCAACTCGGTGAAGGCCACTGTGGACGCCTACGACGGCTCGGTGACGCTGTACGCCTGGGATGGCCAGGACCCGATGCTCAAGGCGTGGCAGAAGGTCTTCCCTAGCACGATCAAGCCGATCTCGGACATGTCCGCAGGGCTCATGAGCCACGTCCGCTACCCCGAGGACCTCTTCAAGGTCCAGCGGGAGCTCCTCACCCGTTACCACGTGACAGATCCGAACAGCTTCTACCAGAACAACGATGTCTGGAGCGTGCCGAATGATCCGACCGTGAAGACCTCGGGCGTGAAGCAGCCCCCGTACTACATGACGCTCCAGATGCCGGACCAGAAGGCCCCGGCCTTCCAGCTCACCTCGAGCTTCATCCCGCAGACCGTCGAGGGCGGGGCCTCCAGGGAGGTCATGTACGGATATCTCGCGGCGGATTCAGATGCGGGCAACACGGCAGGGGTCAAGGGGGCGGAGTACGGCAAGCTGCGGCTGCTCAAACTGCCCACCGACACTCTGGTTCCCGGCCCTGGCCAGGTCCAGAACAAGTTCAACTCGGATCCGAGCGTCTCACAGGCGCTCAACCTCCTCCGCCAGGGCGCATCGGAGGTCCTCAATGGCAACCTGCTGACCCTCCCGGTTGGCGGGGGCCTGCTGTACGTCCAGCCGGTATACGTGAAGTCGACAGGCACCACCTCCTATCCGACGCTCCAACGCGTCCTCGTGGCCTTCGGGGACAAGATCGGCTTCGCCCCCACGCTGGACAAGGCCCTTGACGGACTGTTCGGCGGCAACTCAGGCGCGCAGGCGGGAGACTCGGGGAACAACGGCCAAGCCGGGCCCACGACGCCGAGCCCGACCCCGTCGGGCGGGCAGACCTCATCTGCTCAGTCCGACCTGCAGACAGCACTCCAGGATGCCAGCCAGGCCATCAAGGACGGTCAGGCGGCGCTGGCGTCGGGCAACTTCGCGGCCTACGGCGATGCGCAGCAGAAGCTCAGTGCGGCGGTGCAACGTGCTATGGACGCAGAGGCGAAGATTGCCGGGGCCGCCGGCGGGGCGGCGGGGACTGCCTCGGCGAGCCCGACTCCGACCCCGAGCAAGTAGGGCCACGCTCCCGCACGCTCCGCTGTGTGGGCCTGTGGCCGTTCACCTCGATTTGGCCCCGCGTTGTCCGGTTGCTAAGGTAGACAGTGCGCCGCGGGGTGGAGCAGTTCGGTAGCTCGCTGGGCTCATAACCCAGAGGTCGCAGGTTCAAATCCTGTCCCCGCAACCACAGCCGAAGACACGAGAGAGTCCGCCCGATGGGCGGACTCTCTCGTTGTTTCCGGCTATCCGCCGTACTCGCCGGCCCCGGGGTTTATCGCTGCCGGCGGAACGGATCAGAGCTTGTCGAAATCAGCCTCGTCGACGGCTGCCCCGGCCGACGCCGCACCAGCAGCACCCGAGCTGAGTGCTGCGGGGGAGGAGCCCTGCTTGAGGGCAGCCAGGCGCGCCTCGACCTCAGTCTGCTCGCCGAGGTCTTCGAGCTGGTTGAACTGGGAGTCGAGGCTCGACGCGGCGAGCTCCTGCTGCCCGCGGACTTTTGCCTCTTCGCGCCGGACCTTCTCCTCGAACCGCGAGACCTCGCTTGTCGGATCCATGATGTCGATGCTCTTGAGGGCGTCGTTGACCTGGGTCTGGGCCGCGGCCGTCTTGGCGCGCGCCACGAGCTCGTTGCGCTTCGAGGTGAGCTCGTTGAGCTTGCCCTTCATCTGGTCGAGGCCGGTCTTGAGGCGGTCGACGACGTCGCTCTGGGTTGCGATCGTCGGCTCCGCAACCTTGGCCTCGTTCTCCGAGGACATCTGGCGCTGGATGGCGACCTTCGCGAGGTTGTCGAACTTCTCAGCGTCGGAGGCGTTGCCGCCCGCGCGGAACTCATCGGCCTTGCGCGAGGCGGCGAGGGCTTTATTGCCCCAGTCCTGAGCTGCCTTGACGTCTTCGGCGTGGTCCTCCTCGAGCATACGGAGATTGCCGATGGTCTGCGCGATCGCGGACTCCGCCTCGGCGATGTTGTTCGTGTAGTCGCGGACCATCTGGTCCAGCATCTTCTGCGGGTCTTCCGCCTGGTCCAGCATGGAATTGATGTTCGCCTTCGCCAGCTGTGCGATGCGACCGAAGATGGACTGCTTTACCATGGTGCTCCCTCTCGTGATGGACATTCGTGCGAAAACAAGCCGTTCAATGCTTCCTTCATCGCGATCTCGCTCGTCATGGCGCCCTGCACGGCTAGAAGCTGCCGCCGTCGCCGCCGAATCCTCCGCCATCGCCGCCGAAGCCGCCTCCGTCGCCGCCCCAGCCTCCCCCGCCCCCACCGAAGCCTCCGCCGTCTCCCCAGCCTCCACCGTCGTGGTGGCCGCCGCGGAGGATCGAGTCGATGATGATTCCGCCGAGGATGGCCCCGCCGATGCCGCCCCCGTTCCGGCGGCCGCCGAACATGCCGCCCGCCCCGGGCCCCCCGCCCCAGCCGGAGAACTGGTCCACGTCCTGCTGCGCGATCTCCGAGGCCTGCGCCGCGAGGGATGCTGCCTGCTGGGCGTACGCGAGAGCCGTCACCGGGTCGCTGCCGGAGATTGACAGGGCGTAATCGAGATTGCGCTGCGCCTCGGCGAGCCGTGTCCGGGCCTCGGTGCCCACGCCGCCGCGCCGGGCCGCGATGTAGTCGCTCGTGGCGCTGATCTGGGCCTGCGCGCTCTGGATCGCCTGTTGGAGCGACGCCTGAGCACGCTGCGCCTGCTGCTGCCTGTCCCGAACGCCGGTGAGGGCTTCGTCGAGCTGGGTGTGCGCCGTCTCGACGCGCTGCAGCAGGCCGATCGGATCGACCCGTCCGGCTCCGAGCTCCTGCCTCACGGCTGCGAGCGCTGCCTCGGCCGCGGCCACCGGGCCGGCGAGTTCGGGATGCTGGCCCTCAACGGCGAGCGCCTTGGCCTGGGCAAGATCCCCCTGCGTATCGGCAAGCGCCGGATCGATGCGGCCCTGTGCGTCGTCGAGCGCCGAACCGGCCTTGTCGATCGCGTCGAGCAGGACGCGCGTCTGGTGGAGCGCCTCCTCGCTCGCGCGGACCGCGATCGCGGCGGGGCTCGTCTGACCTTCGGCGAGCTTCTGCTTCGCCGTCTCCGACGCGTTCGCCACGAACGCGAGGCGGTCCCTGGCCTGGGTGATGTTGTCCGTCACATGCTTGACTGCCGAGTCGGCGTACTTGGTCTGGAGCTGGGTGAGGGAACGCTGCGCGGCGGCGAGCTGGGCTTGGGCGTCTGCCGCTCCCTTGGTGACCTCGTCCAAGGCCTCGGGCGCCTTGCGCTCTAGCTCACGCAGCGCGTCGAAGTCGGCCTTCTGCTCGGCGAGCGAGGAGATCGCGGCCTCCGAGCGGCGGATGATGTCGCCGAGCCACTGGCGCTGCTGGGCCTCAGTGTTCGGTACGTGGTCGTCGAGCTGCTGCTGCAGCTTGAAGGATTCGCTCAAGTGGGCCTTGGCGTCGGTCAGGGCCTTCGTGAAGTTCCCCACGGCCTCGGTGCCGTAGGACGCCTCGGCGAACCCCAGTTCCTGCTCGCTCGAGCGGATGACGTCGTCCGCATGGACGAGGAGCCCGCTGGCCCGTTTGCGGAGCTCGTCCGTGCTCAGTGACGCGAGAGGGTCGAGTTGGTCCTGACCCGGGCCGACCTGCCCCTGAACCGGTCCACCCGCCATCTTCCGTCGCCGCGAGATGAGGTACGCCGCGCCAGCGCCAGCAACCACGACGCCTCCGCCCACGAGCCACGGCGTGGCATCGGCGCCGGACGAGACGTTTCCGCTCCCTCCGCCCGCGGCGTCCCCTACCGCCTTGGCCGTGTCGATGGCTGCCTGTGCATAGTCCTTCTTGCCGCCGGCCAAGTTCGGGGTGATGGCGTTCTGGGCGATGGCCGTCGTCTTCGAGTAGACCTTCGTGTTGAGCGTGTTGGCGACGAGCTGGTACTGCCCGGATGTCGCGACCGCGAGAAGCACGTCAGAGCCGCCCATGCCGGTGTTCGTAGCCACCGCGTGCGCCCAGGCGGCCCGGTCGCTCGGATTGGTGAACGAATCGACGATCACGACGTAGAGGTTCACGCGATGCTGGGACAGGAGGTCCGAGATGGCTTTCTGGACCTCGGCCTTGCGGGAACCGAGGGCGCTCTGGGGATCGACGATGTTGGTACCCGAAGGTACGGTGACGGGGTCGGCCGCCCACGCGGCCGACGTCGCGGGGAAGAGCACCAGGAAGGCTGCCGCCAAGGCAGCAAGCAGAGTCTTCGCCGTCGAACGCATGCGCTGTCCTTCGTTCAGCCCGGGGGCATCGGCCCCGGGTCGCGTGCACCCCCCAAGCGCGTTCCGCTGCTGGCAAGCGTGACACGTACCTTGATTCTAGGGGCGGCGTCACGGGTCCGCACGGACCGCGGATCCGCCCGGAGTGAAACTCTTACGCTTTCGGCGGACTCCCAGCAAGCTTCCAGAGAACAGATGCGCCCAGCACAGCTTGGGGGACCATAGTGGGAGGAGTTCAGGGAAAGGACACCAGAGATGAACGAGAGCGATTCCCGTCCGGCAGACGCCAGTGCGGGAGCCCCCGATACCAACGAGCCTGGGCGAACAGTCCAGTCTCCGACCGTTTCGCCGGCCCAGTCCGGTGGAGCCCAGTCCGATGCAGCACCGTCCGGTGCGGCCCAGCACGATGCGGCCCAGCTCGGTGGAGCCCAGTCCGGCGAGCAGGCACGGACTGCGTCGCAGCCGCAGGCTGCTTCGCCGAAGCCGCAGCCTGCCTCCCAGCCCACGCAGCCGATCCCGGGCTACGGCCAGTCTGCGCCTGCCGAGCCGCAGGCAGCCCCGCAGTATGGCCAGCGGACGCCACAGTACGGCCAGCAGGCCCCGCATCAGGGCCCGAGCCCCCAGCCGGGACAGCCCGGATATGGTCAGCCGCAGTACGGCCATCAGGCCCAGCCGCAGCCGCCGCAGTATGGCCAGCCGCAGTACGGCCAGCACGCATCGCAGGGGCAGCCCCCGTACGGGGCGCCGCAGTACGGCCAGCAGGCTCCGCAGCAGGGAAGCTCGTTCTTCCGCCCGGAAACCCAGAACAACGGCGCTCAGCGCACCGGCCAGAAGGGCCGCTGGGGTACCGGCGTGCTCATCGGCGGCATGCTCGTGGCTGGCCTCGTGGGTGGCGGCGTCGTGGCCGGGACCTCGGGCCTGTGGGCCCCGCGGGTCTCGAGCGCCTCGACGCAGGCACAGAACCCGTCACCGGTCATCGTCAACAACCAGGACAGCGTCAACGCCGTCACGGCCGCCGCCGCGAAGGCGTCCCCGAGCGTCGTCACGATCGGCGTCACGTCGGGCAGCTCCGCGGGCACCGGCTCAGGAGTCGTGCTCGATGACCAGGGCCACATCCTCACCAACACCCATGTGGTCACGCTCGACGGCCAGGTCGCCAACCCGACGATCGAGGTCCGCGCAAACAACGGCGCGGTCTACAAGGGCACCGTTGTGGGCACCGACCCGCTCAGCGACCTCGCGGTCGTGAAGGTCGACGGCGCGAACCTGACCCCGATCACGTTCGGCGATTCGGGCAAGATCAACGTCGGGGACGCCGCGATCGCGATCGGTGCCCCGCTGGGCCTCGAGAACACCGTCACGGACGGCATCGTCTCGACGCTCAACCGCACGATCTCGGTCGCATCCTCGGCCGCACCGCAAGGCGGCGACAGCTCGCAGGGCAACGGCGGCGGGCAGGGCTTCCAGTTCGCTCCTCCGGGGCAGGGCAACACCCAGCGCCAGACGGCGCAGAGCACGGTGAGCCTCAACGTCCTCCAGACTGACGCCCCGATCAACCCGGGAAACTCGGGCGGCGCACTCGTGAACAGCCAGGGCCAGCTGATCGGCATCAACGTGGCGATCGCCTCGACGGGCCAGAGCTCCTCGAGCTCGTCGTCTTCGGGTAATATCGGCGTCGGCTTCAGCATCCCTGCGACCTATGCCCACCGCATCGCGGACGAGATCATCGCCACCGGCAAGGCCACCCACGGCCAGCTCGGCGTGTCGGTGCAGGACTACAGCGCGAACGGTTCGGGCTCGTCCTTCTCGACCGGCGCACAGGTGGCCTCGGTGACCTCGGGTTCAGCTGCTGACAAGGCCGGAATCAAGCAGGGCGACGTCGTCACCCAGTTTGCCGGACTCACGATCACCGATGCTTCGGAGCTGACGGCGGCGGTGCACCAGCAGGCGCCCGGCAGCACGGTCAAGGCCACCATTCAGCGCAACGGCCAGTCGAAGGACGTCGACGTCACGGTCGGCACTGCGCAGTAGGACAGCCGAGACAGCGCAGCAGAGCGCCCACGTTCGCCTTCCTTCCCGAACCACGTACGACGGCGCGTTCCGGCACCCGGCCGGGGCGCGCCGTCGTACGTGTGCGCGCCCTGGCGGCGCCCAACGTGAAGCCATGCGTCGGACAACGAAAGATCTGGGCGGCAGGGGAAGCGCGCCCGGCGCACCGTGTGATTAGCTAGGGCGTGCCCGGATGCGTGCCGCCGGCCGCGAATGCGCGCCCGAACGCCCCCGGGCGGCACCTGCCGCGGACGGCCCCCGCCCGTGGCGCGTACGCGAGTATGGAAGGCCATGGACTGTGGGAGACACCCTCAAGATCGTCGTGCTGGTCAAGCACGTCCCTGATGCTCAATTCGACCGTCACCTCGGCGCACAGGGCCCCCTCGACCGTTCCGAGAGCATCCTCTCCGAGCTGGACGAGTACGCCCTCGAGGCTGCACTGCAGCTCACGGATGCCAGGGGCGGCGACAAGGGCGGCAACGAGGTCGTTGCCCTGACCATGGGCGGCCCGGACGCTGCAAACGCCCTCAAGAAGGCGCTCCAGATCGGTGCGAGCTCGGGCGTCCACGTCAGCGACGAGGCGCTCGCCGGCTCAGACGCGTCGGCGACGTCCCTCGCGCTCGCCGAAGCCATCCGCAGCCTCGGCGATGTCGACATCGTCCTGACCGGCATGGCCTCGACCGACGGCGAGACCTCTCTGGTCCCAGCACAGCTTGCCGAGCGACTCGACCTGCCGCAGCTGACGTTCGCCTCATCCCTCGAGATCTCCGGCAGCACGGCCCGGATCCAGCGCGATGGTGACGGTGTAGCCGAGACCGTCGAGGCCGAGCTTCCGGCGCTCATCTCGGTGACCGATCAGGCGAATGAGCCGCGCTACCCGAACTTCAAGGGAATCCTCGCCGCCAAGAAGAAGAAGATCGCGACCCTGTCGCTTGGCGATCTGGGACTCGAAGCCGACCAGGTCGGGGCCGCGGGCTCCCTCACCGCCGTCGAATCGGCACAGCCGCGCCCGGCGCGTGGCGCTGGCACCATCATCACCGACGAGGGTGACGCCGGGGTCAAGCTCGTCGACTTCCTGGCCGCGCAGAAGCTCATCTGAGGGAGATACAGACAATGACTGCAGAGAATGCCGCCGGCGCGGCGAACGTCCTCGTTGTTCTGAGCGGTGGCCCGGGCGGCGCGGGAGAGTCCCTTACGAAGGCTCAGCTCGAGCTCCTCGCGGCTGGCCGGCTCCTCGGCACCGTCTCCGCCGCGTCCACGGCCCCCGTCTCCGAGGGCGCCCGGGCGCAGCTCGCCGAGAACGGCGTCGCAGCCGTGTACACGCCTGAAGGCGCTGACCTCTCCGCGTACCTCGTGGGCCCGACCGCCGCGTGGCTCGCGGACGTTGTCTCGGCCGCGGGTGCGGATGGCGGCGGGCACGCTGCGTTCGGCGTCATCGTGCTCGACAACTCGTCCGAGGGCAGGGAGGCTGCAGGACGCCTCGGTGTGCGGCTCGGCGCTGGCGTCGTGACGGATGTCGTGGGGCTCGAGACGGACGGGACGGCGCACAAGTCCGTCCTGGCCGGCTCGTATCAGGTCCGGGCCCGCGCGACGAGCCCGGTCGCGATCCTCACGCTCAAGCCGAACAGCGTCGAGGCCGCTCCGGCCGATGCCCCCGGCTTGGCAACCATCACGGCCGTCGCCGTGCCCGAGGCTTCCCTGGCCCGGGCCGCTCGCGTCGTCGCCCGCACGGACAAGCCGGCCTCGGGCCGTCCCGAGCTCACGGAGGCGAACATCGTCGTCTCCGGCGGCCGTGGCACGGACGGCGACTTCGGCCCCGTCGAGGAACTCGCCGACGTGCTCGGTGCGGCAGTCGGGGCCTCGCGCGCCGCTGCCGACGCTGGCTGGGTCAGCCACGACCTCCAGGTCGGCCAGACGGGCAAGACGGTCTCGCCGCAGCTCTACGTCGCAGCAGGGATCTCGGGGGCGATCCAGCACAGGGCGGGAATGCAGACCTCGAAGGTCATCGTCGCTGTCAACTCGGACCCCGACTCGCCGATCTTCGAGATCGCCGACTTCGGCGTGGTGGGCGACGTGTTCAAGGTCCTGCCCCAGGCAGCCGCCGAGATCACGCGGCGCCGCGGCTGATGCCGGACGCTCCCTTCGATCCGGCGAAGCACCAGGTGCGGCGGGTCGTCGCGTTCGGAGCCCACCCGGACGACCTCGACTTCGGGGTCTCGGGCACCGTAGCCGCATGGACCGCAGCAGGTGTCGAGGTCCACTACTGCATCATGACCGACGGGGACGCCGGTGGCTTCGACCCCGCGCACCGGGCGAGCATCGTCGCGATGCGCCACGAGGAGCAGCGCGGCGCCGCGGCCCTCGTCGGTGTCACGGACGTGCACTTCCTGGGCTACCGCGACGGGTACCTCGAGCCCTCGCACGAGGTGATGCGTGACGTCGTCGAGCTCGTGCGCCGCGTGCGGCCCGACGTCGTCATCGCGATGCACCCCGAGCGGAACTGGGACCGGATCCAGAAGTCGCACCCGGACCACCTCGCGTGCGGCGAGGCGGTGACCCGGGCCATGTACCCGGCGGTGGAGAACCCCTTCGCGTACCCCGAGCTCGCTGAGGCCGGGCTCGACGCGTACCGCCTCCCCTGGCTGTGGCTGTATGCGGGACCCAAGGACCGTACCAACTACTACTCGGACATGACGGCCTTCGTCGACACGAAGATCGCCGCCCTCCACGTGCACATCAGCCAGCATCCCGACGTCGCGGCGATGGAGGAGTCGGTGCGTCTGCGTATGCGGGCCTCGGCGCACGACGGCGGGCTGGTCTCCGGGGCGTCGGCCGAGGAGTTCCACATCGTCTCGGTCAACAACCCGGAGACGATCGCGGGCTTCTGAGAGGTCGGGTGCGGCGGTCGGGTGCGGTGGCTGAGCGGCCTCGTAACCGGCAGGGTGACTAGATCTGCGCGCCCGCGTACCCGTTCTGCCGCCAGGCCTCGTAGACCGCGATCGAGGCGGAGTTGGCGAGATTGAGTGAGCGGCGGGACGGCAGCATCGGGAGGCGCACCCGTGCCGTGATCCGCTCGTCGTCGAGGACGTCCTGGGGCAGGCCGACGGACTCGGGCCCGAAGAAGAGGACGTCTCCGGGCGCGTAGGCCACGTCCGCGAACGGCGTGTCGCCATGGGACGTGAACGCGAAGACGCGCGCGGGCAGCAGGGCGGCGAACGCGTCGTCGAGCGTCTTATGGACTGTCATGACCGCGAGGTCATGGTAGTCGAGGCCCGCCCGGCGCAGGTTAGCGTCCTCGAAGTTGAACCCGAGGGGCTCGACGAGGTGCAGCTCGCAGCCCGTCACCGCCGAGAGTCGGATCGCGTTGCCCGTATTGCCGGGGATTTCGGGCGTGTAGAAGAGGATGCGGAACACGCCCTCCATCCTACGGTCACCGGTCGGTCCGGTTTCGTCGGCCGCCGAAGGGCCCAGCCGTGCGCCCTGTCAGCGAAAGTCAGTGGAGGCCCGTGAGCAGGCGCGCGAGGGCAGGGATAAACACGACGTTCGGCTGCGGCCCGGAGGAGAGGAAGAACGTGAGCTCGCGCAGGAACTTGGCGGCGTTGAGGGGCTCGATGAGCCCTT
Organism: Sinomonas sp. ASV486; assembly: GCF_030908215.1. GTDB lineage: Bacteria > Actinomycetota > Actinomycetes > Actinomycetales > Micrococcaceae > Sinomonas > Sinomonas puerhi. Next base: position 62,377 of record NZ_JAVFJK010000008.1, on the reverse strand, counting down.
CGGCTCCGCGGCGGACGTCGATGACGGGCTCGTGGAGCGCCTCGTCCGGGGTCTGGACCAGGATGTAGCCCTGAACATTGAGCTCGGGGAACAGGTTCTGGAAGTACCGGACCTGGTCGGCCAGCCGCGGCGGTGCCACGACCCGGCTGCCGTGGATCAGGTGCTCGCCGTCCCACGCGTAGTTGCCGCGCGGGACCAGCATCGAGTCCACGAGGGCGAGCCGGTACCCGGCGAGGACAGCGTGGGCGATGTGGGTCGAGTCTGCGGGAGAGCGGAGGCCGTTCAAGAGCCGCGCGGAGGGGATCGCCGTCAGTACGCGGCGGCGGATGAGCGCCGCGGTCCGCTGTTCGCGCTGGATCCTCGCGTCGGCTCCGAACAGCCCGCGGCGGCGGGGGACCCCATGCTCGGCCCGCGCCGCAATCTCGGCCGGCAGGAGCGGCACGCTGCCCGGCGCAAACGGCGGGACATAGACGGCCGGCTCGCCGGCGAGGTTCCGCTGCCCGCCGCTGCGCGGCGCGGCCCGCGCTGTGAAGGTGCCTGCGCCCGTCGGCGCCGCGCTGCCGGGCTGCGGCGACTCGCGCTGCGGCGCCGAGGTGAAGTAGCTGCGATCGTAGGCGGCGCGGGCCTTCGGATCGGAGAGGACCTCGAACGCGAGGGTCACCCGGCGGAACTCGACGACGTCGCCTCCGTGGTCGGGGTGGTGGGCGCGGGCTGCCCGGCGGTATGCGCGCCGGATCTCGCTCTCGTTCGCGGTGACGGGCACGCCGAGCACCTCGTAGTGGGAAGGGACGTGCACGGGCATGGGTCCATCGTAGGAGTGTGCGCTGACCGTCCGTTGCGCGCCCACCCCTGCGGCGCCTGAGATAATCCTGCGCATGCCCCTTGACCGACCGGCCCGCCTCACCCTTGCCGTGAACCCGGCCGCACACGCGGGACTCGGCGACGCCCGTGCCCGCGAGGCCGCTACGCTATTCCGCGCCCGAGGCGCCGCCGTGACCGAGCTGCGGAGGGAGACTGCCTTGGAGCTTGCCGCGGCCGTCGCCGCGGACCTGTCCGGGCCTGACGCGGTGGTCGTCGTGGGCGGTGACGGTGCCGTGAACCTCGTGGCGAACGTGCTCGCGGGAACGGGTGTTCCCTTGGGTGTGGTCCCGGCCGGGACCGGGAACGACGTCGCACGGCTCCTCGGCGTTCCGCTCGACTCGGTCGCGGGCGCCGTCTCGGCGGTCCTCGCCGCGCTCGACGGCGCGCCCCGCCTCCTCGATCTCGGGCGCATCGACTGGCCGGACGGCCAGCGGCACTACGTGGCGGTGGCCTCGGCGGGCTTCGACGCGCGGGTCAACGAACGCGCCAATACGTGGCGGTGGCCTCGGGGCCAATCCCGGTACACGCTCGCCGTCCTGCGGGAGCTCGTCTCCTTCCGCCCGATTCCGTTCGAGCTCACGGTGGACGGCGTCGGCCGGCGGCAGCGCGCCATGCTCGTCTCGGTGGCGAACGGACCCTCGCTCGGCGGTGGCATGCGGATCGCGCCGGGCGCGCGGGCCGACGACGGGCTCCTTGACCTCTTTGTGGTCCGGCCGCTGTCCATCCCGGCGTTCCTCGCGGTGTTCCCGAAGGTGTTCCGGGGCGAACACGTGGGGCATCCGGCCGTCGAACTCTCAACCGTGCGCAGCGTGTCCATCGGCGGGCCTGGCGTCGTCGTCTATGCGGACGGCGAGCGGGTCACCGACGTTCCGGTGACGATCAGCGTGGTGCCTCGCTCTCTCGCGGTCCTCGCGGCGCCCGGCGGGCTTGAGCCGACCTGCTAGGGACGTGACCCCGGATCCTTGGGACGTGACCCCGGATCCTTGGGACGAGGATGCGGGGTCACGTTCCTCCGATGCGGGGTCACGTTTCGGACCGGTTAGGCCCTGCGGGCGGTGAGCCGGTTGAGCGCGAGCGCCCCGACGAGGAGGCCGAAGTCGCGCAGCGCGACGTCGAATCCGTGCCCGAGCACGAGCAGGTTCACGATGATGCCGAGCAGCCACAGCGCGACGACGAGTGACCCCCACCGCGGCTTCCATGCGACGAGGAGCCCGGCGATGATCTCGACGACGCCCACTATGTACATGAATGACTGCGGGCTCAGGGGGACAACCTGGGTCGCTACAGGGGCGAGATAGTTGGGCCAATACGTGAGGACGTTGAAGAACTTGTCGAGGCCGAAGAGGATCGGGGCCACGATATAGAGGGTCCGCAGCAGGTAGAACGCCTGATCGGCGGGGGTGAGCGCTCGGGCGCCGCTGCGCGCGCCGGAGGAGGTATGAATCCTGCCGTGGTGTGCTGAGGTGGCTGACATGACGAGCTCCTTCCAAAGCTGACATTTCCGATTTTAGAACCGCGCCATGTCTAAAACAACAGATTGGCATTTTGGATCTAGACTTGATCCATGACCGCCAATTCGGCTCCCACGTGGCGCGAACGCCTCGGTGCCCTCGCCTCCCTCGGCGAGGACCGGCGTCGTGCGCTGTACCTGTATGTGCGCGGCGCGGGTCGCCCAGTGGGCCGGGACGAGGCCGCGGACGTCACGGGGATCTCCCGAGCTGCGGCCGCCGCGCACCTCGACCGGCTCGTGGACGACGGCGTGCTGGCAGCTGTCTTCGCCAAGCCGTCCAGCCGCCGCGGGCCGGGCTCGGGGAGGCCGTCGAAGTTCTACGAGACCGTCCTCACGGAGGTGGTCGCGGCGGTCCCCGAGCGCTCCTATGAGCTCGCGGGGGAGCTGCTCGCCGCGGCGGCTGAACGGACCATCGCGGACGGCGGGCCCATGGCTGACGCGATCGCCGCCGTCGGCTACGAGCGTGGCACGGCCCTCGGCGGAGAGCATGGGAGCATCGAAGCCGTCCTCGACGCCACGGGCTACGAGCCAGTCCGCGGAGCCGACGGGGCCATCGATCTCGGCAACTGCCCCTTCCACCGCCTCTCCCGCGGGTACCGCGGCGTGGTGTGCAGCCTCAACGGCGCCCTCCTCGTAGGGGCCCTCGACGGCTGCGGGGACGCGAGCCGACGCGTCGAGCCCGTCGAACCGGGGGACGGCCAGCATGCGTGCTGCGCAAGGATCGTCCCGCGGGAGGCCTGAGCCAAGGACCGACCGAGCGGGCGCCCGGGGAGTAGGGGCGGCCCTGGCGCCTACAGTTGAAGGGTGCCCGTCTACCTTGACCACGCCGCCACGACGCCCGTGACCCCCGCCGCCCTCGCGGCCTACACCGAGCAGATCGCAAGGGGCGGCAATCCTTCCTCGCTCCACGCCGCCGGACAGTCCGCGCGCCGCGTCCTCGAGGACGCCCGCGAGTCTCTCGCGCAGGACCTCGGCGCACACCCAACGGAGATCGTCTTAACGTCCGGGGGCACGGAGGCAGACAACCTGGCCGTGAAGGGCCTGTACTGGTCCCGCCACGCCGAAGATCCGCGGCGCACACGGATCCTGTGCTCGAGTGTCGAGCACCATGCCGTCGGAGACACCGTCGAATGGCTCGAGAATCACGAGGGCGCCGAGGTCGTCTGGCTTCCCTGCGACGCCGCAGGAACGACGAGCATCGACGCCCTCCGCGCCGAGATTGCCCGCGATCCCGGGGGCGTGGCGCTCGTGGCCCTCATGTGGGCCAACAACGAGATCGGTACCGTGCAGCCGGTGGCTGAGGCCGTCGCGGCCGCGGCCGAGTTCGGGATCCCGGTGCACTCTGACGCAGTCCAGGCGTTTGGCCACGTTCCGGTGGACTTCGCGGCGTCAGGGCTCGCGACCATGGCCGTGAGCGGGCACAAGGTGGGCGCGCCAGTAGGCATCGGCGGCCTCGTAGTGCGGCGTGACATCGTGCTCACGCCCGTCCTCCATGGCGGCGGCCAACAGCGCGGGCTGCGCTCGGGCACGCTCGACGCCGCCGGTGCCGCGGCCTTCGCGGTCGCGGCGCACGACGCCGTCACGCACCTTCCGGACGAATCGCGCCGTCTCGCCGGGCTTCGGGACAGGCTCCTGGCGGGCATCGAGCGGGAGGTGCCCGCCGCCGTCGTGAGCGGGCCGACCGCGAGGGGAGAAACGCCCGAGAGGCTCCCGGGCATTGCCCACGCGACATTCCTCGGGTGCGAGGGGGATTCGCTCCTGTTCCTCCTGGACATGGCGGGACTCGAGACGTCGACGGGATCGGCCTGCACGGCCGGAGTCCCGCGCCCCTCCCACGTGCTTCTTGCGATGGGCCGGACGGAAGACGAGGCGCGCGGTTCCCAGCGCTTCAGCCTCGGCTGGAGCACGACGGAAGCCGATGTCGACGCGCTCGTCGCCACGATTGGACCCGCCGTGGCGCAGGCCCGTGCGGCCGGGATGGCAGGGCACGCGAGCCGCATCGAGACGGCAAGCACTCGCGCGCGCGGCTGACTGGCGCCTGACCCCGCATCCCCGGGAGGTGACCCCGGGTAGTCGGGAGGTGACCCCGGGTAGTCGGGAGGTGACCCCGGGTAGTCGGGAGGTGACCCCGGGTAGTCGGGAGGTGACCCCGGGTAGTCGGGAGGTGACCCCGGGTAGTCGGGAGGTGACCCCGCGTCACGGTTGCGGTCAGATGCCCGCGAGCTCCGCGAGCGGGACTGCCGGATCGCCGAGTCGCGCGAGATCCACGGTTGCGCGGGAGGCGATGAGAGCCTTGATGGCCTTCTGCTGCCGCGATGTGTTGACGTTCATGCCGCCCACCACCGCGCCTCCGCGGACCCAGAGCGCCACGAAGCCATCCTTGGCGGCCTCCACCGTATCGATCGAGCCCCGCAGCACGAGCTGAGCGCCGCGGACGAGCTGCCAGTACCCTGAGTACTCCATGCTCAGCCCTGCCTGATCGGTGTAGAAGTACGGGGCGATGTCCAGCTGAGCCTCCTGGCCCAGCATCGCCTTCGCCGCGACCTTGCCGCTGTTGAGCGCGTTGGACCAGTGCTCGCTGCGGACATGCTCACCGGTGAACGGCTGGAGTGAACTCGCGACGTCGCCGGCAGCGAAGACGTTGGCCACCCCCGTGCGGAGGGATGCGTCCGTGACGATCCCGTTGCGCACGGCCATCCGGGTGCCTTCGGCGAGCGCGGTGTCAGGTTCGACGCCCGCGGCCACGACGACGAGATCGGCAGCGATGCGCTCGCCCGTGTTGAGGACGATGCCGGCCACGCCCTCCTCGCTCAGGCCCGCGACGAACTCCACCGGATGCGCGCCGAGGCGGAACCGCGTCCCCTCCGCTTCGAGGTTGCGGCGGAACACCTCGGCCAGTGCCGGCTCCAGCTGCCGGAGTACGGTCGTGCGCCGTCCGAGAACAGTGACGTCGTTCCCGTACTCGCGGGCCGCGGCGGCGACTTCGAATCCGATCCAACCTGTGCCCACGATCACCACGTGGCGGCCGCCGCCGGAGAGCTCGGTGCGCAGCCCGAGGGAGTCCTCGAAGCGTCGCAGGGAGTGGATCCCCTCGAGATGCGCGCCGGGAAGGTCGAGGACCCTCGGCTGCGCTCCGGTCGCGATGAGGAGCTTCGAGTACGGCAGGAGCGCGTCACTCTCCAGGCGGAGCATGTGCGTGGCAGGGATGACCTGCTCGGCCCGTTCACCGAGGAGCACCTCGACATCGTGCTCCGCATACCAGCCGGGCGGATTGACCTCGAGGTCGGCCTCCGACCCCGTCCCCTTGAGGAATTCCTTCGACAGCGGCGGGCGGAGGTACGGCGTTCGGTGCTCGGCTGCGACGACGCGAATGGGCCCGTCGTAGCCTTCCTGGCGAAGCGTCTTGGCGGCACTTCCCGCGGCCAGACCGCCTCCGGCGATGAGAATCGGCTGCTCCATGTGCACTCCCCTCGACAGTGCCCAGCGCGGCGCAGGGCCCCCTCGACGCTAGAATAGACCGGTGCGAGTTCTGGCAGCCATGAGCGGGGGAGTGGATTCCGCCGTCGCCGCTGCCCGCGCTGTGGAGGCCGGGCACGACGTCGTCGGCGTCCACCTTGCGCTCAACCGCATGCCCGGCACGCTTCGCACCGGGAGCCGCGGATGCTGCACCATCGAGGATTCGAACGACGCGTGGCGCGCGTGCGACAAGCTCGGCATTCCGTTCTACGTGTGGGACTTCTCGGAGCGGTTCAAGGCTGATGTCGTGGATGACTTCGTGGCCGAGTACGCCGCGGGGCGGACCCCGAATCCGTGCATGCGCTGCAATGAGCGCATCAAGTTCGCAGCACTCCTCGAGAAGGCACTTGCGCTCGGTTTCGACGCGGTCTGCACGGGCCACTACGCGAAGGTCATCCGCGATGCCGACGGCAACCCCGAGCTGCACCGCGCCGCCGACTGGGCCAAGGACCAGTCCTACGTCCTGGGCGTCCTGACTCGCGAGCAGCTCGAGCACTGCCTTTTCCCGCTCGCGGACACGCCGTCCAAAGCTGAGGTCCGGGCAGAGGCAGAACGCCGCGGCCTGTCGGTCGCGAAGAAGCCGGACAGCCACGACATCTGCTTCATCGCCGACGGCGACACGCGGGGCTGGCTCGCCGAGCGCATCGAGATGGAGCCCGGGAACATCGTCGACGAGACTGGAGCCACGGTCGGGGAGCACGCCGGTGCGAATGCCTTCACGGTGGGCCAGCGCAGGGGTCTGCGGCTCGGCCACCCGGCTCCGGACGGGAAGCCCCGCTTCGTCCTCGAGGTCCGGCCCAAGGACAACACCGTGGTTGTGGGTCCCGAGCGGCTCCTCGCAGTCAGCGAGATCCGAGGCATCCGTGTCTCGTGGGCGGGCGTGCCGGTCGCGTCGGCCGAGTCCGGCGAGGAGTTCGCCTGTACGGCACAGGTCCGAGCCCACGGGGACCCGGTGCCCGCGCGTGCGCGGCTCACGTTCGCGGGCACGCACAACGCGAACACGCACGACGCGGATCCGCACGACGCGGATCCGCACGACGCGGACCTGCACAACGCGGACCCGCACAGCGCAGGCATGCACGACGCCGTCCTGGTCGTCACGCTCGATACTCCCCTCCGCGGGGTCGCCCCCGGGCAGACCGTGGTGCTCTACCAGGGCACGCGCGTACTCGGGCAGGCGACCATCGATGCGGCACGATCACTCGACCGCGCGGCGCTCTAACCCCGACCGCGGCGCCCATCGGGGCGCGTCGCCCCCAGGCCTGGGCTCACGCATGCGGCTGATTGACAGAGTTTTCCCAGCGTACATCTAGCCTTTTCCCAGCATGCGTGACCCGCGGCTAGCCTGCCCGTGTCCCTGCTAGTCGCAGGAACGTTCGTAGGAAGCCATCAGGAAGAAGGATCCATGCCTGCCTCCCAGCGCCGCGCACGAATCGCCGCCGTATCGGCCGCGCTTGCCCTCACCGCGGCGGTCGCCACGACTGCCGCTGCGACTGCCTCACCTGCTCCCCAGCCCTCTCCGCAGCATGCCGCGCAGGCAGCCAAGGACGCCTTCAGCTTCGCGGTCATCGGTGACACGCCGTACGGTGCCGGCGCCCTCGCCGCGTTCCCCTCCCACGTGGCACAGCTCAACGCCGACAAGTCCTTGGACTTCGTGGTCCACGTGGGCGACATCAAGAACGGCTCAGACAAGTGCTCGAACGAGTACTTCGACACCATTCGCGCCGACTTCGACCAGTTCACACACCCGCTGATCTACACGATCGGCGATAACGAGTGGACGGACTGCCACCGCACCAGCAACGGCGCCTACAACCCGCTCGAGCGGCTCGCCAGGCTGCGCGAGGTCTTCTTCGACGAGCCCGGCAAGACCCTCGGCGCGACGATGCCCGTGACGAGCCAGGCTGACCTCGGTATCCCCGAGGATGTTGCGTTCACGCGCAACCGGGTCGCGTTTGCGGCCGTCAACGTGCCCGGAAGCAACAACTCGATGCTCCCGTGGACTGGTCTCGGCAAGACCGCGCCGACCCCCGAGCAGGTTGCGGAGGTCCAGCACCGCACGGACGCCGTGATCGTTGAGATCAAGAAGACGTTCGCCGAAGCCCGCCAGCGGAACGACCGTACGGTTGTCGTGCTGCAGCAGGCCGACATGTTCGATCCGACCTACAACGTGCCGTGGACGGACATCAGCGCCTTCACCCCGATCGTCCAGACGCTCATCGACGAGGCCAGCGCGTTCAGCGGCGACGTCTACCTGTTCAACGGGGACAGCCACGTCTACAACGCCGACCGCCCGCTGGCCGTCGGATCCCCATGGCTCTCGAAGTACGGCGTGACCGGGTCTGCCCACAACCTCCAGCGGATCACGATCGATGGCTCCGCCAAGGCCACAAACTACCTGCGCGTCGACGTGGCCGGGAACGGCTCGGCCGGCAAGGACCAGCCGATCCTGAGCTGGGATCGCGTGTCCTTCAAGTAGGCAGTCGCCGCGCGGAGCACACCTCGCGGCGGTGCGGACGACGGCGCGCGGTGAGTGCCGCCGTCGTCCGCGCCCTCCGTGTGCCGATCCTTCTCGCCTCGTGGATGAGGGGGCAAAGGTCACCGTTCGGTCTCGATACATCAAGGATGTCCTTCATTTCGAGTCAAGGGTGATTGAATCGAGACATCAGTCTGTGCCCTGAGTCACGTTCGGTGCGCCGAACGCGCGCGGGCACGGCCACGATTCGACAAGAAAAGGCCATTGATGTCTAAGACCAGAACTGCCGTGCGGAGCGCTATCGCGCTCGCCGGCGTCTCCATGCTCGCTCTGACGGCGTGCACCGGACCGTCCGGGGGATCATCCTCCAGCGGCTCGGCTGGCGGAGGGGGCCCCGTGACCGTCGGTACCACCGACAAGGTCACGTTCCTCGACCCGGCGGGGTCCTACGACAACGGATCGTTCATGGTCATGAACCAGATCTACCCGTTCCTCCTCAACTCAAAGCCGGGCAGTGCGGAACCGCAGCCGGACATCGCCGAGTCGGCCTCCTTCACGTCGCCGACCGAGTACACGGTCAAGCTCAAGAGCGGACTCAAGTGGGCCAACGGCGACTCGCTTGATTCCGCCGATGTGAAGTTCTCCTTCGACCGCCAGGTCAAGATCAACGACCCCAACGGTCCGGCGTCCCTCCTCGACAACCTCGACAGCACCGAGGCGAAGGACGCAACCACGGTTGTGTTCCACCTCAAGCAGGGCAATGACCAGACCTTCCCGCAGGTACTGACCGGCCCCGTTGGACCGATCGTGGACCACAACGTCTTCCCGGCGGACAAGGTCATGAACGACGAGGACATCATCGCGAAGAAGGCCTTCGCCGGCCCGTTCACGATCTCCTCGTACCAGAAGAACCAGCTCGTCTCCTTCAAGGCGAACCCGGACTACAAGGGCCTGCTCGGAGCCCCCAAGACCGATACCGTCAACCTCAAGTACTACTCCGACTCGAACAACCTCAAGCTCGATGTGCAGCAGAGCAACATCGACGTTGCCTGGCGCTCGCTGCCGGCGACCGATGTCGACAATCTGTCGAAGGATTCCAAGGTCAAGGTCTACAAGGGCCCAGGCGGCGAGATCCGATACATCGTCTTCAACTTCGACACGATGCCGTTCGGCGCCAAGACGCCTGAGGCAGATGCCAAGAAGGCCCTCGCCGTGCGCCAGGCCATGGCGGACCTCGTGGACCGCGAGGCCATTGCGACTCAGGTCTACAAGGGCACGTACACGCCGCTCTACTCGTACGTCCCAGACGGCTTCCCCGGTGCCACGACGCCGCTCAAGTCGATGTACGGCGACGGTTCGGGCAAGCCGAGCCTCGACAAGGCCAAGCAGGCACTTTCCGCTGCCGGGGTCACTGGTCCGTTGACGCTCAACCTCCAGTACAACCCCGACCACTACGGGAAGTCCTCCGGCGATGAGTACGCCCTCGTCAAGCAGCAGCTCGAAAGCGGCGGCCTCTTCAAGGTCAACCTGCAGTCGACCGAGTGGGTCACCTACTCCAAGGACCGGGCCAAGGACGCCTACCCGATGTACCAGCTCGGATGGTTCCCGGACTTCTCCGATCCGGACAACTACCTGACGCCGTTCTTCACGAAGAACAGCTTCCTCAAGAACCATTACGACAACCCGACGGTCCAGGACCTCATCACCAAGGAAGCGACGAACCCGGACAAGTCTGCCCGCGAGAAGCAGATCGGCGATGTCCAGGATGCCGTGGCCAAGGATCTTTCGACCCTGCCGCTGCTCCAGGGGTCGCAGGTCGCCGTGGCCGGCGCATCGGTCAAGGGCGTCGACTCGACCCTTGACCCGTCGTTCAAGTTCCGCCTCGGCGTTCTGAGCAAGTAGCCGACACGGACAACAGCTAGACCGAACAGCGGCGGGATGCGGATCGCATCCCGCCGCTGCGGTGCGAAGGAACACCATCATGACTGCACTGACAGAGGCGCCCCCCGAAGCTGCGGGCGTTCCCGCGCCCGCCGCGAAATCCAACGGCGGCGGGCTCCTGACCTACCTGATCATCCGATTCCTGCTCATCATCCCTACGATCCTCATCCTCGTGACGATGGTCTTCTTCCTCATGAGGATCACCGGTGACCCGATCACGGCCGCCCTGGGTGGTCGCCTCCCGGCCGACCAGCTCCAGGAGCGGATCCATCAGGCCGGTTACGACCGGCCGATCCTCATCCAGTACGTCGAATACCTCGGCCAGATCTTCACCGGCAATTTCGGCCGGACCATCTCGGACAACCGGGCTGTGACCGAGATGCTCGCGACCTTCGGCACCGCGACGCTCGAACTTGCCGTCAATGCCATCGTGGTCGCGCTCGTCATCGGGATCCCCCTCGGGATGATCGCGGCCCACCGCCGGGACAAGGGGGCCGACGCCGGTCTGCGGGTGTTCGCGATCCTCTCCTACGCCACGCCGGTATTCTTCGCCGGCCTTCTGCTCAAGCTCATCTTCGCGGTATGGCTCGAGTGGACCCCCGTGGCCGGGCGCGCAACGACGGCGACTGAGCTTGCCCTCACGCAGCTGTCCGCACCGACGGGCATCTACTGGCTCGACGCACTCCGCAGCGGTGACATGGCCGCTTTCTGGGATGTCGAGTCGCATGCGATCCTCCCCGCGCTCGCCCTCGGCCTCCTCACCGCCGGCGTCTTCCTGAGGCTCGTGCGGACCAACCTCATCGGCACGCTCGGCAAGGACTACATCGAGGCGGGGCGCTCGCGCGGCGTGAGCGAGTTCCGGCTCGTGACGAAGCATGCGTACAAGCCGGCACTCATCCCCATCATCACGGTCATGGGCCTGCAGATTGCCCTCCTTCTGGGCGGTGCCGTGCTCACGGAGACCACCTTCGAGTGGAAGGGCCTCGGCTTCCAGCTGGCGCAGTACCTCAGTGCGCGCGACTTCGTGGCGGTGCAGGGGATCGTGGTGCTCTTGGCCGTCATTGTCGCCCTGACGAACTTCATTGTGGACGTCGTCGCCGCGCTGATCGATCCGAGGGTGAGGTACTGATGTCCACTCCGTCCAGCGCCCAGCCGCTTCCACAGATCGAGCGCAGGGATCCGCTCTGGACCCGGCTCCCGATCGTTGCGCAAGTCCGCACGAGCGTCGGCGTCCAGCGTGCCATGCTCGTGGCGGGCCTCGTCCTGACCGGGATCTTCGTCCTTCTCGCGATCTTCGCCCCCCTGATTGCCCCCTTCGGCTTCTCGCAGATCGGGGACGCTGACGGGAATTTCCCGACCCAGGATCCCCCGGGGGCGAAGCACCTCTGGGGTACGACCGTCGGCGGCTTCGACGTGTTCTCCCGGGTCGTCTGGGGAGCCCAGACCGCGATCCTTGTGATCTTCGTGGCCGTGATCCTGTCGATCTTCATCGGCGTGGCCCTCGGACTCGTCTCCGGTTACCTCGGAGGCTGGCTCGACCGGATCCTCGTGGTCATCGCGGATGCCGTCTACGCGTTCCCGTCTCTGCTCGTGGCGATCGTCATGTCGATCGTCATCAGCCACGGCCAGTCGAACCTGTGGGGAGGAATCCTGGCGGCGGCCATCTCCATCACGGTGGTCTTCATCCCGCAGTACTTCCGCGTGGTGCGCGCCGAGGCGATCCGCCTCAAGGCCGAGCCGTTCGTCGAGTCAGCGAAGGTCATCGGCGCATCGACGTGGCGCGTCATGGGGCGCCACATCTTCCGCAATGCCACCCGCAGCATCCCGCTCATCTTCACGCTCAACGCCTCGGAGGCGATCCTGACGCTCGCCGGTCTCGGCTTCCTCGGCTTCGGCATCGAACCCACGAGCGCCGCCGAGTGGGGCTTCGACCTCAACAAGGCACAGAGTGACGCGACCGCGGGCATCTGGTGGACCGGAGTCTTCCCGGGCCTCGCGATCGTCCTCACGGTGCTGGGCTTGACCTTGGTTGGCGAGAGCATGAATGACCTCGCCGACGCGCGGATCCGCACCCGTGGCAAGAAGAGCGCGCCCAAGGGTGCCGCGACAGCACCGGCCAGCCCGGAAGGAGACGCAGCATGACCGAGCAGCTCAACGTGACACCCGCGGGTGCCCCGGGGCCGAAGGCCACGGTCTTGGACATCGATGACCTCGAGGTTACCTTCGCGACCGATTCCGGAGACGTCAAGGCGGTGCGCGGTGTGAGCCTCGACGTCCGCGCAGGCGAGGTGGTCGCCGTCGTCGGCGAATCTGGGTCCGGCAAGACGGTGACGGCCAAGACCATTCTGGGCCTCCTGCCCGAGACGGCCACGAGCTCCGGCGCCGTCGTGATCAACGGGCACAACGTCGTGACGCTCAGCGCAGCCAAGCTGCGCGAGCTGCGCGGACGTGACGTTGCCATGGTGTTCCAGGAGCCTTCCACGGCCCTCAATCCCGTCTTCACGGTCGGGTGGCAGATCGCGGAGGGCATCCGGGCGCACCATGATCGTCAGGGCCGGAAGATCGGGCGCAAGGAGGCGAAGGAGCGGGCCGTCGAGGCGCTGCGCAAGGTCGGCATCCCGGACCCCGAGAAGCGCGTCGACTACTACCCGCACCAGTTCTCGGGCGGGCAGAAGCAGCGCGTGGTGATCGCCGCGGCACTTGCCCTCGACCCGGAGCTCATCGTCGCCGACGAGCCGACGACGGCGCTCGACGTCACCGTCCAGGCCGAGATCCTCGAGCTCCTGCGAGACCTCAGAGACCTCTACGGGACCTCGATCGTGCTCATCACCCACAACATGGGCGTGGTCGCGGACCTCGCGGACCGCGTCGTGGTGATGTACCAGGGCGAGGTGGTCGAGGAGGCGCCCGTGCAGACGCTGTTCGCCTCGCCGCGGGAGGACTACACGCGCCGCCTGCTCGACGCCGTCCCGCATCTCGGGCGCGACTCGGCCTCCGAAGGCGCGAGCGAGCGGCTGCACCAGGGCGAGGTGCTCGTACGGGCTGAAGGCCTCGACATCACGTACCCAGGCCGTCTCGGCACGCCGGCGTTCCGCGCCGTGCAGGGGGTGTCCTTCACCGTGTCCGCCGGAGAGGTCTTCGGCCTCGTGGGCGAGTCCGGCTCGGGAAAGACGACGATCGGCCGCGTCATCGCGGGTCTCAACAGGGCCACGGGCGGGAGCCTCACGGTCCTCGGACACGAGATGGTCGGGTTCAAGGAGCGCAGCTTCCGGCCCGTCCGCAAGGACATCGGGTTCGTGTTCCAGGACCCGGCGGCGTCGTTCAACCCGCAGCTGACGATCGGCGAGTGCGTCGCCGAGCCGCTCGTGGTCCACACCGAGCTCGGTTCCGTGCAGGTGCGGCGGAAGGTGGGCGAGCTGCTCGAGTCCGTGCAGCTTCCCTCCTCTTACGCCGCGCGGTACCCGCACGAGCTCTCGGGCGGCCAGCGCCAGCGCGCCTCGCTCGCGCGGGCCCTCGCCCTCAGGCCGAAGCTGCTGATCGCCGACGAGCCCACCTCGGCCCTCGACGTCTCGGTCCAGGCGAAGGTCCTCGAGCTGTTCCGCGAGATCCAGGCCGAGTTCGGGTTCGCCGCGCTGTTCATCAGCCACGACCTCGCGGTCGTGGACCAGCTCAGCCACTGGGTGGGCGTCCTGTACAAGGGCCGGCTCGTCGAACAGGGGATCGGCACCCGAGTCATGGGGTCTCCCCAGGACGACTACACGAAGCGGCTCATCGCCTCGCTGCCCGTCCCGGACCCGGTCGAGCAGGCGGAGCGGAGGAAGGCCCACCGGGCCCTCCTCGGTCTCTGACCCCGCAACGCTGGGACATGACCCCGCATCGCTGGGACATGACCCCGCATCGCTGGGACATGACCCCGCAACGCTGGGACATGACCCCGCATCGTTGGGACATGACCCCGCATCGCTGGGACATGACCCCGCATCGCCCAAGGCGTTGCGGGGTCACGTTCCTGCGCTGTGAGGTCACGCGTCGGGCCCCGGTCGGGCTCCGTGATCCCCGGCCCATAGACTGATCACCATGACCGAGCAGCGCCACGACACCGAAGCCGAGACGACCGAGCATCCTTCCTCCGCGTCCTACGATCCGACCGCGAGCTCGCTCACGGGCCACGTGGACCCTGCCGTGATGGCGGAGCTGCTCTCGATCCGCTCGAGCATCGACAACTTCGATGCGACGCTCGTGTATCTCTTGGCGGAACGGTTCAAGGTGACCCAGCGCGTGGGCTTCCTCAAGGCGAAGCACCAGCTCCCGCCTGCAGATCCGGATCGCGAGGCCGCCCAGATCGCCCGCCTGCGCCGTCTGGCCGAAGAGGCCCAGCTGGACCCGGCCTTCGCGGAGAAGTTCCTCAACTTCATCATCAGCGAGGTTATCCGCCACCATCAGGCGATCGCCGAGGACCACGGCCAGGGCGTGAACGAGGGCCAGCCCCTGGAGCCGAGCGAGCGCCAGCCGGATCCGCGCGCGTGACGGGCCAGGTCACCGCGACCGCACTCGGGGACTGGCCGGGCACCGATCCGATCGAGGCGGCCAGGGCAATCCGCGGCGAACTCGGCACCCCGCATCTTCCGTTCCTCGCGGAGCTTCCCGCCCGCGGCGTGGGGTCCGACCCGGTCGGCCGCACGGCATCGCTTCTGACGGACCTGCACGCGGACGTCCAGCCGCACGGCTGGCGCCTCGTTCCGCACCCTGGCAGGGACGCCCGGCGCGCGGAGTCGGCGCTCTCGACCGACCTCAATGTCCTGGCCGATCTCGTGGGCGCCGAGGAACGCAGCGCGGAGGAACTCCACGTGCGCATCCTCGGGCCGCTGAGCCTCATGGCGGGCACCTATCTGCCCTCGGGCGAGCGGATCCTCGCCGACCACGGCGCGCGGCGAGACCTTGCGCAGTCCCTCGCGGCCGGCGTCGTGCCGTTCCTCGACCGCGTGGCCCGAGCGGTCCCGGGGATGCGCCTCACGGTCCAGCTCGACGAGCCGGACGCCGCACGCGTGCTCGCGGGACTCCTGCCCACGGCGAGCGGCTACCGCACGCTCCGGTCGGTACCAGCCGAGGAGGCCCGTGCCGCGTGGGAAGGCGTCGTCGCGGCGCTCCACGGCGCGGACGCAGAGGCCGTCGTCGTGAATCTGCCGGGCTGGGAGGCACCGATCGGCGGTGTTCTCGCCGCCGGCGCGGATGGTGTCTCGCTGCCCCTCGCGGACCTGACCGTGCCTCAGTGGGAGGAACTCGCCGAGGCGATCGAGGCGGGTTCGCGGCTGTGGCTGGGCGCGCTTCCGCACGACGGCGGTGCGCCTCCCGCCACGCGGGACCTCGCCGAGCGCGTGGTTCGGCCGTGGCGGCAGCTCGGCCTGCCCTTCGACGCGCTCGACGCCGTCCGGCTCACGCCCGAGGGCAGCCTCGCTGCGTTCACACCCGCTGAGGCGACGGCGCGGCTCACGCGGACCGTCAAGCTTGCGGACGCAGTCAACCAGATAGCTCTCGGCTGAGACCCGGAGCCCCGGTCGGACGCGTCGGGGAGCTCAGCCCTGACGCCGCCGCAGATGCTCCTCTGCGAGCGCATCCATCTCCTCGTCGCTGAGCTCGTCGAACGAGCGTGCCTCGCGCCGGTCGCTGTGGGAGAACCGCACGAACATGAGGATGATCACCGGGATGTCCACCGCTTCGGCGATGAACCAGAGGAGGTCGCCGGCCAGCTGCTGGTCGCGCAGCGGCGAGGGGAACCACGACGGAACGCCTGCCGCCCAGGAGGTGGCGCCATCGAGCACCGTGGGGCTGAGCCGGAGGAAGATGCCCGGAATCGCATCCGCGAGGAGCTCGATGAACACGTAGACGAACTCGAGCACGATGAAGGCGCTCGATCGCTCGAACGAGTCGGCCTCGGTGAGCGGGAGGGCGAGGATGAGCCCGATGATCGGCGCCATGATGCTCAGCGCCCCGCTCGCGAACGGATCGGCGCGGTAGGCCTGGAAGAGCGGCGTGAGGAAGGTTCCGAACAGGATCAGCCCGACGATCGGTGCCACGTACGAGTTCCCGAGGATCTTCACCGGCCGGCTGGCCATGATCCGGTTCAGGCGCGCCCGGCCGGAGTCCGCCAGCGCGGCCTGCGCGAGCCCGAGCGGCCGGCCCAGTCCCACGAGGAGCGGAATTACGAAGAACATGAGCGAGACCTTGAGTGTGAACGCCCACCGCAGCGACGAGCCGTGGGCCCCGGCGAAGCCGCACGCGAGCACGAGGTACGGCACGAGGCCGAGGACGTAGAAGCACAGCACCCGCCACAGGGGCCAGCGGACCCCTGCCCGGCGGGCCCGCACGAGCCCGACCCCGTACAGCACCGCGGCGGCCAGACCGAGCGCGAGCGCGGCGGGATCGATGGTGGCAGAGGCGAAGACGGTGGAGAGGGGCGGCACGCCCGGATGATAGCCCGGGAGGCTGGGACGCGGCTGGATGCTGCCCCGGGGCCGTCCACCCGACGACTAGAATGGATCAGACGCACGCCCGGCGCGCAGTAGACGTCGGATGCACGCGGTAGACCGGTACTTGGGGGAGAGTGGAAGGTATGAAGGCACGCATTCTGGTCGTCGACGACGATGAGGCACTGGCCGAGATGATCGGCATCGTCCTGCGTAACGACGGTTTCGACCCGGTCTTTTGCGCGGACGGCGCCCAGGCGCCCGACGTGTTCCGTGCGCAGAAGCCGGATCTGGTCCTGCTGGACCTCATGCTCCCCGGACTCGACGGGATCGAAGTGTGCCGGCAGATCCGTTCGGAGTCCGACGTCCCGATCGTCATGCTCACCGCCAAGTCGGACACTTCCGACGTGGTCCGCGGGCTCGAGTCGGGTGCCGACGACTACGTGCCGAAGCCCTTCAAGCCGGCCGAGCTCGTCGCGCGGGTCCGGGCGCGCCTGCGCCCGGGCGAGACCAAGGCGCCCGAGACCCTGCGGGTCGGGGAGGTCACCATCGACGTTGCCGGCCACACGGTCAAGCGCTCGGACGAGCACGTTTCCCTCACGCCCCTCGAGTTCGACCTGCTCGTGGCCCTCGCCCGCAAGCCGTGGCAGGTGTTCACGCGCGAGCTCCTCCTCGAGCAGGTGTGGGGCTACCGGCACGCCGCGGACACGCGCCTCGTGAATGTCCATGTGCAGCGCCTGCGCTCCAAGATCGAGCGCGATCCCGAGGCACCCGAGATCGTCCTGACCGTGCGCGGCGTCGGGTACAAGGCCGGCGCCTAGCCGCGCGCGGCGCCAGGCAGCCCATCCACGGACCCCAGAGGCATGGACACGGAGCAGGACCATCGCACTCCCGCCGGGACGCCCCCGGAGGGGGGCGCCTCTGCCGTGCCTGAGGGGACTGAAGCCGGCCACGAGCCCCCGGCGGGCAGCGTCGCGGCGGCCTGGAGCGCCGTCGTGCGTGATCCGCGATGGGAGAAGGCCAGGGAACATGCGCGGATCGCCGCGAAGCGTGCGCGCATCCTCCTCTACAGGGCCGTGCGCACGGCATGGCGCGGGCTCAGGGGCGTCTGGCCGATGGTCGCCGGACTGCGGACCGGGTTCGCCCGCCGGTGGCGGCGCTCGCTCCAGTTCCGCACCGTGCTCATCACGCTCGTGCTCACGTTCGTCTCATTCCTCGCGGTCGGGGCATACCTCTCCAACCAGATAGCCAACAACCTCTTCCAGGAGCGGCTCGCCCAGGCCGAGGTGCAGACCCGGCAGTCGGTCCAGCAGGTCCAGGAGACGTTCGACGGCGCGCAGGTCACCGACCAGCAGGGCGTCCTCAAGCTCGTCAACGACACGCTCAACCAGCTCGAGGCCCGGGAATCCGGCACACCGCGCCAGTACGTCTTCCTCGCCGTGCCCAACCAGGACCAGCCACGAAACCGCTGGGTCGACTCGCGGGCGTCCTACCTGCGCACCGAGAACGACATCCCGCAGTCCCTCCGGGACGCGGTCCAGCATTCGCAGCAGGAGCAATACTGGCAGTCCATCCCGCTCACGGTGGACAACCGCATCCACCCCGCGGTCGCCGTCGGCAACAAGGTCAGCTTCGGCGGCACGGTCTACGAGCTGTACCTCATCTACGACATAGAGACCGCCCAGTCGACTCTCGACGACATGCAGAACGTGCTCTGGTTCGGCGGCATCTTCCTCCTGCTGCTCATCGGCGCCATCACGTGGATCGTCACGCGCAGCGTTGTCTCGCCCGTGAGCCACGCCGCCGCGGTGTCGGAGAAGCTCGCGGCAGGACAGCTCGAGGAGCGCATGGCCGTCGCGGGGGAGGACGAGGTGGCGCGGCTCGGTGCGTCGTTCAACCACATGGCGGCCAACCTGCAGGAGCAGATCACGGCGCTCGCTAACCTCTCCCGCATGCAGCAGCGGTTCGTCTCCGACGTGAGCCACGAGCTCCGCACCCCGCTGACCACCGTGCGCATGGCGGCGGAGGTCCTCCATGATGCCCGGGACGAGTTCAACCCCGTCACGAAGCGCTCGGCCGAGCTACTGTACAACCAGGTGGAGCGCTTCCAGGCCCTCCTGAACGATCTGCTCGAGATCTCCCGCTTCGACGCGGGCGCCGCCGTCCTCGACGCCGAGGCCCAGGACATCCTCCCCGTGATCCGCGCGGTCATCGAGACGGCTGCGCCGATCGCGGCCGACTCCGGGTCCGAGGTCCGGCTCTTCTCACGCGCGCCGAGCATCATCGTGGACATGGACGACCGCCGGATCGAGCGGGTGCTTCGGAACCTCCTCCTCAATGCCCTCGAGCACGGCGAGGGCCGCCCCGTGGAGGTCTTCGTCGCGGCCAACGCCGACGCCGTCGGGGTGTCCGTGCGCGATCATGGGATCGGGATGTCCCCGACCGAGGCGTCCCGCGTGTTCGACCGCTTCTGGCGCGCCGACCCGGCCCGCGCACGCACCACCGGCGGGTCCGGCCTTGGCCTCTCGATCGCGATCGAGGACGTCAAACTGCACAACGGCTGGCTGCAGGCCTGGGGCGAGCGCGGCGAGGGCTCGTGCTTCCGCCTGACCCTGCCGCTGCGGAGCGGGGGGACGATCGCCGAATCGCCCGTCGCGCTCGAGCCGGCCGGGGGCGACGTCGTGCTCGTCGAGGAGCAGGCGACGCGCGGGGTCCTGCTGGGAATGCCGCAGGTTTCGCACGCCCAGCGGCTGGCGGGTGCCGCGCACGACGCCGCGGGGACGCCTACCGCCGACCCTCACCTCGCGCGCGGCGAGGGCCCCGCCGCGACGGGCGGCCGGACGGACGAGAGGCCGTGATGCGGCGCGTCATCCCCGCAGCGCTGGTCGCGCTCCTCCTCGCCCTCGCCGCCCTCGCCGGGTGCGCCCAGATCCCCACGACGGGTCCGGTGGGCAAGAGCCGCGACGGCGCCGTGACCCTCGGAAACGCGCCCCAGTACATCCCGCCGGGCCCGCGTGACGGCTCGACTCCCCAGGCCACGATCGAGGGGTTCTTCAATGCCGGCAGCGGCTACCAGAACGACTTCACGGTCGCGAGGCAGTTCCTCGCACCGGCGCAGTCCGTCTCGTGGAAGCCCAGCAACCGGACGCTCGTGTACCGGGGGAGCGCCACCGTGGTCGCCAATGGGCAGGAGAACGGCTACAGCTACGAGTTCGATCTCGCCTACTCCGTCGACGGCGAGGGGATCGCGACCCCCTTCCCTGCGGGGACCAAGGAGCACATCGACGTCACGCTGTCCCAGGTGGATGGCCAGTGGCGCGTCTCGAAGCTCCCGGATGGCACGGCCATTCCTGAGGAAACCTTCAAGCAGCTCTACAAGTCGTTCCCGCTGTACTTCTACGACCCCTCATTCACGATCCTCGTGCCGGATGTGCGCTGGTTCATCGACAACTCCGGTGTCGCGAAGTCCCTCGTGAGCGCCCTCATCGCAGGGCCGGCTCCGTACCTGCGCTCGGCCGTCACGACGGCCTTCCCGCAGGGCATCCATCTCGAACGGGAGTCGGTGCCCATCGTGGACAACACCGCGCAGGTCGACTTCACGTCCGAGCTTCGCGACGCGTCGTTCACCGACCGGCAGCGGATGCGGAACCAGCTCCTGCGGACCTTCACAGGCATCAGCTCGGTGGTGGGCGTCACCCTCCGCTCGAACCAGAGCGATGTGGCCATCGATGATCCGAGCGGCGGAAGGGCCGCTCCCGACCCGATCGTGGACCCCAAGGTCCCCTCGTGGCAGATCGGGGTGGCCGGCGGCGAGCTCGTGCAGTACGTCAATCGGCAGGCCACGCGGATCGACGGGCTGCGCAGCGTGTCCCAGTTCGGCCCGCACCAGCCGGCGGCCGCCGTGACGCAGCATCTCTATGCGTTCATCGGCGACGGGCCGGCGCTCTACTCCGTCATGCCGGATCAAGCCCCGCGCCTCCTCGACTCGAGGACGCGACTGAGCCCGCCCTCGATCAGCCCGTTCGACTGGATCTGGACGGCCGGCCCCGGGGCAAACGGCGCCACCGAGGTTGTGGCCTACAAGCCGGCGGGCGTGGCCGAGGGCGCCGAGGTTCCGAAGGTGACGATGGCACCGGGCTGGCTTGCCGGGCGCACCGTCGAGGATCTGAGGATTTCGCGGGATGGTGCGCGCGCGCTCGTCCTCTCGACGCAGGGAGGATCCACGGTGCTCCAGCTGGCCGGCGTCGTCCGGGCCGCGGACGGGACGCCGCGTGAGCTCACGACGCCGATCACGCTCTCGACCACCGAGATGAACCCCCGCCGGGCGGTCTGGGTCGACGAAGTCACGGTGCTCGTTTCGGGTGTTTCCGCGAACGACCCGGTCACGCCGG
Organism: Sinomonas sp. ASV486; assembly: GCF_030908215.1. Taxonomy (GTDB): domain Bacteria; phylum Actinomycetota; class Actinomycetes; order Actinomycetales; family Micrococcaceae; genus Sinomonas; species Sinomonas puerhi. The sequence continues at coordinate 41,218 of NZ_JAVFJK010000008.1, read as the reverse complement.
AACTGGTGTCCCTCAAGGGCGGAGACCCGCGCCAGCTTCCGGCACTGGCGGGAATCCAGTCGGTCTCGGCGGGCAACGGCGATCAGGAGATCACCGCGCAGACCTCGGCCGGGGTTTTCCTGCTTGCGCGCACCACGTGGATCGACGTGGGCAAGGGCGTCGAGGGGCTCTCCTCCGCGGGATAGCGCTGTGTCCGCGCGGTGCGGGCGAGGGCCCAGGGAAAGCCTGTGTTCGTCGACGGGAGGAATCCCCACGGTGGGTCCGAGAACGGGCTCCGTCTCGGGTTGTCCACATACGGGTCCGACGGGTGGTGCAGAGCCGCGTGCACGGGCAGGCTCGGGGTATGGGGAGCGCGAGGAAGTCGGCCGAACCGGTGGTCGCGGCCGGGCGGCACGCCGGGCGGCCGCTGGGGCTCTCGGCACGCTTTCGCGACGGCCTGATGGCGGTAGCGGGCGAGCTGCTCGGGCTGGTGGTTCCCGTCGAATGCGTCGCCTGCGGAGCGCCCGATACCCAGCTGTGCCCCGCCTGCACGAGGAGGCTGAGGACACTGACCGCCCGGCCCGCACGTGTCGACGAGCATGCTCCGGCCCTCATCGAGGCGAGCGGGCGGGTGCTGCTCCCGGCGGTGGCGGCTGGCCCCTACCGCAACGAGCTCTCGCTCGCGCTCCTGGCCTTCAAACGCCACGGGAGTGCGGCCCTCGCGGGGGAGCTGTCCGCCGCCCTGGCCCGCGCCCTCCGCGCCGCCGCGGGATCCGCGGGCGGGGGAGTCCTGCTCGTGCCGGTGCCCACGAGCCGGTCCGCCTACCTGCGCCGGGGCTTCGACCCGCTCAGGCTCCTCCTGACGCGCGTTCGCCGCGAGGCGCGGCTTCCGCCGGGTACAGCATGGGTCGAGGCGCTGGGGCCCCGCCGCCGGGCCCTCAGGGAACGCGCTGCTGCCGTCGCCGCCAGGGCGGTGGGGGCTGGGGAGAGCTCCCAGAAGGGGCTGGGCCGGTCCCAGCGACGGTCCCGCGTCTCCGGCTCGCTGACCGCCCTCCCGCAACCGAGGGTCCTGGGCCATGGCACGGGGCACGGTGCGGGAGCGCGCGGCACCGCGCTCGGTGCGCCACGTCGTGGACAACGATCGCTTCGGCAGTCCCTGCGTGGCCGACGGTGCGTCGTCGTCGATGACGTCCTGACGACTGGCGCCACGGTGCGGGAGGCGGCGCGGGCACTCGAGGCGGTCGGCGCCGTCGTCCTCGGAGTGGTGACGCTGGCCTACGTTCCCCACCCAGAGGCGCCGGGACGTGGCCCGCCGGCTACGCTCGGGGCGGACAGACCGGATTCAAGGTCAACAGGGGATGAATAAACGGTGACGATCCACTAACGTCAGTGGTAGGTCCCCTAGCCAGAAGGACCTGTCGATAGCGGCTCAGAAAGGGGCTCGACTGTCTGACGACGGAGCCCCTCAGAGCCGACATCGGGCTGAACTCAGAAGTATCTGGAGGGCACCATGGAGTTCAACATCAGCGGACGCAACCTGACGGTGTCGGATCGTTTCCGCGAGTACGCGAGCGAGAAGCTCGAGAAGATCGAAGCCTTGGCCGACAAGGTCCAGCGCGTCGATGCGAAGTGCTCCAAGCAGAACAACGCCAAGTCCGGCGCAGACCAGCTCACGGTTGAGCTGACCGTCACCGGCCGCGGGCCGGTGATCCGAGCCGAGGCCACGGCCCCGGACAAGTTCGCGGCGTTCGACCTCGCGTACGGCAAGCTCCTCGAACGTCTGCGGCGGGCCAAGGACCGGCGCAAGGTCCACCACGGCAAGCACACGCCGGTCGCCGTCAACGCCGCCACAGCCTCCCTCCCCGTGGTGAGCGGCAGCACGCCGATCTACGAGGAGACTGCCCTGGAGGCGACCGCGGGCGCGGCAACGGAGCCGGCATCGCCGTACGAGGTCGAGAACGACATCCCGGCCGGAGACTCGCCCGTGTTGATCCGCCGCAAGGTCTTCCCCGCCGCGACTCTCACCCTCGATGACGCAGTGGACAACATGGAGCTCGTGGGTCACGACTTCTACCTCTTCATCGACGCGGACACGAACACTCCCTCCGTCGTGTACCGGCGCCGAGGGTGGACGTACGGGGTGATCAGCCTCGACCAGGCGTGCGAGCCCGGGGGAGACAAGGTCGAGGAGAAGATCCTCGCCTACCGCTCAAGTGACGCGGGCGCCGTTGTTCCCTGACGAATCGGCCTCCACTGCCCCAGTGGCGCAGACTGACGCGGCGGCGGTCCCCAGCGGGGCCGCCGCCGCGGCGTGCTGCGAGCCTGTCCGGGGGGTCGCCGCGTGACGGTGCGGCTCACCCTCGCTCAGGCGCGCCGCATGGCGCTCGCCGCGCAGGGGCTGCACCGTCCCCGGCCCTCCGTGCAAGCGTCGACGAGGACGCTCGTGCGGACCTTCGAGCGGCTCCAGGTAGTCCAGATCGACTCCGTCAACGTCCTCGCACGCAGCCACTACCTGCCGTTCTTCTCACGGCTCGGACCCTACGACCGGGCCGCGCTGGACCGGCTCTCGGCCCGGAGCCCGCGGCGGATGGTCGAGTACTGGGCACACGAGGCGAGCTATGTCCGGCCCGAACACTTCGAACCGCTGCGGGCCTGGCAGCGGCGAAAGTGGGTCGGGGCCCACGACCTCGATCCCCTGGAACGCGCCGGGCTGGCCGAGCGGATCCTGGCCGTCCTTGCCACGAGCCGGCCGCTCACCGCGGCCGCGCTCACCGGGCGGCTCGGCCACGTCGAGGAACGTCGGCGGGATCAGTGGGGGTGGAACTGGAATGCCGTCCAGCACGTGCTCGGGTCGCTCTTCGAGGACGGGCTCGTCAGCTCTGCCGGCCGGACGTCCTCGTTCGAGCGCCGCTACACGCTCACCTCGGCGATCGTTCCGGGTGCATCGCTGCCTGCCGACGGCGGGGCGGGCTATGCGCGCGACGGCGGCCCGGACGATGGTCTCCGCGTGCTGACCCGCGCGGCAGTCGGTGCGCACGGCATCGGGACGGCTCGGTGCGTGGCCGACTACTTCCGCCTGCCGGTCCGGCCCGTTGAGATGGTGCTCCGCGAGCTCGTCTCCACGGGAGAGGTCGAGGTGGTCGAGGTGCCGGGTTGGGGGACGCTCTACAAGGATTCGGCGGCCGCGCTCCCGCGTTCCGCCACGGGCCGCGCGCTGCTCAGCCCCTTCGATTCACTCGTATTCGAGCGGCGCCGGCTCGAGCAGCTCTTCGGCTTCAAGTACCGCATCGAGATCTACACGCCGGCTGAGCGTCGCGAGTACGGGTACTACGTGCTCCCCTTCCTCCTGCGAGATGTCATGGCGGCACGGGTCGACCTCAAGGCGGACCGTGTGGCCGGGACGCTGCTCGTCCATGCTGCGCACGGCGAGCCGGACGCCCCGGCGGACACCGCCGTCGAGCTCGCCGCCGAACTCCGGCTCCTCGCGGACTGGCTCGAGCTCGACGACGTGCGGGTCGCCGACCGCGGAAACCTCGCCGTGGCGCTGCGTCGCGCCGCCCCACCACGGGTGGAGGCCAGCGGGACAGGGAACCAGAGCGCGGTCCCGCGCGTGTCTCCCGTAGACTGAATCCCGCCGCAGCGCACGACTGCTGCTGCCCACGCCATTGACAAGGGAGCGAAAGCCACGTGGCAAACCTTCTCGAGAAACTCCTGCGAACCGGTGACCGCCGGACGCTCAAGCAGCTGCGGGTCTACGCAGATGCCATCAACGCGCTGGAGGACGAGTTCAGGGGCTTCACCGACGCGGAGCTGCGGGGCGAGACCGACCGCCTGCGGGAACGCCACGAGGACGGCGAGACGCTCGACGACCTGCTGCCCGAAGCGTTCGCGGCCGTCCGTGAGGCCGCGGGGCGCACGCTCGGGATGCGTCACTTCGACGTCCAGCTTATGGGCGGCGCGGCGCTGCATCTCGGCAACATCGCCGAAATGAAGACCGGTGAGGGCAAGACCCTCGTGGCTACCGCCCCGGCGTACCTCAACGCTCTCTCGGGCAAGGGCGTCCACGTGGTCACGGTCAACGACTACCTCGCCGAGTACCAGTCCGAGCTCATGGGCCGTGTGTACCGGTTCCTCGGCATCTCGAGCGGATGCATCCTCTCCAACATGGATCCGGCGGAGCGCAAGCTGCAGTACGACGCGGGCATCACGTACGGAACCAACAACGAGTTCGGGTTCGACTACCTCCGCGACAACATGGCGTGGGACCAGAGCGAACTCGTCCAGCGAGGCCACAACTTCGCGGTCGTCGACGAAGTTGACTCGATCCTCATCGACGAGGCACGCACCCCGCTCATCATCTCGGGCCCGGGTCAGGGTGACGCCAACCGCTGGTACTCCGAATTCTCGAAGCTCGTGCTCCGCCTGGGCGACGGCGACTACGAAGTCGACGAGAAGAAGCGCACGGTGGGTGTCCTCGAGCCCGGCATCGAGAAGGTCGAGGACTACCTCGGCATCCACAACCTCTACGAGTCCGCCAACACCCCGCTCATCGGGTTCCTCAACAATGCCATCAAGGCCAAGGAGCTCTTTAAGCGAGACAAGGACTACGTGGTGCTCGACGGCGAGGTGCTCATCGTCGACGAGCACACCGGCCGCATCCTCCCCGGCCGCCGCTACAACGAGGGCATGCACCAGGCCATCGAGGCCAAGGAGGGCGTGGAGATCAAGGCCGAGAACCAGACGCTCGCCACGGTCACCCTCCAGAACTACTTCCGCCTGTACGAGAAGCTCTCGGGGATGACGGGAACGGCCGAGACCGAGGCCGCCGAGTTCATGAGCACCTACAAGCTCGGGGTCGTGCCGATCCCGACCAACCAGCCCATGGCACGCATCGACCAGTCTGACCTCGTGTACAAGAACGAGGTGGTCAAGTTCGACGCCGTCGTGAAGGACATCTCGCGGCGGCACGCGACCGGGCAGCCGGTGCTCGTGGGCACCACGAGCGTCGAGAAGAGCGAATACCTCTCCAAGGCCCTCGCGAAGGCCGGGGTCCGCCACGAGGTCCTCAACGCGAAGAACCACGCGCGTGAGGCCGCGATCGTCGCGCAGGCAGGCCGCAAGGGCGCCGTCACTGTGGCCACCAACATGGCCGGCCGCGGCACGGATATCATGCTCGGCGGCAACGCCGAGTTCATGGCCGTTGCCGATCTCGCGGCGAAGGGCCTCGACCCTGAGGAGAACTCCGCAGAATACGAGGCCGCGTGGCCAGCCGCCCTCGAGGCAGCGAACAGCGCGGTCAAGGCCGAGCATGAGGAGGTGCTCGAGCTGGGCGGCCTCTACGTCCTCGGCACCGAGCGCCATGAGTCGCGGCGCATCGACAACCAGCTCCGCGGCCGGTCCGGCCGTCAGGGCGACCCCGGCGAGTCGCGGTTCTACCTCTCGCTCACCGACGACCTCATGCGCCTCTTCGGGACCGGCGGGGCCGAGCGCCTCATGGCCTCTAGCCTGCCGGATGACACCGCGCTCGAGTCGAAGATGGTATCCCGGGCTATCCAGTCCGCGCAGGCACAGGTTGAGGGCCGCAACGCCGAGCAGCGCAAGAACGTGCTCAAGTACGACGACGTGCTCAACCGTCAGCGCGAGGCCATCTACGGCGACCGCCGCCGCATCCTCGAGGGCGACGACCTCCACGAGAAGGTGCAGTTCTTCTTGGAAGACACTCTGACCGCGATGGTCGAGTCGGCCACAGCCGAGGGCAACGGCGACGACTGGGACTTCCACGCGCTGTGGGGCAATCTGCGCACGATCTTCCCGATTTCCATCACTCCCCAGGACATCATCGACGAGGCCGGCGGCAAGCCGCGTGTCACCGTCGAGATGCTCAAGGAGGAGATCATCTCGGACGCGAAGCTCATCTATGCCGAGCGCGAGGCGCAGATCGGGCCGGACACGATGCGCGACGTCGAGCGCCGGGTGGTGCTCTCGGTGGTGGGCCGCAAGTGGCAGGAGCACCTCTACGAGATGGACTACCTCAAGGAGGGCATCGGCCTGCGGGCGATGGCCCAGCGTGATCCCCTCGTCGAGTATCAGCGCGAGGGCTTCGGCATGTTCCAGACCATGATGGAGGGCATCCGCGAGGAGTCGGTCGCCTTCCTGTTCAACCTCGAGATCCAGCCTGCCGAAGGAGTCCCAGCGGTGCAGGAGGCTCCGGCGCAGCCGGCTCAGCTGCAGTACTCGGCGCCGTCGGAGGACGGGTCCGCCGAAACGCACATCGAGCAGGCAAGGTCACGGGCGCCCCAGAACGGCGGGGCAGCCCGTCAGCAGCCAGGGCAGAAGCCGGCAGCCGGACAGAAGGGTCCGTCGCGTCCTTCGTCGAAGGGGGCACCGGGCCGCCGTTCAAAGCGCTGACGCCCGTGGAGTCCTGACGGTGCCGGAGGCCCGCCCCTGATCGAGGGGCGGGCCTCCGGCGTTCGTCCCGCCGCTGAAGGATGGAGTCAGCCGACCTCGAGGGCCGTGACCTGCCAGGACGGGCCAGCCGCCTCGAGGCGCAGGGCCACGGCGCGGCAACGCGCGGCGTCGGACACGACGACGGCTGCCTCATAGACCCCAGGCTGCACGAGCGTGGCATGGACGGCCTTGACCGCCGCGGACCGGTGGAGGAGGGCGATCCTCGGAGCGTCGTTCCCGGAAACGGCACGTTTGCCTGCCATGGCGGCGCGTCGCAGATCTGCCCGGAGCTGGATGGGAGGGAGGAGGTCCCGATGGAGCCACGGCGCGAGCTGCATGACGGGCCTCGTCCCGGCGAGGACCTCCATGGCGGCTCGGGTGATGGCCGCCGCAAGCTTGCGGACCTCCTCCGCCTCGCGCGGCGAGGGAACGGCGTGCAGCCGGCGGGCGGGCCGCTCGCCGGGCTCCGGCGCGAGCGCCGAGCTCCCGGCAGTCCGCAGTCGTCCGCCGGGTCGGGGCGCGGGCGCCTGGGTGGGCCGGTGGAAATGCAGGACGTCGGCGGTGCGGAGCCCGCTCTCGACGACCTGGGGCGCCTTGCGGGACGTTCGCGTTCGGGTGACGGCGGCGAGGTCTGCGATATTTGTGGCACCTGCATCGTTGACGTTGTTTGCGGTGTCGGCAACCGCGGCGGGTGCGGGCACCCGGGGTGAGGTGCGTTCGGTGTTGGCCCGAGCGGCAGCGGGACGGGCAGATCCTGCGGCGGACGCAGGGCTGGCGACGGTGGGTGCGGTCATGGCAGGAATCCTTCGGCTGGGCTGCCGCAGCGCGTGCGGCAGGGAGGCGGCGCCCGACCAGAGGTGGGCGAGGTGGAACCGATGGGGCATGGGTGCGCGCGAAGCGTGACGGCGCGCGCCTCTCGAGGTGCGGGCGGCTGGGGGCCCAGTGGCCGGAAAGTGGGGAGTTCGGACACGGCCGCGGCCGGAGGGTAGGAAGTCCGGATGGGCCGCGATCGGAAGGTACTCGCGGCTCGCGGCCGGGGCAGGCTGGGCTCAGCGCGGCGGGACGAGCAGCTGGCCGGGCCGGATCAGGTGGGGGCTGTCCCCGATGACTCCTTCGTTGGCGTCGTACCAGTCGGGCCATACGGCCGCGACCTCGAGGTCCGTTGCCCCAGGGCCGAGGTGCCGGGCGACGATGGACCAGAGGCTGTCTCCTGGGCGGACTTCCACGGGTTCCCTCGCGGAGCCTGCCGTCTCCCGCTTCGGCTGTTGCACGAGCAGCCCAGGGTCGGCAGGCACTGCGGGGGGAATCCACGCGGCTTGCGAAGGTGTGGGCGCAGCTGAGGGTGTGGGCGTGGCTGCCGCCGACGAGGGTTGGGCTGACGGGAGCGGTGAGGAGGGGCTGGCGGAAGGCGGAGCGGCTGGCAGCGCCGCGGCACCAACCGTTCCCCCCGCGGCCGCTGTTCCCCCCGCGGGCGCTGTTTCTCCCGCGGCTAGGGGGCCGGCGCTGCTCGGTCCGGCCGGCACCAGTGAGGCGGACGCCGACTGCTCAGATGGGGCAGCGTGCCATGCTGGATCGGGCAGGCCATCGGCGTGCGCCGCCGGAGCGGCCACGAGGCTCAGCCCGAGCGCCGCCATCGCCAGCCGGCGCATGAAGAGCGGAGCCAGGGCCCCGGTACGCTGAGATGCCCGATGGGAGCCCGCCGCCGCAAGGAGAGCGGATGCGATCGCCAGCGTCGCCGAGAAGACCCACCACGCCACGACCGAAAGGCCGATGATGCTGGCGAGAAGCCCCAGGAGGACGTCGACGCGCGGCTCGCTCGCGCCGTCGAGCGCGGCGGGAACGATCCGCAGCCAGTCGCCCAACCTGTTGGGCGCGATATTCCCCGCGAGCGTTCCTCCCGCGACCACTAGCACAGCCCCGAGCGCGAGTACGGCGGTAGTGACAAGGGCGTCCCCCGCGAGCTGCTGCCGTTGTGTGTTCTCCATGAGACCCCCCGGTCAGTCTGGCCATCAATGGCTATTTTCTTCACTTGGATGCAGTTTGATGCTGTTTGATAAATCTGAATCAAGTTTGATCATGAAACTCGGCAATTGTCCAGTGGAGGCCTGCTTTGAGTCGGATTGACCGCCCGGACGATTCCTCCCTAGGGTGATCGACATGCGCTGGGACGATGTGTTCGCCGATCTCGAAGGGCAGCTGGCAGCCGCGGGCCAGTTGGACCGGGAGGCCCAGGTGGCCGAGCTCGTGCGGGCGGAACAGGGTGCAATCGCCCTCGAAGACCGCCTGCGGGGTCAGGGCGAGACTCCGGTCCACGTGATGCTCACGGGCGGCGTCCGGTTCCGCGGCACGCTCCGGCAGATCTCCGAGACCTGGTTCATCCTCGAGTCGGCGCCGCACAGCGTTCTCGCCCCTCTCCGGTCCGTCGTGACGGTGGCCGGTCTCGGGCGAAGGTCACGGACGGAGGCGTCCACAGTGCGCCGGACCCGCTCGCTGGCGTCGGCGCTGCGGACACTCGCGCGCGACCGTGCCCTCGTGACCTGCTTCCTTCAGTCGGGGCATTCCGAACCGCTGACAGTCAACGGAACGATCGACACCGTCGGGGCCGACTATCTCGAGGTCATGCCGGTTCACGGAAGGAGCGGGTCAGAGGTCAGCGGTGCTGTGGCGGTGCCATTCGGGGCCCTGATCGCGGTGCGGTCCGGGGGCTAGGAGGTCCCGAGGCCTGGAGGATCAGCTCCCCGAGTGGGCTCGGCGGTTCTCGGCGAGCGCCTTCTCAGCTCTCGCATAGCTCTCCTGGATGTACTCCTCGAGCTTGACGTCCTCGACCCGCCACTGCCCCCGCCCTCCGACCTGGATGGCCTTGAGCTCCCCGCTGCGCACGAGGGCGTAGCCCTGCGCCGGGCTGATCTGGAGCTGCTCGCACACATCCGCGAGCGTCAGGAAACGAGGCATGGACACATTCTGCCACTTGAAGGCACCGTTCGGAGCGGATTGATGCAGTTATCCACAGTTTGATGCCGTTTGGCGCGGTGTGACTTGGGCCGGACGCCGCCCCCCGGACAGAATGACGCAGGGGGCCGGTCAGCGGCCTGCGACTGGAGGGGAACGCAATGCCAGCTGCCGAGAATGCACCGGGGACCCGGCTCACGAAGCCGTCATGGAAGGATCCGCGGCTGCTCGTGGGTCTCCTTCTCGTGCTCGCATCCATCGCGGGCGTGGTCGCTCTCGTGGATGCCGCGGACAAGACGGTCGGAGCGTACGCCGCGAAGGAGGACATCGCCGTCGGCCAGACGATCGACGCGAGTCGGCTCGTCCGCGTCGACGTCCGGCTCGGGGACGCGGAGGGGCGCTACCTGGCCCCGGACGCCCTGCCGGAGGGCAAAGTCGCGCTCCAGCGCGTGGCCAAGGGTGACCTCGTGCCGGCATCGAGTCTCGGCGAGCCGCGCGCCGTCGACCGCAAGCCCGTCTCGATCAGCATTGCCCAGTCGCTCCCGGCCGAGGCCACGGTCGGGACGCGCGTGGACGTGTGGGTGGCGCTGCCCGATGGGCGCAACGGCTTCGCGGAGCCCAAGCTGCTCGTCCCGGGTGCCGAGATCGCCCACATCGAGGCGTCCTCGACGACCCTCGGCGGCAGCCGCGAGACGCACGTGCTCGTGCTGGTGGAGGATGCCAAGCTCGCCCAGGTGCTCGGGGCGCAGGCGAACAGCGCCAAGGTCTCCCTCGTCTGGAACCCCACGGGCGGCCCCCGATGAGCATTCCGGTCGTCACCATCGGCGCCGGCCAGGCCGAGCTCGTCGGCTCACTCGAGCGGCTCCACGGACCGGTCACCGTGGTGCGCCGCTGCTCCGAGCTCGAGGAGCTCGTCGCGGCCTGCCAGACGGGGCTGGCCCGCGCGGCCGTCGTCGCCGGCGGCACCCAGGACATCACGGCGACGCTCATCGACCGCCTCGCCACGGTAGGCGTCGCCCTCGTGGGCCTCACGGATGACGACGCCGAGCGGGGCCGGCTCGCGGGGCTCGGGGTCCTCGCGGCTCCCGAGGCCGTGCCGGCGCCGGAGCTCGCGCGGCTTATCGGCGAGGCCGTCGACAGGGCGCCGGCGAGCTCGGGCGCCGGGCCGTCGTCGTCCTTCGGGCTCGCGGGGGCGCGGCCAGCCACCTCGACGGAAGAGGCGGCGCCGGTCGGGGACGCCGCCGCAGCGGTGGAGGAAGGGGAGATCCTCGCGGTTTGGGGGCCCATCGGCTCGCCGGGCCGGACCACCGTTGCCGTCAACTGCGCCGCCGAGCTCGCCGCGTCCGGCCGGAGCATCATCCTCGTCGACGCTGACACGTACGGAGGCTCCGTTGCGGGAGTCCTCGGCCTGCTCGACGATTCCGCCGGGCTCGCCCAGGCGTGCAGGCTCGCCGATCAGGGTCTCCTCGACCGGAGTGCGCTCGAGCGGCTGGCCACGCCCGTCGTCATCGGCGGAGGCATTCTCCGCGTCCTCACGGGACTGACGCGGGCTGACCGGTGGCCCGAGCTGCGAGCGGCGGCCCTTGGCAGGGTCCTCGAGCGCTGCCGCGAGCTCGCTGAGACTGTCGTCGTGGATACCGGCTTCTGCCTCGAGGCGGATGAGGAGCTTAGCTTCGACACCATGGCACCCCGCCGCAACGGAACGACCCTGCGTGCGCTCGAGCTTGCGGACCGCGTGTTCGCCGTGGGCGCGGCAGACTCGATCGGTATGCCCCGCTTGGTGCGGGCGCTCGCGGAGCTCGATCAAGCGGTCCCGGGTTCGGCCCCGACGGTCGTGTTCAACAAGGTGCGCCCCTCGGCCCTCGGCCGGTTCCCGGAGCGCGCCCTGCGCGAGGCCTGGGAGAGGTTTGGGCCCGGGGCTCCGATCGCGGCCATGATTCCGCACGACGCGGGCGCTGCCGACGCGGCACTCCTCAACGGGCAGGTTCTGCTCGAATGCGCCCCCGAGTCTGCGCTGCGGCACGGAATCGCGGAACTCGTCTGTGCATCTGTACGGCAGAATCGAAGATTCGCTGGACGCAGAACCAAAGCCGTGACGCAAGTGCCGCGCTAGGCTCGGGTGAGAGGGCTGCGAAGTGGCAACCCCGTTCCCTGGAGGCGAGCCAGAGTGTCGACCGGTACTGCCCAGCAGACCCCCTTTCCATCAGCGGATCAGGAATCCCGCTTCCTTGCCAACTACTACGAGCATCTCGCCGAGGAGGACCGGCAGGCGTACAGCGCCGAGGCGCTCGCCGAGCGGGCACGGCAGCACTGGGCCGTCGCCGAGGGCCGGGAGACCGGCACCGCGAACATCGCCGTCACGGACGAGGGCGGCCGAAGCGTCGTCTACATCGTCACCGATGACATGCCGTTCCTCGTCGACTCTGTGAGCGCCGAGCTCGTCCGCGAGGGCGCGCCGATCCACCTCGTGGTCCACCCGATGTTCGTCGTGACCCGGCGCAAGAGCGACGGCGTGCTCGTCGCCGTCGACCGCGTGCCCGCCCAGTGGGGGATGACGAGCGGAGACACGGCCACGATGCCGCTGCTGAGCGCACTCGTCTCCGACGGCGACAACGCCACGCACATCGAGTCGTGGATCGCCGTCGAGACGAACCGTGCCTCGGCCGCGGTCAAGACCCAGCTCATCGAGGGCATCCGCCGCGTCCTCGGCGACGTACGCGCGGCCGTCGATGACTGGCAGCCCATGCGCGCCAAGGCCCTCGAGATCGCCGACGGCCTCGGATCCGTCGCCGGGGCCGAGGACATTCCCGACCTCACATCGACTCAGGACCTGCTCCGCTGGCTCGACGCCGGCAACTTCACTTTCCTCGGGTACCGCGAGTACGACCTCAAGTCGGTCAATGGCGAGGACGTCCTCGAGCTCGTCGACGGCAGCGGGCTGGGACTGCTGCGCGGCGAGGGCTCCCATGCTCTCCAGCACCTCACCGCCGAGGGCCAGGCCCACGCGCGCGAGCGGCGCGCTCTCAACATCACGAAGGCGAACTCCCGCAGCACCGTCCACCGCCGGACGTACCTCGACTACATCGGGATCAAGCGCTTCGACGCGCAGGGCCAGGTCGACGGCGAGCGTCGCTTCATCGGGCTGTTCGCCTCGAGCGCGTACACCCAGTCGGCGCGGACCGTCCCGATCGTCAAGGACAAGATCGACGAGGTCATGCGCCGCTCGGGGTTCCCCGCCGACTCGCACTCGGGCAAGGACCTCCTGGCGATCCTCGAGACCTACCCGCGCGACGAGCTCATGCAGATCGATACCGAGACCCTCCTCGAGACGGTCACGCGGATCCACCGCCTCCAGGAGCGCCGCCGCACGCGGCTCTTCCTCCGCCCGGACATCTACGGCCGGTTCATGAACGCCGTCGTCTACCTGCCGAAGGACCGCTACAACACCGCGGTGCGCCGCCGGATCGAGCAGGAGCTCGCGAAGGAGTTCCACTCCTCCTCGATCGACTACGACTCGCAGATGAGCGATTCCGCTCTCGCCCGCCTGTACTTCCGGATTCGGCTGCCCAAGGACACCGAGTCCGCCCCGGTTGACCTCGCGGCCGTCGACAGGGATGCCCTCGAGCAGAGGCTCGTGACGGCGACCCGCTCCTGGAGCGAGGGCATCGCGCAGGTGCTGCACGAGAACCGTCCGCTCGACGCGGCCGAGCACCTTGCGGCGGTGTGGGGCGAGGCCTTCCCCGCGTCGTACCGCGTTGACTTCGGCATCGACGACGCCCTCGAGGACATCACACGCTTCGAGGAGTACGCCGCCCAGCGCGTGGGGGGCGAGGCAGCGGCCGACGGCGCGAGCGCCGCGCTGTCCGAGCGTCCCGCGGTCCACGTCTACCTCCCGCACGACGACGGCGAGGCCCTCGAGGAGGACGCCCGCGTCAAGCTCTACCTCTTCGAGCCCAAGAGCCTGAGCCAGATCCTGCCGTACTTCCACAATCTGGGCCTCGAGGTGCTCGATGAGCGCCCGTTCGAGATCGAGACGGGGGATTCGCGGGAGTTCTTCCTGTATGACCTTGGGCTCAAGTACCCGGCCGGCGTCGACCCCCTCTCCACCGGGGGCCTGCTCGCCGAGTCGTTCGGCCAGGCCCTCGCGGGTGAGACCGAATCGGACAACATCGACCGGCTCGTGCTGCGGGAGGGCCTCCGTTCCCGCCAGGCACAGATCCTGCGTGCGTACGCGAAGTACATGCGCCAGATCGGGAACATGAACTCCTACGGTTTCATCGCGGACACGCTGCTCGGCAACGCGGACGTGACGCGCCGTCTCGTGGCCTACTTCGAGGCCCGCTTCGACCCCGAGCTCGGCGACGCCGAACGTGCCGAGCGTTCCGCGCAGATCAAGACCGAGCTCGTCGACGCGCTCGAGCAGGTTCCGACGCTCGACGCCGACCGCCTCCTGCGCACGTTCATCAACCTCATCGACTCCACGCTGCGCACCAACTACTACCTCGGCCACTCGTACCTGAGCTTCAAGCTGCGACCCGGCCAGATCGAGGGCCTGCCCTCGCCGAAGCCCGCCTACGAGATCTGGGTCTATTCGCCGCGGGTCGAGGGTGTGCACTTGAGGTTCGGCAAGGTAGCCCGCGGCGGGCTGCGCTGGTCCGACCGCCGCGAGGACTTTCGCACGGAGATCCTCGGGCTCGTCAAGGCGCAGGTCGTCAAGAACGCCGTCATCGTCCCCACGGGTGCGAAGGGCGGCTTCTACGCCAAGCGGCTCCCGGATCCCTCGCGGGACCGTGCGGCATGGCTCGCCGAGGGCGTCGAGAGCTACAAGACGTTCATCCGCGGACTCCTCGACATCACGGACAATCGCCTCACCGTGGTGGGGGACAACGGGGTGGCGACCGAACAGGTTGTGCCGCCGGCCGGCGTCGTGCGCCATGACGACGACGACACGTACCTCGTGGTCGCGGCCGACAAGGGCACGGCGAGCTTCTCCGACATTGCCAACGGGCTCTCCCTTGACTACGGCTTCTGGCTCGGCGACGCCTTCGCGTCCGGCGGGTCGGTGGGCTACGACCACAAGGCCATGGGCATCACGGCCCGCGGCGCGTGGGAGTCAGTCAAGCGACACTTCAGCGAGCTCGATCTGGACACGCAGACCGAGGACTTCACCGTGGTCGGGGTGGGCGACATGTCCGGCGATGTGTTCGGCAACGGCATGCTCCTCTCGGAGCACATCCGCCTTGTCGCGGCCTTCGACCACCGGCACATCTTCCTGGACCCGACGCCCGACGCCGCTGCCTCCTTCGCGGAGCGTCGGCGCCTGTTCAACCTTCCGCGCTCCTCGTGGGACGACTACGACCGCGCCCTCATCAGCGCCGGCGGCGGGGTGTTCCCGCGGAGCGCGAAGTGGATCCCCGTCTCCGACGAGGTTCGCGCAGCGCTTGGCCTCCCGGACGGCACAACGCAGCTGAGCGTCACCGACATGCTCCGCGCCGTGCTGCTCGCGCCGGTCGACCTCTTCTACAACGGCGGCATCGGAACGTACTTCAAGGCCAGCACCGAGACGAATGCGGAGGTCGGCGACAAGGCCAACGACGCGATCCGCATCGACGGGCGCGACCTGCGGGTCAAGGTCGTGGGCGAGGGCGGCAACCTCGGCTTCACCCAGCACGGCCGCATCGAGGCGGCGCTCCAGGGCGTCATCATCAACACGGATGCGATCGACAACTCGGCCGGCGTCGACACGTCGGACCATGAGGTCAACATCAAGATCTTCGTGGACCGCATGGTCGCCGCGGGCAAGCTGTCCGCGGCCGAGCGGGCCGCCTTCCTGGCTACGATGACCGACGAGGTGGGACGTCTGGTCCTGGCGGACAACGTCGACCAGAACATCCTCCTCGTCAACGACCGCGCGAGGGTCGTCGAGTGGAGCCCGAGCTTCGAGCGACTCATGGACTGGCTCGAGAAGGAGGCGGACCTCAACCGCGACATCGAGTCGCTGCCGACCACGGCGCAGCTGCACAAGCGACTCGAGCAGGGCCAGGGACTCACCGCGCCCGAGCTCTCGGTCCTCGTCGCCTACGCCAAGATCGAGCTGACCGAGGCCCTGCGCGACAGCAACCTCGCCGACGACCCGTGGTTCAAGGACACCCTGCGGAACTACTTCCCAGTGGAGATCGCCGAGCGGTTCGGGGACGAGCTCGACAGCCACCCGCTGCGCCGCGAGATCATTGCGACCGTCGTCGCGAACGACATGATCAACCTCGGCGGCATCACGTTCGCCTTCCGCACCATCGAGGAGACGAGCGCGACGCCGGCCGCCGTCGCCAAGGCGTTCGTCGCCCTGCGCGAGGTGTACCGGCTCGACGAGATGACCGATGAGCTCAATGCGCTCCCCGCATCGTTCCCGACCGAGCACTGGACCGCCATCCACCTCGACGTGCGGCGGCTCCTGGACCGTGCCGTCCGCTGGCTCCTCCACCAGGGGACCTCCGGACAGGACATCGCGGGCGTGGTCGATACGTACCGGGCGCCGCTCGCGGCGCTGCGCTCAAAGCTCCTGAACTACCTGCGCGGGCAGGACGCCGAACGCGTGGGATCGTGGCTCGAGAAGGCCCGCACGTGGGGTCTGCCCGAGGGGCTCGCCCACCGCTGGGCCGAGCTGTTCGAGAGCTATGCGCTCCTGGACGTCGCACGGATCGCCCAGACCACCGGGGCCGGGGTGGAGCAGGTGGCAGGCGTCTACTACACCGTGTTCAACCGCTTCCAGATCGACAGTCTGCTCGAGCGGATCACGGCGCTCCCGCGCCGCGACCGCTGGGAGGCCCTCGCGAGGGCCGCCCTGCGGGACGACCTCTACAGCACCGTGTCCGACTTCACGCGCTCCGTCATGGATGCCGCACCGGACTCCCTGTCGCCGGACGCCAGGCTCGAGGTGTGGGCGGGGGAGAACCGCGATCAGCTGGACCGCGCGGCGGCGATGTTCACCGAGGTCAACTCCCTCGAGCGCGACGACATGGCCTCGCTCTCGGTAGCATTGAGGCTGCTGCGGTCGATCGTGCGTCACTAGCGCGCTGACGCGAGAGGCCGCGGGGAACTCCCCGCGGCCTCTCGCTTCGCCCGGCAGGCGGACACGATCCCTCGACAGTGCTTGAGACAAGGCGGTACAGGTGGCCATCTTCACGGACCCCATCAGGGAGCATGCCGAGTTCGGCCCCGGGGACGCCGAGTGGCTGCACCTGCTGGTCGGTGACTGGCAGCTCGTGGCGGACCTCGCGTTCGCCGACCTCGCCCTGTGGTTCCCCGATCCTGAGGATGGCTACGTGGCACTCGCCCACGTGCGCCCCTCAACCACTCACACGGTCTTCCACACCGACTTCGTGGGCGAGCGAATCCGCTCCGACCTCAGGCCCCTCGTCGACAAGGCTTGGGCGAGCCAGTCGATCGAACGCCACCACGAGACCAGCTTCAACTCCGAGATGGCGCTGCGCGTCGAGGCGGTGCCGTTCGTGCGCAACGGCCGCACGCTCGCCGTCGTCACCTCGCATCTGGACCTCTCGAGCTCACGGATGCCCAGCCGGCTTGAGCTGACCTATCGGCAGTGCGCCTACGACCTGCTCCGCATGGGTACGCTCGGCCTATGGCCGGACTTCGCTTCGCCCACGGGGTCGCGCCGCGGGGCGCCGCGCGTAGGCGACGGGCTCATCCGGCTGGACGCGGAGGGTGTCGTGCAGTACGCGAGCCCCAACGGAGTCTCGGCATTCCGACGTCTGGGCGGCATCGAGTCGCTCGAGGGTCGTTCGCTTGCCGAAATGACCACCGGGTTGCTCAAGGACCGCAGACTCGTGGACGAGACGCTCCCGCTCGTGGTGACGGGTCGCATGCCGTGGCGCAGCGAGATCGAGTCGCGTGGCGTGACCCTTTCCCTCCGCGCCATCCCGCTGCGGGACGAGCACCAGCGGTTCGGTGCGATCGTGCTGTGCCGCGACGTCTCAGAGCTGCGGCGCCGCGAGATGGAGCTTGTGACCAAGGATGCGACGATCCGCGAGATCCACCACAGGGTCAAGAACAATCTTCAGACGGTCGCCGCGCTCCTGCGCATGCAGTCCCGGCGGATGAAGAGCGAGGAGGCCAAGCAAGGCCTCGAACAGGCCATGAGGCGCGTCGCCACGATTGCCCTCGTCCACGAGACCCTGTCCCAGGGCCTTGCGCAGACTGTCGACTTCGACGAGCTGATTGAGCGGCAGTTCCGGCTTTCGGCTGAGGTGGCCACGGAGGGCCAGCACGTGTCGACGGAGCGCCGCGGGGAATTCGGCGAGCTGCCCAGCGACTTCGCGACGCCGCTCGCCCTCGTGATCAACGAGCTCGTGACGAATGCCGTGGAGCACGGGCTCGCCGACCGTTCGGGCACGGTGTGGCTCACCGCAGATCGGCGCCGGGACGAGTCCGGCACCGAGGTGCTCGAGGTCACGGTGGAGGACGACGGCGTGGGGCTGCCATCCGGGGCGCCTCGCCACGAGGGGCTCGGCCTGCAGATCGTGCGCACGCTCGTGACCAGCGAACTCGGCGGGACGATCGACCGGCACGAGCGCGAGGGCGGCGGAACCGTGGTCAGGATCGTGCTGCGCCCGGGCCAGGACTGAGACTTCACCGGCGTGTGTCACCCGCCTACCTCACCGGCCCCGGGCCGGAAACGCCTCCGCCCCGGAACAGTTGGGCTGTTCCAGGGCGGAGGCGTTTGCGCAGGTGCGCCGTTCAGAGGCTCAGGAGGCGCGACGGGCGCGGGCCGCGCGGCGCTTGAGTGCGCGGCGCTCGTCTTCGCTCATGCCGCCCCACACTCCGGCGTCCTGGCCGGACTCGAGGGCCCATTGGAGGCACGTGTCGACCACCGGGCAGCGGCGGCATACGCTCTTGGCCTCTTCGATCTGCAGGAGGGCCGGCCCGGTGTTCCCGACGGGGAAGAACAGTTCGGGATCCTTATCGAGGCAGGCCGCGCGGTCACGCCAATCCATGGTGGTAGAGCAACTCCGTTCTCGGAGGATGGAACGCTTGTGAAAACATTCACGAGTCCATCCAAAGCAAAGGGGCCTTGGTGGGCCCCGCGATCAACTTCATCAAGATTGTCACGTTAACTGTGTGTAAACAAGGGGTCGTGGGCAGGATTCGGGCCTGAAACGAGAGGGATGCGTCACACTGGCGGACGCTTGTGTAGCGGGCGGGCGGAGGCGCGCAGTCGGTGCTCACCGGGGTGACTCGGGTATCGTGCGGATGTGCCCACCGCCGAAGATTCCGCCACCCGCCGCCCCTGGACGCTCATCGTTCTCGTGGCCATCGTGCTCCTCGAAGCCGCAGTGCTCCTAGGCTTTGCCGTGTTCTACGCCGTCTCGCTGATTGCCGGGCAGGCTGAGACGTCGCCGGGCGGTGCCGCCTTCACCTTGGTGCTGCTGGCTGCGTTCGGCGCCTGGCTCGGATCGGCAGGCGTCTACCTCTGGCGGGGGCGCCGGTGGCCGCGATCCGCGGCGCTTGTGGCGCAGCTCTTCGCGTTGACCATCGGCATTCCCACGCTCACGAGCGGGGTCGTCACTTTTGGCCTCGGGATCCTCGTTCCGGCCGTTGCCGCGATCTTCCTCCTCTTCAATCGTCGCGTCGTCGCCTTTACTCAGGGGAGCGCGCGCTTGCGGGGGACGGAAGGCTCGGAGTCTGGGGGCCCCGCGGCTCCCTGAGCCGGTCCGTCTTACGGGCGCTCTTCCCATCCGTCCCGACTATCCCGTGGCGCTGGTGCTGGAACTGGGGATCGCACGCTTGTCGGGCGTCGGGCTCGTGCTGGTCGTCGGGCGCACGGTGATCGTCAGGCGCATTGCCGTCGTCGGGTAAATGGTCAGGCGCACAGCGGTCGCCGGGCCGTTCACAGGTGTCAGAGTCATGCCAGCCGAGCTGGACTTCGATCTGTTGACCGTCGACGACCGCGACCGCGCGGCCCGGGGGCATGCGGCCCGGAACGTCGAGGCGGACGCCGAAAACGTCGCCGTCGTTCGGGGTGCGGGGCGTGATCGCAAGGCCGGTCCCGGAGGTCCGGACGGTCAGCGCGAGCGGGCACCGTGAATAGAGGTTGGCGCTGTAGCCCGCGGTCGCGACTACGGCCGCGCCACCTTCGAGCAGCCGCGAGAGCATGTGATTCTCGGTGGAGTCGAGTCGGTCCGCGTTGTCGACGAGCACCACGGGCACCGCACCCGCGTCCGGTGCCGGTGAGCCGTCGAGCCTTCGAAGCAGACTCTCCCACTCCGCCAACCGCTCGTGTGACGCGGGTGAACAGAAGCTGAGGGCGGGATTCATGGTGGGGAGCGCCGCGAGGAACGCGCTCTTGCCCGACTCTTTAGCGCCCAGCGCCAGGATGACCTCACCGGGCACGAGACGGAGGGCCAACGGCTCGACCTCATCTCCGGCGAGGCCCACCGCGAGCCGATTCCGCCGGTCGTCACCGCCCGCAGAGAGCGCCGCGACCACCGCTGCAGGAGCACCTGCGGGGAGGGGATCGATCCGGAACGGACGCTCTTCGCGCAGCCGGCGACGTCGGTTCGGCGACGTGAATCCGGCGGGGATGCACTGGATCGGGAACGCGTCGTAGCACTGGACCGCGTGCGGGCCGCCGTCGACGATCGTGCCCACTGCCGCGGCGCGGCCCCTGAGTGCTGGCATCGCGGGGAGTCTTGGCCACGAAAGGCGGGCCTCGTCGGTCGAGCCGAGCGGGAAGAACAGCCTGGCGGGCATGCCGGCGAAGGTCCGGGAAGACACGAGCTCTCGTTCTCCTGCGGCCACGACGGACAGGCGAGCTGGTGCGCCGTCTCGCACGAGAGAACTGAGCACTTCCTCTGCAGCGGATTGGGGGCTCTGGCGAAGGGCCGTGATCCAGGCGCCCCAGCCGGAGATGAGGAGGATCAGGGGTGTCACCGCCTTCCCGGAGTGGGCGTCCGCGAGCCGGTTCGTGCATTCCTCAGCGAGCCTCGTCAGGACCCTCGCGGCGCGCTTCAGGTCTCCCATTCCCACGTACGACCCCACTCGCGGGTGATCCCGCAGGAAGGGCAGTGATCCGTCCGCGTCGAGGACGTATAGGTGCCTCGTCGGCCCGCCGGCGGCCAACTGCGCGGCCACCGCGGCAAGTGCCCCGGACGTTCCTGCAGTTCCGGGACCAACGAGCGCCAGATGCCCGTGCTCCGCCGGCGACCATCTGAGGGCCGCAGTGCGCTGCTCGTGGGGGAGGTCGACGACGCCCAGCGTGATCGGCTCGCCCGCGGCGAGGGCTGAGACAGCGGACGTCCCCGCCTCGTCTAGCGGCAAGGCGTCAGGTAGCGGTGGGGCGAGCGGTCCGAGGACCGGGGCGCCGCCGCGGGACGCCCACGCCTCCTTGGCCGCCTTGACCAGAGGCGCGGCCGATTCGGCGGGGGAGGGCGGCACTTCAGAGAGTCCGCGGTCGCGGCGTTCTTCGAGCCAAACACGTGCGTCGGCGACTCGCACGCCGTGGTGGGGGCCGCCGTCGTGCGAGGCGCGCGCTGCGGCGAGTCCGAGCGATGCTGACTGGAAGGGGACGGGCGTGGTGCCTCCCACGGAAAGGTAGGCGCGCCCGGGCAAGCCGACGGGAATTCGGGCTGCGAGGGGACTTCCGATCACGTCGGAGGACTCGGCGTCGTGCTGCATCCTCAGGGCGATGCTCGTGGTGACATTGGCCCTGATGTCAGCCGTGAGCGCGCCCTGGGGGCGCTGAGTGGCGATGACGAGGTGCATCCCCAAGGAGCGCCCCACGGCGGCGATCCGCATGAGTTCGGCGAGGGCCCCGGGGGCCTCCTCGACGAGCATCCTGAATTCATCCACGACGAGGACGAGGCGGGGCACGTCTCTGCCGCCGTGCAGCCTGAAGTCGTCGAGGTCGGACGCGCGAGCGGTCGCCAGGAGCCGTTCGCGGCGCTTGAGCTCGGCACGGAGCGATGCCAGCGTCCGGTCCATCCCGCCCGTGGCGAGGTCTGTGACGAGGCCGACGCAGTGGGGGAGGCCTGCGACCGGTTCGAGGCCCGAGCCTCCCTTGAAGTCCACGAAGAGGAACGTGAGGCGGTCCGGCGCGTGGGTTGCGGCTGCGCCCGCGACGAGCGTCCGCAGGAGCTCGGACTTGCCTGAGCCGGTAGTTCCGGCGACAAGCAGGTGCGGTCCCTGTGCCACGAGGTCGAGGGTCACGATCCCCTCCTCGGAGAGGCCGAGGGGTACGTTCAGCGATCGTTCCGCGGCCGTCCTGGCCCACGCGGCGGACACTTCGGAAGGATCCATCGCAGCGAAGTCCTCGAGCCCGCAGCGCTCCGGAATTCCCGACTCCTCCCGGACCGCTGACTGGGCCCCGGCGCGCCGAGCCGCGACCTCGAAAGCCGGAGCAGGGACGAGGTCCGGGGCGAAGTCTGTGGTGTTTCCCTCCGCTGCGAGCGTTGCGGATCCGCAGCCGAGGCGGATGACCGTCTTGGGTGCAGTCCGCATGAGTTCGGCCGTGCCGACCACGGGCCAGCCACGGTCGGCGGCGGCGCGGACCCATGCATTTGCCTGGGCTCCGGGCAGGATCACTAGTGCGGCCGGAGTGCCCGGCGGAATGGACACCGCGACGGACTCTGGGCCGGCGGTGGATGGGGCGATCTGGACGCGAGGCAGGAAGCGGGCGGCGAGCCGGGTCTCCTCGGCGCCCCCGAGGACGATGACTTTCAGGCCTGCCGCGGCGGGGAGCATGGCGAGCTGGAGAAGGATCGAATTCAGGAGCCCCTGGACATCTGCCGGGCCTCCGTTGATGGCGATTCGGCCCCGAAGCGGCACGACGAAGGGTGCGTTCTTCACCGTCGGAGGGGCCACCTTGACGCCGCCCGAAGCCGCGGGTTCGATGCTGATGTTGGCCGAGGCGGCGGCCGTTCCCATGCGCACCCACACCTCGTGGAGCACGTCGACGGCGATCCCCGAGGTAAGTGCCGCCGCGCGCACCCCTTCGGCTGGATCACGCTCGGCCGTGCGATGGGCATCGTTGGCGGGGGTGGCCGCTACGCCGACGGTTCGCGCCAGCACCCCCGCGTCCGGTGACGCGCGGCGCCGGCGGGCGGCGTCGTCGTCGGCCGCGGAACGGAGCCGGCGCTCGAAGTCCCGCCGCGCCGTGCGCTCCTCGAGGAGCGGAATGAGGATCGAGATCGCGGAGACGGACGTGAACGCGAGAAAGAGCCACATTCCGGTGACGAGCGCCATCGTCACGCCGACGCCGAGCGGCAGGACCGCCATCGTGATCATTGCCACACGGCGGGACGGCGGCGTGTGCCTGGTGACGCGCAGAGGCGCGTGCGGGCTCCTGCCCGCCTCGGGGTCGAGCAACGGGGCCTCGTTGGTGAACGCGAGCGTGCACAGGCTCGCGCCGAGACGGAACTCCTGGCCGGTCGACACCTCGGCACGCTCGATCCTTCGCCCTTCCATCCATACGCCGTTGGCGCTGCCGAGGTCACGGAGTACTACGCCGGCATCGGTCACCTCGAGCTGGGCGTGTTCGCGCGAGAGGTCGGGGTCGGTCAGTGCCGCGCGGCGGCCAGGCCCCGCGGGGGAGCGTCCGATCCGGACGGCGCCGCGGCCCAGCGGGATGATCGTTCCAGCCGCGGGGCCCGTGTGGACCACGAGCGACAGAGGGGGAGGGGGGTGCGGCGGATTCGCGGTCCCGCCCGCCACGAGCACGGCGCCGTTGCGAAGGGGCGGTTCGCCGACGGTGAGCACCTCGAGCGGCAGGCCATCAACGGTGCAGCCGCCAGCCCCGAGATCGCTCGCGAGCGCCAGCGCGACCGCGACACCGGGGGTATCCCGAGCGGCCTCCACGACGAGTTCCCGGCGCAGCAGCCCCGACTGCGCTGGCCTGGGGTCGGGCGAGATGAGCGTGCAGTGCAGTTCCATGACCCCCCTGTCGGCCCTGTAGGCGAAACCGTGCCCACGTGCGTGCTCCCGCCCACGCTAGGCGCCGAGCCGTCCCGCCCGCCACGGGGTCGTCGCCGGTTGTGGATAACATCGCCGAACCACCGCCGGCGGGCCCGAACCACGGCCAATTCCGACAACCTCCTGCGACTCCGGTAATCTGAACCCCGGACACTTGACCGCCGGGCACATCTACGCCCGCGGGCAGCCACCTCACAGGGAGACACCTTGACTGCAGACCTCGTCGTTGTCGGATCCGGATTCTTCGGTCTAACCATCGCAGAGAGGGCGGCCACCGAGCTTGGCCTCAACGTGACGGTGATCGACCGTCGCGACCACATCGGTGGCAACGCGTACAGCGAGACCGAGGCGCAGACCGGGATCGAGGTGCACCGCTACGGCGCGCACCTGTTCCACACCTCTAACGAGAAGGTCTGGGACTACGTCAACAGGTTCACCACCTTCACCAACTACGTGCACCGGGTCTACGGCGTGCACAAGGGCGAGGTCTTCCCGCTGCCGATCAACCTCGGCACGATCAACCAGTTCTTCCGTGCGAACTACACGCCGGCGGAGGCCCGCGCGCTCATTGCGGACCAGGCGGGCGAGCTCGCAGGGACGGATCCGCAGAACCTCAATGACAAGGGCATCCAGCTCATCGGCCGGCCCCTGTACGAGGCCTTCATCAAGCACTACACGGGCAAGCAGTGGCAGACCGATCCCAAGGACCTGCCCGCGGGGATCATCTCCCGCCTTCCGGTGCGCTACACGTACGACAACCGGTACTTCAACGACACGTACGAAGGCCTCCCGACACAGGGTTACACGGCGTGGATCGAGCGGATGGCGGACCACCCGAACATCACCGTCACGCTCTCCACGGACTTCTTCGACGAGTCGCAGCCGATCAGCAAAGGCAACACGGTCGGCAACGTCCCGGTGATCTACACGGGCGCCGTTGACAAGTACTTCGACTACGCCGAGGGTGACCTCTCGTGGCGCACGATCGATTTCGAGAAGGAAGTCCTGAACACCGGTGACTTCCAGGGCACGTCCGTTGTGAACTACAACGACGCCGAGGTCCCGTACACGCGCATCATCGAGCCGCGCCACTTCCACCCCGAGCGCAATTATCAGACGGATAAGACCATCATCATGCGCGAGTTCTCGCGCTTCGCGGAGAAGGGCGATGAGCCCTACTACCCGGTCAACACTGAGGCCGACCGCGCCAAGCTGCTCGCCTACCGCGACCTCGCGAAGGCCGAGGACAATGTCCTGTTCGGCGGCCGCCTCGGAACCTACAAGTACCTTGACATGCACATGGCCATCGGCTCCGCGCTGTCGATGTACGAGAACAAGATCAAGCCGCACTTCGAAGGCGGCGAGAAGCTAGAGAGCGGGGGCGTGGACGCGTGACAAACGACGCCAGTTGGTCCCTCCTGCAGAGGGTCATCCTTCCGTTTGAGACGCAGACCGACGTGGTTCCGCTCTACGCCGACGCAGGTACAGCCCAAGGCGTGCGTCTCGTCGAGGACGACGGCATGTACCGCCGTCCTAAAGCAAAGAACGAGAAGCTCAACCTCGTTGCTTCGAGTGCTGCTGAGGCACACTATGAGGATTTTCTGTCCCGTGAATCGATGACGGTTCGTCCGGGTCAGCATGTTTCGTTTGGCACCTACTTCAATGCTTTTCCGGCAAGCTACTGGCGCCGTTGGACGACTGTACGCGACGTCCGTCTCGTGGTTCGGACGCGAGGACGCGGTTCCGTCGTCGTCTACAAGTCCAACGCCCGCGGGGCGATCCAGCGAGTCCACGGCGAGTTGGTCGAGGGGAAGTCGACGACGTCGGTCGAGCTCACGCTCAAGCCCTTTGGCGACGGTGGCTGGTATTGGTTCGATCTCAACGCGAGCAGTGACGGTCTTGAGCTTGTCGAGGCGCGCTGGGAGGGGGCGGTCGACGGCGCGCGCGCGGCTCGGCGCGCCAGCTCGGTCACTCTCCAGATCACGACGATGAACAAGCCGCAGTACTGCATCGACAACCTGCGCGTTCTCGCCGGTAGTCTCGAGCGGCTCGATTCTGTGAAGCAGATCCTCATCGTGGACCAGGGGACGCAGAAGGTACAGGACCACGCCGACTTCCCTGAGCTTGAGGCGGCCCTGGACGGCAGGCTTCGCATTATCAACCAGGCGAACCTCGGCGGGTCCGGCGGGTTCGCTCGTGGGATGTTCGAGGCGGTCGAGAATGGCCACGACTACGCACTGCTATTGGACGACGACGTGGTGATCGAGCCCGAAAGCATTGCGCGCCTCGTGACGTTCGCAGATCTTTGCCGGAAGCCGACCCTCGTGGGTGGCCACATGTTCGACCTCTACAGCCGCACCGTGCTCCATACGTTCGGTGAGGTGGTGGACCTGTACAGGGTGCAGCCCGCCCTCCCACACGACGACATGGACCTCGGACATGACTTTGCCCGATCCAACCTCCGCCAGACCCCGTGGCTCCACCGGCGCACGGACGTGGACTACAACGGATGGTGGATGTGCCTCATCCCCACCACGGTCATCCGGGAAATTGGGCTCTCGATGCCCGTCTTCATCAAGTGGGACGATTCGGAGTACGGCCTGCGTGCACGGAAGGCTGGCTACAGCACTGTGAGCCTGCCAGGGGCCGCGGTGTGGCACGTCTCGTGGGTTGACAAGGACGACCTCGTGGGTTGGCAGGCGTACTTCCACGAGCGGAACCGCACGATCACGGCACTCCTGCACAGCGACCACCCGAAGAGCGGCCGTGTTCTGCGGGAGTCGGTGCAGAACGACGTCAAGCACCTGATCTCGATGCAGTACTTCACCCAGCAGGGCCGCATTCATGCTCTTCAGGACCTGTTCAAGGGCCCCGAAGCCCTGCATGAGGACCTCGCCACGAAGCTGCCCGAGATCAATGCGCTTCGAGCCGAGTTCCCGGATGCTCAGGTCAAGGAGGACGTCGACGACTTCCCGGCACCGGCGGCTGGCATGGCGCTGACCGGTCCGGCCGTCGCCCCCACCAAGAAGCAGCTCATTCCCTGGGCTGTCAAGACGGTAGGACGGCAACTGCTTAAGGCGCCCGCGGACGATGCCGCCGAGCGGCCTCAGGGCTTCCTCGCTCACCGCGACAACAAGTGGTGGAGGCTCGCTGGCTACGACAGCGTGGTGGTTTCCAACGCCGAGGGAACGGGTGCCTCGTGGTACCGGCGTAGGCCCGACCTGCTCCGCTCGATGCTCGCAACCTCGGGCCGGCTTCACAGCCGGATGTACCGCGAATGGGAGGTGCTGGCCGACCGCTATCGCGCAGGCATGCCTCAGGCAACCTCATTCGAGGCGTGGCGCGCCACTTTCGAGCGGCACACTGTTTCGGACTCTCATCAGAACCGCTCGGAGGGGCCCGCCCCCGTGGAGGCCGGAGCACCGCAATGACCGAGATGTCCGTTGAGCACCCCGAGGAGGGGCTTTCCCACCCGGGGCGCGGTCGAGGTCTGCGGGATGTCTACGCCAACAGGTTCCTGCTCAAGCTCTTGGTGCGCAAGGAGATCAAGGTCCGCTACCGCGGATCGGCGTTGGGCATCCTGTGGTCCTATATGAAGCCGGGACTGCAGTTCATTGTCTTCTACGTGGCGCTCGGGCTGTTCCTCAACGTTCAGGGTTCCACCCCGAACTATCCGATCTACCTGTTCGCGGGCATCGTGCTCGTCAACTTCTTCACTGAGGCCCTCGGCAACGCGACCCGTTCTATAGTGGGCAACCGCGATCTTATCCGCAAGATCTACCTGCCGCGCGAGCTGTTCCCGGTGGCGAGCGTGTGGGTCTCTGCCGTCCACTTCCTGCCGCAGGTGGTCATCCTGCTGGCTGTCTGCCTCTTTTTCGGCTGGGTTCCCACGGTCTGGTCGGTGTTGGCGCTCGTCGGCGCGTTCGCGATGGTTGCGGTCCTCGCTGTGGGTCTCGGTCTCCTGTTCGGCGCCGTCAACGTCTACTTCCGTGACTCTGAGAACCTTGTTGACCTGCTCATCATGATGGTCACGTGGGCCTCACCGGTCCTATACCTGTGGAGCCAGGTGCAGCATGTCCTCGGGCCCTGGTTCAATGTCTACCAGCTGAACCCGATGACGGTTGGAGTCGAGATCTTCCACTGGGCATTCTGGCGTCCGACGCTCGATGCAGAGCAGCTCGCCGCCTCGGCAGCGGCCGAAGTGCCAGGATTGTTCGGTTTCTGGCTTCCGCTGACAGCAGCTGTCACCCTTCTAGTCCTGTTCATCGGACAGGTGACATTCGCCCGTCTGTCTGTCCGGTTTGCGCAGGAGCTGTGAATGGTTGAGCACGCGGTGACGACGAAGACTGCGATCACGGTTCAGGACGTCCGAAAGGAGTTCGTCCTCCGCCACACGCGGTCGCTCAAAGAGGCGCTGATGTGGGTGGTTCGCGGCCGCCGGGGCGACATCTCGAAGAAGTTCGATGCGCTCAAGAGTGTATCTTTTCAAGTCGAGGAGGGGGAGACCGTGGCGCTCGTGGGGCTCAACGGCTCCGGGAAGTCGACGCTCCTCAAACTTATCTCCGGCGTCCTCCAGCCCGACTCCGGGTCGGTGCGCACTCGTGGTCGCGTGGCCGGACTCATCGAGGTAGGGGCGGGCTTCCATCACGACCTGAGCGGCCGCGACAACGTCTACCTCAACGGCGCCATCCTCGGTATGAGCGAGCAGCAGATCGATGGGAAGTTTGACTCGATCGTCGAGTTCTCTGAGATCGGGGAGTTCATCGACACCGAGGTCAAGTTCTACTCGTCCGGTATGTATCTGCGCCTCGCGTTCAGCATCGCGGTGCACACCGATCCCGAGGTTTTCCTGATTGACGAGATCCTCGCTGTCGGCGACGAGCCGTTCCAGAGGAAGTGCATTGCGAAAATCAAGGAGCTCGCCGGCGCGGGCAAGACGCTCTTCGTGGTGAGCCACGACCTCGATCTCGTTTCAACCATCTGCGAGCGCGGCATACTGCTCGAGCACGGACGGGTCGTCATGGACGGCGAGGTGCACGACGTCGTGGCCGAGCTAAGACGCCGGAGCGCGGACATCTGATGGACCAACACGAGGGACCATTCGAGTGAGTTGGATCGAGGCTATTCCTGCGTTCCTTGGCGCAGTGGTAGTTCTGCTGGTGCCGGGCTTGGCGGTCGGTATCTGCATGCGCCTCAGGGGGGCCGAGCTGTTCGGGGTCGCCCCGGTGCTGTCTGCATCCGTGGTGGCGGTCGCGTCCATCGCCGGGCCGTACCTCGGCATCCGGTGGACGCCAGGCTACTTCGCGGCCGCCACCGGCGTCGTGGCTGCTGCCGGCGCCGTGGCGGCGATGATCTGGCGCCGGGCGCTGCCCTAT
This sequence comes from Sinomonas sp. ASV486, assembly GCF_030908215.1. Lineage (GTDB taxonomy): Bacteria > Actinomycetota > Actinomycetes > Actinomycetales > Micrococcaceae > Sinomonas > Sinomonas puerhi. Next base: position 12,485 of record NZ_JAVFJK010000008.1, on the reverse strand, counting down.
GGACTCTCGAGGGCCCCCTTTCAGGCGGTCGCGGCGGCATTGGGCGGGGTCCTGATCGGATTCGTTCTGATTGGGCAGCAGATGTTGCGCGTCTTCGGTGCCCCGGACCACATCTCCCAGACGACTGACAACATCTTCCACCTCAACGCCATCCGATACATCGTGGACACCGGCTCGGCGTCCCCCCTGACGGTGGGGGACATGAACGGAAGTCCCTTCTACCCGTCTGTCTGGCATGCTTTCGGGGCGCTCATTCTGGAGGTCTCCGGCGCGTCCATCCCGGTGGTCGTCTCGTCATTTACGATCGTCATCTCGGCCGTCGTCTGGCCGATGGGGCTGTTCTTCCTGATGCGCCAGATTCTCCCGAAATCGCGTCTGGCCGCTATCACCGTGGGCGTCGTCGCCGCAGGCTACCCGGCCCACCCAATGCTCCTGACCATGTGGGGAGTGCTCTACCCGAACCAGCTGTCCATCTCGCTTCTGCCCGGGATGCTGGCGCTCGCGGCGCGGGCCCTTGGCCAAGGCGCTGTACGCGGCGAGCCACCCGTGGCGCAGCTGAGGGCGCTGATCCTGCTGGCCTTCGGCTCGCCGGGCCTCGCCCTGGCCCACCCGGGAGCGGCCATGGCACTGGTTGCATTCGCGTGGCCCCTAGTGCTCATAGCGGTGCCGCAAGCTGTGAGATGGCTGGTCGGCCGCGGATCATCGAGGGGCATGGCCATCGCATTCAGCACGCTGCTCGTCCTAGTCCTCGCGGTCGGCACAGGCGTACTGTGGTGGGCGTTCCGTCCCGAGCCGGGCCTCGCGCAGGGGCCACCTATGCAGACCATGGCGCAGGCGTTTGGCCAGATCGTCCTCGGGGCTCCGATGGGGGCATCGGTTGGCGGCGCACTGACGATCGCGTTCATCGTCGGCTGCGTCGACATCGCCAAGCACCGGCACCGGTGGCCCCTCGGGGTCATCGCCGTCGCCGCCTTCCTGTTCATCGCCGTCACCTCCTTCGACAGGATCCCCTTCCGGGAGTACTTCACGGGGGTCTGGTACAACGACGCCTACCGACTTGCGGCACTCCTTCCGGTCGCGATGGCGCCGATCGCCGTAGTCGGAGTCGTGCAGATCGTGCAGCGGGCGCAGGCCCTCGCCACTTGGCTGATGGGGCGCTGGGCGCAAGCACGGCCCATTGCGGTGCTCGCGGGTCTCGCGCCCAGATGGCGGTCGCCCGCAGTCGCGGTCGTGGTCCTAGCGCTAGTGATGGTCGACGGGCAGATGGGGAACATGCGGCGCGCGGTATGGGACACCCAGCCTCGGTACTTCCTCAACAGTTCCTCGGAGTTGCTGAGCTCGGACGAGGCCCAGATCCTGCAGCGCGTGACCATGCACGTCGCGCCGTCCGACGTCATCATCGGGAACCCGTGGACTGGCACCGCCCTCGTCTACGCCTATTCGGGGCGACGGGCCACGGAACTGCACGTCTACTCGAATGCCGGCGACGATGTCCGGCTCCTGAACACGAGCCTGAGGTGGGCGCGGGACATGCCAGCGGTGTGCGATGCGGTGCACCGGCTCGGAGTGAAGTACGTGTTGGACTTCGGACTGAGGGAGTTCCACGATCTCCATCACACCTATGAGGGTCTCTACCACCTAGAGGAGAGCGGGGTCGCCGTGACAGTGGACCAGCAGGGCGCGGCCAAGCTCCTCAGGCTCACCGTGTGCGGTGTGTGATCTCGGCTGAGACCGCTCACGGGCGGCAGACAGCTCAACTACTTCGACAGACAGGCGGGCAGTGACGGTGGAATGGCTTAGTGCGACCGAGGGGGTCGTGGCGGCACTCGCAGTTGTGCTCGTTCCGGGAGGCCTCGTAGCACTGGCAGCTGGCCTGCGTGGGCTCGGCTCGGTCGCCGTGGTGCCACTGTTCACGGCCACGGTCACTGTCATCGCGGCCGAGGCGTGCGCCGCGGTGCGGGTCCCGTGGGGACCTGGACCGCTTCTTCTCGTGTCTCTGGTGGTGGCCGCGGCAGTGTTTACAGTCCGACGGCGGTTCTTCCGCCCCTCGCCGGATGCCCGGCCGGAGCGCCCGCGTGTCTCAGGAGCCGAATGGGCAGGCCTCGGGATCGGAGCGGTCGGGCAAATCGTGGTGCTCTCGATCGTGTGGGGTTCGCCGAACAGCATCTCACAGACGATCGATGCGGTGTTCCATCTGAATGCAATCCGGTGGATCGAGGTCACGGGGTCGGCGTCGAGCCTCTCGCTCGGCCAAATGATCGGGAGCGGTTTCTATCCCGCGGGATGGCACGCACTGGTGTCCGCGACCGCTCTCCTCGGCTCGCTGGAACCGCCGGCCGCCATCTTCTGCTCCACTGTCGCCTTCGCTGCGGCGGTCTGGGTCCCCGGGTGCGTCTGGCTCTCCCGCCAAGTTGTGGGCGAGGGCCGCGCTGTGCCCGTCGTGGCCGGCCTTGCGGCAACCGCGTTCGGCGCATTCCCGGTGCTGCTTGTGGACTTCGGTGTGCTCTTCCCGAACATGCTGGTCGTTGCGATGCTGCCTGCTTGTCTGGCGCTGCTGGTCCAGGCTCTCCGTCTGACGACGGCCGCGGGACTGCCCCCCCTGCAGGCTGCCGCGGCGCTCGCGTTCGCCTTGCCCGGCGTGGCGTTGGTCCATCCCTCGGGCATCCATGCGCTCGTCGCGTTTGGCTGGCCGCCTTTCGCCGCCGCTCTGTGGCGCATGTGGCGGGCCCGGCGGGCGGTGGCCGTGGCACAATGGCCCGTCGCCGCGGCGACCACGGTGGCGATCGCGATAACCGGTGCGCTGTGGGTCCTTGCCCGTCCCGATCCCTCGACGTTCTGGAACCCGTGGGAGACCCGCGCTCAGGCGGTCGGGGAGGCGTTCACGGTGGCGCCGATGGGCCAAGCCTCGAGCCCGGTCGCGGCGATCCTCCTCGTGGTCGGCGCGGTGGTCCTCCTGCGTCGACGACGCACCCTGTGGGCCGTCGGGACGGCAGCCGTGGCGATCTATCTCTTCGTCAACGTCAGCGCCATCGATGCCCTCCCCATCCGTCGGACCGTGACCGGCCCGTGGTACAACGATCCCTACCGACTCGCTGCGCTCCTGCCGGTCGCCCTCACCCCCCTGATCGTCGCTGGCGTCCTCGGGATCGCCCGATGGGCCGCATGCGCGGTTCCGTGGAATTCTGGGCGTACGGCAAAGGCCCGGCGGGCTGCGCTGGTTGTAGCTGTCGCGGCCTTCGCCGTCGGGCAGGGCCCCAACGTGGTCTCCGCCGTGTCCAAGGCAAAGACCAATTACGTGCTCGGTGCCGACGCGCCCCTTCTGTCCAAGGATGAACGCGCCCTGTTGGAGAGAATCCCGACGACGGTGCCCACCGGTGCGCGCCTCCTCGGCAATCCGTGGACCGGGACCTCGCTCGTATTCGCGCTCGCAGACCGCGAGCCCGAGCAGTTCCATCTGTTGGCCAGGACTCCCGCGGACGTCGAGTTCCTGGATGCGTCGCTGAAGAACGCTAAGACTGACCCGCGCGTCTGCCGGGTCGTGCAGCAGACCGGTGTCCGCTACGTCCTGGATTTTGGCACGCGCGAGATCGGTGGCGGTACCCACCACAGCTTCGACGGGCTTCGCTTCCTCGACTCAGACGGTGTCGCCCGCGTCGTCGACCACGTCGGGGACGCGCGGCTGCTGGAGATCACCGCCTGTGCGTGAGCCGGGCGCCGGGCCGCGTCGGCCGACTCGGGTTTGGTACCGTGAGACGCTGGGCGGCTCAGTCGAGTGGCCCGGCGGAGGGAACCCCGGGCATCACGGTAATCCACGTCTGGGCGGGAGTTCGCCCACCATGAAAGAGGTACAACAGTGAGTGTCGCGGCGGTCGTCGTTTCATACAATCGCAAGGACTTGCTGCGGCAATGCCTCGCATCCCTCGAAATCCAGGGCGAGGCCCTTGACGAGATCATCGTTATTGAGAACGGTTCCACGGACGGCAGCCCCGATATGGTGCGCAAGGAGTTTCCCTCCGTCACACTCTCCGAGACGGGTGCCAACCTCGGAGGCGCTGGCGGTTTCGCGTGGGGCATCCAGACTGCCATCGAGCGTGGCCACACTTTCGGTTGGCTCATGGACGACGATGCTAATCCGGCGCCCGGAAGCCTGGCACCGCTCGTCGAGGTGGCGTTGGACCGGGACCTCAATGCCGGCTTCGTTGCCGCCCAGGTGACCGACGAGGAGGGCACCGCGCCCAACCCTGGCCATCCCGCCGTCGTCGATCCCGACCCGCAGAAGCAGATCCGGGCGAGTGCGCACGGGGCCCTGGCAGTCACCCAGGCGACGTTCGTCGGCCTGCTCGTCAACCTCGAGCAGGCCCGGACGATGCCTCTGCCGTACGCGGACTTCTTCATCTGGTTCGACGACGCGGAGTACACCCGCCGACTCGCTAGCCGATCTATCGGAGTGTACGTGCCGGGCAGCGTCGTCCGGCACCCCGCCAAGCCCGCGAACCCGGACATGGCCGGACGGCTTTTCTACTACGTCCGGAACCACATCTGGCTCAGTAAGCTCTCCGAAGGTCAGGGGGTGTGGGAAGGAAATCCCGCCGTGAAGTCCCTGCGGGTCCTTGCCTTCGCGCTCACCATCTTCGCCGCCGCTCGGTCCAAGAGGACGTGGGCGTCGGCGCTGACCCGCGGAGTGTGGGAGGGTCTCACACGTTCGCCGCGGGCCGTGATGCCGGGCGAGTACCGTCCCGTCGGAACGTCGGTTGCGCCCCGCTAGGCCGCACACACGGGCGCAGCCCGGTCCCGGCCGGCTGCGCCGCGCCCGGCCCCCTCATGAGGCCAGACGCTCCGCCAGTCCGGGCGGAATCGGCCCCGAGCGGCGCAGGAGCGCATGCACCAGGCCAGTTGCCGCGGCCCTGATCGATTTCGCGGGATCGGACCCGAAGGCCACATTGATGCCAATCAGCTTGAGGTCCTCGTAGACGCGTCGAACCACCCACCGGGGGTCCACGGTGGCGTATCGCAGGTTCACGCGGAGGTGGTTGCGGCTGATGTAGTAAAGCCGTGCTGGGGAGTGCGATGAGAAGTGCTTGGTGCTCCCCCTCCAAGTAATAGTCTTGCCGAATAGCGACGCGGCGGTCTGTCTCCCGAGCCCGTGTGCCAGATCGCTACCGGGAACGCTCACCACGGGCAGGCCCGCCCTCCGTGTCCGAAGCGTGAATTCCGAGTCCACGGCGTCGATGAATAGTGATTCGTCGAAGGTGCCGACACGGCCGAAGGTCTCGATCGGGATGACCATCCCGGACTGCATGGGGTCGTATGGCTCGCGCGTGCGCCAGCGGGTAGCAACTGGGCGGCCGTTCATGCGCTCCGGACAGAGGATGCCCACCTCCTCGCCGCGGAAGGTCCTCGAAGCGTGCTCCGCGATGAATGCGGCAATGTAGCCCTCGGGCAGAATCGAGTCCTGGTCGAGGGTGAGCACGAACCTTGTCGAGGGATGTGCGAGCGCTGCGGCGGTGCCCGTGTTCAGCGCGGCGGCGATGCCACGGTTCTCTGCGTGCCTGACGATCTCGACGTTGGCGGCGGGCGTGAAGGCGTCAGCCCACTCGCTGTCCGCCGGGTTGTCGTTGACCAGGACGACCCGCTCGGCCTGCCTGGCGAGTCCCGCGACCTGTGCGATCGACGCTTGGTCCGGGCTGAACATGGGCACCACGACGGCTACGCCGTAGACACTGCCTGAGGTCATCGACCGCGGCCTTCCATGAGTTTGAGGGAACACTTCAGTCTAATGGACCTCCCGGATGGGGCCGCCCGGGCCTTGCTGGTATCCTCGGCGTGTGCAAAGACAGGATGGGGGCGGACGGGCAGAAGGCGCGGAGTCCTTGGGCCACGGGGCTATCGTCCTCGCCGCCTACCGGCCTCCAGCGGACTTGTTCAGGGTCCAGCTGGCCTCGATCCAGAACCAGACCATACGGGATTTCGACTGCCTCATCACGGCCGACGGCGGTGCCGCTGACGTCGAGGCGCTAGTCCGGGATGCGGTGGGCGACGATGCCAGATTCCGCGTGATCGGGTACGACAACCGGCTGGGCTTCTACGCCAACTTCGAACGGGGGCTGGCGGCGGTCCCTCCCACCGCGCGCTGGGTCGCCCTCAGCGACCAAGACGATCGGTGGTACCCGGCCAAGCTCGAGCGCCTCCTGCCCACCCTTGCCGACCGCTCGCTCGTCTCGGGCCAGAGCCGCGTAGTCGCCCAGCCGGGAGAGCGCGTGGTATCCCAGAGCACGAGGCGCAAGAGCCTCGAACCCCGCTACTTCGTTCTCGAGAACCAGTTCACCGGCGGCTCCACCGTCTTGCGACGTGACGTACTCGATCTGGCGCTGCCGTTCCCCCAGTCGGACTCGGCAAGCCAGTTTCATGACCACTGGCTCGCCGTGTGCGCCGCGGCGCAGGCGGGGGCCGAGGTGCTCGATGTGGTCGTGCAGGACTATATCCAGCATGGTGCCAACGTCATCGGCGAGGGCGAGAAGTCATTCTCGCCGATCAGGTCGCTCCGGAACGCGCTGCGGTTGACCTATAAGGCCGAGCGGGGAGGGGGGCCCCGCGCGATCGCGGCGACCGTCTACGACGTGGGCGTCGGCTGGAGAGAGGTCATGGCCGCGGAACTCGCCCGCCGTGTACCCGAGTCCGCCGTCTCCGCCGAGCTCTCGGTGCTCTTCGGACCGTCACGCCATGTGATGATGGCACTCCGGACCCTTCTGATCGGTGTCGTGGGCCGGAAGATCACCCCACGGGCGACCCTAGAGTACGCTGCGGGCTTGGCCCTTGCCGGTGCGAAGCTCGTGGACAGGCACACGCGCGGGGCCGGGTCCCGGTTTGCTGCGCGCTCGCAGTGATCGCATAGGGTTTGTGAAGGAAGCCAATGTTGCCGATCACCCGAGGCGCTACGCTCGGCGATCGCACCGCCGCACGGAAGGACTGTCGAGAATATGACTGCTGTTGATGTGATGCTGCCGTACTACGGCGACGTCGAGCAGATGAAAGCTGCCGCGCGAAGCGTGATGGCACAGCACTTCAAGGACTGGCGTCTACACGTTTTTGACGACGGTTACCCCAGTCCTGAGCCCGAGCAGTTCTTCGCGGGCATCGACGATCCGCGAGTCTCCTACCAGAAGAACGAGCAGAACCTCGGAGCCAACGGCAACTACCGCAAGGCACTCGCCCAGGCGCAGGCACCGTTCGTTGTGATCATGGGTGCCGACGACATCATGTTGCCCAACTACCTCGACGTCGTTGTCCGCTCCTTCGAGGCGCACGCACAGGCCGTCATCGTCCAGCCCGGTGTCCAGGTCATCGACGAGAACGGTAGCGCGGTGATGCCACTCGTCGACCGCGTGAAGAAGGCGTGCGCGCCGCGCTCGGTCACCCCGGTGGTCCTGTCGCATGAGCAGCTTGCGGCGAGCCTCCTGAGGGCCAACTGGACTTACTTCCCGTCACTCGCATGGCGGACCGAGACGGTGCAGCAGATCGGGTTCACCGAGGGCCTTGACGTGGTTCAGGATCTCGCCATGCTACTCGACGTCGCCGACCGCGGAGGTGAACTCGTCGTCGACCCTGAGCTCGCGTTCCTGTACCGCCGCCACTCGGCCTCAGACTCCTCGGTGCGCGCCCTCGACGGCCGACGGTTCGAGGAAGAGCGCCGGTTCTTCCAACGGCAGTCCGAACGCTTCCGAGCCCGAGGGTGGGAGAAGGCTGCCCGGGCGGCAAATATGCACCTCATGAGCCGCCTCAACGCCGGATCGCTCGTCTTCAAGGCGCTCAGCTCGGGTCAGGGCGCATCGGTGCAGAAGCTACTCAAGCACGTCGTCGGCTAACGCCGTTGCCAGAGGGCACTCCCCGCCCCCCCCTGCGAAGATGGCCGGGAGCGCCGGATGGCTCTGGGCGCCGCGGCCTGGGGACTGTCAGGCCGAGCGGCGCCCAAGCGCCACCACAAAGGCTTTCCCGAGCATCCACCGGGACCTCACGATGGGGCGGAGGCCGCGGAAAGACTTGGGTGTTGTGTTGCTCTCGTGCAGGCGGCGACTGAGCGTCTCGCGTTCGAGGTGATGCATGGACCCGCGCACGTTGGCAAGCATCGCGAGCCACTGGTCATGCGTCTCGAACAGGAACGAGGGGAACGGCAGGCTGACGTCGACGAAGGAGCGCCGAAACGCCATCGCGCAGCCGTAGTAGGGGATTATGCCGATCCACAGGCGCAGCAGGTTACGGACCCGATGCCCACCTGTGCCGTCCTTGAGGCGCAGCCGCTCGATCGGGCGCGGGGTGCCCTCAAAGTAGCTGAAGTTGGAGGCGACCGCCTCGGCGCCGTCTAGCGCGGACACGAGGGCGTCCACCCGGCCGGGGAGCCATACGTCGTCCTGATCCGAGAGCATGACGACCTCGCCCCGGCTGAGGCGCAGGGCCTTCTCGAAGTTACCGACGTACCCAAGGTTCGACTCGTTGAGGTGGACCTTCACCCTTGGGTCGTCGAGGGAGCCGAGCCACTCGCGTGTGCCATCGGTCGATCCGTCGTCGACAATCACGACCTCGTCGCCCTCCCTGAGCTGGGCAAGAATGGAGTCCAGCTGCTCCTGGATGTGCAGTGCGCCGTTGTAGGCGGCCATGCAGACGGAGATGGCTGGGCGTGCGGGCATGGAGATCCTTCGGGTGGTTCGGGCGGCGGCTCCAACAGCATACCAACCGGGGGTTCCGTCGGTGCTCGACGGTAGTCATTCGGCCCTCGCGGTCGGCGCGCGGGCGCGCAGTGCGATTGAGCCTTAGGGGTTCTGTCCCGATAGCCTGAGGACATGAGGATCATCGTTACCGGCGGTGCCGGCTACATCGGCTCGCATACCGTGCTGCAGCTTCTCGAACATGGCCACGACGTCGCTGTCTATGACAATCTGAGTAACTCGAGCCCGGTGTCTCTCGAACGGGTCCAAGAGCTTGCGGGCCGCGAGGTCCGGACCACGTGGGGAGACTTGCTGGATGTAGAGGCCCTCGACGATTTCTTCGATGGCTTCGAGGCCGACGCCGTCGTGCACTTCGCAGGTCTGAAGGCCGTGGGGGAGTCGACCAAGATCCCGCACCAGTACTACGTCAACAACGTCGTGGGTACGCTAAACCTGCTTGCTGCCATGAAGAAGCACTCCATGGAATCGCTGGTCTTCAGCTCGTCGGCGACCGTCTATGATCCGCAGAACCCGCTGCCGCTGCTTGAAGACATGCGCCGCGGCGCGACGAATCCTTATGGCCGGACTAAGCAGCAGATTGAGGAGATCCTAGAGGACGTCGCGGCGTCGGACTCTTCGTGGCGCATCGCCGTCCTCCGCTACTTCAACCCGGTGGGCGCACACGAATCGGGCCGCATCGGGGAGGACCCGGTGGGCCCCCCCAACAACCTTGTGCCGTTTGTCTCCCAAGTTGCTGTCGGCGTGCGCCCGTCGGTCCGCGTGTTCGGGGACGACTATGACACGCCGGATGGGACCGGGGTGCGAGACTACATTCATGTCGTCGACCTCGCCGCCGGCCACCTCGCGGCGCTGGAGTACCTCGAATCGCACAGCGGCCTCTTCACTTGGAACCTCGGCACTGGGCGTGGGACATCGGTGCTGGAGGTGATCAGGGCGTTCGCGGAAGCTGCGGGCAAGCCGGTGCCCTATGAGATCGTGGAGCGCCGCCCCGGTGATGTGGCCGTGAGCCTCGCCGATCCGTCGAAGGCCCTCAGGGAACTGGGGTGGAAGGCTGTGCGCCCCTTCGAGCTCATGTGCGCCGACCACTGGCGCTGGCAGGAGTCCAATCCGCAGGGGTACCCGTCCACCTGAGGATGCCGAGCGCGCCCACTCCGATTGCGCCCGGACGAAGGGGAGGCTCTCGCGGGACGTATGGGAGCCTCGCTTGGCGTTCGTCGAGCGGGGAAGAGCCTACGGCCGCGGCGCAGTGGCGCTGGGATCGCCTGCCGCCGGCGGGGCGAGCCTGGGCGATTCGTCGTCGAGCCAGGGGCGTGGCGCCTCATCGAGCGCGATGCGCCGCGCGAGCCGCGTCAATGCCGTCTCGGACTGCCGGAACCGTTGATAGGTGGTCGACGTGAACACGAAGAAGCACAGGATCAGCGCGTACAACACGAGGTCCGTGCCCCGGCCGATCCCAAAGAACTGCGCAATGCGGGTCAGTATCTCGGGGATGAAGATGGAGACGGCCGCGGCCAGCGCGAACACCATGAGCAGAAGGCGGCGTATGGCCAGATGCCGTGCGTTCGACCCGCCCCGCATGAGAGCGAGCGAAACGAGGACAACCGCGACGACGAGAACGAGCTGGACGATGACGATCACGTCAGGGCTCCTACTTGAAGAACAGGTCGGCGACTATATTCACCGAGTTGAGGAGGGACTGGCCCTTGGCCTTGGAGTAGTCCGTATAGATGATGTGCACGGGGTGCTCGGCGTAGCGCGCGTTGAGTCCCGCGAGCTGGTGGACGAGCTCGGAGGCGTGGGCCATGCGGTTCTGCGTCAGGTTGATCCTGCTCGCGAGGTCGCGACCAAGGACGCGCAACCCATTGTGGGCGTCCGTGAGGTCGAGCCCGGTTGCGAGCTTCATCTGGACGGCGGCGGTCTTGAGCACGAGCCGTTTGAGTGCCGTGAGCTCCGTCCGAGTGTCCAAGAACCGCGAGCCGAGGACGACATCCAACGACTCGGTCCGAAGACGCTCGACCATGGCCACCGCGTCCTCGACGCGGTGCTGGCCGTCGGCGTCAAAAGTCACAATGGAGTCCATCTCGGGATCTTGCAGCGCGTACTCAATGCCGGTCTGTAGTGCGGCTCCTTGGCCGAGGTTCATAGGGTGCTCGACGACGACTGCGCCGGCGTTGCGGGCGACCGCCACCGAGCCGTCGCGGCTTCCATCATCGATGCAGACGACGTTCGGAAGGGTCCCGAGCAGCCCCTCGATGACGCGCCCGACGACGGTCGCCTCGTTGTACATCGGGATGACAACCCAAGTCTTAGTCACTGGAACAGTCTCTCATAGGGGTCGTGGCCATCGTTGATCGGGCGGGAGGCAGGCGAGGTCATCGATGGTTCCCCGTGGGCGCGACCTCGGGGCTCAGCCTGTCATCCTGCCCGGGGGCGACGAACCCCACGGCGCGGACCTTGCCGAGGTTGAGGGTGCTGGCCAGGGGCCTCGGGGCCGAAGCCGCGTTGCCTGCGAAGTAGTCGGCGGTCGAGACCGAAGTGACATCGTCGGCGGAGCGGCCGGCATGCTCGAAGACCGTGCGGGCAATGTCCGCCCACGAACGTGGCTCGCCCTCGTTCGAGACATTGTAGGTCCCGTACGAAGCCCGCGTCTCGAGCAGGTGGCGGACGGCCGCGGCGATGTCCTGGGTAAACGACAGCCGTCCGATCTGGTCGTTCACCACCGACGGCTTCACGCCGCGCTCTGCAAGTGCCGTCATGGTGCGGACGAAGTTGTTGCCTTCGCCGATCACCCAGGAGGTGCGAACGATGTAGTGACGCGGCACTACGGAGACGACGGCGTCGCCAGCGGCCTTGGTCTGGCCGTAGACGCCGAGGGGCGAGAAGGCCTCCTCTTCGTCATGGATGTCGATGGCGCCGTCGAACACGTAGTCGCTCGAGATGTGGACGAGGGTGAGGCGGTGCTCGATGGCGATCCGCGCTAGTTTCGCAACTGCGGTGACGTTGATCGCCCACGCGTGCCGGCGCCCTTCGGCGGTCTCGGCCTGGTCGACGGCGGTGTAGGCGGCCGCGTTGATGATCGTGGAGTACTGGGACCAGTTCTTCGATGCGTACGCTGCCGGGTCGGCGAGGTCGAAATCTGCGCGGGTGGCGAACTCAACGGACTGGGGCGAGCCCTTGTCGTTGTAGGCTGCGCGCAGTGCCCTGCCGAGCTGTCCGCCCGCCCCGAGGACGAGGATCTTCTTTGCCTTCATCGGGGCCACGTCGGCAAGCTGCGGGTGCGCGCGGTCCTTGTCGGAGAGTTCGGCCTGTTCGAGCGGGATCGGCCACTCGATCGCCGCGGTCTCGTCCGCGAGGTTCAGGAAGGTGTATTCCCCCTGCGCATCGGCCGACCAGTGGTCGTTGACGAGGTAGGAGTAGGCCGTGCCGTCCTCGAGCGTCTGGAATGCATTGCCCACGCCGCGCGGGATGAAGATTGCCCTGGACGGGTCCAGCTCGGCGGTGAACACCGCCCCGAAGCTGGGCCCCTCCCGCAGGTCGACCCACGCGCCGAAGATCTTGCCGGTCGCGACCGAGACGTACTTGTCCCAGGGCTCCGCGTGGATGCCGCGCGTGGTGCCGGCCTTCTCGTTGAAGGAGATGTTGTTCTGCACCGGCCCGAAGTCCGGCAGCCCGAGGGCGAGCATCTTCTCGCGCTGCCAGTTCTCCTTGAACCAGCCGCGGTTGTCCCCGTGGACGGGGAGGTCGTACAGGACGACCCCGGGGATG
>NZ_JAVFJK010000007.1:158105-242558 GCF_030908215.1 Sinomonas sp. ASV486 | reverse complement strand
ACCGCCGCGAAGAAGATGAACAGCACGACCGCGGCCGCCAGCGCCCCGACCTCCGGACGGCCCAGGAGCTTCTGGAACGGGCCACGACGCCCGACCCGCTCGTCTTTGGCAGCCGGCGCGGGCGCCGACGGCAAGGTTGCAGTTGCCATGGAAACACTCCTTGATGGTGGGCCGCGCGGCGTTCCCGCCGCGCGGCCCGATGTCTATGCGGTTTAGCGGACGCCTTGCTTGGCGAATTTGACGACGTCGGAGGCGTTGGACTTGTCAACGATGGTCGGGCCGGTCAGCACCGGCTGCCCACCACCGATCTTGAACCCGCCGCGCTTGTTCTGCCAGAGCGCGTCCACCGACATGTAGCCCTGCAGCCACGGCTGCTGGTCCACAGTGAAGAGCACCTTGCCGTCAACGATGTCCTGGGCGAGTTCGGCGTTGAGGTCGAAGCTCGCCACCTTGGCCGAGCTGCCGGCATCAGAGACGGACTTGAGCAGGGTCAGCGTGATCGGGGCGCCGAGGCCGATGATCACGTCGGCGTCCTTCGTGGCCTGGAGCTTCGCCGTGGCCGTGGACTGGACCGAGGTCATGTCCTGGCCGTTGACGTAGAGGATCTCCGTGCCGGGGACCTTGGCCTTGACACCCGCGCACCGGGCCTCGAGCCCCACGTGGCCCTGCTGCTGGATGACGCAGACGGGGTGCTTGTAGCCGTCCGAGGCGAGCTTGGTGCCCACGGCCTCACCGGCGAGCTTCTCGTTCGAGCCGAAGTGCGTGAACGCCCCGAGCTTGGCTGAAGCGTCCTCGCCGGCGTTCAGGCTCACGACCGGGATGCCCGCGTCGGTGGCCTTCTTGACGACGTCCTTGAGCGCGTCGGGGGTTGCCATCGTGAGAGCGATGCCATCCACCTTCTGGTCGATGGCCTGCTGCACGAGCTGCGCCTGGCGGCCGGCCTCGGGGTCGTTGAGGTACTGGAGGTCGACGTTGTCCTTGGACGCCGCCTCCTCGGCACCCTTGCGCACGATGTCCCAGAACGTGTCGCCGGCGGCGGCGTGCGTGATGAGGGCAACCTTCATCCTGGGAGTCGAGACGGCCTGACCGCCGCCTGCGGCCGTATCGGTCGCCGTCTTCCCGCCCGCCGAACAGGCGGCGAGGGCGAGCATCGGCACTGCGAGCGCCACGATCGCTCCCTGGCGCCACGAAAACTTGGTCACGAGAATCTCCTTCGATCCATGGCCCCGCCGGACGAGTCCGCCTCGGTCTCGGGCCTTGGCTAGATCATGGGTGATCTGGATCACGACTGTCAATACTTTGTCTACACATAAGCACTAATTTGGTTCGCCGTCCCACGGGGCAACCTTCATTTGTCAGCATCCGCTGCATCGGGGCCACGGCGCGAAACCACTGTCATGACGCGGAATGCGGTGCTAAGATCACCTCAAGAGATTTGTCCTATCAAATAAACAAACCTCAACCGCACAGCGCGGGCCGCGAAGATGCCCCGCGCAGCGCCCAGCCCAAGGAGGGGTCATGGCCACAGCCCTCAACATCCCCATCGACCGCTCGTCACCGGTCCCCCTGTACCACCAGGTAGTGCAGGGCATCGAGGGGATGATCCGCAGCGGTGCTCTCGAGCCGGGCTCCAAGCTCGAGAACGAGATCGAGCTCGCCGCGCAGCTCAACCTTTCCCGCCCCACGATGCGCAAGGCCATGGACGAGCTCGTGCGTGCCGGGCTCCTCGTGCGCAAGCGCGGGGTCGGCACCCAGGTCGTCGCAAGCCAAGTGCGCCGGCACCTCGAGCTCTCGAGCCTCTTCGACGACCTCGCGCGCGGCGGCAAGGCACCCGCTACCCGCGTGCTCAGCTTCCGCCACGGCCCGGCAGAGCCGGAGATCGCCGAGACACTCCAGCTTCCGCCGGGCGTCGGCGTCTACCACTTCACGCGCCTCCGCTCGGTGGACGAGAAGCCACTCGCGCTCATGGAGAACTGGGTGCGGGACGACGTCGCCGAACTCACCGAGGTGGGGCTCAGGGAGCACGGCATGTACCAGATCCTGCGGGACGCTGGCGTGAACTTCCGGCTCGCCAACCAGCGGATCGGTGCGGCGGTCGCAGACGCGGACCAGGCCGAGCTGCTCGAGGTCGCTGCGGGCTCCGCGCTCGTGACCATGGAACGCACGGCCGTGGACGATACGGGCCGCAGCGTAGAAACGGGGCGGCATGCGTACCGAGCCGATTCCTACAGCTTCGAAATGACGCTCGTCCAGCGCTGAGCGCACGAGCGGACCAACAGGACCCGACAGAAGGGACACAGCACATGGCAGAGTGGGTCTACCCCCTCGGCAGCGCGTCCGACGGCGCGTGGCAGGTTTCGCTCGGCCCGACGGAAGCGGGGAACAGCAGCGCTCCCGCCGTTCCGGGCTGGGCGCACACGGGCATCAAGGTGGCCGTGCTCGCTCCCGGCGCCTCGGTCTCACTCGAGGCCGCCGGCGAGGAACGCATCGTGGTCCCTCTCGAGGGCTCCTTCGAGGTGACGGTCGACGGCGTCGCGCACCACCTGCGTGGCCGCGCCTCGGTCTTCGCGGGCCCGAGCGACGTCCTCTACACGGGGATCGGCAGGACCGCGGTGATCTCGAGCGCCGAGGGCGGCCGGGTCGCCGTCGCGCTTGCACCCGCGAAGGAGGAGTACCCCACGCGGCTCGTGCGCGCGGAGGAGACGCCCGTCGAGCTGCGCGGCGCCGGCAACTGCTCGCGCCAGGTGCACAACTTCGGTACCCCCGCCGCCCTCGAGGCGGACCGCTTCATCGTGTGCGAGGTCATCACACCCGGCGGCAACTGGTCCTCGTACCCGCCGCACAAGCACGATGAGGAGAAGGACGGCGAGACCTTCCTCGAGGAGATCTACTACTTCGAGACACGCCTCGCCCCGGACTCCCCCATCGCCGGCGGCCCCGCGGAGGCTGGCCAGGACCCCGTGGGCTACGCCCGGGTCTATGCCTCCGACGAGCGCCCCATCGACGTCAACGCCGAGGTGCGCACGGGCGACGTCGTGCTCGTCCCCTACGGCTGGCACGGCCCGGCGATGGCCGCGCCCGGCTATGACCTGTACTACCTCAACGTCATGGCAGGCCCAGGCCGCGTGCGCGAGTGGCTCATCAGCGACGATCCCCACCACGGCTGGGTCCGCTCAACGTGGGACGCCCAGCAGGTGGACCCTCGCCTGCCCTTCTCCGCCTAGGACACGCCTAAGAGGCAGAGGAACTCGCGCTCGGCGAGGCGCCCGAACCGGACTGGCCCGACGAGCTCGCGGAACCCGAGGAGCTCGGCGAGCCGGTGCTGCTCGACGAGCTGGACGTCGACGGCGAACTCGAGGTGCCGGTGGACGGGCTGGAGGTCGAGGACCCGGTGGCATTGCGGAGCACGCTGTTCACGAACCCCTCGAGCTCCGACTGGTCCTTGTCGCCCAGATTGCTCCCGCTCTTGGTGGCGACGACAAGGAGCCTGCCCTGAGCTCCAGAGACCTGCATGAGCATGTCCGAGCTGTTGTTGCCGCGGGTGCTGACGGTGCCGAAGGTCTCGGCAGCGTTTGTCTTGGCCTGGAGCTGCTTGCTCGCGACCGTGACCTTCTGCCCGAGCGCGGACACCGTGAAGTGCGAACAGGTGCCCATCTTGCCCTCGATGTCCTTGAGGATCTGCTGCGAGTCGGGGCCCTGTGAGCCGGACTGCGCTGAGACGGTCCTCGGCTGCTGGCTGTCGGAGATCGACACGGCGACCGAGCCGTTCTCGATGTTGTCCACGAGGCCGGCGGTTGCGATGGACTTGCAGTCGCTCGGATCCACCGTCGCGGTGCTGAGGAGGATCTTGCCGAGGTCCTTTCCGGCAGTCACCTGAGCCTTCGAGTAGGGCTTGAGGTCGTTGCCATCCGAATCCTTGAGCCCGGAGACGAGGTTCTGGAGCTCGGACTCGTTGTAGACCTTCGCGCTTGGGCTCGCCGAGGAGCTCGCGCTCGTTCCCGGGGAGGTCGTCCCGCCACCCATGCAGGCCGCCAGGCTCAGCGCTGACGCTCCCGCCAGCCCTAATCGG
The DNA here is from genome assembly GCF_030908215.1 of Sinomonas sp. ASV486. Classification (GTDB taxonomy): domain Bacteria; phylum Actinomycetota; class Actinomycetes; order Actinomycetales; family Micrococcaceae; genus Sinomonas; species Sinomonas puerhi. The sequence continues at coordinate 238,489 of NZ_JAVFJK010000007.1, read as the reverse complement.
ACTGCTGTGCTGATCCGGCTCATCGTCATCCTCCATCCGGCGCAGGCGCGCCACCTTGGAGGCCCGTTACCCTGAGGACGCTGTCCCCAACCCCCGCAATGGACGGTCGGCCAACCGCCGCGCCTAGAGGCGACAACGACGGTCCGTGGCGTCGCCGCGGGCCCGCGAACAACCGAGGGTCAGGTCCCGTGGGTGGAGACCCACACGACCTGACCCTCAGAACGTGACCCTCAGATGGACGTGGCGGAGCTACGCCACGGAGCCCGCCGCCGCACGGGCCTTCTCGGTCCGCTCGCGCATCTCCCGCAGCTGGTAGCGGGAGACCTCGAGGGCGTTGTCGTCCTCGGCGAAGACGCTCGAGACCATGACGGTGTCGTCGCGGTCCAGGAAGCCGATCTCGTTCAGGCCCCCGAAGAACTCGTCCCAGTTGACGTCGCCGTCGCCGATCTTGAGGTGCTGGTGGACGCGGACGTCGTTGCCGGGCGGGTTGGTGATGTACCGCAGACCGTGCGAGGCATGGTGGTTCATCGTGTCGGAGACGTGCACGACGCGGAGCCGGTCCCCCACCGCGCGCATGATCTCGAGCGGCTCGTCCTTCATGTGGAACGTGTGGGACGCAACATAGACGGATCCCACGTTCGGCGAGTTGAGTCCCCGGACCACGCGGAGCGCGGCGAGGCCTTCCTCGACGAAGTCGTCCGGGTGCGGATCGATCGCCACGTGGACGCCCTCGCGCTCGAAGACCGGCAGGAGCTCCTCCATGGACTTGTAGAAGCAGGCCTCGGACTCCTCCGGCTTCTCCGGGCGGCCGGAGAATTCGGTGTTCATCTGGGTGCAGCCCAGATCCACTGTGATCTGGATGGCCCGTTTCCAGTACCGCACAGCGGCCTCGCGCATCGCCTCGTCCGGACCGGACCAGCGCAGCACGGGCAGGACCGAGGCGACCTCAACGCCCGCATCGGCGCACGCGCTGCGGAACTGCCGCACGAGCAGGTCGTCGGCCTTGGGGTGCGTGAAGAACGGGATCATGTCCCGGTGCGGGGTCAGCTGGAGGTACTGGTACCCGAGCTCGGCAGCGAGGGCCGGGAACTCGAGCAGCGAGTGCGTCGAGTGGAAAGGCGTGGGGTCGAGGGCAACCTTCACCTGTACAGCTCCGGCTTCTCGTTGAGCGTGACGGCCACCTTCTCGCCGCTCTTCTGCGCCTCGACACCGGCCTCGCAGCACGCCGCGGTCGCATAGCCGTCCCACGCCGAGGGGCCGCCGATCTCGTCGCGGAGCGCGGCATCGACCCAGGCCTGGACCTCGACGTCGTACGCGGCGCCGAAGCGCTCGATGAAGCTCGGGGTCACGACGCCGCCCCACCGGCCGGCACGCCGCACGTACGGCCCGCCGTCGCCCCCGATGTCCACGATCCCGTCCTCGAACGCGGCCTGCGTCGCGACCTCGTAGCCGAACTGGGCGTTGACGTAGATCTCGACGTCGGCGAGGACACCGGACTCGGTCTCGATGAGCACGTGCTGCGGGTCGTGCTGGCCCGCGGGCGCCTTAGAGGTCGCCTTGCCCAAGCGCACCTGGACCGAGGTGATCTCCTCGCCCGTGAGGTAGCGGATCACGTCGAACTCGTGCACCACCGAGTCGTTGATGAGCATCTCGTTAGTGAAGCCCGGAGGGGTGTCGGGGTTGCGGTGGCGGCAGTGCAGCATGAGCAGCTCGCCGAGCTCGGCGGAGCGGATCATGCCGCCGAGAGCCGCGTAGTCGGTGTCGAAGCGACGCATGAAGCCGACCTGAATGCGCTTGCGGCCCAGCTTCTGCTCGGCCTCGACGATCTTCCAGGCAGAAGCGGCGTCCGGGGTGAGCGGCTTCTCGCACAGGATCGGGATGTCCCGCTCGAGGGCCTCGAGGAGCGCCGCCTCGTGGAGGAAGCCGGGCGTGGCGATGAGGACGGCGTCCACGTCGCCGGACTCATAGGCCTCCGCAGCCGTCGCGAACGCCTTCGCGCCCGGGATGTCCGCGATCGCCGCGTTGGCGCGGTCGAGGTCGATGTCGACGACGGCGGCCACGTCGGCCCCGTGGATGTGGGTATGCAGGCGCTGGATGTGGTCCGCGCCCATGCGGCCGGCGCCGATGACGGCGACGCGCAGGTTGTCAGCCATGATGGTGTGCCTTTCCGAGAACGTCTGGCTTCAGGAGACCCGCGTGCGGGAGCCGCACGAAAGGAGGTAGTTGCGGGTGCGCTTGGCGATCGGCATGGGCACCTCGAAAGCGACGGGGTACATGTCCTGCTCGACGATGCCGAAGATCGGCTTGTCGAGGGCCTCGACCGCCTCGATGACCTCGCGAAGGTCCGGCAGGCCGCCGGGGGGCTCGGTCATGACACCGGCCGCATTGGCCGCCGCGAACGTGAGGTTCTCGGCGCGCACGCGCTCCATGATTCCCGGGTCGACCTGCTTGAGGTGCAGGTAGCCGATGCGCTCCGGGTACTTGCGGATGAGGTCGACGCTGCTCGCGCCGCCGTACTCGGCGTGGCCCGTGTCGAGGCACAGGTTGAGGAGCTCCGGGTCGGTGTTCTTCAGGAGCGTCTCGATGTCGTCCTGGGTGAGGACGTGCGAGTCGGCGTGCGAGTGGAACTGCTGCTTGAGGCCGAACTGCTCGGCCAGGCGGCGGCCCAGCTCGTTGTGGCCATTGAACAGCGAGTCCCACTGCTCGGATGAGAGGACCTGGTTCTCGACGGCCTCACCCGTGACGTCGTCGCGCCACATCGCGGGGATGACGACGATGTGCTCGCCGCCCATCGCTGCGGTCAGCTCCGCGACCCTGCGGGCCGGCTCCCAGGCCTCTTCGAATGCTGCGTCCCCGGGCTGCCCCCCGCGGTGGAACGCCGTGAACACGGTGCCAGCCGACACCTGGAGGTCGCGGGCTTTGAGCTCGTCGGCGAGTCGGGACGGGTTGGTGGGCATGTAGCCGTAGGGGCCGAGCTCGATCCACTTGTAGCCGGACTCGGCCACCTCATCCAGGAAGCGCTCCCAGGGGGTCTGCTTCGGATCGTCGGCGAACCAGACGCCCCACGAATCCGGGGCCGTGCCGATGATGAGCTTGTTCTCGATATCGCTCATGGTGTTCCTCCGGTGGAATCGAGGCTTAGTTGGAGGGGAAGTTGTAGGAGGCGCCGGAGGCGTGGGTGGGTTCTGGCCAGCGCTGGGTGACGACCTTGGCGCGGGTGTAGAAGGCGACGCCTTCCTCGCCGTAGATGTGCTTGTCGCCGAAGAGGGAGTTCTTCCACCCGCCGAAGGAGTGGTACGCGACCGGGACGGGGATCGGGACGTTGACCCCGATCATGCCCACGTGGACCCCGCGGTGGAACTTGCGCGCGTTGGACCCGGAGGAGGTGAAGATCGCGGTGCCGTTGCCGTACGGGTTGGAGTTGACCAGCTCGATGGCCTCCTCGACCGTCTCGACGCGGACCACGGACAGGACCGGGCCGAAGATCTCCTCGGTGTACGCGCCCATGTCCGTGCCCACGTTGTCGATCACGGTCGGGCCGAACCAGTTCCCGCCCTCCTTGCCCGCCACGGTGAACTCGCGCCCGTCCACGACCAGCCGGGCCCCGGCCGCGGCGGCGTCGGTGACGATGCCGGCCATCCGGTCCCTGGACGCGGCCGTGATGACCGGGCCCATCTCCGCCCCCGGCTCGGTGCCCTCGGCGACTTTGACGGCCTCGGCCCGCTGGGCGACCTTGCCCACCAGGGCATCGGCGGCGTCCCCGACCGCCACGGCCACGGAGATCGCCATGCACCGCTCCCCCGCGGAGCCGAACGCGGCAGCGGCCAGGTGGTCCGCGGCGTTGTCCAGGTCCGCGTCCGGGAGGATGATCGCGTGGTTCTTCGCCCCGCCCAGGGCCTGGACCCGCTTCCCGTGCGCGGTGGCCGTCTCCTGGACGTACCTGGCGATCGGGGTCGACCCCACGAACGAGATGGCGTCCACGTCGGGGTGGGTCAGGAGCCCGTCCACGGTCTCCTTGCCACCGTGCAGGACCTGGAACACCCCGGCCGGCAGGCCCGCCTCGGCCCACAGCCGCGCGAGCAGCATCGAGGCCGAGGGGTCACGCTCGGAGGGCTTGAGGATGAACGCGTTGCCCGTGGCGATCGCCACCGGGGCCATCCACAGCGGCACCATCACCGGGAAGTTGAACGGCGTGATCCCGGCGACCACCCCGACCGGCTGGCGGTAGGAGAACACGTCGATCCCGGTCGAGGCCTGGTCCGAGTAGGCGCCCTTGAGCAGCTGCGGGATCCCGCACGCGAACTCCACCACCTCCAGGCCCCGGCCGATCTCGCCCTTCGCATCCGAGATCACCTTCCCGTGCTCCGCCGTCACCCGCTCGGCAAGCTCGTCGATGTGCGCGGCGACGAGCTCACGGAACCGGAACAGCACCCCGGTGCGCTTGGCCAGGGAGATGTCGTTCCACGACTCCGCGGCCTTGCGCGCCGCCGCGACGGCCGTCTCCAGGTCCGCCGCGTCCGCAAGCCGAAGCTCGCCCGTCTGCTCGCCCGTGGCCGGGTTGAACACCGGCTGCGTCCGCTCCCCGACACCGTTGGACTCCACGCCATCGAGGAAATGCGGAATGGTCTTGACACTCATGATCTAACTCCTGTGGGAATTCTTGGTGGGAAGGGTTGGGACGGCGGCGGTGCTCACCCGAGCAGGGGCCGCTGGCGGGACTTGTGGTCGGTGTAGGTGGCGAAGGCGGCCTGGGTGGACTCGAGTTCGGAGGCCCCGGAGACGGGGACGTCCCACCAGGACTCGGAGCTCGGGGCGTCGATGAGCGGATCGGACTCGATGTGGATCACGATCGGCCCGCTGCCCTCCGGGGCAGCCTTGGCCTTGCCGACGGCGGCCTCGAGGTCGGCGATCGCGTTCGGTCCCGGCTCGATCCGGTAGACCGTGACGCCGAGGCTCTCGGCATTCGTGGCGAGGTCGATCGGGAGCTTCTCGCCGTCGTCGAACGTGTGGTGCTCGGCGTCGAGCGTGCGGTACTTCGTGCCGAAGCGCTGGGATCCGAGCTGCTCGGACAGCGCGCCGATCGAGGCGTAGCCGTGGTTCTGGATGAGCACGGTGATGAGCTTGATGCCCTCCGCGACCGCCGTGACGAGCTCGGTGTGCATCATGAGGTACGAGCCGTCGCCGACCATGACGACGACGTCCCTGTTCGCCTCGCCCTTGGACGTCGCATCGACGGCCGCGCGCTTGACCCCCAGCCCGCCGGGGATCTCGTAGCCCATGCAGGAGAACGCGTACTCGACGTGGTACCCGAACGGGTCGCGGATGCGCCACATCTTGTGCAGGTCTCCGGGGAGGGAGCCTGCAGCGCAGACCACGACGTCGCGCGAGTCCATCGCGCGGTTGACCGCGCCGATGATGGCGTTCTGGGACACGAGAGGAGAGTAGTCCTGGGCGAAAGCGGCGTCGACCGTGTCGTCCCAGCGGGCCTTCTCGTCGGAGACCACACGCTCGAGGTCCGCCTCGACGCGGTAGCCGCCCAGCGCCGTCGTGAGCGCGGCCAGTGCCTTGCGCGCGTCGGCGACGATCGGCAGCGAGGTTCCGTGCTTGTAGGCGTCGATCGCGGCGACGTTGATGTTCACGAAGCTCACGCCCGGGTCCTGGAACGCCGTGCGGGAGGCCGTGGTGAAGTCCTCGTAGCGCGTGCCGATGCCGATCACGAGGTCGGCGTCGCGCACGAGCGCGTTGGCCGCCGTCGTGCCGGTCGAGCCGACCGCCCCGAGCGCCTGCGGGTGGTCCCACGCGAGGGAGCCGACGCCGGCCTGGGTCCAGCCGACCGGGATGCCGGTGGCCTCGGCGAAGGCGCGCAGCTGGTCCGTGGCGAAGGCGTAGAGCACGCCGCCGCCGGCGATGATGACCGGGCGCTTCGCGGCGCGGATGCGGCGGGCGGCCTCGGCGATGTCCTGGCCCTCGGGCTCGGGGCGGCGGATGCGCCACTCGCGCTCGGCGAGGAACTCCTCGGGGACGTCGAAGACCTCGGCCTGGACGTCCTGCGGGAGGGCGATCGTCACGGCGCCGGTCTCGGCCGGGTCCGTCAGGACGCGCAGGCCGTGCAGGAGCGCCGAGAAGAGCTGCTCCGGGCGGTTGACCCGGTCGAAGTACTTGGACAGCGGACGGAACGCGTCGTTGACCGTGATGTCGTAGCCGTGCGGGTGCTCGAGCTGCTGCAGGACCGGGTCCGCGGCGCGGGTCGCGAACGTGTCCGAGGGCAGGAGCAGCGCGGGGAGGCGGTTCGCCGTGGCGAGCGCAGCGCCGGTGAGCAGGTTGGACGAGCCGGGACCGATCGACGTCGAGATCGCGAAGGTCTGGCGGCGGCGCGTGTGCCGCGCGTACCCGACAGCCTGATGCGCCTGCGCCTGCTCGTTGCGGCCCTGGTAGTACGGCATGAGTGTGGGGTCGGCGACCTGCCACTGCTTGAGCGCCTGTCCCACCCCGGCCACGTTGCCGTGGCCGAAGATGCCGAACATGCCGGGGATGAGCCGCTCCCTGTACGATCCCCCATCGGGCCCCCCGACGGTGTCAACCGTGTACTGGCGGCCGAGGAACTCGACGAGCGCCTGGGCGACCGTCATCCTGCGGGTGGTGCTCACTTGGCAGCCTCCTTGGTGCTGTGTCCCGATGGGATCTCTTCGGTGTGCAGCAGCGAAGCCGCAGCTGCGACGGCGCCGGCAACATCGCCGTCGGCCGGGTAGAGGAGCGTGCGGCCCACGGTCAGGCCCTGCACGCCAGGCAGTGCGAGCGCCCGGCCCCACGAGGCGAAGACCTCGTCCTGGTGGCCGGTCGGGTCCCCGCCCAGGAGGACCGTCGGCATGGTCGTGGCGGCCATGACGCGTTCCATGTCCTGAACGACTGGCAGCTTCATCCACGTGTAGGCGCTCGTCGAGCCGAGGCCCGAGGCGATCCCGATGGACTTGATGACGGCCTCAGCGGAGAGGTCGTTCTTGACCTTGCCATCGACCCAGCCCGAGAGGAACGGCTCGACCATCGCGATGAGGCCGCGGGCGGCGAGCGCGTCGATGGCCTTCGCGGTGCTCTCGAGGATGGACGCGGTGGCGGGATCGCCGAGGGCGATGCGGGTGAGCATCTTGCCGCCGTCGGCCCCCAGCGCCGCGAGCGCCTCGGCCGTGTGGCCCGTGAAGCGGTCGTCGAACTCGTTGACGAACCCGGCCAGGCCGCCACGGTTCATCGAACCGAAGACGAGCTTGCCCTCGAGCGCGCCGAGAAGGAGCAGGTCGTCCATGATGTCCGGGCTCGCCAGGACCCCATCGACGGCGGGGTTCGCCAGGGCGATCTGGAGCCTGTCGAGGAGCTCGCGCCGGTCTGCCATGGCCTCGGGCCGGCCCTGGGCCGCGAGCGCGCCGCGGGCGGGGTGGTCGGCCGCGACGATGAAGTCCTGCTTGCCGAGCACGGGGCCCGGGTGGCGGCGGCGGTTCTGGGCGGCGCGCGCAACGGCGGCCGGGTCCTCGAGCCGGATCTTGGTGAGGTGCTCGTAGCGGCGAGGGTCGTCGTCGTGCGGGTTCGCGAGGACGGGCGCCCCGCCACGGACGACGCCGCTCGGAGACGCGGTCTCGGCGGCGGCGCTCACTGGGCCACCGCCTCGGGGACGAGACGGCCGCGTTCGGACAGCAGCGCGGTGACCTCTGCCGGCGTCGGCATCGCATCGGCGCACGAGAGGCGCGAGGCGACGATCGCGCCGGAGGCGTTCGCGTAGTCCAGGACTTGGGCGAGCGGCCAGCCGGCGAGGAGTCCGTGGCAGAACGCGCCGCCGAACGAGTCGCCGGCGCCGAGGCCGTTGAGGGTCTCGACCGGGACTGGGGCGGAGACGACGCGCTCGGTGCGGGTCTTGGCCATGACGCCCTCGGGGCCGAGCTTGACCACGGCGATCTCGACGCCCGCGGCCAGGAGGCGGTCGGCCTGCTCATCCGGGGTGCCGTGGCCGACGGCGACCGCGCACTCCTCCTCGTTGCCGATCGCGACCGTGACATGCGGCAGGACTCTGGCGACCTGCTCGCGGGCTGCGTCCTCGGAGTCCCAGAACATGGGCCGGTAGTCGAGGTCGAGGACCGTGAACTGGCCCTCGGCCAACTCAGCGCGGGGGCGCGCCTCATGGGCGGCGATGTGGGCCGAGCGGCTCGGCTCCTGGCACAGGCCCGTCACGGTGGACCAGAAGATCCGCGCGTCCCTGATGGCCGCGAGGTCCAGCTCCTCGGCCTTGATCTGCAGGTCCGGGGCCGTGGGGAAGCGGCCGTAGAAGTACAGCGGGAACTCGTGCGTGGCCGGGATGATGGCGCAGAAGGTCGCCGGGGTCTGGAGTCCCGCGACCGGGGCCACGAAACGGTCATCGACACCGAACTTGGCCAGCTCGCGGTGGAGGTACGTCCCGAACGGGTCGTCCCCGGTGCGGGTGATGACGGCGGTGGTGCGCCCGTGGCGGGCTGCGGCGACGGCGACGTTCGACGGCGAGCCGCCCAGGTACTTGCCGAAGCTCGTCACGTCCGCCAGGCCGACTCCGATGTCGTTGGGGTAGATGTCGACGCTGATGCGCCCCATCGTGAGAACGTCGTAGGTCACTTCGCGGTGCCTTTCGTTGTAAGCCCGGAACCCCGGGCCGGCTTCGCTGCCTGTGGCGTCGGCCACAGGTCAACTCTGCTACAGAATTAATGTCCTGTCAAAGGTTTGTATTGACAATTTCAGCCAGCAGGGACGGCCAGCTCGCCCGTCACATACTGGGCTCGCCCGAAGCCGAAGGACCAGTCCCCGGCACCGTTCTCGACGTAGCCGATGAAGACGTCCTCGCCCGGCACGCCCGCGTCGGCGAGGTTGTGCGCGACGGCCGCGAACAGGGACTCCTTGGCCTCCTGGCTGCGCCCGCCCTGGGTGAAGATCTGGATCATGACAACGCCGCCCGAGCGTTCGAATCCGAGGCCCGCATCCTGCGCGACGATCTGGCCAGGTGCATGCTCGGTGACGATGTGGAAGTAGTCGCGCTCGGGGATGCGGTACTCAGCCAGAACCGCCTCGTGGACGGCGCGGCTGATGCGCGCGAGCTGCTCGGGGGTGCGGCCGGCATTGACGTCGATGCGGATGAGAGGCATGTGCGGGGCACCTTCACTGTGGAACTTTGTGCTGACATACTCAGACTAAGCCGCATCAGCCGCTGTTGCAACACTTTGTCCTTACAAAGTTCGGTCACCTCGGTGGCGCGACCTCGCCGTGAGAGGGTGGACCAGAATCCCCCTCCCGAAAGGACACCCGTGACCCGGCGGATCAGCCGTACCGCGGCGCTGGCCCTCCTCGCCGTCGGCCTCATGTCGCTCAACTCCCGCGCGCCGATCGTCGGCCTCGGGCCGGTACTCCCGGACATCCAGCGCGACACGGGTCTCAGCGCCGCCGTCGTGGGCCTCCTCGCCGCGATCCCGGTGCTCTGCTTCGGGCTCATCACTCCAGCCGCGGCATGGCTCGTGGGCAAGATCGGCATCAATCACGCGGTCCTGTACTTCTTCGGCGGGCTTGCCCTGGGCATCGTGGTCCGCTCCTACGGGGGCGCCGCTGGGGCGCTCGTCGGGACGGTGGTCCTTGGCGTCGCCATGACCCTCGTGAATGTGGCCACGCCCCTCATCGTGGGCCGCGACTTCCCGCTCCGCGCCGCGCTCATGACCGGCGTGACCACGGCCGCCGTGAACGTCGGCACCACTCTCGCGTCGGCGCTCACTGCGCCACTGGCCGGCACGATCGGCTGGCAGGGCTCGCTCGTGTCCTGGCTCGGATTCGTGGCGATCGCCGCAGGCGTCTGGTTCTTCGTATTCCCTGCCAGCAAGGACGGGCCGCGGTGGTCCGACGCTGACTTCCCGGGGCGCGCCGCGAAGGCGGCCGCGCGGCGTCGCGCGGAGCTGCGGGCGGCGCAGGGACAGCCGGGCACCGAGACCGGGCCCCTCCCCCTCGTCCCCCGAGCCAAGATCAGCCCCGGGAATCGGCGCATGATGTGGCTGTTCACGGCGACCTTCGCGCTGCACAACGTCGGCTACTACGCCATGACCCTGTGGCTGCCCTCGTATCTCGCCCAGACGCAGGGCATGACCTTGGCCCAGGCCGGACTCGGGGCGAGCCTCCTCCAGCTGTTCGCGATCGCCGGACCCCTGCTCATCCCCGCCCTCATCCACCTCTTCGGGTGGGGCGAGAAGCAGCTCTTCGCGCTCGTCGCGGTCTGCTGGCTCGTGCTGCCGGCGGGGCTCCTGGTGGCCCCGGCCGCGTGGGTGCTGTGGGCCGTACTCGGGGGCATCGCCCAGGGCGGCACGTTCACGGTCGTGTTCACCGTGGTCATCAAGCGGGCCCGCAGCCTCGATGAGAACCGGCGCATGACGGCGCTCATCCAGTCCGTCGGGTACGCGATCGCATCCACGGGGCCGATCGTCATCGGCGGACTGCGCGAGGCCGCGGGCAACTGGCAGGCGCCGCTCGTGTTCGTGCTCGGTGCACTCGTCGTCATGGCGGTGACGGGCTTCCTGGCGATCCGGTCACGCACGACGCCGCCCCTCGCCTCCCGCTCGCAGCGCGCCTAGCATCGGGGGTGGGAAGACCCACGACGGAAGGACCCGACCATGCTGCCGGAATCAGTCCAGGCGTTCATCGACGCGGAGATCGCCGCGAATACGACCGACTTCAGCGACCTCCGCGCCGTCTACCTCAACGGGACGCTCAAGCCGAGTCCCGAGACGAGCCACACGGACGGACTCATTGCGGTGAGTCGGCACGTGCTCGAGGGCGTGGGCGCCCACGTCGACGAGATCCGCACGGTGGACCACGACATCCCGCCAGGTGTCTACCCGGACATGCGCGAGCACGGCTGGGAGACGGACGATTTCCCGGACCTTTACCACTCCCTCATTGAGCCCGCGGACATCGTGGTCCTCGCAACGCCGATCTGGCTCGGAGACCAATCCTCGGTCACGCGGAAGACGGTCGAGCGCCTCTACGGCTTCTCGGGCGAGCTCAACACTGCCGGGCAGTGGTCGTACTACGGCAAGGTGGGCGGCGTCATCGTGACCGGCAACGAGGACGGCGCGAAGCACTGCGCCGCCCAGCTGCTCTACGCGCTCTCCCATATCGGCTTCACGATCCCGCCGCAGGCGGACGCCTACTGGACCGGTGAGGCCGGACCGGGGCCGTCCTATCTCGACGACAACCGGGGCGCCCAGAACCACTGGACCACGCGGAACGCGGTGTTCGCAGCCTGGAACATGCTGCACACCGCCCGCCGCATCAAGGACGCCGGCGGAATCCCGGTGTACGGCAACGTGACGTTCAATTGGGACCTCTCCAACCCGGACCACCCGAACCCGGAGTACCGCTGAGCGGATGACGACGGGGGTTGTGGACGGTTGAATTCCGCATGATTTAGGAGTTTTCTTGGTTGGGTGCTGATGGCCCGAGACGCCCTCGACTGGGACTCGTGTGAACTTCTGCGGACTGGCGCGGACCAAAACAAGGTCCACCGCGGGGGCACTTCGATCAGAAGTCGGGTGTGATGTCGGGGCGGTCGGCCAGCATCGGAGACCATTCCAACGTGACGGTAGCCGATCGTCGAGCGGTCGCGGCTCGGGTCTCAGTTCTGGCACTCGCGTGAATCCGCTTTGGCGGCCTCGGCCGCTGCTCGCGCTCTACGAATTGCGGTCTTCCACCCCCATACATGGTGGACCGTGCCGACGTCGAAGTCCCGGTAATTGGATGAGAGTCCAGACGCCACCACAGGGCTATTGGCGACGACTTGCAGACCGGATTCGGTGAAGAGCTCGATTCGCGTCAACCCCTGTTCGGTGACCGCCACACCGTGCGCGTCCTGCCCGGTTGGCGGAACTGCCCCGAACCACGGCAATGGTCCAACGATGAGCGACGTCAGAGAGCCCGGCCCCTGGCGCTTCAGTTCAACGACTTGCAGGCATGCCCAGCCATCCGGCTCGCACGGAACCGCGACGAGATCTCCGGCTTCCAACTGCCTTGTACTTTTTGGACTGAGCGGAAAGTTGCGGCCAGCATGCCTGAAGTGTCCCGGACAAGCTGGCGAAGTCTGCCCGTAAGGCGGGGGCCAACGCGCCCTGCCGCACGTTCCACTGTCCCCTGACAGCCCCGGGCCGACCGGTAGGGGGCGGGGGCGGGAGGGCAGGAGCTTGAGTCGCCTCAGATGAGGTCGAGGACGATGATCTCGAGGTCGAGCCGGCGGATGAGCCGCTCGTGCGCGTCGGCATCGCGGGCTGTGGCGGCCGCTGTGGTCGGGACGTCGCGGCGGGGCTGTGGGTACACGGTGGTGGGGACTCCGCCGACCGGTCGGGGGATGCGCCGTTTCACCGCAGGACCGCGATCCGCAGTGTTCCATGGTCTCGGAGCGGGCCGAGGCCTTCGCGGGCCAGATCGTGCAGCATCTGGTGGTAGCTCCAGAGCGCGAGGGCTGGGAGTTGGCGGAGGTCGGCGATCGTCGCCTGGGGACGGTCCACACGGTAGAGGGCGAGGATCGCGCCGTCTTCCTGCGCGTCGTCGAGGGCCCGGTAGGGGCCGACCGGACGGTGCGCAGTGAGTGCTTGGGCGTACAGGCCCAGTCGGTCATGAGGTGTCCCGTGACCGGCGCGGCTCCACACATGGACGACATCATTGACATCCACCATGGTCCCCGCCTCCTCTGTCATCTTCTCTGGGTGGCCGGCCCGGGACCTGAGTCCCGTTCCGCTGATATCTAAACTGTAAACCTGTGAGTTCACATGTCAAGGGTTTAGAGTAGACTCAGAGGAGAACGCAGAAGAAAAGAGGAGGACTCGTGAGCAGTTGGAGGGAACAACTCGCCTTCGCCCCTCTGGAGACCGCCGAGCGCGGCGAGGAGATCGGACGCCGGATCAGGCAGGCGATCGAGCTGGGGGTCCTCGAGGACGAGACCCAGCTCCCCAGCGAGAACGACCTCGCGGCGATGATGGGCGTCTCGACGCAGACGCTGCGCTCAGCTCTGGCCGAGCTCCGCCATCTGGGACTCGTGGAAACGCGCCGAGGCCGTGGCGGTGGAAGCTTCGTCAAGGCGAACACGGGCCAGTTGGCCCGGGCGCGGAGGGAGGCGCTGGGCGCCTACTCCCTCGACGCCCTCCGCGACATCCGCGAGTACCGGGCGGTCCTGGCGGGCTCAGCCGCGGCGGCAGCGGCCGCACGGCCGCAGCAGATCTCGGTCGCGCGCCTCGCATCCCTCGGGGCCATGGTCGGGACAGCCCATGAACCCGCAGACATGGCCCGCGCGGACAGCAAGTTCCACCTTGAACTCGCGGCCGCGTCACGGTCCGTCCGGCTCACCCGGCAGGAGATGGCGCTCCAGGCCGAGGTCGGGCCCCTGATCTGGACGAGCACCGCGGGCGAAGGCCTCACGGCCGCGCGCGAGCATGCCGAGATCGTGGGGGCCATCGGCAGTGGCGATACCCTCCTCGCGCGCACCCGGGCCGAAGGGCACGTCCGCCGCGAGATGAACGCTCTGATCGACCTGCGCATGTCCATGGACACCGCACCCCATGACGCTGCTCTGCGCGGCGGCCTGGGGGAAGAAGGTGCCATCACGTCCATCGGAGCGCTCGCCGCCGAGATCGAGAAGACGGCCGTCGCGTCGATCCGCGTCGTCGAAGAGGCCGTCCACGCCGCCCTCGATGCTGCCCCGGGCGGAGGCCTGGACGAGCTGGAAGGCGTCTATCAGATCGCGCACGACACTCTGGTCGAGACGCATCCCATCCTCTACGGGACGGGATTCCTCGCGGACTCGAAGTTCTTCGGCGAGTCAGGCTTCGTGTGGGCCTATGTTCCGCCTGGCCGCAGCACCCCGCAGCGGCTCGAGATGGACCTCGAGTACTACGACTACGCCACCGCTCCCTGGTGGCCCCGGGAAGGGGCCACAGAACCGGTCCAGGCCAGCTACGCCTATGTCGACGCGAACGGCTCGAACGCGTACATCGTCACGTTCAGCAAATGCGTGATGAGGGAGGGGCGGATGATCGGGGCCGCCGTGGCCGATGTCCTGGTGAGCCAACTCCAGGCGGGATTCGCGCCGTTCCTCGAATCGCTTCCGTGGGGATCGTGCATCGTCGACCAGATGGACGTTGTCATCGCAGCCAACTCCGGCAGCCTTGTCGGCGACATCTTCTCCTCAACCGCCGAGGTGGCCCGGACCATCGCCCTCCCACCCGTCCCCTGGCGCCTCCATCTGGCGCAGGCGCCGCGGCCGACGGCCACGCCGTCCCGCAGCCCGCAAGCAATGCAGACATCTGAAGGGAGCGCCCGTGGACGTGCCGATTGAAGTCACCGGATGGGCCGGAGCGGTCGCAGTCCTGGTGGCGTACCTGTCTGTCTCTATGGGCTGGCTGCGGCCGGGCCGCCGATTCCAGACGGCGAACCTCCTGGGTTCGTGCGCCTTCATGGTCAACGGCGCCTACCACGGCGCGTGGCCCTCCGTGGTGACGAACATCGCGTGGTTCCTCATCTCGGTCATTGCCCTCCTCCGCGCCCGGCTCACCAAGACGCATCCCGAGGTCTCCGCCGTCGTCGAGACGCTCCAGACGGTGGACTTCCCCCCCGCGGTGACCGAGGACTGGGTGGGGGGCAGCGGCACCACGCGCGCCGCGGAATAGAACGCCGCGGAATAGCGCTGCGGGCAAGCAAGGGCGGTGGGCCCGCGTCGGATAGCGCGATCACGCGATGGTCCGGGAGGCACCGGGCGCGCACACTGATGGCATGAACGCTTCCGGAGATGGAGTGAGCACTGCCGGAGGCAAGAACGCCCTGACCGTTCTGGTCTTCGTCAGCGCCCTCATCGTCACGGGCGGGAATGCTGTCGCAATCCGCTACAGCAACCGCGAACTCGACCCCCTGTTCGGGGCGGCATTGCGCTTCGCGCTCGCGGCGCTCGTCTTCGGGGCGGTCATGGCGGCCCAGCGCGCGGCCTTCCCGCGCGGACGGCAGCTCCTCGGGGCCCTGCTGTACGGCGTGCTGAACTTCGGACTCGCCTACGGGTTCATCTACGAGGGACTCCGCACTGTGCACGCCGGGCTTGCCCAGATCGTGCTGGCGGCCGCTCCGCTCGCCACGATCCTCCTCGCGGCGGCCTTCAGGATCGAGGTGTTCCGCTGGAGACGTCTGGGGGGAACCCTCGTCGCCATCCTCGGCATTGCCGTCATCAGTGGGATCGGCACGAGCATGCTGTCCGCGTCGTCCCTCGTCGGCATGGCGGCGATGGTCGCCGCGGCGGTGTCCATCGCTGGCGGCGCCGTAGCCGTCAAACGGTTCCCACGGGCGCCGGCGGCCTCGCTCAACGCAATCGGCATGGCGGTGGGGGCCCTTCTGCTGGCCCTCGCCTCGGCCGCGTCGAGTGAACGGTGGGCGCTGCCCACCCAGGGCACCACGCTCGTGGCGGTGGGCTTCCTCATCGTCTCGACCGTCATCATCTTCGCGGCCTTCCTGTTCGTGCTGAGGCGATGGAGCGCCTCTGCGACGACCTACCAGTTCCTGCTCATCCCCATCCCCTCCGTCATCCTGTCCTCGCTCCTGGATGCGGAGCCGCTCACGCCGACGCTCTTCCTCGGCGGCCTGCTCGTGGTGGGAGGGGCGTACGCAGGAATGCACACGCGGAGGCCAGGACGCCGCCGCTCGGGAGCCTCCGAGGGCAGGAAACGTCTGAGGGTCACCTCCTGATGTTCAGGAGGTGACCCTCAGACGGCGGGCGGGTGGCGTCAGACGGCGGCCTGCTACCGCAGCACCACCGTGCGGTTGCCGTTGAGGATCACGCGGCCCTCGCAGTGCCAGCGAACCGCGTTGGAGAGCGCCTTTGTTTCGGCGTCGCGGCCCACCGCGACGAGGTCCTCGGGCGAGTGGGTGTGGTCCACCTCGATGACCTGCTGGGCGATGATCGGCCCCTCGTCGAGCTCGGCGTTCACGTAGTGCGCCGTGGCACCGACCGTCTTGACGCCCCGGTCCCACGCCTGGTGGTAAGGTTTGGCGCCCTTGAAGGAAGGCAGGAACGAGTGGTGGATGTTGATCACTCGTCCGGCCATCTTCGTGGCGAGCGCGTCGGAGAGGACCTGCATGTAGCGGGCCAGCACCACGAGCTCCACCGCATACGCGTCGACGAGCGAGAGCAGCTTCTCCTCGGCCTCCGGCTTGGTCTCCTTCGTCACCGGAATGTGGTGGTACGGGATGCCGTGCCACTCCACGAGGCTCCGCTGGTCCTCGTGGTTCGACACGACGGCGACGATGTCAACCGGGAGCTCGCCGATCCGCGCCCGGAAGAGCAGGTCGTTGAGGCAGTGCCCGAACTTGGAGACCATGAGCAGCACGCGGGTCTTCTCCCCCGCGGGACGCAGCTGCCACGCCATGCCGAACTTCGCTCCGACCGGGGCGAAGTCGGCGCGGAGGCGATCGATGTCGTCGTCGGCATCCGAGAGGGCCTGCGAGCCGAGCGCCGCGGCGTCGCCGGCGGGGGCCTCGAAGTGCACCCGCATGTAGAAGTGCCCCGCGCGCCGGTCCCCGAACTGCTTGATGTCCACGATGTCGCACCCGTGCTCCGCGAGGAATCCTGAGACCGCGAACACGATCCCGGGTCCCTCGGCGCAGTCGAGCGTCAGGACGTATTCAGTCGTCATGCCGTCACCGCGCGCCCGGCGCCGTCAGCTCGCGAACCGCGAATTCGCGCATCGCGTCGATGAGCCACCGGCCCACGTGGTCCGCGAAGGACGCCCGGGGCAGGATCCGGTAGGCGTCCTCCCCCGTCTTCCACACGAGCACGGGGACGTGGTCCAGAACGGTCGCGATGGCCTGGCCCACGGCGAAGTGGCGCGGGTGCAGGTCGAACGAAACGCCCTTCTCGAGCACTGCCCGGGCGCTTGGGCCGGTCAGCTCGAACGTCGTCCGGTTCGCGGAGAGGTCGACGACGGCACCCGGGGTCCGCGCGCCCACCTCGCCGAGCGCCGCGCTCAACCGTGCGGCCTCGGACGGGCCGCGGTCGGACGACGACGCGTCGGCGCCCGCAGTGCCCACGGCAAGGAACTCATCCGGCCCGATCCACAGGACCGTGAACTCGGCGCCGGACGTGGTGTTCCCATGCCCGGAGGGCAGGGACACGCCAAGCGCGGACTCGAGTGCAGCGGCACCTGCCGAGCCGGCCACGGCCCGCAGGCCGAGCTGGGGAAGGAAGGGCACCTCGCGCACCGCCACGGCACGCGCGGCGTCAGCGGCGGTGGCAGCGGTCGCGGCGGCGAAAGCGTCGGCGAGCTGCGCCGCGGGGCTGCGGCGCAGGCCGGGCGCCCCGGGGCCCGCGAGGGGGGCGTGGGTGGATGCAAGCGGTGTCACAACAGTCGTCTCAGCCATCACGGCGCTTCCCTTCAGGATCAAACAGGACGGTCTCCCCGACCGTGACGTCAACGAGCCGGTCCCCGGCCACGGCGGTGAGGACCTCGCCGATGCGGTTGCGGCCGTTCTTGATGAGGGCCAGGGCGAACGAGCGCCCCAGCGCCGCCGAGTGGTAGCTCGACGTGACGAATCCCTGCATCGGCACGGGGCCGTTGGAGGAGTCCGTGGAGACGCCCTGCTCGATGACCTGCGTGCCCTCCGGGAGGCGGAAGGACGGATCCACGGGCGTGAGCGAGATGAGGTGCTTGCGGTCGGTGCGGGCTGTGTCCTCGCGGGAGTACGAGCGCTTGCCCACGAAGTCCTTCGCCTTGGACACGATCCACTCCATGCCCGCGTCCTGCGGGGTGATGGTGCCGTCAGTGTCCTGGCCGACGATCGGGTATCCCTTCTCGGCGCGCAGCACGTGCATGGTCTCGGTGCCGTACGGGGTGATGTTGAACTCCGCTCCGGCCTCGGCGACGTCCTCCCAGACCTGCAGCCCGTACCAGGTGGCCACGTTGATCTCGTAGGCGAGCTCACCGGAGAACGAAATGCGGCACACGCGGGCCGGGATGCCGGAGGCGAGGGTCGTGTCGCGCCACGCCATGAACGGGAAGGCGTCGTTGTCCACGTCCAGCTCCGGGGCGACCTTCGAGATAACCTCGCGGGACTTCGGGCCGACCACCGCCACGGTGGTCCACTGCTCGGTGACGGAGGTGAAGTTCGCGTCGAGCTCGGGCCACTCCGTCTGGTGCCACTCCTCGAGCCAGTCGAGGACCTTCGCGGCCCCGCCGGTCGTAGTGGTCATGAAGTAGCGGTCCGCGTCCAGGCGCAGGGTCACGCCGTCGTCGAAGATCATGCCGTCCGGGCCGCACATGACGCCGTAGCGGCCCATGCCCGGGGCGAGCTTCTTGAACGCGTTCGTGTAGATGCGGTTGAGGAACTCGCCCGCGTCCGCGCCCCAGATCTCGATCTTGCCGAGGGTCGTGGCGTCCATGAAGCCCACGGACTCGCGCACGGCGGCGCACTCGCGCAGCACGGCCTCGTCCATGGTCTCCTCGCCCTGCGGGAAGTACCACGGACGCAGCCACTGGCCCACGAACTCGAACTTCGCGCCCTGGGCGACGTGCCACGGGTGGACCGAGCTGATCCGCTCTGGGTCGAACAGCTCGCCGCGCTTGCGCCCGGCCATCGCCGCGAAGGCGACCGGCGCGTAGGGTGCGCGGAACGTCGTCGTGCCGATCTCGCCGATGCCGGGGGCAGCAGACCCCTCGCCCTTCAGCGCGGCAGCGATGACGCCGATCGCGTTCACTCCGGACGTCTTGCCCTGATCGTTCGCGGTGGAAATCGAGGTGTACCGCTTGATGTGCTCGACCGAGCGCATGCCCGAGCCGGTCGCACGGAGCACGTCGTGGACCGTCTGGTCGCGCTGGAAGTCCACGAAGTGGGTGTTCCAGTCGGCGGGGCCTCCGGTCTCCCCCGGGACGAGCCAGACCTGGCGGGTCGGGGCCGAGGCGGTGGCGGGGTGTGAGGGGAGGCTTGAGGCGTGCTCGCCGGCCTCGGTCACGAAGCCCGCGTTGAACGCCGCGACGGCGCCCGCGTGGGAGCCCTCGGCGAGGGCGTCGGCGAGCTCGTAGGAGCCCCGCGCCGCACCCACGACCTGCTGGGCCTCGACGGTCGTGGCGGGCACGAACCCGGCCAGCTCCTCGTCCCAACGCAGCTTGCCCTGGCGCTGGCTGAACAGGTGCACGAGCGGGCTCCAGCCGCCCGAGACGGCCAAGAGGTCAGCCTCGAGGCGCTCGGAGGCGCCGCTCAGGTTGCCAGCCGCATCGAGTCCGCGCACGACGACGCCGCTCACCCGGCCGCTGCTGTCGCCTTCCGCTGCGCTCGCCTCGGTCGAGACGACCGCGGAGCCGGAGATGACGCGGAGACCGGCCGACTCGGCCGCGAGGGCCACGGCCGTCTTCGTAGGCCGCGCATCGACGACGGCGGCTACGGGGACGCCCGCAGCGACGAGGTCCGTCGCGGTGGCGTACGCCGAGTCATTCGTGGTGAACACGACGGCGGCGGAGCCGGGGCGAACGCCGTACCGGTTGAGGTAGGTGCGGGCCGCGGAGGCGAGCATGATGCCCGGGCGGTCGTTGTCCGCGAACACGATCGGACGCTCGTGGGCGCCGGTCGCAAGGACCACCTGTCCGGCACGGATGTGCCACAGCCGCTGGCGCGAGACGCCCTGGGCGTCCAGTTCGCGGGCCTTCGCCGTGCCGAGGTGGTCGGTCCGGGACTCGAGCGCGACGACGTAGTTCGAGTCGTAGGAGCCGAACGCGTTCGTGCGGGTCAGGACCGTGACCTCGTCCGCTGCGGCGAGCTCGGCGGCAGCCGCGGCGATCCACTCGGGTGCGGGGACGCCGTCGACCGTTTCCGACGGAGCAGAGAGCAGCGAGCCGCCCAGCTCGGGCTGGTCGTCGATGAGGATGACGCGAGCGCCGGTCCTGGCGGCCTCGCGGGCTGCGGAGAGGCCGGACGGCCCTGCGCCGATGACGAGGACGTCGGCGTGGACGTGCTTCTTGTCGTAGACGGCGGTATCGGTACGCGGATCGAGAGTGCCGAGCCCCGACAGGTACGTGGCCTCAAGCCCGTCCGTGAGCTCGACGATCGTGGCAGGGAGCATCGTCTCGTCGACGCCGCCGGCTCCCCGGTCCTTGACCGTGAGGAGGGCGTTGGGCTCCTCGACGCCTGCGGCGAGGATGCCGCGCGGGCGGCGAAGGTACATGGACGGCCCGGCCTCGGCCACGCCGTTGGCGAGGAGCGCCGAGGCGACCGTGTCGCCCGCGAGGCCTTCGTACTCGGTGCCGTCCACGGTGAAGCGCACGACGGCGTCGCGCGAGATCCGCGCGGCCGCCGCCTTCTCGGCGGGGAGGCGGAACGACTGGGTCGGGTGGCTCACTTCTGGCCTCCTGTCGGGGTTGAGGCTGGCGCTGCTGCGGGGGCTGCGCCGGTGTAGACGGACTTGAACTCGTAGGTCACGGTGTCGCGCAGGGCATTGAACCACTTGCGGCAGCCCGCGGTGTGGACCCAGCGCTCGGCGAAGGTGCCCTTGGGGTTCTCGCGGTAGAAGAGGTACCTCGACCATTCGGTGTCGGTCAGCTCGGCGGGGTTCTCGGGGTAGGCCACGTGGGCCTGGCCGCCGTAGTGGAACTCGGTCTCGTCGCGCGGGCCGCAGTTCGGGCAGGTGATGAGAAGCATGCTCTGGCTCCTTTCTGTGCTTACCTGAGCCTGCGGCTCAGTGGGCCACGGCGGCGGCGCCGTGCTCGTCGATGAGGGCGCCGGTCTCGAAGCGCTCGAGGGCGAAGGGTGCGTTGAGGGCGTGGGCCTCGTCCGTGGCGATGGTGTGCGCCATGCTCCAGCCAGCGCCCGGGGTGCCCTTGAAGCCTCCCGTGCCCCAGCCGCAGTTGACGTACATGCCCTCGACCGGGGCCTTGCCGACGATCGGGGACGCATCGAGCGTCACGTCGACGATGCCGCCCCACGTGCGCAGGAGGTGCGCCCGGGCGAAGATCGGGAAGAGCTCGACGGCGGCTGCCATCTGCTCCTCGATGACGTGGAACGCCCCGCGCTGGCCGTAGCCGTTGTAGGAGTCGATGCCCGCGCCCATGACGAGCTCGCCCTTGTGCGCCTGGGAGACGTACACGTGGACGTGGTTGGACATGACGACCGTGGGGTGCACCTTGTGATGGAGCTCGGAGACGAGCGCCTGGAGGGGGTGCGACTGGATGGGGAGGTCGAAGCCGGCGAGCTTGGCCAGCACGCTCGAGTGGCCCGCCGCGCAGAGGGCGACCTTGCCCGTGGCGATCGTGCCCCGGTTCGTCTGGACGCCGACCACACGGTTGCCGTCCTTGACGAAGCCCGTGACCTCGCAGTTCTGGATGATGTCGACGCCGAGCTCGTCCGCCTTGCGGGCGAAGGCCCACGCGACGTGGTCGTGCTTCGCGATGCCGGCGCGCGGCTGGTACGTGGCACCGAGGACCGGGTAGCGGATGTCCTCGCTGACGTTGATGATCGGGCAGAGTTCCTTGACCTGGTCGGCATCGAGCCACTCGGCATCCACGCCGTTGAGCTTGTTCGCGCCCACGCGGCGGACGGACTCGCGCACGTCCTGGAGCGTGTGCGCGAGGTTCATGACGCCGCGCTGGCTGAACAGGAAGTCGTACTCGAGCTCCTCGGGGAGCTGCTCCCAGAGCTTGAGGGAGTGCTCGTAGATCGCCGCCGATTCGTCCCACAGGTAGTTCGAGCGGATGATCGTCGTGTTGCGGGCCATGTTGCCGCCGGCGAGCCAGCCGCGCTCGAGGACCGCGATGTTGGTCATCCCGTGGTTCTTGGCGAGGTAGTACGCCGTGGCGAGACCGTGGCCGCCGCCGCCCACGATGACCGCGTCATACGAGGGCTTGGGGTCCGGGTTGTGCCAGAGGAAGTCCGGGTGTTCGGGCAGCAGATCCGCCATCACTGGGCTCCGTTCTCGTGATCGGCCCCGGCGCTGGCCGGGGTGAGGTTGGGGTAGAGGGGGTGCTTGTCGGCGAGGACGGCCACGCGCGAACGCAGCGAGGCGGCCAGCTCGTCGTCGAACTCGGGCTTGAGGGCTGCGGCGATGATGTCCGCGACCTCGGTGAACTCGGCGGCACCGAATCCGCGGGTGGCCAGGGCCGGCGTGCCGATCCGCAGGCCAGAGGAGACCATCGGCGGGCGCGGGTCGAACGGGACGGCGTTGCGGTTGACCGTGATGCCGATCCGGTGCAGGCGGTCCTCGCCCTGCTGGCCGTCGAGCTCGGAGTGGCGCAGGTCCACGAGCACCAGGTGCACATCGGTGCCGCCGTTGACGACGCCGATCCCCGCGGCCGCAAGGTCGTCCTGCAGGAGCCGCTCGGCCAGGATGCGGGCGCCCTCGAGCGTGCGCGCCTGGCGGTCCTTGAACTCCTCGGTCGCGGCGAACTTGAACGCGACGGCCTTGCCGGCGATCACGTGCTCGAGCGGGCCGCCCTGCTGGCCCGGGAACACCGCCGAGTTGATTTTCTTCGCCAGCGCGGGGTCGTTGGTGAGGATGATGCCGCCGCGCGGACCGCCGAGGGTCTTGTGCGTGGTCGTCGTGGTCACGTGGGCATGCGGGACCGGGTTGGGGTGCAGGGCCGCGGCCACGAGGCCCGCGAAGTGGCTCATGTCCACAAGCAGGTAGGCGCCGACTTTGTCGGCGATGCGGCGGAACTCCGCGAAGTCGAGCTGGCGCGAGTACGCGGACCAGCCGGCGATCATGAGCTGCGGCCGGTGCTCGTCCGCGAGCTTCTCTACCTGCGCCATGTCGATCCGGTGGTCCGTCTCAGAGACCTGGTACGGGACGACCTTGTAGAGCTTGCCGGAGAAGTTGAGCTTCATCCCGTGCGTGAGGTGCCCGCCATGTGCCAGGTCGAGGCCCATGATCGTGTCGCCGGGCTGGATGAGGGCATGCATCGCGGCGGCATTGGCCTGCGCACCCGAGTGCGGCTGGACGTTCGCGAACCCGGCGCCGAAGAGCGACTTGGCCCGGTCGATGGCCAGCTGCTCGATCACGTCGACGTGCTCGCAGCCGCCGTAGTAGCGGCGTCCAGGGTAGCCCTCGGCGTACTTGTTGGTCAGGACCGAGCCCTGCGCCTCCATGACCGCGGCCGGCGCGAAGTTCTCCGACGCGATCATCTCGAGCGTGCCCTGCTGGCGGGCGAGCTCGGCATCGATGGCGGCGGCGACCTCTGGGTCGGCGCTCGCGAGCGGGAGATCGAGAAGGTTCTCCATGGTGCCTCCTTGGGACTGGCATCCAGCGCGTTGTCTGGCTTGATATCTAACTAATCATCAACTGATATATTAGTTCTAGACCAGATACTATGGTGAGCATCACACCGCGGTCAACCCCTCCCGGAAGGAGCCCCCGGCATGACAAGCACCGCCGTAGCATCAGAGGCCCCAGCTCCCGGCGAGCCGCGCGACGCGCTGGCCGAGCCGACTGCAAACGGCGAGCAGGCGGCGTCGTCCGTCTCCCTCGCCGAGCAGGCGTACCTCACACTCCGGGACCGGCTCATCATGCTCGAGATCAAGCCCGGCGCCCCGATCAATGACACCACGCTCGCCGCAGAGCTCGGCGTAGGGCGCACCCCTGTGCGCGAGGCGCTCAAGCGGCTCGAGGTGGACCACCTCGTGGTCTCCTACCCCCGGCGCGGGACGTTCGCGACCGCTGTCGACATCACCGAGCTCGCCGACGTGTCGGAGATCCGCGAGCAGCTCGAACCGCTCGCAGCGCGCCGCGCGGCGCGGGACGCCTCCCCCGCGATGCGGGAACGGCTGCGCGAGACGGCTGACGCTATCGAGGCGCTCGCCGAGCCGATCGACCAGCGCGAGCTCATGCGATACGACATCACGGTGCACCGGCTTATCTACGCCGCGGCCGGCAACCCGCACCTCACCGACGCCCTCATCCGCTACGACAACCTCGCCACGCGCATCTGGTGCCTCGTCCTGGACAAGGTGCCCTCCGTCGCGGGGCACATCCAGGAGCATGCCGAGATGCTGCGGACCATCGCCGACGGCCGGGCCGAGGACGCGGGCCGCATGGCCCTCGAGCACGTCACGAGCTTCGAGGCGACGATCCGCAAGGCCCTCTAGGAAACGCAGAGGCGGCCACCCAGCCACCCGGCTACCCCCCACCCCGCCACCACTTCCGCCGAGATCACCCCGCCTGACCGCGAGATCACCCCATGGGAGCGCGAGATCACCCCATTGGAGCGCGAAGTCACCCCGTACGAGCGCGAAGTCACCCCCTCTGATCCCCAGATCACCCCGGGTGAGCGCGAAGTCACCCCCTCTGATCCCCAGATCACCCCGGGTGAGCGCGAAGTCACCCCCTCTGATCCCCAGATCACCCCGGGTGAGCGCGAGGTCATCCCCTGTGATGCCGAGATCACCCCACCCGATTCCGAACGAGGTTGGGGCGTTCCCTCAGGGCCGCCCACTCGCCCTGAGTGCTCAGATCACCAGGACCTCGCGCAACCCGACCCCCGCGCCTGGTGACCCGACCCCGCGCCCACAGATGAGTGATCCCGGGACGTCAGGCTTCGGCGCGCTTGGCTCCGTATCCGAGACGGGCGGACACGCGGGCAGCACTCTCGACGACGGCGACGGCCAGCTGCTTGGCGACCTCACCCTGGGCCCGCGATCCGGGGGCCGACGCCGTCACACAGCCCACCATGCGCCCTCGGTAGTCCCACACCGGGGCCGATACGCCGAACTCCTCGGGGGGTCGTTGCCCCGTCGTTGACCGCAATGCCCTCGGCCGCCACCGAGGAGAGCTCCACCGAGGCGAGCTTCGCATCGGCGGCCGAGGGGCCGCCGTCGCGCGCCCCCGGCATGACCACAGCGCCCGACGCGAGCAGCTCGCGGGCAGTCTCAGCAGGCAGCCCCGCGAGGAAGACCCGCACCGACGACGAAGCGAACTTGGTGTACCGCGTGCCGATGGACGCCGTGTGCTTGACCTGGTGGGGGCTCGGGACCTGTTCGACGACGATCGCCTCCTCCCCGTTCCAAACGGCCAGCGCGCTGGTCTCCCCTGTCTTCTCCGTGAGCTCCTCGAGATACGGCAGGGCGGCACGCCGCACGTCGAGTCAGCCAGGAGTGGGCCCGACAGGGCGAGGAGGCCGAGGCCCAGCCGGTACCGTCCGGTGGCCTCGTCACGCTGTACGTACCCCGCGTCCGCGAGGCCTGTGAGGATGCGCGAGACGGTGCTCTTGTGAAGCCCGATCTTCTGCGCAATCTCGGTGACGCCGAGCACGGGCTTCTGAATCGAGAAGGCCACGGCATCGGCCATCACGTACAACGCACGACGGACGCCCTGTCGCGGAGGGGACGCCTTCAAGCGTTCCTCTCAGCGACAGGGCGTCTTGACGCCTCCGCCCAGCCTGTCTCAGATAATGGCTGCCCTGAGCTCCCGCGCGGCTGCCGCCGGGTCAGCGGCGCCGTAGATGGAGCCACCGGCCACCGCAACGTCGGCGCCCGAGCGCTGCACGGCCGCGATCGTGGAGGCGTTGACGCCGCCGGCCACGGAGAACGGCACGCGGGCCAGTTCGCCGGCGGTCAGGAGAACGCTCAAGTCGTAGCCCGGCTTGGCCTGCTCGTCGAGGCCCGCGTGGAACTCGACGTACTTCGCGCCGAGCTGGCGCGCCTCCTGGGCCCGGGTGACCTTGTCCTGGACGCCGATGAGGTCCACGACCACGCCCTTGTTGTGGGCGCGCGCGGCCTTGACCGCACCCGCGATCGTCGAATCGTCAGCGCTGCCCAGGACGGACACCAGATCGGCGCCGGCCTTGAAGGCGAGCTCCGCCTCGAGCTCCCCCGCGTCCATCGTCTTGAGGTCGGCGAAGACCACCTTGCCGGGGTGCGCCTCCTTGATAGCGGTGACTGCCGAGAGCCCGGCGTTCTTCACGAGGGGGGTGCCGAGCTCGATGATGTCGACGTGCTCCGCGACCTGCGCGGCCAGGGTGAGGGCCTCGTCGACGGTGAGGACGTCCATGGCGACCTGAAGCTTCATAGTGTGTGTTTCCTTCTGTGGGTTGAGGTGGTGCGAGGATCGGGAGGTTGGGCTACTCGATGTTGGCGTGCCGGAGCCAGAGCTCCGCCGCCGGGGTCCCGTCTGCGTCCCAGAGGCTCTGGAACACGGCCTCGGTGGCCACGAGCAGCACCTGCTCGAACAGGCTCCCCGAGTACTGGCGCGAGGCGGTACCGCCGTGATCGGTCTTCCGCGCCGCCGGGATGATCACGACGGCGTCGGCGCGGGTCGCGAGGGGAGAGTGGCGGTCCGTCGTGTAGACGGCGATGCGCGCCCCGACGGCCGCAGCGGTGCTCGCCGCCTTGACAACGCCAGCGGTCGTGCCGGACCCGGAGGCGGCGATGAGCAGATCGCCCGGCCGGATCGCCGGCGTCGTGGTGTCCCCGGCGACGTGCACGTCGAGGCCGAGGTGCATGAGGCGCATCGCGGCCATGCGCAGGACGAGCCCCGTGCGGCCCGAGCCCGCGAGGAAGGCCCGGGGCGCCTCGCGGATCAGGCGGGACACCTCGGCCAGCTCCCCCCGGTGCAGCGCGCTCGCAGTGGCGAAGACCTCGCCGTGGATCAGTCCGAGGCTGTGATGGACGCCGTCGGCCGTGACCGGACGCGGCGTCGTCATCGTCTCCACGCTCATGGACACTCCTCTGCTGTACTAAGCGAGCCCCCGGTGGGCTCTACATCCAGCATCGGACCACCTGAACGGGTGAGCCACCGCCTGCTCGGGCGGCAATGCCTACCCATTCGGGCAGGTCATCCCTAGACTGGGCCGATGACCCCCGCCCCTGATGCGCTGTCCCTCCTCGACTCTGCCGCCGAGCTGGCGGATGCGCCGCTGCTGGCCATCGCGGAGAGGCTGCGAAAGGCCATCGCCCCGTATGTCGCGTGCTCGGCGCTCATTGTTTTCACCGAGGACTGCACAGGCCGGCCGCAGAAGAAGGCCGGAGCGGAGCACATCATCAGCCGCGTCACCCTCGACGAGCTCGACGCCGTCCGCTCGTCCCTCCCGGATCTCGCGCCGCGCTGGTCCGAGGAGGAGATCGCCGGCCGGGTGCGCCCCGTCCTGGCCGTCCGATCCTCGACGAACGCGCTCCTGGTGCTCACCGAGCCGTCCCCCGCGGGCGGGCGATCAGCAGCGGAGGCGATAGACGTCGTCGTGCGCCTGTGGCACCTCGCCGCGGTGCGCATCCGCGACAAGGTGGCGGAAGCGGCGCCGTCGTACCTGCGCGAGTCCCGCGCGGCATCCGCCGAGAGGGCGCGCCTCACGGCCGAGCTGACGGACCAGCACTCGACCACACTCGAGACGATGCTCGCCGCGCTGCGCTCGCCGCATCAGTCGGACGCAGCGGCGCGGCAGGCCGCCGCCGACCTCGCCGCGGGGGCTCTGGTCCGGCTCCGGTCGTCGGCGGACCGGACCGCGGCCCTGCTCGAGGAACCGGTCGCCAAGGCCTTCGAACGCCTCCAGAGCGATCTGCGCCCCCTCCAGCGGTTCAGCGGGATCGCGGTCCAGTTCGTCGAGCCGCCCGCCGACGGACGCGCGCTCCCGGGCGAGGTGGCCCACGCCGCCCGGGCTATCGTCCGCTCGCTGGTGCTGGCCATGGTCGAGCAGGACGATGTTCGCCGGATCCGGGTGCAGTGGGGCTGCGACGGGACTAACCTCCTCATCGACATCCGGGACGACGGCGAGGGGCGCCTCTCGCTCGGCGAGGACGGGATGCGTCGCATCGAGCAGCGCGTGCAGGCGCTCGACGGGGAGCTGCGTATCGAGGTCATGGCCAGCTGGGGAGCGGATGTGTTCGTGAGACTGCCCCTCGACGCGCCGATGCCCCCATCCCGCGAGGGCGCGGAATGGGGGCTGGGCGAACGCGAGGAGCAGGTGCTGGGGTTGCTCTCGGGCGGTCTGCGGAACCGTGCGATCGCCGCCGAGCTCAACGTCAGCGAGAACACCGTCAAGTTCCACCTGAGGAACCTCTTCAGGAAGCTCGGCGTCAGCTCGCGCGCTGAGGCGATCGCGGTTGCCGCGGAGGCCCGGTCGGGCACCCGCACCTGAGCATCGTCCTCAGGCGTGGGTGCCGCCGAACCACCCGCTCGGCGATGGGCTGACGTTCTGCCAGATGTGCTTCGCCTCGCGGTACTCGTCGAGCCCCGCGCGGCCCAGCTCACGGCCGACGCCGGACTTGCCGAAGCCGCCCCACTCGGCCTGCGGGACGTACGGGTGGTAGTCGTTTATCCACACCGTCCCGTGCCGCAGTGCTCCGGCCACGCGCTGGGCCCTCGACGCGTCCGAGGTCCAGACGGCACCAGCGAGTCCGTACTCGGTGTCGTTGGCGATCGCGATCGCCTCAGCCTCGTCCCGGAACGTCTCGACGGTGAGCACGGGCCCGAATGACTCCTCCCTGACCACGCTCATGCCCGAGCGGCAGCCGCCGAGCACGGTGGGCGGGTAGAAGTAGCCATCCGCGAGGCGTGGCTCGTCGGGGATGTAGCCCCCGCAAAGGAGCTCCGCCCCCTCGGCGATGCCGGCCTGGACGTACGTGTGGACCTTCTCTCGGTGCCCGGCCGAGATGAGCGGACCCGTCTCGGCCTCCGGGTCGAAGGGCCCGCCGAGCCGGATCCGCTGGGCCTTCGCGACCACCTCGGCGACGAAGCGCTCCGCGATCGTTGCCTCCACGACGAGCCGGGCGCCCGCCGAGCAGACCTGGCCCGAGTGCAGGAAGACTGCCGTCAGCGCATTGTCGACGGCGGCGTCCCAGTCCGCGTCCGCGAAGACGACGTTGGGGTTCTTCCCGCCGAGCTCGAAGGCTACGCGCTTGACGGTCTCGGCCGCGGCGGCCATGATCGTCTGTCCCGTGGCGAGGCTCCCCGTGAGGGAGACGAGATCGACGCGCGGGTCCGAGCTCAGCGGGCCGCCCACCACCGAGCCCCTGCCCGTCACGAGGTTGGCCACGCCCGCAGGGACGCCGGCCTCGGCGAGGGTCTCCATGAGCAGGATCGAGGTCGACGGCGTGAGCTCGCTGGGCTTGAGCACGAACGAGTTGCCGGCCACGAGCGCCGGGGCGACCTTCCAGGCGGCCTGCAGGAGCGGGTAGTTCCACGGAGCGATGAGGGCGCAGACGCCGACCGGCTCGTACACGACACGGCTGATGGCGCCAGCGCGCCCCGTGTCGACGACCCGGCCCGCGTCGAGCCCGGCGATCTTCCCGTAGTAGCGGAAGCACGCTGCGATGTCGTCCATGTCGTACTCTGCCTCGACGAGTCGCTTGCCCGTGTCGAGCGCCTCGGCGCGGGCATATGCCGCCTTGTCCCGCTCGAGCAGGTCCGCGACGCGGAGCATCACGTCGCCGCGCTCGATGTCGGTCATGCGCCGCCACGGGCCGCCGTCAAACGCGGCCCGGGCGCTGGCGATGGCCCGCTCCGAGTCGGCGGCGGTGGCCGAGACGACGACCGCCACCTCGCGCCCGTCCGCCGGGCACCGCACGGCGGCTGTGCCGCCGTCGTGCGCCTCGTGCCACGCGCCGCCGATATAGAGGCCCCTGATGGTGGTTGTCGTGGTGTCGGGGGCGAGGGTGGCTACTTGAGCCATGCGGCGGCCTTGTCGGGGTTGGCGTCGATCCACTTCTTGGCGGCGGCCTCAGGGGTCATGCCGTCGCGGGCGATGTAGCCGGCCACGGTGTTCTGGTCCTGGTTGGTCCAGCTGAACTTCTTCACGAGCTGGTAGGCGGGGCTGCCGGAGTTGGCGAACTTGGTGGAGGCGATCTTGTTCAGGTCGTACTTCGGGTAGTCGCAGGCGACCTTGGCTGCGTCGGCGTCACATCCGTCGGTGTAGGCGGGGAGGTTGACCTTCACGAGTGGGACCTCGGCCATGAACCACTGGGGGTCGTAGAAGTAGCCGATGAGCGGCGTGTGGTTCTGCTCGGCCTGGCGGAAGGCCTGGATGAGGGCGGGCTCGCTGCCGGCGTACACGACCTTGAAGTTCAGGCCGAGGTTCTTCACGAGGGCCTCGTCGTTCGTGACGAAGGAGGGGTCGCCGTCGAGGAGCTGGCCCTGCCCGCCGGACTCGGAGGTCTTGAAGAGGTCCGCGTACTTGTTCAGGTTCTTCGAGTCCGTGATGTCGGGGTACTGCTTGGCCATCCATGGCGGCACGAACCAGCCGATCACTCCGGTGTTCCCGGTGAGGCCGGCGTCCACGGCGGTCTTCTGCTGGGTGATGTACTTCTCGGTGAGGTCAGGGTGACCCCAGTTCTCGATGACGGCGTCCACCTCGCCGCTGCCGAAGCCCTGCCACGCGACCTCTTCCTTGAGGGTCTTGTAGTTGACGGTGCAGCCGAGCTTCTCCTTGGCCAGGGTTCCGACCACATAGGCGTCCGCCTCGTAGCCGACCCAGGGGTTGACGGCGAGGTTGAACGTGCCGCAGTTCGCTGCGCTCCCGGAGGCGGGGGACGCGGAGGAGATGTCCCCGCCGCACGCGGTCAGGCCGAGGACGGCGGTGAGGGCCAGGGCGCCGAGCGCCTTTGTCTTCGCTGTTCTATTCATGGGATCTTCCTTGATCAGGCGCTGCCGAAGCGGGCAGCGGCGTGCTGGGCGATGCGGTCGAGCATGATTCCGAGGGCGGTGATGGCGATGCCGGCGGCGAGGCCCTTGCCGAAGAGCTGGCCCTGCGAGAAGCCGGAGACCACGAGATATCCGAGTCCCCCGCCTCCGACGAGGCCGCCGACGACGACCATCGCGAGCACGTACAGGAGGCCCTGATTGGCGGCGAGGACGACGGCGGCGCGCGCCATGGGCAACTGGACCTTGGACACCATCTGCCACGTCGTGGTCCCCATCGATTCGGAGGCCTCGACGGCGACCGGGGAGACGCCCCGGATGCCGTCGGCAACGAGCTTGGTGGCGATCGGCACGCCGTAGGCGAGGGCGGCGGCGATCGCGGTGAACCTGGTGGGGCCGAAGAGGGCAAGCGCCGGGACGAGGTACACGAACGGCGGGATGGTCTGGAACGCGTCCAGCACCGGTCGGACGATCGAGTCGACGAGCCTGCTCCTGCCCATCAAGACTCCGACGGCCACCGCCGCGACGACAACGAGGAGGGTGGCGACGAGGGTCGTGGCGAGCGTCTTCATGCTCTCGTTCCAGAGGCCCGTGCCCAGGATCACGGCCTCGCACGCGAGCGTGACCAGAGCGG
This sequence comes from Sinomonas sp. ASV486, assembly GCF_030908215.1. GTDB lineage: Bacteria > Actinomycetota > Actinomycetes > Actinomycetales > Micrococcaceae > Sinomonas > Sinomonas puerhi. The sequence goes on along the minus strand of NZ_JAVFJK010000007.1, from coordinate 207,245 downwards.
TGCGCCAGCGGCCGAGCGCGAGCGCGACGCCCAGGAGCACGAGCGCCATGACCCACCAGGGCGACTGCGCCAGGAGCGACTCGAGCGGGTTGACGAGCACGGCGGTCACAGCGTCCTTGAGCCAGCCCGTGAAGCCGGAGAGCGTCCCCACAGCCCATGCCGTGGCGGCCGAAACCGCCTTGGCGAGCGGCGTGCCGAGGTCGGGGGACGGCGGGAACTTCGCCAGCGCGAGGTAGGTGCGGGAGAGGTAGACGGCGACCGCGGTGAGCACCGCACCGATGACGACGGCGGCCCGTCGCCCCCGTGCGCCGCGCAGGCCCGCCGGGCCCGTGCCGCGCTGGACGCGGGCCTCGATCCCCGAGCGTTCGGAGGCGGCCGTCGTCGTGCGGTCCAGCATGATGGCCATGAGCACGATCGCGAGGCCCGAGACGAAGGCCGAGCCGACGTCGAGGGACTGGAGCGCCTGGAGCACAGGGCCGCCGAGGCCGGGCCCGTTGATGAGCGTGGCGATGGTCGCCATGGAGAGCGCGGCCATGGTGCACTGGTTGACGCCCACGACGATCGTGCGCCGGGCCATGGGCAGCTCCACCTTGGCCAGTGTCTGCCAGGCGGTGCCGCCCATCGAGGCCACGGCTTCGAGCGTGACGGGCGAGACGTTGCGGATGCCGTGCTCGGTGATGCGCACGAGCGGCGGGAGCGAGTAGATGACCGTCGTGACGATGGCCGCGGCCGGGCCGATGCCGAAAACGAGGGCCAGGGGCGCGAGGTACGCGAACGACGGGAGGGTCTGCATGAGGTCCAGCACCGGGGTGACCACGGCCGCGACCCTGGCGTTCCGCGCGGTAAGAATGCCCAGCGGGAGCCCCAGGAGCACGCAGACGAGGACGGCCACGAACGTCACGATGAGCGTGTCGATGCTCTGCTGCCAGTAGCCGAAGAAGCCGAACAGGAGCACGCACGCGGCGACCAGGAGCATCAGCCGCACACCGGCGAAGGTGAAGGTGAGCCAGGCGAGGAGCACGACGACGCCCAGCCAGCCGACCTCCGGAACCGGACGCCCCACCGAGGGCTGGCTGGCCAGATGCTGGAGGAACGCGACGGTCCCGTTGAGGCCATTCGTGATCGGCTGGACGACGTACTCGAAGAACGCCGAGTTCGCCCGGGCCGCGTCGAAGCCGTCCCGCAGGCCGTTGAACCAGACGTGGACGTCGGTCTTCTCGGCCCCTCCGAGTTCGAGGGTCTGCGTTCCCCTCAGGAGCGCCCACAGCACGAGCCACGCCGCGACGACGGCGGCGCCCACGAGCGAGCGCCAGTGTCGGCGGGTGAAGGCGCGCGGGCCGCCTGTCGGCGGGCGGGTCGCGGGTTCCGACGCCCGTTCCCTCGCGCCCCCGGGAGGGATCGCGGCGGTGTCCACCCGGTCGCAGTCGGTGGCCATCGTGCTCATGCCGCACCACCGTTGCCCACTGCGGGGGACGCCTCTTCGGCGACGACGACGCGGAGGATGTCCTCGTCGTCGACCACGCCGAGGAATCGCTCGCCCTCGTAGACGCGGACCGGGAGCGACGACTCCAGGACCTGGCGCGCTGCGTCGCGCACCACGCAGTCCGCGCGCATGGCCGGCCCGTCGAGGGACTCCCCCGCGCGGGGCGCCCGGACCACGTAGCGGAGCGTGAGCACGTGCGAGCGCGGGACGTCAGAGACGAAATCGCGCACATAGTCGTCGGCCGGGTTCGCCACAACCTCGGCTGGGGTGCCGATCTGGACGACCTCGCCGTCACGCATGATGAGGATGCGGTCGCCCAGCTTGAGCGCTTCCTGGAGGTCGTGGGTGATGAAGACCATCGTCTTCCCGACCTCCTCGTGAAGGCGGCACACCTCGTTCTGCATGTCCCGCCGGATAAGAGGGTCGAGCGCGGAGAAGGGCTCGTCGAACAGCAGGACCTGGGGGTCGACCGCGAGGGCCCGGGCCAGGCCGACCCGCTGCTGCATGCCGCCGGAGAGCTGGTCGGGGAACGAGTTCTCATAGCCGGACAGGCCGACGAGATCGACCATCTCCTGGGCGCGGGCGAGGCGTTTGGCCTTGCCTTCGCCCCGAACCTCGAGGCCGTAGGCGATGTTGTCGATGACCTTGCGGTGTGGGAGGAGGCCGAACTGCTGGAAGACCATGGCCATGTGGCTGCGGCGCATCTCGCGCAGCTTCGCCTTGCTCGCGCAGGTGACGTCCTCGCCGTCGATCGTGACGCGACCCGCCGTCGGCTCGATGAGCCGTGTCAGCAGGCGCACGAGCGTCGACTTGCCCGATCCAGAGAGGCCCATGACGACGAAGACCTCGCCGGGGGCGACCTCGAAGGAGACGTCCTTGACGGCCGCGAGGCACCCGGTCTTGGACTGGAGCTCCTTGCGCGTGAGGTGCTCGTCGGGCGTGCCGATGATCTTGTCCGCCTTCGCCCCGAAGATCTTCCAGAGGCCCTCGACCTTGAGGGCTGGTTCGGAAGGGCCGCTGGCGGCCGCGTGACGGGCGGTACTGGGTTCTAGGACACTGGCGCTCATGCTGCCTCCTCGGTTTGGCTCACGGCGTGTCGGTAGTAGGGTTCGGATTCGGGCGGGAGTGCCCGGCCGAGGATGAGGTCTGCGGCCTTCTCGGCGAGCATCATGACCGGTGCGAAGATGTTGCCGTTCGTCACGTAGGGCATGGCCGACGCGTCCACGACGCGCAACCCCTCCGTGCCGTGGACCTTCATGGTGAGCGGGTCGACGACGGCCATGGGGTCCGAGTCCGGGCCCATCTTCGCCGTGCAGGACGGATGGAGTGCGGTCTCCGCGTCCCGGGCGACCCAGTCGAGGATCTCCTCGTCCGTGCTGACGGCAAGCCCGGGCGAGATCTCGCCGCCGTTGAACGGCGCCATGGCCGGCTGCCGGAGGATCTCGCGGGAGACGCGGATCGCCTCGATCCACTCGCGCCGGTCCTGCTCGGTCGAGAGGTAGTTGAAGAGGATCGATGGGCGCCCCGAGGCATCGGCCGAGCGTATTCTCAGCCGCCCCCGGGCGTCGGAGTACATGGGGCCGACATGGACCTGGTAGCCGTGCTCGACGTCGGCCTTCTTGCCGTCGTACCGCACCGCCACGGGAAGGAAGTGGTACATGAGGTTCGGGTAGGCCACGTCGCTGTTCGACCGCGCGAACCCGCCTCCCTCGAAGTGGTTCGTGGCTGCGGGGCCCTTCCGGCCGAGGAGCCACTCGAGGCCGATGAAGGGCATGCGCCACAGGTCGAGGGATGGCTGTTGCGACACGGGAGCGAGGCATGCGTGCTGGATGTAGACCTCGAGGTGGTCCTGGAGGTTCTCCCCGACGCCCGGAAGCCCGACCCGGGGCGTGACACCGACGGAGCGGAGGTGCTCCGGTTCGCCGATGCCCGCGAGTTGGAGCAGCTGTGGCGTGTTGAAGGCGCCCCCGCACAGGATGACCTCGCCACCGCTCGCCGTGTGGTTCTGCCCGCCCCGGCGGTAGGTGACGCCGCTCGCGCGCGTTCCCCGGAACTCGATCCCGGTGACGAACGAGAGGGTCTGGACCGTCACGTTGGGCCGCGTGCGGGCCGGGCGGAGATAGCCGCGCGACGCCGAGTAGCGCTCGCCCTTGTGCACGTTGCGGTCGAACGGGCCGAATCCCTCCTGCCTGAAGCCGTTGACGTCGTCGGTACGCGGGTAGCCAGCCTCCACGGCCGCATCGAAGAAGGCCTGGAACAGCGGGTTCGTGGCGGGGCCGCGCTCGAGGATGAGGGGACCGTCGTGGCCTCGGTATGGATCCTCGGGAGCGGCCGCGAGGCAGTTCTCCATGCGCTTGAAGTAGGGCAGGCAGTGGGCGAAGTCCCATGACTCCATGCCGGAGTCTGCGCCCCATCGCTCGTAGTCCAGAGGGTTGCCCCGCTGGAAGATCATGCCGTTGATCGAGCTCGAGCCTCCCAGGACCTTGCCGCGCGCATGCGCCACCCGCCGACCCCGCATGAACGGCTCGGGATCAGACTCATAGCGCCAGTCATAGAGCGGGTTCCCGCTCGGGAACGTGAGTGCGGCGGGCATCTGGATGAACAGGTCCCACGGGTAGTCGCTTCGGCCGGCCTCGAGGACGAGCACCGTGCGGTCCCCTCCCGCGCTCAACCGGTCGGCCAGGACAGAGCCGGCGCTGCCGCCGCCGACGATGATGTAGTCGAAGTGCTTGGCTGTCATGAATGCGTGCTGCTCCTTAGAGAGTGAGCCTCGGACCTTCCCCCAGAGTCCGAGACACCGCGGTGAATTGCACAAGCTGCAACGTGATTCGGCATGCACAACAGTGAGTCACGTCACAGACGGCTGTCAAGCACCTTTCTGGGCGCCCGGAAGAATTTCACGAGATCGAAACGTGATGCAGGCGATGCCCATTGACCGCCCGCACTTCCACCCGTAGGCTGTGGTGATATATCAGATCTATACCAGCGCTGACCGGTCCTAGGGCCGGCCATACGACCATGTCGGGGTGCCGGCGTCTCATGCCGCGGGCCACGTGGACACGCGAGAGCGGCGCTGGTCATGATGGGCACGGCCCACGTTTGAACACCACAGGAGGACTTCCATGACCAACGCACCCCGCGGAACGAACATGCACGAGGTGAGGGCCGTCGTCGTGCGCGAGAAGAACGCGCCGGCGACCGTCGAGACGATCCTGGTCCCGGACCCCGGCCCAGGCGAGGCGCTGGTTGACGTCCTCACGTGCGGCGTCTGCCACACGGACCTGCACTACAAGCTCGGCGGGATCGGCAACGACTACCCCTACCTCCTCGGCCACGAGTCCACCGCGGTGGTCAGCTCGGTCGGCCCGGACGTGACGGACCTCAAGCCCGGAGACCGTGTGATTCTGAACTGGCGCGCGGTGTGCGGGCAATGCCGGGCCTGCGCAAAGGGCCAGCCGCAGTACTGCTTCGCCACGCACAACGCGACCCAGAAGATGACCCTCGCCGACGGCACCCCGCTGACCGCGGCGCTCGGCATCGGCTCGTTCGCCGAGAAGACCCTCGTCGCGGCCGGACAGTGCACCAAGATCGACGACGACGTTGACCCCGCCGCCGTCGGCCTGCTTGGCTGCGGGATCATGGCCGGCATCGGCGCCGCCATCAACACCGGCGAGGTCAAGCGCGGGGAGTCCGTGGCCGTGATCGGCTGCGGCGGCGTGGGCATCGCGGCGATCGCGGGCGCGAAGCTCGCGGGGGCGACGACGATCATCGCCGTGGACCTCGACCCCGCCAAGGTGGAGCTCGCCAAGAGCCTCGGCGCGACTCACGGCGTCGTCTCGCGTGAGACGGACCCTGTCGAGGCGATCCGCGACCTCACGGGCGGCTTCGGGGCGGACGTGGTGATCGACGCCGTCGGCCGCCCCGAGACGTACAAGCAGGCCTTCTACGCGCGCGACCTGGCCGGCCGTGTGGTCCTCGTGGGCGTTCCGACGCCCGAGATGACGCTCGAGCTGCCGCTCCTGGATGTGTTCGGCCGCGGCGGCTCGCTCAAGTCCTCGTGGTACGGCGACTGCCTCCCGAGCCGCGACTTCCCCATGCTCGTCGAGCAGTTCAAGCTCGGACGCCTCCCGCTGGACGCGTTCGTGACCGAGCGCATCGGCCTCGGCGACGTCGAGGCGGCCTTCGAGAAGATGCACTCTGGCACCGTCCTGCGCTCCGTGGTGGAGATCTGATGGGCGCGGAAGGCAGGACCAGGATCGAGCGCGTCGTCACGTCCGGCACGTTCTCCCTCGACGGGGGCACGTGGGACGTGGACAACAACGTCTGGATCGTGGGCGACGACGCGGAGGCGATCGTGATCGACCCCGCGCACGACGCCGGCGCTGTCGCCGACGCAGTCGGCGGCCGCACCGTGACCGCGGTGCTCCTCACCCACGGCCATGACGACCACATCCGCCACGCCCGAGAGTTCGCGGACAAGGTGGGCGCAGCGGTGCTCCTCCACCCGGCCGACCTCATGCTGTGGGATGCGGTGTATCCGGGCACCTCGCCGGACGCGGAGATCGCGGACGGGGAGGTCTTCTCGGTCGCGGGCTCGGAGCTGGTGGCCATACACACGCCGGGCCACTCCCCCGGGTCCGTGTGCTTCCGGGCCGAGAGCCTGGGGACCGTGTTCACCGGGGACACCCTGTTCCAGGGTGGTCCCGGGGCGACCGGACGGTCCTACTCGGATTTCCCCACGATCATCGAGTCCATCCGGACCCGGCTGCTCACGCTCCCCGGGGACACTGAGGTCAACACGGGCCACGGAGACTCGACGACCGTCGGCGCCGAGGCACCGCACCTGCAGGAATGGATCGCGCGCGGCCGCTGACAGGCCGAAGTCACCCCGTGTGGGCGCGAAGTCACCCCGTGTGGGCGCGAAGTCACCCCGCACGACCCTGAGGTCACCCCGTACGGACGAGACATGCGATCCAGATAGAACCTCGTGGGTGACGACGACGGCCGGTGCTTTCCCTGCGGAAGGCACCGGCCGTCGTCGTGCGTTGACACAGCAGCACGCTGTTACCTGATCTTCAAACTCCCGGAGGGGTGATCTCAAGCCCACACGGGGTGACCTCGCGTTCCCACGGGGTGACCTCGCGCCTACCGGGGGTGACCTCGCGCCTACCGGGGGTGACCTCGCGCCTGCTGGGGGTGACTTCGCGTTCCCCGGGGGTGACTTCGCGCCCGCACGGGGTGACTTGGCGTCCACCTGGGGTGACTTCGGCACGCAGCTTGCCTGGCGAGCGGGGCATCGTTCCTTCCTTGCCTCCCGAGGGTGCCGGTGTTCTCTGGCACAATCGGCCCATGAGCAAGTCATCGGATCCGGAGGATCCCGACGGGGGACGTTCAGCCAACGGTGTTCATTCGGTCGAGCGCGTTGTGCAGGCGCTCGAGGTCCTCGCAGAAGAGGGCAGCGCGGCCGTCGGCGACATGGCCGAGCGCATGGGCGTGCACAAGTCGACGGCGTCACGCATTCTCGCCGCCCTCGAGACCCACGGCTTCGTGCAGCAGAGCTCGCGGCGGGGCAGATACCAGCTCGGAGTCGGGCTGCTGCGCATCGCGAGCTCGATCCCGCGGCGCCTCAGCCTCGTCCACACCGCGCGGCCGGTCCTCGAAGACCTCGCGCAGCAGTTCGGCGAGACCGTCAATCTCGCGGTGCTCCGGTCGTCCTTCGCCGTGAACGTCGACCAGGCGATGGGCGCGGCGAACGTCGCGAGCTTCGACTGGATTGGGAACCTCACGCCTCTGCACGCGACCTCGAGCGGGAAGGTCTTCCTCGCCTACATGCCGCCAGCCCAACGGGACCAGGCGCTGCGCGAGGCGCCGCCCGAGCCGCTCACCTCGCACACGCTCACGAGGGACCGGCTCGAGGCCGAACTCCCGGAGATTGTGCGGTTGGGCTACGCCGCGACCCGCGGGGAACTCGAAGACGGCCTCAACGCAATCGCCGCGCCCGTGTTCGGCCATACCGGGGACGTGATCGGCTCGGTGAGCATCTCGGGCCCGGCGTTCCGCTTCGATCCCGAGAAGGACCCCGGGTTGATCAAGGCAATCGTCGCCGCTGGCGCGGAGATCACCGAGCTCATGGGAGGTCCGGCCGCCCAGGATCGCTCCTGAGCGGCCGGACCAAGTGGACGGACCGAGCGGCCGGGTCTCAGGCCACTGGGCGCAGCCCCGTTGCGACCGGCTGCTCACCGCAGGACCGGGCCTCGAGGGCCGTGGCCTCCAGGTCAATCCCCTCGCCCTCGGCCGCCGCGAGGGCGTACGGGTCGTCGAGCGGGAGTTGCACCGCCGCGCCGTCGTGCGCCACCGCGACAGGCACCCGGCTGAGCGGCATCTGCTCCAGATCGATCCGCGGATCCTCCTCCTGATGTTCGACGACGGCGCGCGCCTCCGCGGGCGTGTCAACGCTCGGCATCGAACCCGGCAGCGGCCGCCCCGCGGGCTCCCGCAGGAAGAAGACCGCGAGCGCACCCACGATGGACGTGCCCATGAGGTAGTACGCGGGCATCATGTCGTTGCCTGTGCCCTGGATGAGTCCGTCGACGATGACGGGCGTTGTCCCCCCGAAGATCGCCACGGAGAAGTTGTAGGCGATCCCCATGCTGAAGTACCGGCAGGAGGTCGGGAACTGGGCGGGCAGAGTGGACGCGAGAATCGGCACGTAGAACGTCACCGGGAACGCGACCAAGGCCAGGCCAGCGAGCGTCGCCGGCACCGTGCCGAGGCCCACGAGGAGGAACGCGGGGATCGCGAGGATAACCGTGCTGAGGGCGCCGATCCACAGGACGGGCCTACGGCCGATCTTGTCCGACAGCCGCCCGGCCAGGGGGATGCACAGGCTCATGACGAGCAGCACCGGGATGGTCAGGAGGGTCCCGTGGACCTCGTCGTAGCCCTTCGACTCCGTCAGGTACGTGGGCATGTAGGAGGTCAGGGCATAGCCCACGGTGTTGGCTGCGGCGACGACGACCATGGACACGAGGATCGGACGCCAGTAGGCGCGGACCACCGCGAACGGGCCCCTCCGGGCCGTAGCGTCTGCCGCGGCACGCTCGTTGACCGCACGCTCCTGCGTGTCCAGGGCGGCCTGGAAGGTGGGACTCTCCTCAATCCTGAGCCGGAAGTAGATGGCGATCGCCCCGAGCGGTCCCGCCACGAGGAAGGGGATCCGCCAGCCGAACTCTCCCATCGCCGCCTGGCCGAGCACGAGCTGGAGGACCGAGACGAGGGCCGCACCGGCGGCGAAGCCGAGGTAGGAGCCCATGTCCAGGAAGCTCGCGAAGTAGCCCCTCCTGCGGTCGGCCGCGTACTCGCTCACGAAGGTCGTGGCGCCCGCGTATTCGCCGCCGGTCGAGAACCCCTGGAGGAGCTTGACCACCACGAGGAGGACGGCAGCCCCCACGCCGATCTGGGCATACCCCGGCAGGAGGCCCAGGGCGAAGGTCGCCGCGGACATCATGATGAGCGTCGCCGCGAGGACCCTCTGCCTGCCGATCCTGTCGCCCAGCCACCCGAAGAAGACGCCGCCGAAGGGGCGCGCCACGAACGTCGCGGCGAACGTCCCGAGCAGGAAGAGGGTCTGGACCGTTTTGTCTGCCTCGGGCAGGAAGACCGGTCCCATCGTGGTGATGAGGTAGCCGAACACACCGACGTCGTACCACTCCATGGTGTTGCCCACGACGGCTCCGCCGACCGCCCGCCGCAGCATGGCGCGGTCGACGACGTTGACGTCGCCGAACCGGAGCCGGCGCTTCCGGAACGTGATCCGGCCTTGCCACGCTCCTGCCCCCGGCACATTCGTCACGGAGATGTCCTGTTCTGTCTGACTGCCTCTCATTGTCATCACTCCTCAGACGTGGCCGTCAACTGTGATCCCCGGCGGAAGGTTCGGAATCTCGTCGGACTCCTTCAGGTAGATGTCCCCATCGCGCACCTCGACCGCGTGGACGCGGACCGGCAGCTTCGCCGGCGGGGCATCCACGGTCCCCGTGCGCAGGTTGAACTTGGAGGCGTGCAGGGGGCATTCGACCTCACAGCCCTCCACGTACCCGTCGGCCAGCGATGCGTCCTGATGCGTGCAGGTGTCGTCGATCGCGAACAGTTCCCCCTCCTCCGTGTGGAAGAGGGCGATCGGGGGCCGCGTCTCCAGGCGCATCGCGTCCCCGCGGACGAGCTGGGACAGGGGGCAGATGCGCGTCATTCCATCACTCATGGCGCAACTCCTTCACTCGGTCGGTCTCGGTAGTTCTCGTGGCGGCGTCAGTTGGTCGGGATGACGTCACCGACCATGGACGCCACCCAATCGTGGAACTCGCCGATGTGGTGCTCGCTCGGGACGAGCACGCCGCCGTTGGCGTAGATGCGCGAGGCCATGCCGGGCTGGGTGCGCTCGCACGCGTCGAAGTCCTGCAGGTTCACGCGGTTGAACAGCTCCACCGAGGCGTCGAGGTCCTTGCCGCTCTCGACCACGTGGGGGAGGTAGAGCCAGTCGCACTCCACAATGGTGCGGTCCGCGGCCATGGGGAACATGCGGTGGATGATGACGTGATCCGGGACGAGGTTGATGAACACGGTCGGCTTGATGGTGATCGCGTAGTAGCGGCGGTCCTGGTCCTCGGCGACACCGGGGATCACGTCCAGGCCCTCGGAGCCGTCGATGGTGAAGCCCTTGACCTCGTCGCCGAACTCGGCGCCGTGGCCCACGAAGTACTGCGCTGCCAGGCCGTCGGCGAATTCCGGGAGCACCTCGGTCAGCTCGGGGTGGATGGTGGCGCAGTGGTAGCACTCCATGAAGTTCTCGATGATGAGCTTCCAGTTGGCCTTCACGTCATACGTGATGCGGCGGCCCAGACTCAGGTTCGCCACGTCGTAGCCGTCGATCCGGTGCACGTCGCCGAGGCGCGTCTCGATCGCGCCCATGACCTCGTCCTCGAACGAGGGAGGCTCCTCGGCCAGGCACAGCCACACGTACCCGAGGTACTCGCGGATGTGGACCTTGACCAGACCGTACTCCTGACGGTCGATGTCCGGCATCTTCGTGAGGTTCGGCGCCGCGATGAGCTTGCCGTCGAGGTCGTAGGTCCAGGCGTGGTAGGCGCACTGGAACGAGCGCTCGGCCTTGCCCGAGTCCTCCATGCAGAGCTTCACTCCGCGGTGGCGGCAGATGTTGAAGAACGCCCGGATCTCGCCCTTGCGGTTGCGGCTCACGATCACGCTCTCGCGCCCGATCTGGACCGTCTTGAACGTGCCGGGCCCTTCGAGGTCGGCCGAGCGCACCGCGCAGAACCACATCTGCTCGAAGATCCGCTCCTGCTCGGCCCGGAAGACGGCCTCGTCGACGTAAGCGGACCCGGGGAGGGTGGCGATGAGGCTCTCGGAGATCTTCACTCCGCCCTTGGGTGCCTCGATCTTCTCGGGTGCAGTCGTCATGTCTACTCCTGTGTGGGTGGTTGGTTGAATGTCGGAAAGGGTGGGGAAGTCTTGGGGCTAGCCAGCGAGCGCAGCGAGCGTCTCTGCGGCGCGGAGGTGCTGTGAGCGTTCGACGTCGCGGCGCCGTTTGGCGAAGAGCCTCGGCTGACCGCTGCTGAGGAGGCCGACGGGGGCATCCCCCCGGTAGTAGGCGGCGAGGAAGCTATGGTCCTGCGCGGTTCCGGCCTCAATCTCGATCCGGTCGGCCAACTCGGCATGTCCGCTGAACTGGATGCGGATGCCGTACTGGTCTGACCAGAAGTACGGGAGCGCCTTGGCCGGCTCAGGATCCGTGGCCCCCAGAAGGGCCCTGACTGCGCGGGCTGGCTGGGCGACGGCGGCGTTCCAGTGGCCGAGCCGATGCGGCCGGCCCAGATGGGGGTCGTGCCACGCCGCGCAGTCGCCTACGGCGACGACGCCCGGCAGGCTCGTGCGGCCGTGGTCATCGCAGACGACGCCGTCGGCCACCTGCACGCCGGAGCCCGCAAGCCAGCCCGTCGCCGCCTCCCCGCCGACGGCGACCAGCACGGCGTCGGGCTCGATCACCCGCCCGTCCGTCAGCTCGACGGCGACGAGTCGTGTGCCGTCGGTCCGGACACCCGCGATGGCCGCACCCTGGACGAGCTCGACGCCGTGCGCCGCGTGGAGGCCGGCGAGGACACCGCCCATCTGCGCACCGACGCTTCGGACCAGCGGGATGCCCGCTCCCGCGAGGATGACGACGTCCGCTCCGGCGGCTCGCGCCGTGGAAGCCACCTCCGCGCCGATGAGTCCCGCGCCGACCACGAGCAGCCGCGCGCCCGGGCGGAGCTCCTCGCGGAGCAGCCGCGCGTCGTCGAGCGTCCGCAGGGTGTGGACGTTCTCGCAGCCGGCGAACTGCGGAAGCGTGCGCGCTGTCGATCCGGTGGCGAGGACGACGCCGTCTGCCTCCAGCCGCCGTCCGCCGTCGAGGACGACGGCGCGTCCCCCGGCGTCGAGGGCAGCGGCCCGCACGCCGAGCATCCATTCGGCAGCGAGGTCCTCGCCCTCGTCCTCGAGGCGCAGTGCCTCGGCGCCGATCTTCCCGCTCAGGAAGTCCTTGCTCAGGGGCGGCCGATCGTAGGGGCGGTGGGGCTCGTCACCCACGAGAACGAGTCGGCCGTCGAATCCCTGCGCGCGGGCGGCACGGGCGGCGGCAAGCCCAGCGAGGGATGAGCCAACGATGGCCAGCGTCTTCATTGCGCTCCTGATGTGACGGCGGGTACATTCTTCGAGAATTGCGATTAGCGCAACTCATTTCGACATTCACAACAGTGACTCATCTCACAGCAGCCGTCAAGACCCTCGAAAGAACCCTTGACCGATCGTGATCCAGGCCACTACCGTCGTCATATATCAGTTGTATGCGAAAGCAATAGGATAGGACCGGCCTCCCGGAGGCCACGGATCGAAGACCCCGAAGGATCTCCCATGACAGTCATCTCGGCCTTCACGCCCCCGCACAGTGCCAAGGGTGCCAGCACGTTCAAGGGCGTCCTCACGCTCTCGTGTCCGCAGCGCAGTGGAATCGTCCACGCCGTGTCCCAGTTCCTCGTGGAGCGCGGGTTCGACATCACCGAGCACCAGCAGTTCGACGACGCGGCCGAACGCACGCTCTACCTCCGTACTGCTTTCCGTGCTGGGGAGACGATCGACGCCGGGTCGCTGGCATCCGAGTTCGCCGGCACGGCAGAGCACTTCGGGATGGACTTCACGTTCCACCCGTCCGCCCCGCCGAGGGTGCTCGTCATGGTCTCGAAGCTCGACCACTGCCTGCATGACCTCATCTACCGCTGGAAATCCGGAAACCTCGCCGCGGAGCTGGTAGCCGTCGTGTCCAACCACCCAGATCTTGGGCCCATGACGGAGGCAGCAGGCCTTCCGTTCATCCACATCCCCGTGACCTCGGCAACGAAGCCCGAGGCCGAGGCAGAGCTCCTGACCGTCATCGAGGGCTACGACGCCCACCTCGTGGTCCTCGCCCGCTACATGCAGGTCCTCTCAGACGGCCTGTGCCGGATGCTCGCGGGCCGGGCGATCAACATCCACCATTCCTTCCTTCCCGGCTTCAAGGGTGCCAAGCCGTACCACCAGGCGCACGCGCGCGGCGTCAAGCACATCGGAGCCACGGCGCACTACGTCACGGCGGACCTCGACGAGGGCCCGATCATCGAGCAGGAGGTCATCCGCGTAGACCATCGGCTGGCGCCCCAGGAACTCGCCACGGTGGGCCGCGACGCCGAGACCCTCGCCCTCTCCCGGGCGGTGCGGTGGCACGCCGAGAACCGCGTCCTGCTCAGCGGCCACCGCACTATCGTCTTCCCCTGACCCGTCACACCGACCTTCCACAACCCTCAAGGAATCCAGCCATGCCTTCACCCCGCGTTGTCATCATCGGAGCCGGAATCGTCGGGTCCAACCTCGCCGACGAGCTCACGTCGAGGGGCTGGACGGACGTCACGGTCCTCGACAAGGGACCGATTCCGCTCACCGGCGGGTCCACGTCCCACGCCCCGGGCCTCGTCTTCCAGACCAACTCGTCCAAGACCATGACGGAGTTCGCCGCCTACACTGCGGCCAAGCTCTCGACGCTTTCCCGCCCCGGCTGCAGCGCCTTCAACGCGGTCGGGGGCCTCGAGATCGCCACGAGCGAGCGCCGGCTCGCCGAGCTCAAGCGCCGCCACGGGTGGGCCACAGCGTGGGGCGTCGAGTCGCGGCTCGTCGACCCGGCAGAGGCCAAGGCCCTTCATCCGCTCATCGACGAGGACCTCGTCCTGGGTGGCCTGCACCTGCCAGGCGACGGGCTCGCTTCCGCAGTGCTCGCCGTCGAGCTCCTGCGCGAGCGCGCCCAGGAGCGCGGCGCACGGCTCGTGGGAGGGGTGCGCGTCACCGGGATCGAGCGCGCCGGCGGACGCGTTACCGGTGTGCGGACGGGCGACGACGTCATCCCCGCAGACCTCGTGGTCTCCGCCGCGGGATTCTGGGGACCGGCGCTCGGCGAGCTCATCGGCATGCGCGTGCCGCTCGTGCCGATGGCGCACCAGTACGTCAGGACCACGCCCGTCCGCGAACTCGCGGAGCTGGCCGACGGCGTCGCCCTGGGCGGCAGCCACATCATCGGCGGCGGCAACACCGCGGCCCTGCCGATCCTCCGCCATCAGGACGCCGGCCTGTACTTCCGCCAGCACGGCGAGTCCCTCGGCATCGGCTCCTACGACCACCGCCCCATCGCGGTCGGCTACGACGAGCTCCCCGCGGTCGAGGGGAAGGACATGGACGAGCACTCGATGCCCTCGCGCCTGGACTTCACGCCCGAAGACTTCGAGCAGGCCTTCAAGGCCACCAAGCAGCTCCTTCCGGCCCTCGAGGACGCCGCGATCGCGGACGCGTTCAACGGGATCTTCTCGTTCACCCCGGACGGCGGCTCGCTCGTGGGCGAGTCCCCCGAGGTGCGCGGCTTCTTCATCGCCGAGGCCGTGTGGGTAACCCACTCAGCCGGGGTCGCGAAGGCGGTCGCGGAGCTCCTCGTCGACGGCCAGTCCGCCACCGACCTGCATGAGCTCGACGTGGCGCGGTTCGAAGAGATCCAGATGCAGGACGAGTACGTCCTGGAGACCTCGAAGCAGAGCTTCGTCGAGGTCTACGACATCAAGCACCCGCTCGAGCCGCGCCAGTCTCCCCGGGGCCTGCGGGTCTCGCCGTTCCATGCCCGCCAGCGGGAGCTCGGCGGCTACTTCCTCGAGGCCGCAGGTTGGGAGCGCCCGCAGTGGTACGAGGCCAACCGCGGCCTGCTGGACACCCTCCCGTCCGACTGGCAGCCGCCGGCCCGGGACGACTGGTCCGCCCAGTTCGACTCCCCGATCGCGGCGGCCGAGGCCCACGCGACCCGGACCAACGTGGCGATGTACGACATGACCGCGCTCAAGCGGCTCGAGGTCTTCGGCCCCGGAGCCCTCGGGCTCCTGCAGCGGCTCACAACCGGACAGATCGACAAGAGCGTCGGGTCGGTCACCTACACGCTCATGCTCACCGAGGCCGGAGGCATCCGCAGCGACCTCACCGTGGCCCGCATCTCCGAGGACCTCTTCCAGGTGGGCGCGAACGGCGGCCAGGACCTCGACTACCTCACGCGTGAGGCAGCCGGGCAGACGGCCGCGAATCCGCAGGAGTGGGTCCAGGTCCGCGACACCACCGGCGGAACATGCTGCCTCGGGGTATGGGGGCCCCGGGCCCGCGACCTCGTCCAGCCGCTCGCCGCAGCCGACCTCTCCAACGGCGGCCTCAAGTACTTCAGGGCCGTCTCGACGACGATCGCGGGCATTCCCGTCCGCGTCATGCGCCTCTCGTACGTCGGCGAGCTCGGCTGGGAGATCTACACCTCCGCCGAGTACGGGCAGCGGCTGTGGGATGCGCTGTGGTCCGCAGGATCGACGTTCGGCCTCATCGCCGCAGGCCGGAGCGCCTTCAACAGCCTCCGCCTCGAGAAGGGCTACCGCTCGTGGGGAACGGACATGACCACCGAGCACACCCCAGCCGAGGCAGGCCTCGACTTCGCCGTCCGCCCGGCCAAAGGCGACTTCGCGGGCAGGCCTGCCCTCGAGGCCACGGCTGGCACGACGCCGCGCCGCCGCCTTCGCTGCCTCACCGTGGACGACGGCGCCTCGATGGTCCTGGGCAAGGAGCCCGTCTACCTCGACGGCACCGCCGCGGGCTACGTGACGAGCGCAGCCTTCGGCCACAGCGTCGGCAAGCCGGTCGCGTACGCGTGGCTCCCGGGCCACGTCGAGGCCGGCGACACGGTCGAGATCGAGTACTTCGGCACTCGCATCGCCGCAACCGTCCAGACCGAGCCGCTCATCGACCCCGAGATGGCCAAGATCCGCGCCTGAGGCACCTCACCGCGCGAGGCGGCCCCCGACTCACCGGCACCATCCCGGTGAGTCGGGGCCCGCCGTCGTCCGCCTGCGTCAGGGTCCCAGGACGTCAGGCCGGTCCCGATCAGCGGATCAGCGGGATCAGCCGCTCAGCGGATCAGCGCGTTCCGGACGAGGTCCTCGAAGTGCGTCACATGCTGCTCCGCAAGGGCGGCCGCCCGATCGGGATCGCCGTCCATGATCGCCGTCAGGAGGTCCGTGTGCTCGTGGACATTGGCCGTGATCGGAGCCAGCCCCGCCAGCACGAAGTTCCACATGCGCTGCGACAGGTTGAAGTACTGCAGGAGGGTCGCCTCGACGTACGTGTTGCGCATGATCGTGTAGACCGTGCGGTGGATGCGCTCGTCGACGTCCATGGCGTCCAGGTTGGAGGTGGCGCCGTCCCGGGCGAGATCGTCCAGGCACGCACGCAGGAGCACCCGGTCCTCATCGGTGACCTGCTCGGCAGCCCGCCTGGCGGCGAAGGCCTCGAGCACACGGCGGGCGTCGGAGATCGCGCGAAGATCCTTGATGTTGACGTCGGAGACGATCGTCCCGCGTCTCGGGTAGACGGTGAGCATGCGGTCCGATTCGAGCCGCTTGACGGCCTCACGCATCGGGGTCCGGCCCACGCCGAGCTCCCTCATGAGCTCTTCCTCATCGAGAGCCGATCCCGGGCGCAGTCGCATGTCGATGATGCGCTCACGCAGCTCGAGGTACGCGTGCTCCGCGAGCGTGCGGCCCGCCGCATTGGCAGTTCTTCCGCCCGACATGAAGCCTCCGTCCGGTCCAGCCACCCGGAGTGGCTCCCATAGATATATCAGACGTGTGCCTCCCGCGCCACGTACCAGGACGCCCGGGAACGCGGGCCGCCGTCGCGGACGGTGGCCTCACGGACGGAGATCCTCCCGCAGTTGTGCGTTGCCGCGCACGAGCTTGGCCGCAAAGGCCAGACCCCCGAGTTTGCCCCGTCCGCGCGGATCGCCGCCGATCGCGCCGAAGATGCGGCGCAGCCGCTTGTGCAGCGACTGCCGTTCGAGGAAGAGGATCTCGGCAGACTCGGTCGCATTGCAGCCGGACGCGATCCACACATCGAGGGTGCGGACCAGTTCGCCGCCGTTGCGCTGGTCAAGCCGGATGAGTTCACCGAGCGCCTCCTCCACGATGGCGTCCACGACGCCGCGTGGGAGCGAACGCTCGGCCGTGCGCTCGACGAGGAAGTCAGAGGCGTCATGGATCGCGTCCGTCCATTTAGACGAGCGGCCCAGCCGCCACGTCACCCGCGCCTCCGCGAGCGAGAAGGCCGCCTGGCGGATGGTTGCCGCCGTCGGCCCGAGGGCACCCGTGAGTCCAGCGCGGGACACAGCCTGCCTCAGCTCCCCCAGGAGGAGCTCGCGCTCCGCATGATGGCTGGGTGCGGGGAGCGGGATGAGCATGTCCACCCACGCACCGTCCACGATCAGCCGAGCCGAAGGCAGGGCCTGACGGGCACGCTGCTCGATGTCCGCCGATCCCTCGGCGGGCCGCCGCACCACGGCCATGACGACAGGCTGCTCGGGCCCGATCCCTGCCGCCTGGCACAGCTCGACGAGGCGGTCGCCTCCCCCACCGGCTCCGATAAGCCTCAACAGCTCGTCTTCGGCGAGCCGCGCCAGGCTCGGCCGGTGCTGCTGGGCGAGGGCAAGCGCCACGATGCTCCGCACCCGGGCGATCACCGTCTCGAGCAGCTCGACGTCCGCTGCCGGGCCGCCGATGAGTTCAAGGCGGGCGACGCCGATCCCTCCTACCGCGAGTTCGGTCTCCGGGCCGTGGGCACCCTCCATCGGCTCGGGACCGGCGACGGCGAGCAGCGAGCCCCGCGTGTCAACCACGCGGACGAACACCCCGAGGGTCTCGGCGATGAGCGCGACGAGCGGGCTGAGCTGGGCGCCAGAGCTCGCAATCCGCTCGGTGAGGTCCTGCGACAGCCGGTCGGCAATCTGAAGCGCATTCACCTGGCCCGAGACGATCCGCCGGTTCACGGCCTCGGCGACCTCGACGAACGGCACCACCTGGCGCAGCTCGACGAGGGGGAGCCCCGCCTCGTCGGCGGCGGCAACCAGCTCGGCGGGCAGATGGCGCCCGGTGCCGGCGGTCTCGACGGCAAGCGCGGCGACCCGCCGGGACGCGAGGCTCCACACATATTCCACCTGTGCTGCGGGCTTGAGCGCGAGCAGCGCCGCGCCTCCGGTGAGCAGCAGCTCCCCGCCGGAGAGCAGCGGAGCGATCTCGAGCACCTCGCTCGAATGGACCCATCGGACACGTGCCCGGCCAACGGCGGACGCTCCGCCGACCACGACGGGCGCACCCAAGGAGAGCACACCGCCAGCAAGGATTTCGCTCAGGGGAAGAGACATTGGCAACCGCACCTCATAGGAGACAGATAGTCGCCCGATGACTCATGGGTAGGCGACAGAAAGAGTCTATGAGGTGACTCACCCCACACCTACGCTTGAAACCAAGCCGGCTCGCTCCCCCCAGCGGTCCCCTTCAAGAAAGCAGTCTCACATGAGCCTTCGTACTCAGAGCAAGACTGAGAACGCCACGCACGTCGTCGAAGACGTCCTGCAGCCCGTTCCAGAGTCAGCTCGCACCACCAAGGTTTCCGGGCAGTTCTGGATCTGGGCTGGGGCCAATGTTGCCCCCATCAACTGGATCCTCGGCGCCTTGGGCATCAACATGGGCCTCGGGCTCGCTGACACCATGACGGTCCTCGTCGTCGGCAACCTCATCGGCATGGTCGGCTTCGGCTTCTTCGTCCTCCTCGGGCAGAAGACCGGCGCAACCGGCATGCTCCTCGCCCGCGGCGCGTTCGGCCGCCGCGGCGCTTATCTCCCCGCGGCCATCCAGGCGCTCGTGGCGGTCGGCTGGTCCGCCGTGAACACATGGGTCATCCTGGATCTGGTCATGGCACTCTTCGGCATGATCGGCTGGGTCGATCCGACCCAGCAGAACCTCGCCTGGAAGATCGTCATCGCTGCGATCATCATGGGGGTGCAGGTCGCGATCTGCTACCGCGGCTATGGAGCGATCGCCAAGTTCGAGCGCATCACCATGCCGCCCACCCTTCTCGTCCTCGTGGGCATGTCCATCATCGCCTGGACCCAGCTCCCCATCGACTGGAACTACCAGGGTGCTGCTGGCGCCATTCTCGAAGGCCCTGAGCGCATCGCCGCGATGTCCGGGATCATGACCGCCATCGGCATCGGCTGGGGCATCGGCTGGTTCACCTACGCCCCCGACTACTCCCGCTTTGTCTCCCAGAGCATCCCGAAGAGGAAGCTGTACTTCACCTCGGTCCTGGGCCAGTTCCTTCCCGTCGTGTGGCTCGGTCTCCTGGGCGCGAGCCTCGCAACGATGAACGGCACGGCGGATCCCGGCGAGCTGATCGTCAAGAGCTTCGGCGTCATGGCCATCCCGGTGATCCTGCTCGTGATCCACGGCCCGATCGCCACCAACATCATCAACCTGTACACGTTCGGCGTTGCCGCTCAGGCCCTCGACATCCGGATCGGCCGCAAGGCGCTCTCGATCCTCGTCGGCTGCCTCTCGATGGTGGCGGTCATCTTCTTCCTCTTCGCCGAGGACTTCGCGACGCTCCTTGACAACTGGCTCGGCGCAATCGTCGCCTGGGTCGCGACGTGGGGCGGCATCATGGTGGTCCACTACTTCGTCTTCGAGCGCAAGCACAAGAACTTCGGCTACCTGTTCCTCAGCCCGAAGGACACTCACCTCAAGGCCGTCAACCCTGCAGCACTCATCTCGTTCATCGTCGGCCTGTTCATGACCTGGGTGTTCATGTACGGATCGGACCCGGTCCTCCAGGGCCCGATGGCCACCGCGATGGGCGGCGTCGACCTCTCCTGGCTCGCCGGAACCCTGACCTCGGGCATCCTGTACTTCGCCATCGGCTATCCCCGGTTCAAGAACCGCATCCACCACGGCATCCCCCTGGGGATCAGGGCGGACGTGAGCGACGAGCACTTCCTCGACACGCACGGCGATGCGACCCAGCACCGCCCGGACGCGGAACGGGTCCCCGCACCGGCAGCTGAAGCCGCGGGCGACGCCGAGACCCCGGAGCGGAACCCAGCTCCAGCCGTCTGACCTGCCACGAACACACGCTGAGGGCCGGCCCACCCTTTGGGCCGGCCCTCTGCGTTCTGACCCCTGTGTTCCGACACCTAGGAGAATCCCCATGTCTGTCTTCATGGAAGAGATCGACGCCTTCACCTACCGCGAGGCCGTCGCCGGCGGGGCCCCGATCATCATCCCCGTCGGCTCGGTAGAGCAGCACGGCCCGCACCTCCCGCTCAACACGGACGTCCTGCTCTCGAAGGCGATGAGCGAGCAGCTCGCACGCTCGCTCAACGGACTCGTCGCGGCCCCGATCGTCTACGGGTACAAGTCGCAGCAGCGCTCGGGCGGCGGCAATCACCTCGGCGGCACCACGAGCCTGGACGCGACGACGCTCATCGCGATCGCCCGCACGCTCGTCCTCGAGTTCGCGCGCCACGGGGCCAGCCGGATCATCTTCCTCAACGGCCACTACGAGAACTACCAGTTCCTCTACGAGGGCGCCGAGCAGGCCACGAGTGAGCTCGCCGCGCGGGGCCAGGACGTCTCGGCCGTCCTCGTCTCCTACTGGGACTTCGTGGGCCAGGAGACCATCGACGAGATCTACCGGGGCGCCTTCCCCGGCTGGGACGTCGAGCACGGCGGAGTGCTCGAGACCTCGCTCATGCTCCACCTGCACCCCGAGCTCGTGCGCCTCGACAAGGTCATGGACCTCCCGCCGGCGCTGCTGCCGCGCTACGACGTGCTGCCCGTGCGTCCCGAACTGACACCGGCCTCGGGCTGCCTCTCATCGGCGGCGGCGGCCTCGGAAGCGGCGGGAGAGCTGCTCCTCGAACGCACCTCGAAGGCCCTCGCCGACGAGATCGGTGCGGAGATCCGCGCACCCCGAAACTGAGTAGTTGCAACGAATGCAACGCAGTTGGGCAATCGCTTGACAGTGATTCCATTCACAGATAGTTTGATGCAACAAGGTTGCGTTTATCGCAACCAAGATTTCACCGGTCACAGCCTGACAGCGCAGTCCGCGGACAGCCCCACACAGCAGTCCGCGCAGAGCAGCACGGACCAGGCCCAGGACACCAACCCACGCAGAACCCCCAGACAAGGAGTCCCACCATGTCCGTCGACCTGAACCCCACGTCCGTTACCGACGTCGCCGAGCTCGAGCGCCTCAAGGTGCTCCACAACGGCAGCAAGGGCCAGCTCACGTTCTCCGATGCGGAGTTTGAGCGTCGCCTCTCCGGCCTCCGCCAGATCATGGCCGCCAAGGGCCTGGACGCGGTCATCCTGACCTCCTACCACGGCATCAAGTACTACTCGGACTTCCTCTACACGACGTTCGGCCGCAACTACGCCCTGGTCGTCACCGCCGACGACTCGGTCACCATCACCGCGAACATCGACGCCGGCATGCCGTGGCGCACCTCGTACGGCGAGAACATCGTCTACACCGACTGGCGCCGCGACAACTTCTTCTTCGGCCTGCAGGAGGCCCTGCGCCAGCGCGGCGTCAAGGCCACCCGCCTCGGCGTCGAGGACGACGCCCTCCCGACCCTGGTCCGCGAGAAGATCGCCGCCGCCTTCCCGGGCGCCGAGCTCCTCGACGTCTCCCAGGACGCCATGCGCCAGCGCATGTTCAAGTCGGCCGAAGAGATCGAGGTCATCAAGCACGGCGCCCGCATCGGCGACCTCGGCGGCGAGGCCATCCGCAATGCGATCCGCGAGGGCATCACCGAGTACGAGGTCGCCCTCATCGGCACCGAGGCCATGGTCCACGAGATCGCCAAGACCTTCCCGCACCGCGAAGTCCGCGACACCTGGGTCTGGTTCCAGTCCGGCATCAACACGGACGGCGCCCACAACTGGGCCACGACCCGCAAGCTGGAGAAGGGCGACATCCTCTCCCTGAACTGCTTCCCGATGACCTCCGGCTACTACACGGCCCTCGAGCGCACCCTCTTCCTCGGCCAGCCGGACGAGGAGAGCCTGCGCCTGTGGAACATCAACGTCGAGGTGCACCGCCGCGGCCTCGAGCTCATCAAGCCGGGCGCGGTCTGCAAGGACATCGCCGCGGAGCTCAACGAGATCTACATCGGCTACGGCCTCCTGGCCAACCGCACGTTCGGCTACGGCCACTCGTTCGGCGTCCTCTCCCACTACTACGGCCGCGAGGCGGGCCTTGAGCTCCGCGAGGACATCGACACGGTGCTCGAGCCGGGCATGGTCGTCTCGATGGAGCCGATGATCACGGTCGCGGACGGCCTCCCGGGCGCCGGTGGCTACCGCGAGCACGACATCCTCGTGATCGGCGAGGACTCGGTCGAGAACATCACCAAGTTCGGGTTCGGCCCGGAGCACAACATCGTCGAGGCCTGATCCCGGCGTCCAGACCCCGGGACCGCGCCGTCACGCGGACGGCCCCGGAAGCGCGCACGCGGATGGACTGCAGACCCTGACTGCGAGCGCAAGCACGGCGGCGGCGCCCCCCCCCCCCCCCGGGGGGGGCGCCCCCGCGGGCGGCCCCCCCCCAGCCCCGCCCGGCCCGCGCCCCCCCGCCGGCGCCCCCCCCCGCCCACGCGGGGGGCGGCGCCGCCGTCGTCTGCCCCCAGACCACGGAAAGGAACGCGACGATGCCCGAGGACCTTCGCGGCGCATCCCCGATCTCGAATGCGATCGCGGTGCTGCGCTGCTTCAGCGTCGATGAGCCGATGCTGGGCGTCACGGAGGTCGCGGCCCGCGTGGGCCTGCACAAGAGTTCCGTCTCGCGGATCCTTGCAACGCTCGAGGCCGAGGACGTGGTCGAACGGGACCCGATGACGCGCCGGTACCGGCTCGGGCTCGGGGTCATCGGCATCGCAGGGCCGCTTCTGGCCGACCTCGAGGAGCGGCGCGTCGCGCGGCCCGTCCTGCGCGACCTCGCCGAGCGGACCGGGGAGACAAGCGCGCTGCTGCTGTGGAACGGCCACCATGCGGTGTCCGTGGAGCAGGTGCCGAGTCCCCATCTGGTCAAGCACACCACCTCCCTCGGCACCCGCTACCGGACGGCGCTCTCGGCCTCCGTCCAGGTCTTCCTCGCAACGCTGCCGGCCGCCCATCGGAAGACCCTGCTGACGGGCGGCACGATCGCGTACACCCAGACGGACGACGCCGGCCTGGCCGCCTTCGCGGACCGCCTCGCCGAGGCGACCGCGAGGGGCTATGCCGTCAACTACGGGGAGACCTCGATCGAGGAGGTCGGCGTCTCCTCGCCCGTCTTCGACCACCGCGGCGACGTGACCGCCGCAGTCCTCGTCTCGGCCCCGCGGTTCCGCGTGTCCCCTGAGCAACTCGCTGCCCTCGGCGAGGCCTGCGCCGATTCGGCTGCCGACATCACGCGCAGGCTCGGCGGTGCCCCCGCACAGCGCGTGGCAGGCTGAGCAGGGGCTCAGGGACGATCTGGAAGGGCAACTCCCGGGTAGCCCTTGTTCGTGACGCGAACCACACGTATTCTGGTGCAACCGAGTTGCACTAATTGCAACCCTTGAGTTCAGGTGGTTTCTATCCCATGAGCACCGAGCACCTCCCCCAGCTGGCCACAGGAGAGGGCGTCGACGGCGACGCCTCCCTGAGCGGTCACCCCCGTCCCAACGATGGCCAGGGCATCGGCAAGCAGGCACGCCGCCGGGTCATCTGGGGCAGCTTCATCGGCAACTTCGTCGAGTGGTTCGACTACGCGGTGTATGGCTATCTCGCCTCGACCATCGCGACGGCCTTCTTCCCCGAGTCGGACCATCAGACGGCGCTCCTGGCCACGTTTGCCGTGTTCGCGATCTCATTCTTCGTCCGCCCGCTGGGCGGCTTCGTGTGGGGCCACATCGGTGACCGGCTCGGCCGCCGCACGGCCCTCTCCCTCTCCATCCTCATCATGAGCGGCGCGACGTTCTGCATCGCGCTCATCCCGTCCTACAGCCTCATCGGCATGGGCGCCCCGATCATTCTGCTCGTGATCCGCGTGATCCAGGGCTTCTCCGCCGCCGGCGAGTACGCGGGCGCCTCGGCGTTCCTGGTCGAGTATGCCCCGGCGAACCGCCGCGGCCTCTACGCGGCCGTCGTCCCGGCGTCGACGGCCGCCGGACTCCTCCTCGGCTCGCTCCTGGCCGCTGTCCTCTCCCTCACCCTCAGCGCGGACCAGATGGCCGCGTGGGGCTGGCGCCTGCCGTTCCTCCTCGCGGCCCCCATGGGCCTCATCGGCCGGTACATCCGCACCAAGCTCGAGGACACGCCCGTCTTCCGTGAGCTCGCGAAGGAGGACGAGGTGATCCACGCCCCCGTCAAGGACATGTTCGCCCACCACTGGCGCTCGCTCGTGCTCGCCGTCGGCGCTGTGCTCCTGAACGCGGTGGGCTTCTACGTGATCCTCTCCTACATGCCCACGTACCTCTCGACCGAGCTCGGTTTCGGCGAGACCGAGTCCTTCTTCGCCACGACGGTGGCACTCCTGACGTACATCGGGTTCATCTTCCTGACGGGCCTCGCCTCGGACCGGTACGGACGCAAGGCCGTGCTGCTCACCGCGTCCGTGCTGTTCATCGTGCTCACCGTCCCGGCCTTCGCGCTGCTGAACACGGGCAACTTCGCCGTGATCCTGCTCGTCGAGATCGGGCTGGGCGCGATGCTCACGCTCAATGACGGCACCCTGCCGAGCTTCCTTGCGGAACTCTTCCCGACCCGCATCCGCTACTCGGGCTTCGCGGTGAGCTTCAACCTCGCCAACGCGGTGTTCGGCGGGACAGCGCCGTTCATGGCCACCCTCCTCATCGGGCTCCTGCACACGAACCTCGCCCCCGCTTGGTACCTCGTGGCGGCCGCGGCCATCTCCCTCGTCGCGGTGTTGTGCGCCAAGGAGACCTCGCGCAGGCCACTCACGCACTGACCGCTGCACCGCGTGGCGCGCACGGTGGCGCCGCATCCCTGCTGCCACTGTCAGCGGGGATGCGGCGCCGCCGTCGACCGCCGCACCCCACACCGTCGCACCGCCTAAGGTGAGATCCATGACTGAGAACGACCCGGCCCCGCGCGTAGCCACCGGCGACGCCGAGGCGCGCGGCACCTCCCCCATCTCGAATGCGATCGCGGTGCTGCGCTGCTTCAGCGTCGACGAGCCGCTCCTCGGTGTCACGGAGATCGCGGCCCGCGTGGGCCTGCACAAGAGCTCGGCGTCCCGCATCCTCTCGACCCTCGAGTCGGAGGACCTCGTCGAGCGGGACACCACGTCGCGCCGGTACCGGCTCGGCCTCGGGATCATCGGCGTCGCGGGCCCGCTCCTGGCCGATCTGGACGTGCGGCGGGCGGCCTACCCCGTGCTGCGGGACCTCACCGAGACGACCGGGGAGACGAGCGCACTCCTGCTGTGGAACGGACAGGAGGCCGTCTCGGTCGAGCAGGTCCCGAGCAGGCATCAGGTCAAGCACACCACGACGCTCGGCACCCGCTACGCGACCGCGCTCTCCGCCTCGGTCCAGGTCTTCCTCGCGGCGCTGCCGCCCGAACGGGTCCACGCGCTCCTCACGGGCGGCATCGTCGCCTATCGGGACGCGGACGACGCCGGCCTGGCCGCCTTTGCGGACCGGCTCGCCGACGCGACGGCGCGAGGCTATGCCGTCAACTACGGCGAGACATCGATCGAGGAGGTCGGAGTCTCCTCCCCCGTGCACGACCACCGTGGCGAAGTGGTCGCCGCCGTGCTCGTGTCCGCGCCGCGGTTCCGGGTCTCGCCCGAGCAGCTCGCAGCGCTCGGGGAAGCGTGCGCGCGGGCGGCGGCCGATATCACGCGACGCCTCGGCGGGAACCCCGCGAAGGGCGCTTCCTGACCTCCCCACAATGCGGAGTCACCTCCCCACGATGCGGAGTCACCTCCCTGCAACCCGAGGGTCACTCTCCGATGTCCTCCGCCCACAGCGCAGGCCGTTCACGCTGGAAGTCGCGCATCATCTCGACGCAACGCTGATCGTCGAGAACCTCGACCTCCACGCCCCGCGAGCGCAACAGCTCGATCTCGCCGGGAAACGTGCGGGCCTCCCCCACCACAACGCGCGGAATCTTGAACTGGATGATCGTTCCCGAGCACATCGCGCACGGGGCGAGCGTCGTGTAGAGGACCGTGTCACGGTACGTGCGTTGACGCCCCGCCGCGCGGAGCGCGGCCATCTCCCCGTGGGCGATCGGATCCCCGCTCTGGACGCGCTCATTGTGCCCCACGGCGATCACCTCGCCTCCGCGCAGGATCGCTGCGCCGATCGGGATGCCGCCCTCCGCTAGACCATCTCGGGCTGCCGCGAGCGCCGCCTCGAACCCGGCGTCACTCATCGCGCTGCCGCAGCGGGGACGAGCATGACCTTGGTCGCGCGGCGCTCGTCCATGGCCTTGTAGGCTTCGGCCGCATCCTCGAGCGGCATGACCGAGTCGAAGACGAGCCCGGGATTGATGGCGCCCGAGAGGACATCGGCAAGCAGCTCGGGAAGGTAGTGGCGCGTCGAGGCCGCGCCACCGCCCACGGAGATGTTCTTCGAGAACAGGGTTCCGATCGGAAGGTCGGAACCTCCCGCGGGCACCCCGACGAATCCGAGGCTTCCGCCGGGCCGCGTGCAGCGCAGCGCCTGATCCATCGACTCGTGGGTCCCGACGCATTCGAGGACCGAATCGGCGAGGACACCACCGAGCAGCCCGCGGACCGTCTCGGCGGCCTCCTTGCCGCGCACCGCGACAACGTCCGTCGCCCCGAACTGCCGTGCGATCGCGGCCCGGTCCTCGTGCCGGGACATCGCGATGATCCGCTCGGCCCCCAGACGCTTCGCCGCGAGGACCCCGCAGAGGCCCACGGCGCCGTCGCCCACCACTACGACGCTCCGGCCCGGACCCACGCCCGCGGCGAGCGCCGCGTGATGGCCCGTGCCCATAACGTCGGAGAGGGTCAGGAGGCTCTTCGTGAGGGCCTCGTCAGGCTCGGTGACTCCGGGGACCGGCACGAGCGTGCCGTTGGCCATGGGGACCCGCACGCGCTCGCTCTGGCCGCCGTCGACCGGGAGTCCATGCTCGTCGGTCGCGCCCCAGGCCGCACGGTGCTCGCAGGCGACCTGCACCCCGTTGCGGCACGGCGGGCACTCCCCGCACGAGATGGCCCACGGCGCCACGACGAAGTCCCCGACCTTGACCACCGTGACGTCCGCGCCCACTGCCTCGACGACGCCCACGAACTCGTGTCCGATCGGCTTGGCCTCGGTGATCTCCCGGACGCCCCGGTAGGGCCAGAGGTCAGACCCGCACACACACGCGGCAGTCACGCGCACCACGGCGTCTCCGGGAAGCAGCACGTCGGGGTCGGGGCGGTCCTCGACGCGGATATCACGGGTTCCGTAGATCATGGTGGCGCGCATGGATGCTCCTCGTCAGGGGAAGGGCGGTTCGGGGGCCCGATGGTTCAGAACAAACCTACTCTGGTCTATCCTCGAAGCGTGGCGGTCCCCCGCTCCGCAGCCCGACTCCCCCATCCCGCGCCGCCCCTTGACGAAGGGCGCCGGCTCTACGAGTCGGGCTCCTGGACAAGCGCACTCGAGGCCTTCGAGCGCGCAGACTCTTCCGCGCCGCTGCCCGGCCGGGACCTCATGCTCACGGCTTTCAGCGCGTACCTGCTCGGCCGCGAGGAGCGCAGCATCGACCTCCTCGGACGCGCCTTCCGGGAGTTCCTGGACGCGCACGACGGCGCCGCTGCCGCCCGCGCCGCCTTCTGGCTCTCCTTCGCGCACGACACGCGCGGTGACCTCGCCCGGGCCGAGGCCTGGGGCCTGCGCCTCGCGGGGATCGTCGACGAGCACGGACTGAGCGCGGAGCGCGCCCTGCTCCTGTCCGGTCTCGGCCACCGCTCCCTCGCCTCTCCCGACCCGGCCGAGACACGCCGCGCCCTCGGGCTCTCCCGGGAGGCCACCGCGATCGCGCGCCGCGTGCGGGACACCGACGCCGAAGTCTTCTCGCGGCTCGGCGCCGGCTGGGCGCTCCTTCGGCTCGGCAGCACCTCGGAAGGGCTCGCCGAGCTCGACGAGGCGATGGCCACCGTGACATCCGGCGAGGTGCAGACGCCCATCGTGAACGGTGTCGCGTACTGCTCGGTGATCTCGGCGTCCCTGCTAGCGGACGACGTCGCCCGCGCCCGGGACTGGACGTCCGCCGCCACCGACTGGTGCGAGCGCCACCAGGATCTCGTGCCGTTCCGCGGCCAGTGCCTCGTGCACCGCTCGGTGGTCAAGATGCTCGACGGCGACTGGCAGGGCGCGCTCGAGGAGGCCATCAGTGCGTCTCAGCGGGTCCGCCCCGCGGATGCCGGTCTGGCCAGCTACCAGCTGGGCGAGCTCCACCGGCTTTCCGGGCGCTTCACTGAGGCCGAGGGCGCCTACCGTCTTGCCAACGCTGCCGGACGCCGCCCCGAGCCGGGCCTCATGCTGCTGCGCCTCGCGGAGGGGCGCACGGACGCGGCGGCTGTCTCGGCCCGGCGGCTCTATTCCGAGCTCACCCGGCGCGCCGAGCGCGAGGAGTTCCTGCCGGCCTACGTCGAAGTCATGGCCGCCGCGGGCGCCTCCGAGGCCGCGCATGCGGGCGCCGCGGAGCTGGCCGAGCTCGCAGACCAGGCCCGGCAGAGCGGGGCCGCTCTCTCCGGCATGCCGCGGGCTCGCGCGCTCACCGCCGAGGGCACGGCCTGCTGCGCGGCGGGCGAGGCGGCGGTCGCGGTGAGGAGCCTCCGCGACGCGTCGCTCGCGTGGCACGACCTCGGCATGCCGTATCTCGAGGCGCGCGCCCGGGCGACGCTCGGCCGCTGCTACGCGGCGCTCGGGGACGACGAGGCCGCCGCCCTCGAGGTCGAGGCGGCCCGGGCCACCTTCGCGCGGCTCGGTGCCGCGCCGGACCTCGAGGCCCTGCCGAAGGGCACAGCGCGAGCGGAGCACGCGACGTCGTCCGCGACTCCGCTCACCGAGCGGGAAGTGGAGGTCGTGCGCCTCGTGACCGCGGGCCTCACGAACCGGGCCATCGCGAAGGAGCTCGTCCTGAGCGAGAAGACCGTGGCGCGGCATCTGGCGAACATCTACGCGAAGCTCGGCATCGCCTCCCGCGCGGCAGCCACCGCCTACGCCTACGACCACGGCCTCGTCTGACCCTTCCCCGCCTCGGAGTCGCCTCCGTCCCCACCTCGGGTGCCGACCTTCCGCCGCCCGGGAACCTGCACAGAACTGCCCACTCCGCGAGGGCCCTAATGGGCAATCCACCCGAAGCGCCGGCTCCCACCCCCGCCGTACCGTCGAGGCATGACCAACACCCAGCCCCAGACACCCATCCCACTCCAGGACGACGGCGGCCAGCGGCGCATCGAGACGATCATCGTCGGCGGCGGCCAGGCCGGACTGGCGACGGCGCATTCGCTCGCCGAGACCGGCCGCGAGTTCCTCGTCATCGAGGCGTCCGAGCGGATCGGCGAGCAGTGGCGCGAACGTTACGACTCGCTGCGCCTCTTCACCCCGGCACTCGCCAACGGACTCCCTGGCGCCCCGTTCCCGGGACCCCGTTTCGCGTTCCCGACTGCCCGGGAGCTCGGCGACTTCCTCGAGTCTTACGCCGCGCCCATCGCTGACCGGATCCGCACCGGCGTCCGCGTCATCTCCGTGAGTCCGCTGGGCAGCGGCGGATTCCACGTCGCTACAGACGCCGGCGACTACACCGCCGAGAACGTCGTCATCGCTATCGGTTCCGACTCGACGCCCAAGGTCCCGGACGTCGCATCGCAGCTCGACCCGGGCATCCGCCAGATCCACTCGACCAAGTACCGGAATCCGGGTCAGCTCCTACCGGGACCGGTGCTGGTGGTCGGAGCCGGCACCTCGGGCGCAGATCTTGCGCTGGAGTCTGTACAGTCCGGCCACGAGACCTGGCTGTCCGGCCGGCATCCGGGTGAGATCCCCTTCAACGAACGCGTCCGTGGCCCCCTCTTCGCGTTCGTCGCGCGGTATGTCCTGACACTCAAGAACCCGATCGGGCGCATGGCCCGCCCGAAGATACGTGCCGGCAGCGCGCCCCTTGTGCGCACGAAGCGCACCGACCTCGACGCGGCAGGGGTACGGCGCACTCAGGCCCGGACCGTCGGAGCCGTCGACGGCAGGCCGCAGCTCGACGACGGCACAATCCTCGACGTCGCCAACGTCCTGTGGTGCACGGGGTACCGGGGCGACTACTCGTTCGTGCCCGCGGCCACGATCGGCCCGGACGGCTTCCCCGCCGAGACGGACGGCGCGGCCGACGGCGTTCCGGGTCTGTTCTTCGTGGGCCTCGTGTTCCAGCGGACGTTCAGCTCGCACCTCGTGGGTGGAGTGGGCCGGGACGCGAAGCTCGTCGCGGACATGATCGCCGCCCGCTCGCGTCTGGGGGTCACCACCTGACGGTCACGTCCTGAGGGTGTTCTCGGCCCGAGCACACGACGACGGCGGCCAGCCGCCATCCGTGGGGAAGGTGACCGACCGCCGTCGTGGGTCAGTGGTCTCGCCTGAGCGAAACCGCCGGGTGGATCAGAGGTTCGAATCCGGGGTGTGCACGGGGTAGACCGAGCGGAGGAGGTGGGCGGTCTCGGACGGCGTCTTGCCGACCTTGACACCTGCGGCCTCGAGGGCCTCCTTCTTCGCCTGGGCGGTGCCGGAGGAGCCGGAGACGATGGCGCCAGCGTGGCCCATGGTCTTGCCCTCCGGGGCGGTGAAGCCCGCCACGTAGCCGACAACCGGCTTGGTGACGTTGTTCTTGATGAACTCGGCCGCGCGCTCCTCGGCGTCGCCGCCGATCTCGCCGATCATGACGATCGCCTTCGTGTCCGGGTCCGCCTCGAACGCCGCGAGCGCATCGATGTGCGTGGTGCCGATGACCGGGTCTCCGCCGATGCCGATGGCGGTGGAGAAGCCGAGGTCACGGAGCTCGTACATCATCTGGTAGGTCAGGGTGCCCGACTTGGACACGAGGCCGACGCCGCCCTTGCCGGTGATGTTCGCCGGAGTGATGCCCACGAGGGCCTCGCCCGGGGTGATGATGCCGGGGCAGTTCGGGCCGATGATGCGCGTGGTCTGGTTGCCGTCGGCGTCCTTGGTCGCCTGGGCGAGAGCCCAGAACTCGGCCGAGTCCTGAACCGGGACACCCTCGGTGATGACCACGACGAGGCCGATCTCGGCCTCGATGGCCTCGACCACGGCGTCCTTCGTGAAGGCCGGCGGGACGAACACGATCGAGGTGTCGGCGCCGGTCTCGGCCATGGCCTCCTTGACGGAGCCGAACACGGGCAGCTCGAGCGTGTTGCCGTGCTGGTCCTGGTGGCTCACCGTGGTGCCGGCCTTGCGCGCGTTGACGCCACCGACGATGTTGGTGCCGGCCGCGAGCATGCGGGCGGTGTGCTTGGAGCCCTCACCGCCGGTGATGCCCTGGACGATGACCTTGTTGTCCTTGTTGAGGAAGATCGACATTTTCTCTCGTCCCTTACTTCCCGCTGCTTGCGGAGTTCGCGAGCTCGGCGGCCTTGTCGGCGCCCTGGTCCATGTTCTCGGCGAGGGTCACCAGCGGGTGGTTGGCCTCGTGCAGGATGCGGCGACCCTCGTCGACGTTGTTGCCGTCGAGACGCACGATGAGGGGCTTGTCAGCCGCGTCGCCGAGCTTGTGCAGGGCGCCGACGATGCCGTTGGCGACCGCGTCGCACGCGGTGATGCCGCCGAAGACGTTCACGAACACGCTCTTGACCTGCTCGTCGCCGAGGATGATCGAGAGGCCGTTCGCCATGACCTCGGCCGAGGCGCCGCCGCCGATGTCCAGGAAGTTGGCTGGCTTGACGTTGCCGTGCTTCTCGCCCGCGTAGGCCACGACGTCGAGCGTGGACATCACGAGTCCGGCGCCGTTGCCGATGATGCCGACCTCGCCGTCGAGCTTGACGTAGTTCAGGTCCAGCGCCTTGGCCTTGGCCTCGAGCGGGTCCTCGGAATCCTTGTCCGCGAGCTCCTCGTGCTCCGCGTGGCGGAAGCCGGCGTTCTCGTCGAGGGAGACCTTGCCGTCGAGGGCGATGATGTCCCCGGCACCGGTGCGCACGAGCGGGTTGACCTCGACGAGCGTGGCGTCCTCGCCCTTGAAGACGTCCCACAGCTTGACGATGACGGCCGCGACCTTCTCGCGCAGCTCGGGGGCGAAGCCCGCCGTCTCGACGATCTCAGCGGCCTTGGCCGCGTCGATGCCCACGGCCGGGTCGACGGCGACCTTGGCGAGCGCGTCCGGGCGCTCGACGGCCAGCTGCTCGATCTCCATGCCGCCCTCAACCGAGCACATGGCCAGGTAGTTGCGGTTGGCGCGGTCCAGCAGGACCGAGAAGTAGAACTCCTCGGCAATGTCCGCACCGGCGGCGATCATGACCTTCTTGACGGTGTGGCCCTTGATGTCCATGCCGAGGATGTCGCTCGCGTACTGGAAGGCCTCGTCTGCGGTCTTCGCGACCTTGACGCCGCCAGCCTTACCGCGGCCTCCGACCTTCACCTGAGCCTTGACGACGGTGACCCCGCCGATCTTCTCGGCCGCAGCCTTGGCTTCCTCGGGGGTGTGCGCAACGATGCCGGCAAGCACGGGAACACCGTGCGCCTCAAACAGATCGCGCGCCTGATATTCAAACAGGTCCACGGTTCAGGTCCTCTACGTCGAAGTAGTTCTGACTCGGAGCACGCACGAGTGTGCCGCGGGGAGCTCCCCTCGGCGGGCCTGATGCTCCAAGGGAACTCTAATCCCTCGGCGCGTCCCGAGGCGCGCCGAGGCCCCTTTCGTGACAAACGGCACAGCTCTACAACATGTAGAATTCGGCGCACGACGGCGCACGGCCGGGTCGCGAGTTCAGCTGACCTTGGTGAGCGGGGCGTACCGCAGGAGGAGCCGCTTCTCACCGATGTCGAAGCTCACCTTTGCAACCGTCTTGTCCCCGGCGCCCTCGACCCCGATCACGGTCCCGTTGCCGAACGCCGTGTGGTTGACCTTGTCCCCCACCACCACGGAGATGACCTCCTTCTGCGGCTGCACGCGGCCCTTCTTCTCGGCCGCGGAGGGGGCGGAGGACGCGGGAGAGATCGAGGAGAAGCTCGTGTTCCGGCTCGTCCCAGCCCCCCACGAGGATCCTCCGTACCGCGACCCGGCGCGGTCGTAGCGGCTGTTTGTGCCGTCTCCGGCAGTCCCGACGGCGGGTGGCCGCTTGGTACCCTCGCGTTTCCAGTCGATGAGCTCGGCCGGGACCTCGCCGATGAACTGGCTGGCGGGGTAGTACTCGCTCTGCCCCCAGAGGCTGCGCACTTCGGAGCGGGTGAGGTAGAGGCGCTTGCGGGCCCGCGTGAGCCCGACGTAGGCGAGCCGCCGCTCTTCCGCGAGTTCCTCCGGGTCCGTCGCCGACCGCCGGTGCGGGAACACGCCGTGCTCCATGCCGGTGAGGAACACGACGGGAAACTCGAGGCCCTTGGCGGTGTGCAACGTCATGAGCGTCACGACGCCCTGCTGCTTCGCCTCCGCAACGGCCGCGTCCACCTCTGCCTGAGACGCACCCTCAGGTGCGTCCGGAATCTGGTCCGCGTCCGCGACCAGTGAGACCTGCTCCAGGAACGCCTGGAGGGTCCCCTCGGGATTCTCCCTCTCGTATTCGCGCACGACGGCGACCAGCTCGGCCAGGTTTTCGACGCGCGACTCGTCCTGGGGGTCAGTAGAGCTCCTCAGGCCCGCGAGGTACCCGGTCTGTTCGAGTACTGCCTCGAGAGATTCGGCGGCGCCCGAGCCCTCGGCCACCCCAGCGAGGTCGTCGAGCAGCTTGACGAAGCCCTTGACGGAGTTGAGTGAGCGCGTGGCAATGCCGGGAGCCTCGTCGGCGCGGCGCATGGCGGCCATGAACGAGGTCCTGTCCCGCTCGGCCAGGGCCGCAATCGTGCCCTCGGCCCGCTCGCCGATTCCACGCTTGGGCTCGTTGAGGACGCGGCGGAGATTGACGTCGTCGTCCGGATTCACGAGAACCCTGAGATACGCGAGGGCGTCCTTGATCTCCTTGCGTTCGTAGAAGCGCGTCCCACCAACCACCTTGTACGGCAGACCCACGCGCATGAGGATCTCCTCGAGGCTGCGGGACTGGGCGTTGGTGCGGTAGAAGACCGCGACGTCGCCCGGGCGGAACTCCCCCGAGTCCGTCAGGCGGTCGATCTCGCCCGCAATGAATCGGGCTTCCTCGTGCTCGTTCTCGGCCGCGTAGCCGATGATTTTCTCGCCGTCGCCCTCCGCAGTCCAGAGGCGCTTCTCGGGCCGGTTCGGGTTGCGTGAGATGACGGCGTTGGCGGCGGAAAGGATCGTCTGGGTAGAGCGGTAGTTCTGCTCAAGCTTGATGGTCCGCGCGTTGGGGTAGTCCTTCTCGAACTCCACGATGTTACGGATGTCCGCGCCGCGGAACGCGTAGATCGACTGGTCCGAGTCGCCGACAACCGTCAGCTCCGACGATTCAGGGCCCTCTCCGACAATCTCGCGGACCAGTGAGTACTGCGCGTGGTTCGTATCCTGGTACTCGTCCACGAGCACGTGCCGGAAGCGGCGGCGGTATGTCTCGGCGAGTGCAGGAAAGGCCCGGAACATGTACACGGTCTCGGCGATGAGATCGTCGAAGTCCATGGCGTTCGCCTGGCGCAGTCGCTGCGTGTAGCCCTTGTAGACCTCGGATACACCGGCCTCGAATGGATCCTTCAGGTTCGCGCGCGCAGCGAAGTCGTCGGCGTCGATGAGCTCGTTCTTGAGCGAGGAGATCTTGTGCTGGACGGCCTTGGGTGGCACTTTCTTCGGGTCCAGTTCGAGGCCCTTGTGGACGAGCGTGATGAGGCGCAGCGAGTCCGCTGAGTCATAGATCGAGAAGTTCGAGTTCAGCCCAACGGAGGAGGCCTCGCGGCGCAGGATCCGCACGCACGAAGAGTGGAAGGTCGAGATCCACATGCGCTTGGCGCGCTCCCCGACGAGAGCCTCGATTCGCTCGCGCATCTCGGCCGCGGCTTTGTTCGTGAACGTGATCGCGAGGATTTCGCCGTGGTGGGCACGGTGGGTTGCGATGAGGTAGGCGATGCGGTGCGAGAGAACCCGCGTCTTGCCGGAGCCGGCTCCCGCCACGATGAGCAAGGGAGCGCCCCCGTGGGTCACCGCTTCGAGCTGCTCCGGGTTGAGGCCCTCGAGGAGGTGCGCAGCCTGGGCCTCGGCCTCGCGCCGCGCATCGTCGGCTGGATCCGATCCAGGGAGCCAACTCGCGGGAAGGTCTTCCGGGGCGTACTCCTCCTCGGGCGGGGGTGGAAGCTCGTCACGATCCGGTTCCTCCGCCCCGCCGGGCAGGCCGGACTTGGGCAGGTGGGCGTAGGGATCGAAAAGCATATCCATGATCCTTTCATTTTAGGCCGGGCCGCCAGCACTCTGCCGACGCACCCATCGCGCGCACTGGGCCGTGCGCTGTCCGACTCGGGACCTTCCATCACCCGCGACCATGAACTAGGATGGGAACACTAGTTCGAACAATTTGCATCTTGTTCGAACGAAAATATTCGAGTCTCGGTTCTCGACTTCGTGCCGGACACTGTCTTGGGGGTGGATCTCGTGGAAGCACCATCGCAGCCGTCCGATGCCCTCTCCTCCGCGCTCGACCCGTCCATCGCCGACCTGAACATCTTCGCGCCACGGTCCGGCGGCGCGCTCAGAGGAAGGCTCTGGGCCAAGGAACCATCGCTCCTATCGCTCGAGGAGGCCGCAGCGCTCGTTGCAGAGGCGCCACGCGTGATCGCCTGGGTCTCGGCGATCCAGGCGGGTGCCATCGAGCGGGTGCGCGAGGGGATCGCAGAGGCGCCCTTGGATTCCCGGGACGGGCAGCCTGAGCGCCTCTCCGGAGAGGTGGCCCATGCTCTCGCGGTAACCGAGATCGCCACTCTTCAGGAAACCTCCGAAGCCACGGCCGCGCGCCTCATGAATCTGGCACACGAACTCAGCACCACCCACGTTGCGGTGATGGAAGCCATCGAGTCCGGTGACATCACAGAAGCGCATGCGCGTGCCATCGTCGATCAGGCGGCCTCGCTTCCGGAGGAGGTCAGGGAGGCGTACGGCATCGCCGTGCTCAAGGCATGCCGAACCCGCACGGGACGCCTCCGGACGCCGGCAGAGTTCCGGCGGGCCGCCCGGGACCTCCGCGAGAAGATGCACCCAGAGTCGATCCAGACCCGCCGCAGAGCTGCGGCGCAGGAACGCGGGGTGTGGCAACGTCCCGAGGAAGACGGAATGGTCACGCTGACCGCACTCATGCCTGCCGAGACCGGGATGGCCCTGTACCGTCGCGTCGATTCGCTCGCCCGTGCCCAACACCGCACACCCGATGAGCACCGCACCCTGTCTCAGCTGCGGGCCGATGCCCTGACGCACCTCGGCCTCAACGGGGTGCTCCAGGCACCCGACGCCACTGCAGCGGGGTCGCGCACTCAGGAGGACCCGCGCGCGGCGGCTCACCCCCGCATGGATACAGGCCTCGAGGAGCCGACCCATGCGGACGTCATCGTCGCGCAGGGCGCCATCGCCGCGTCCGCCGGCGGTGACGACATCGTCGGCGGCACGGCCGACGTCTCGACTGCTTCGCACGCTGGGGACATAGCCCAGATGGGGAATTTCGCCGTTCCGGAGGAATTCGCTGGCTCCCTGAAGGCGGAGATCGTTGTGCACTTGCCCGCGGCGGTGCTCCTCGGGTCCGCCACCGGCAACGGCTATCTCGACGGCTATGGAATCATCGACGCGGACACGGCCCGCCAACTCGCGGCCGCCGCGCCGAATTGGCATCGGCTGTACACGGACACCGACGGGACGCCGCTTCGACTCGGCCGGACGGCGTACAGGCCTCCGGAAGCCATGCGCCGGTTCCTGCGCTACCGCGACGGCACCTGCGCATTCCCAGGCTGCAACCAGCCCGCCGAATCCTCGGAGCTGGACCACACTCACGAGTGGCAGGACGGAGGGGGAACCGACGCCGACAACCTGGCTCACCTGTGCCGAAAGCACCACGCCCTCAAGTCGCTCGCCCTGGTCCAGGCACGCCAGACAGCAGCAGCCAGAGCCCCCGAAGGCCAGTACGCCGAGCCGACGGGAACGGTCGTCTGGACAACCATGCTCTCCTACGCCCAGACCACCACCCCGTCGGATCGCGACAGGCTCCTTGGCTACATCGACGACTCTCCACCGCGCGCGCAATACCCGTCGGCGGGATCCTCATCCTTCACGTCTGCCGAACCTGAAGCACCGGGTGCGCAGCGCGCCACTGATCTGGAGCGCGAAACACCGTCGACGGCGCTCCGTGGCCTCGTCGATCTTGGGCAGGACCCGCGGGACGATCTCGGGCAGGACCCGCGGGACGATCTCGGGCAGGACGCTCGGGCCCATCTTGGGCAGGACCCGCGGGCCGAGCCAGGACCGCCGCCGCCGTTCTGAGGGTAGTCACGGCACGTTGACTGTGGTCACGGCACGCTTAGTCGGCGGATTCGGCCCTACGGACGCCGTAGTGGTGGCCTTCGCTGTCCGTCTCGATGTCGATTCCGGCGAGCTCGTGCTCCTCCTTGACATCCTCGGGGTTGTGACCGTGCCGTTCGGGCTCTTGGGCGGTCCGGTGGTCGGCCGGGCCGTACAGCCCGCGCAGGCGGCCCATGGTCCGCATGAACGATTCCGACTTCGTCTCATGCCGGCCCGGCTCGTGCTGATCCTGCTCGTGATGGCTCATCATGCACCTACCTTCGTACTGGGTTCGGCCTTCTCACCACGGTCTAGCGCTTCTCACTGGGGTCTGGTCTCACTGAGGTCTGGCTTCGACCGTCTCAGCGCTCGCGAAGACCTCACGCATGAGCTCCAGAATCCGGTTGCGTGAGGCAAGCTGCTCCACGAGGCACTTCTCGAGCTGTTCGGCGAGGTGCACGCTGATCCACTCGCGTGCGTAGACAGTGAGCGGCTCATACATCGCGATGGCCTCATAGAGGACCTCGAGGGCCAGCGGTAGGACGGCGAGGTCCTTGATGCCGTCGGCGGTCTTGCGGAGCACGGCGTGCGCCTCCCTGTCGAGCCCCTCCGCAGTGTGCCCCGGCGGGACGCCCACGTTGCGCTTGAGCTCGGCGAAGCAGTCCTCGAGGACTGCTGCATGCAGGCGCGCCTCCTCGCTGAGGTCGAGCATGAGCGCGCTCACCTCACGCCGCTGAGACTCCTGTTCAAGGGTCCCCAGTGTCACAATCGCGCGGCGGCTCGTCCCGCGGGCAATTCCGAGGCGGTACACGAACAGTTCATGCGCCTCGGAGAAGTACTCGAACATGGCAGAACCTCCCTACCGGCGGGCCAGCGGCGGCCGCGAGGTCTGGCGGATCCTCCGAAGACGTCCGCCCCCAGTCCTGACTACATTTTCCCGCCGCGAGGACATTGGGGCAATGAACGGCCTCGTCGCGGGCGCGTTTGCTCGGGAGTCGGAGGCCGCGGCCGTCGGCAATCCGGGGTTACGGCCGTCGGGAGTCCAGACCGTCGGGGATCCCGGCCGTCGCCCGGGTGGTCGCTTTAGTCCTCGACGCTGCGGCGCTGCTCCGCGACGTCCACGGGGTCGGCCTCGATGAGGACCTCCTCCTCGTCGATCAGCCCGTTCTCCTCATCCCACGCCGTTTCGTCGGGCGTCACCTCATCGGGCTCCACGGAGTAGTCGAGCGCGGGGTCCTCCTCCTCGGCGCGAACGTGGGCTGGATCCTGACCGTCGATGCTGGCCATCGTTCCCCTCCTTGGCGGTGCTCCTGCAGGGCTCCTCCAGCACAGCACCGCGCCCCCGGAAGGTCAAGGCGCGGTTGTCCCGCCAGCCGGTTGGCCGCTGGCCCTCCGTCCCGCGCGCGTCCGCCCGTCCGGTTGGCTTCTGGCCGGACGGGCAGGCGTGAAGACGTCAGACGAGCCGCGCAGAGGCGAGGGCGTCGACGATCTCGCCGACCGCCGTCGTGCCTCCTGCTGCGAACCAGGTGAGGCCGTTGACCTCGACGGTGGCGGTGGTTCCGCCGGCCGCGGTGACGATCGCCTTGCCGGGGAGCCAGTCCCACTGAGGGCACGAGTGCTGGAACCATGCGCCGATCTCGCCCTCGGCCACGCGGGCGAGATCGCACGAGCCTGAGCCGAGGATACGGATCGACGCGGCCTGGACAGCAGCCGCATGCCACGGCATCGCCGAGTACGGCTGTTCCAGCCAACGCGGCTGGATGGACGTCGCGGTGCCGAGCATGCCGAGAGGCGCGTCGGCTGGGCCTTCGAGCGGGCTGCCATTGAGCATCGAAGGGGTCCCCGGGCCGCCGAGCCAGAGCTTGTCCTCCTGCGGCTGGTAGATCGCGCCGAGGAGCGACTCGGGATCGGCGTCCGAGCTGGCGGCTGGGCCGCGCAGCGCGAGGGCCGAGCACCAGTAGGTCGAACCAGCGAAGAAGTTGTACGTGCCGTCCACGGGATCGATGACCCAGGTCCTGCCCGACGCGGATGGCACGTCGGTGCCCTCCTCGCCGAACACTCCGTCATCGGGCCTACAGCGGCTCAGCTGGGCGAGGACGTAGGCCTCGGCGGCCTTGTCCGCGGCGGTCACAATGTCGGAGACGGACGTCTTGCGCTCGGCGTCGAGCCCCTCGCTGCGCATGGCCAGCGCGAGGTTCCCGGCCGCGCGCACGAGCGCCGCAGCCAGATCGGCGTCAGAGAGTGCGGGGTCGAGGTCGGGAAGGGCGCGGAGGGAATTACTGGTCTCAGCCACGCGTCCAGCCTACCCGCGGGACGAGGGCACCACCGAGGGCACCACCGAGGGCACCAGTGAGGGCACCACCGAGGTCGCCACTGAGGAGGCCATCAAGGAGGAACACGGAGACCAATACGTGAGGACGGATAATGGGGGCATGTCGAAGACCCCCGCCCAGCGGGCGCGCAAGCATGGCGACCGCGCGGCTGTTGCGCCCACCACCCGCTCCGGCCAGCCCGTCAACCCGACGAACCCGACAACAACCCGTAGCCCCGAACGTGCTCAGGGTAACGCGCGGCTCATCATCATCGCCGGGCTCGGGGCGAGCCTCTTCATGTTCTGGTACTACCACCTGCTCACGCTCCAGCAGATGACCCAGCTCTCGGGCGGTCTCCCCATGCCGGACTCGCTCATCGGCGGATTCTCGCCCGACTACGCGCACCAGCTGCAGACCGCCCTCGACGACGCCGCGCGCGGGCAGCTCAGCTACGTCCACAAGACAGCCGGGACCATCTTCCCGCTCCTTGCGGGCTTCACGTTCCTGCTCGTCTTCGGAACCTGGCTCAAGTCCAAGGCCCTCCGCTGGGGTGCGTTCGCGCTCGTCGCCGTGTTCACCGTCGTACGCCTGTGGGGCAACGTCGCCGTCGACTCCGCCGTGTCCCCCGGGGCCGACGCCGGCTCGGCGGTGCTCGCCTCGGCCCTCGTCGTGGCTGGGTGGGTGCTCCTGTTCCTCATCCTGGTCGGGGCGGGGGCCGCCGCGCTCCTCGCCCGTCGGG
This sequence comes from Sinomonas sp. ASV486, assembly GCF_030908215.1. Classification (GTDB taxonomy): domain Bacteria; phylum Actinomycetota; class Actinomycetes; order Actinomycetales; family Micrococcaceae; genus Sinomonas; species Sinomonas puerhi. Next base: position 166,589 of record NZ_JAVFJK010000007.1, on the reverse strand, counting down.
AGCGCACGACGCCGGTACCCGCCTCCGCGGACTGACGCGCCTTCCGCTGGGGTCAGCGGCCCGCGCGGCGCAGAGCCCTTGCCTGCCGTGCGGGGACGCCAAGCCTGTAGGCGATGACGGCGCCCGCCACGGCGATGCCTGCGGTGATCGGATAGCCCATGAACCGCTCGAGCGTTCCGGGCTCGGGCACGTGAAGGGCCACCGCGCCGCCGATCACCGTGGCGGCGAATGCCGAGGCCCCGCACAGCAGCACGGGCCATGCGGCAGCCGTACGCCTGATCCACAGGACGCCGAGGACCACGAGCGCAAGCGAGCCCCCGAGGAAGTACGCCCCCGCCCCCGCGAGGTGCACGGCTTCCTGGGAGTCCTGCGGAACAAACCCCACCACGGCCACGCCTACCCCTGCCACGCCGAGCAGGATCCGGACGGCGAGGGTCGCTGCGCGGGGCACGACGATGGCTCGATGCCTGGAAACGGGCCCGCCCCCGGGAGCCACCCCGAGCGCCACCGCCGCCCGCGCGCGGAAGCCGGGCAGCGCCGTCGTGCGTCGCGTGCCGGCCCGTGCGAGAGCCTCGGAAAGCCTCGCCTCCGCGCGGACTGCGGGCCCGTACGCCGCGACGCGCAGCACCGCCGAGGTGATGAGCAGTGCTGCGATCACCATTCCGACCCCTTGGAGCACGAACGAGACATTCATGAGTGTGTGCAGTGGCGAGCAGACCTCACGGGTCCCATGCAGTCCACAGTGCATCTGGCCCAGGTCGCTGATGAGGTTCAAGCGGCGGGTGTACGGCGCGGGACCACGCCAGGCCGCGATCACGGCGGCCTCGGCGACGAAGAACTGGACCACGCTCACGGCCGACCATGCCCCGAGGTAGTGCCGGATGCGGTCGGTCATGACAGGGCCCGCAGCGTTCTCGGTGCGCTCGGCGTCGTCGGGGTGTGCCACCCGCCCAGCCTAGCTACCCAGCCGTCCCACCCAGCCGAGCCGCGCACCGACGCGCGCGGGCGCGTTGTTCCAGGTGGCCCAGACGTGTCAGGAGACACCGCGCCACCCGGTATGCTTGATGCCGTGCCCGGCCACCGGGCCGGCCCCCGTAGCTCAGTAGGATAGAGCGGCCCTCTCCTAAAGGGCAGGTCATCGGTTCGATTCCGGTCGGGGGCACTTGTCGTATTCCGTGCCTGATCTGCGCGCGTACCTCGCTGGCTCCTGGACCGTCGAGCGGGTCATGCTGGACCGCGCCACAGGCACGCGCGGCAGCTTCAGCGGCACCGTCACCTTCTCGCCTCTCCCGGACCCCGCGCACGACGGCGCCCTCCTCCAGCGCGAGGACGGCACCGTGCGCTGGGGCTCGCACGAGGGCCACGCCGAGCGCGAATACGTGTGGCGGCCCGCCGCCTCGCCGGGCGCCATGGACGTGCACTTCCCCGACGGCCGCCCCTTCCACACCGTCGACCTGACCGGCGCAGCCGCGGACGGCGCCCACTGGTGCTCGCCGGACGACTACCGCGTCCACTACGACGCCGTCGGACCCAACGAGCTGCACTACACGTGGGACGTGAAGGGCCCGGCGAAGGACCTGCTCCTCGCGAGCGTCCTGCGCCGGGCCCAGCCCTGACCCCACGACCCGGGGTCAGACGCCCTTGTTGTACACATCCAGCCCGAACCGGTTGAGCCCCGGAGCGCCCGCGTAGCCGAGGAACGGCAGGCCGTAGAGGTCCTCGATGCTGGCGAGCAGGCTGTAGTGGTTGTACGAGGTCGTGGACCACGTGCCGCCCGCGGTGAAAGGGGAGAGCACAAGCGCGCCGACGCGGCCGCCGCCCATTCCCGTGATGCCGGGCAGCGGGGCGTTCGGTCCCGGCCCTTCACCGCAGCACGCGCTAGCGTCCTGCTGGGGACCGTCCGACTCGTCGAACGTGATGACGAGGACGCCGTCCTGCTTGAATGCTGGCGAGCCCGTGATCACTGGGACCCACTGCTTGAGCCACGCATCCGCGGACACGAGGCCACCTGGCTCGCCGTCGACGCAGGGGGAGTCGTGGCCGTCGTGGCACAGGTTCGGCGTGATGAACGAGACCGTGGGGGTGGTCGACGGAGAGGAGACGTCGCCGCTCAGTGCGGACAGGTCGACGTCGTTCGCGGCGCAGTCCGGAGAGCCCGTGATCCCCGCGAAGTACACGAAGGGATTGTGTCGAGCGGCGTACTGGTCGCCCACGCGGGCCCTCTGGGTGTCATCGACGGCCCCGAGCTGCGGATGGCGGCAGGGCGTGCCCATGTCCTCCATGTAGCCCTTCCACGTCTTCCCGGCCTGGGTGAGCTGGCCCGCCAGGGTCGGCACGCCGGAGGGGTACACGCAGCCGCTGCCCACGGCCTGCCCCTGCGCGGCCGTTCCTGTCTGGATGAACGGGCTGTAGGTCTGGCAGTCGGCCTGGGTCTGGCCGTTCGGCCCCTGGCCCGAGACCTCGGCGATGTAGTTGTCAAGGGAGTTGTGCCCGATCCCGTAGTAGGTGTTGAGCAGCACACCCTGGCCGCGCAGCGTCTGCGAGAGGTACGGCGCCTTCGACGCCGGGCCCCACGTCTCGTCGTAGCCCTTGTTCTCGAGGTTGATGACGAAGACGTGTGCACTGGGCGGGAGGTAGCGCGGGTTCGCGTCGTCCGCGGCAGCGGGCTGGCCCGCCCCGCCGCGCACGAGTGCGACTGCGGCGAGCGCAAGCACAGCGAGGGCAGCGAGGACGACGGCGAGTCGCCGGCGTCGTGCGGCAGAGGCAAGTACGCCCGTGGCAAGTCGAGAGCGGGTCATGCGAGCTTCCATCCTTCCGCGATGGCGCGGGCCTTGAGGGGGTGCCACTCGTCTTCTGGGTCGCCGCCGGGCAGCGGCGTGCACGGTGTGCCGGCCACGAACGGCGGAACGAGGTAGGTGGGCGCGCTGAGGTTCGGAGCGCTCCGCAAGTCGAGGACCTCGGCGATGTTCGCGGCGTTGGCGTCGCGCGGGGTGAGTGCCGGGAGATTCCAGCGCCACTCGATGGCCTTGAGCACGGACGTGTGGTCGTAGGTTCCGGAGGCGATTGCCCCACGGCGCGCATAGGGGGAGACCGCGAGCGCCGGGACGCGGAAGCCGCGCAGGGCCGTCGTCGGGCTCACGTCGGGGGCTGTGGTCGGCGCGACGTGGTCGTAGAAGCCTCCCCACTCGTCGAAGTTCACGACGAGAAGGGTGCGGGACCACTGCGGCGACTTCGTGACCGCACTGTAGACCTCGTTGAGGAACAGCTCGCCCGATCGGACGTCGGCGTGCGGATGGTCGTCGCCGGACGTGCCGGTGCCCTCCTCCAGGAAGCGCGGGTCCACAAAGCTCACGGCGGGGAGGGTCCCGGCCGCGCAGTCGCTCAGGAATGTCGCGTACGGAGCCGAGATGGGGAGGTATTTGGTGCCCCACAGAGCGAGGAACGGGACGTCGGAGTAGTAGTACTTCCCGCTGACCCCCGCCTTGGCGAGGCTGTCCCAGATGGTCGGCATGGTTGCGTTGACGCTTGAGTTGTGGATCCGGTCCGTCTGCGCGGCGTGCTGGTAGAAGCGATTCGGGTAGGTCTCCGCCATGACGGCCGCGTAGTAGTTGTCGCACACCGTCCAGCCCGGCGCGGCCTGCGCCCAGAACGCGAGGTCGGCCGACGTGTAGTAGCCGACGGCGAAGTCGTCGTTGTCTCCGGAGCGGAGCCAGCCGTCGCACTTGCCGTTGTTGAACTGGATGCGTCCACCCTCGTACGAGTGGTCGGGGTCGGGATGGCTGCAGCCCTGGTAGTCGGTGAGGTGGTGCGTCCCGTGGGGGACCCCGTATCGGTCGATATAGCTCAGACCGGCTTGCTTCCCGTTGGCGCCTGGCAGCCAGCCGAGGAAGTGGTCAAAGGAACGGTTCTCCATCATCACCACGATGATGTGGTCGATTCCCGAGGCTTCGGGGCTGGGCAAGGCCGCTTGGGCGACGCTGCGGACGGGCGACGGCGCGGCGCCGGGAAGGGCTGCCGCGCCGACTGCCGCGAGGGAGGCGGCTGAGAGGAAACTGCGGCGGGAGAAGGTCACGGTCAACCAAGCTACCCGCGAGTAGGGAGGACTATGGCCAGTTCCCTCGAGTGTTCAACCCAAGTTCACCGACTTCCCACGCGGCTCCCAGCTGCGAGGCCCGAGCTGAATGTTCCCCGAGCACTCCCAACGACCCGGGGTCACCTCCCCCGGATGCGGGTCACCTCCCAACAACGCGGGGTCACTCGTGTCGTCGCGCAGAGCTCGTTGGCTGCCGAGTGAGCTCGGGGAGAACGTGGTCCGTGAGGAGCGGCGCGAGGTCGGCATCGGGTTCCGCCGACGGGTCGATCCAGCGCAGTTCAGCGATCTCGGCCGCCGGACGGACTTCGCGCGGATCATATTCTCCGGGGGCAAGGAACACTGTGCCCTCGATCTCGGTGCCGGCCTCGTTCGCGGCCTTGGCAATCCAGACGCCAAACGGCACAAGGTCCTCGGCCGCAATCGCGATCCCGACCTCTTCGGACAACTCCCGGCTCGCGGCCTCGGCCGCGGACTCGCCAGGCTCAGGCTTGCCACCCGGGTGCATGAATCGGTCAGTCCCGCGCTTCCGGACGGTCAGGAGGCGCCCGTCAGGTGCGTAGACGCATACGGCAGAAACGATGATCCGGTCAGGCACAGTCCGAGACTATCCGCTGACCCCGCATCGCAGGGACGTGACTCCGCACAGCAGAGACCTAACCCCGCGCCGGGGGCAGACGGCCTCTACTGGGCGTAGTCGTCGGCAGTGGCGGAGGCCTCCGAGAACTGGGTCAGGTACAGCTCCGCATAGCGGCCGTCAGCGGCGAGGAGCTCAGTATGGGTGCCGCGCTCCACGATCTGGCCGCCCTCGACCACGAGGATCTGATCGGCCGCGCGGATCGTTGACAGGCGGTGTGCGATCACGACAGCCGTGCGCCCCTCGAGTGCCTCGCTCAGGGCGGCCTGGACGGCTGCCTCGTTCGTCGAGTCCAGTGCGGCCGTGGCCTCGTCGAGGATGACCACGTGGGGCGCGGCGAGCAGGAGCCGCGCAATGGTCAGGCGCTGCCGCTCGCCGCCCGAGAGCCGGTATCCGCGCTCCCCCACCACGGTGTCCAGCCCATCGGGCAGCGAGCCCACCATGTCCTCGAGCCGGGCACGCTGCAGCGCGTCCCACAGAGCCTCGTCGGAGGCCTCGGGCCGGGCGAGGCGCAGGTTCGCGGCGATGGTCTCGTGGAAGAGGTGGCCGTCCTGGGTCACCATCCCCACAGTCCCGCGCATCGAGGCGAACGTCGTGTCCCGAACGTCGGTGCCACCGATCCGCACGGCGCCGGAGTCGACGTCGTACAGACGCGAGAGCAGCTGGGCGATGGTCGACTTGCCCGCACCGGAGGACCCGACGAGCGCCACGGTCTGACCCGGCTCGACGCGGAACGAGACGCCATGCAGCACCTCCTCCCCGCCGCGCGTGTCGAGCACCGCGACCTCCTCGAGGGACGCGAGCGAGACCTTGTCCGCACTCGGGTAGGCGAAGCGAACGTCGTCGAACTCAACCGAGACGGGCCCGCTGGCAAGCGGCCGCGCTTCGTCCTTCTCGCGGATGATCGGAACGAGGTCGAGCACCTCGAAGACGCGCTCGAAGCTGACCAGCGCGCTCATGATCTCGACGCGGGCATTGGAGAGGTTGGTGATCGGCGCGTAGAGACGGGTCAGGAGCAGGGCGAGCACGACGACGTCGCCCGCCGCAAGGTGCCCGTCGATCGCGAGCCAGCCACCGACCCCGTAGACGAGCGCGAGCGCAAGAGCCGAGACGAGCGTGAGGGCCGTGATGAACGTGAACGAGAGCATCGAGGAGCGGATTCCGATGTCCCGCACCCGGCGGGCGCGGAGCGCGAACTCGCGCGACTCCTCCTCGGGCCGGCCGAAGAGCTTGATGAGCGTTGCACCGGGCGCCGAGAAGCGCTCCGTCATCTGGGTGCTCATCGCCGAGTTGTGCGCGGCGGCCTCGCGGCGCAGGTTCGCGACGCGCGAGCCGATCCGGCGCGCGGGGATGAGGAACACCGGCAGGAGGACGAGCGCGAGGACGGTCACGAGCCACGACTTCTGGGCCATGACCGCGACCGTCAGCACGAGGGCGACGGCGTTGCTCACCACTCCGGAGAGCGTGCCGGCAAACGCGGCCTGTGCGCCGATCACGTCGTTGTTGAGGCGGCTCACGAGTGCGCCGGTGCGGGTACGGGTGAAGAACGCGATCGGCATCGTCTGCACGTGGTCGAACACCGCGCGCCGCAGGTCGAGGATGACGTCCTCGCCGATCGTCGAGGAGAGCCACCGCGTGAGCATTCCGAAGCCCGCGTCAGCGACTGCGACGATCGCGATCAGCACGGCGAGCCACAGAACGGTCGACACCGCGCCCTTGGCCACGATCGCGTCCACGACCTGGCCGGCGAGGACGGGTGTGGCAACGGCGAGGACGGCCGCGACGATCGAGGCCGCCACGAAGGCGATCAGCCGGGTGCGGTGGGGCTTGGCGAAGGTGAGGACGCGCCGGATCGTCGCACGGCTGAACGGGTTCCTTCCGTCCGTGGTGCGCGAGATCTGATGCAGCGAGCTCCACGCCGCAGTCTGCATGCTCATGAATTCTCCTGAAACGTGAAAGGCCCGCCGACTCGCGATTGGGGGGTGCGCGAGCCGGCGGGCTTCATCCAGCATAGGGCAGCAACGTGACAACGTAAAATCAGGAAGGAACGCAGGACTGAAGTATCTTGTGGAATGCAGATGCAAGGGGGGGTCCATGCCGGTTTCGGCACTCGTGTTCCGTGATTGGCTGCAGGAACTGGCGCCCGGGAGGTCCGCGGCAGACGTCTGCAGGCAATCCGGAGTCAAGCGCAGCACGCTCGCGCAGCAGATGGTCCGAGGCAAGGTCACCGAGACCACGGTCGTGGCCATAGCGCGCGCCTACGGCGAGAACCCGGTCCTCGGATTGGCCCATTTCACTCCGTACACCGACCTCGCGCGCGGCACGGCGGCGCCGACCGACGGGGAGCTCCTGAGTCAGGTCGCGACGCCGCGCCTCCTCGAGGAACTCCTCGTGCGCGGCGGCGGGAGCCCCGTGCTGCCTCTTGTTCCTTCGGCGGCGCCGGTGACCCACGCCGGACTCGAGTGCACGACCTGCGAGGCGGACGTCCGGCACTGGGTCGACGCGATCGACGACGGCGACCTCCGCCAGCGTGTGAGCGAGGCCGCCGGAATCGCGCCCCAGAACCTCTCAGCACAGCTGCGGGCCAATCGGCTCAGCCCCGAGCTTGCCGTCAGCACCGCGCGCGAGGCGGGGGTCGGCCTGTGCAACGGGCTCGTCGTGACGGGACTCGTCACCGCCACGGAGGCAGGGTGGCCGCACGCTTCGTGCGAGCTGGCAGTCAAGCGGCTGCCCACGGCCGAGCTCGCCTTCATGGCGTCGGAACGGCTCGGCGAACTCGGCAGGGGCCTGCGCCGTCAGACCATCGATGAGCGTGCGGCGCTGCGCGTCTGGGAGCATCTGGGGTGACCGGTCTCGCCTGGATCACTTTCGGGCTCGCACTTGCGCTCGCCGTGGTCCGCATCCCTGCCGCGCTGCGTCGTGAGAACCGGCTCATGCTCTGGCTCTTCGCGCTCGTCGCCATGGCGGTCCTGTTGAGCATCGAAGGTCCGTACCTCGCCATAGATGCGGCTCTGGGCGGTATCAATCTCGCCAACCTCATCCTGCGGTTCCTGCTGTACGGGATCTGCCTCCTCATGGCCGTGAGGATCTCGCGTGCCTTCAACGCCCTGGGCGCCCAGCGCATCCTGCTCGGCCCGTGGGGCCTGGCAGCCCTCGCGGCAGCCGGAGTCGGCACGGTCGTGTCCTTCCTGCTTCTGGGACGCCTTCCGTCGACAGTAGGGCTCGCCGCTGGCGACAACCGCGAGTGGTTCGACCTCTACGCTGGCCTTGGCCGCATCTATCCGTCCTTCACGGGCCTCGTCCTCGTGCCGAGCCTTGTGCGGCACGCACGGAGTTCCGGACGTGCCGTGCTGCGCTGCTCCGCGGGGCTCCTCGCGGCTGGATACCTCCTGCTCGCGTCCACCAACACGTTCGTACTCATGCCCGCCTCGTGGGTTGCCGTCATGCAGACGATGAACTACTCCGCCGTCCTGCTCCTCCTCGCGGGCCTCGCAATTATCTGGATCGCGGGCGTCGCGGCACGACGGCGTACCCTGGCAAAGGGCCTTCCACGTAATAAGTCCACTGAGGTGAAGAACTGAGTTCACATTTTCATTAGTTCATGCCACAATCATGAATGTGTGAACACATCCTGTCTGGGGGACAGGGGTCGTTCTTCATTGGGGGGATGAGTGGCGGGGGGGGGGGGGCGCCCCCCCCCCCCCCCAGCACACCCCCCACCCCCCCCCCGGCCCCCCCCCCCCCCCCCCCCCCCGCC
>NZ_JAVFJK010000007.1:0-158095 GCF_030908215.1 Sinomonas sp. ASV486 | reverse complement strand
GTGTTTGTGGTGTTTTTTTTTTTTTTTTTTTTGGGGGGTTTGTGTGGGGCGGGCCGGGGCCCCCCACCACTCAGCCTTTTAAGGCCAGAAGAGCCCGGCTTTAAGCCCGGAAGGCCCCTTTCGAGGCCCGGCCCCTTCAGGCCCGACGCAGCCGAAGGGTGACGAGTTCGAACGGGCGCAGCCTCAGGCTGGCAACGCCTTCGTCGCCGGACTCGATCGGCGTCGGCACGCTCCCCCTCAGGGGCCTCTCGAGCAGGTCCACCGCCTCGACGCCCGCACAGTCGAAGCCAGCCCGGACTGACGCCCGCGTCCTGGCCCCCAGAGACTCGTACAGGCGCACGATCACGTCTCCACTCCCGTCCTCGGCCAGTTTGACGGCCTCAACGACGGCCCCCGGATGGTCCACAGTCACGAGGGGCTCGATCCCCCGGCCGCCGCGCACCGTCCGTGCCGGGAGATTGGCGTTGTAGCCCTCACGCACGGCGTCGGGAATCCCGGCGTTCGGCACCACGACCACTGCAAAGCTGTGCGCGCCCTCGTCTGCCGTCGGGTCCGGGTACAGCGGCGCCTTGAGCAGCGAGAGCCGCACGGTCGTGGTCGTGCCCCCGTCGCCCTTTGCCCACTCGCCGGACGCTCCAGCGGGCCGCTCGCCGGTGCGCACCGTGCGAGTGACGTCGTGACCGTACGCCGTGCAGTTGGCAATCGCGACGCCGTAGCCCGGCTCGGCGACGTGGATCCAACGGTGGGCGCAGATCTCGAACCGTGCCGCGTCCCACGAGGTGGTGACTGGGACAGGCCGGAAGACGTGGCCGAACTGCGTCTCCGAGGCGCTGCGGTCCGCGCGCAGGTCGAGGCCGAAGCCGAGCTTGAGGAGCTTCTGCCGCTCGTGCCAGTCGACGTCCGTCTCGATCCGCAGCCCCGCCGCCCCTGCCTCGAGCACGAGCCGCTGCCGCACGCTGGACTCGCCGAACGCTCGCTCGACCTCCAGCACCGCCACGCCCTGCACGCCGCTTCCCTCGCCGTGCGGGGCGGCCGCGGCGGGCGCCACCCGCACCGCCCCGGTCAGCTGCACGACGTTATGCCGGTAGAACTCATCGAGGTCCCAGGCGTCCCACTCGTTGGGCGTATCCCGGTGGAGCTCGAGGAGGTTGCCGAACGAGCCCGGCGCGATCGCGTTCCGACCGGTCGCCGCGTCGACGAGCGCCACGAGGAGTCCATCACCGTCGATCTCCGCACGGACCACGCCGTTGTCGAGCACCCAGCCGCCCGCCGCACGTGGTTCGAGGCGCGCCTCGCCTCGCGCGTCATCTTCAGGTCCGCGCACGACGGCGCCCCCTCCGAGCGCGGGCACGCCGCCTCGCGCGTGGGGCGCCGCGTTGAGGAAGATGTCGCGCTCGCCCGTGCCGACGAGCGCCTTCGCCGCGCTGCCGATGAGGACCTCGAGGTCCCGCTCGATCGCAGCATAGTTCCGTTCGGCATCGCGGTGCACCCAGGCGATCGAGCTGCCCGGCAGGATGTCGTGGAACTGCTGTAGGAGCGTCAGGCGCCAGAGGCGGTGGAGCTCGTCCGCCGGGTAGGGCATACCGAACCGGACCGCGGCGGTAGAGCACCAGAGCTCGGCCTCGCGCAGGAGGTGCTCGCTCCGCCGGTTCCCCGCTTTGGTCCGCGCCTGCGCGGTGTACGTCCCGCGGTGCTTCTCGAGGTACATCTCCCCCGTCCAGACCGGCGCACTCGTGTACTCGGCCTCGGCCTCGAGGAAGAACTCCCGCGGGGTGCCGACTCGGACGCGGGGCGAGCCCTCGAGGTCGGCGTACCGGCGGGCCGCCGCCATCATCTCCCGCATGGGCCCCCCGCCGCCGTCGCCGAAACCGAACGGTACGAGTGAGACGGACGCGCGGCCGTGTTCCCGGAACGTGCGTTCGGCGTGGGCGAGATTCGAGGCGCTCAGGTCCGAGCTGTACGTGTCTGCGGGCGGGAAGTGCGTGAACACGAGGGAGCCATCGATCCCCTCCCAGAAGAAGCTGTGGTGCGGGAACCGATTCGCTTGGTTCCACGAGAGCTTCTGGGTGAGGAACCAGCGGCTGCCAGCGGCCCGGACAATCTGGGGAAGCGCGGCCGAGTACCCGAACGAGTCGGGCAGCCAGGCCTCCTCGCACTCGACGCCGAACTCTGCGAGGAAGAACCGCTTGCCCTCGACGAACTGCCTGGCCATCGCCTCCCCGCCGGGCATATTGGTGTCCGCTTCCACCCACATGCCGCCCACGGGGACGAACCGGCCCTCGGCGGCCTTCTCCTTGATCCGTTCGAAGAGCTGCGGATAACCGTCGCGGATCCACGCGAGCTGCTGCGCCGACGAGCAGGCGAACGTGAGGTCCGGGTCGCGGTCCATGAGGGCGACGACGTTCGAGAAGGTCCGGGCGCACTTGCGCTGCGTCTCGCGGAGGGGCCACAGCCACGCCGAATCGATGTGCGCATGGCCCGTGGCGACGATCCGGTGCGCGCTGGCCTCGGCCGGAGAGGCAAGCACCCCCGCGAGCGCCGCGCGGCCCGCGGCGGCCGTGCTGGCGACGTCGTGCGGGTCCATGACGTCGAGCATGCGCTCGAGGGCCCGCAGGATGAGGTGGCGCCGGGGCCGATTGTCGGGCAGCTCGTGCATGAGGCCCCGGATCGCCCAGACATCCTGGACGAGCTCCCACACGGTCGTGTCCCGCTCTGCGATGACGAGGGCACCGAGCCGGTACAGGGGCGCCTCGCCGGCCGTGGTCTTGTCCCCGAGCCGGGTCGGCTCGAAGCGCCAGTCCTGGGCCAGGTCTGGGTTCGCGGCCGCCTCGACGTAGAAGTCGACATCTTCTCGGCCAGCTGCGGCTTCCGGCCCCGCCGCGAGCGCGCTGACGGGGATGTACTGGTTGCGCGGGTTGAGCGCCTTGACGATGCCGCCGTCGCGGAGCCACACGAGTCCCTCGCACTGGAAGCCGGGCTGCTGATCGGTGTAGCCGAGGTCCACAAGGACCTCGAGATCGGTCCCAGGTCCGCCCCACCCCGGCGGGATGCGGCCGGTGAGGTGCAGCCACATGGTGCCCCACGCGGGGCCCCATTCCTCGCCCGAGGCGGCCGGCCGGAAGTCCTGTGCGAGGGCGTTCCCGAACGGCACCGGCTCACCGGGCGCATCCCATCGCTCGGCTCTGAGGGGCAGCGTGCGCCGATAGACGGCTGGAGTCAGGCGCTCCCGGAAGAACCGGTCGATGCGGGCCTCGGTGATCAGGCGATCGTCGTGCACGGGGCGAATATCCAATCAGTTGACTAACCGCTGGGTATCAAACTACTCCCCCGTACGGCGCGGCGGAACGCCGCACCTGTCACGATTCGGGCCCGGCCGCGATGTCATGCCACGCCGAGAGCCCGCTCACCTCAGGAGCCGGGGATGAGCCGCTCATGCCCCGCGTACACATTGAACCCGTCACCCCGGCTGAACCCGATGAGCGTCACGCCGGACTCCTCGGCGAGCTCGACGGCGAGCGTCGAGGGTGCACTCACCGCGGCGAGGACGGGGATGCCGGCCATCGCGGCCTTCTGCACGAGCTCGAAGGAGGCTCGTCCGGAGACCTGGAGGACCGTCCCGGAGAGGGGCAGCCGGCCCTCGCGGAGCGCCCAGCCCACCACCTTGTCCACCGCGTTGTGCCGGCCCACGTCCTCGCGGAGGCACTCGAGTTCGGCGCGGGTTCCGTCGTCGTGGATCGAGAACAGGCCCGCGGCATGCACGCCGCCCGTCCTGTCGAACAGGGCCTGGGCCGACCGCAGGCGAGCGGGCAGGCCGGCGACGAGCTCCGGGAGGAGGCGCACGCCGTCGTCCGCGGGGCTGTAGTGGGACGAGCGGCGGACGGCATCGATCGAGTCCGTCCCGCAGATCCCGCACGCGCTCGAGGTGACGACGTTCCGCCCGAGATCGGGGAGGACGACGCCGGGCCTCAGCTGCGCGTCGACCACGTTGAACGTCTGGTGCCCGTCGGCATCCTCGCCCGCGCAGAAGCGCTCGGAGACGAGCTGCTCAGACTCCCAGACCACTCCCTCCGAGACGAGGAACCCTGCCACAAGCTCGAAGTCGTTCCCGGGCGTGCGCATCGTGACGCTGTACTTGAGGGTGCCTGCGGGCCCGGTCAGGCGGATCTCGAGGGGTTCCTCCACGGCGAGGACGTCCTCCTTGTGCCGGACGGGATGCTCGCTGCCCAGGACGTACTTGTGCACCTTGCGGCGCTGGCTCAGCCGGCCCATGGCGTCCTCCTCGTCTTGTCCCTGAGGCGCATGCCTCAGCTCAATTGTCCCGCATGGGCCGTGCTGTCCCCGGGCGTGTGCCGCTCGAAGCGCACCGTGATCGCCTTGAAGCCCGGGGTGTTGGACTCGCGGGCAACGTTCTCCCGGTGCACGAGCGCGTTCGCTTCGGGGAAGTAGGCGGCCGCACAGCCCTTCGCGGTCGGGTACGAGACGAGGCGGAAACGGTCCGCGCGGCGCTCTTCGCCGTTGAAGACGCTCACCACGTCCACGAGCTCTCGGTCAGCGAGGCCGAGCGCCGCGAGGTCCTCGGGGTGGATCAGGATCACGCGGCGGCCGTCCTTGATGCCCCGGTAGCGGTCGTCCTGCCCATAGAACGTCGTGTTGTACTGGTCGTGGCTCCGGATGGTCTGGAGGATGAGGTACCCAGCGGGGGCCTCGAGGTACTCGAGCGGGCTGACCGTGAAGTGCGCCCGACCGGCATCCGTGGCGAAGGTCCGGGAATCGCGCGGCGGGTTGGGCAGCTGGAAGCCGTTCTTGTCGCGGACGCGGCGGTTGAAGTCCTCGAAGCCGGGCAGGACCCGGGCGATGTGGTCGCGGATCACGTCGTAGTCCTCGGCCATCGCGCGCCAGTCCACCGCGTGGTCCTCCCCCAGGGTGGCCGCCGCGAGGCGCGCCACGATCACGGGTTCGGAGAGGAGGTGCTCCGAGATGGGCTCGAGCCGTCCCTGGGTCGCGTGCACCATGGACATCGAGTCCTCGACGGAGAGGAACTGGCGGCCCTTGGGGTGCTTGTCGTCCCGATCGGTGCGCCCGAGCGTGGGCAGGATGAGAGACGTCTTCCCGTGGACCACGTGGGAGCGGTTCGGCTTGGTGGAGATGTGCACCGTGAGACCGGCGCGTTGCATGCCTGCCTCGAGCGCATCGGTGTCCGAGTTGGCCTGCGCGAAGTTGCCGCCGAGGGAGACGAACACATCCACCTCGTCCTTCTCGAAGGCCTCAAGCGTCTCGGTGGAGTCATGGCCGTGCTCGCGGGGCGTCGTGATGCCGAACTCACTGTCCAGGGCGGCGAGCAGCCATTCCTTGGGCTTCTCCCAGATGCCCATGGTCCTGTCGCCCTGGACATTGGAGTGCCCGCGCACGGGGCAGGCACCCGCGCCAGGCTTGCCGAAGTTGCCTTGGAGCAGGAGGACGTTGACGATCTCGCGGATCGTGTCCACCGAGTGCGGCTGCTGGGTCAGGCCCAGCGCCCAGCAGACCACCGTGGCCTTGGACTTGGCGAGGAGGTTCGCGACCGTGGCGATCTCGAGCCTCGACAGGCCCGTCGCGCGCTCAGTCTCGTCCCAGTCGATCTCGGCGCGGGCGGCCTCGTAGGCCGCGAAGCCATCGGTCCGGGCGTCGACGAACGCACGTTCCACGATGCTGCCCGGCACGCGCCGCTCCTCCTCGAGGAGGAGGTGACCGAGCGCCTGGAACAGCGCGAGGTCCCCGCCCACCTTGATCTGCAGGAACTCGTCCGCGATGGTCGCACCCTCGCCCACGTAGCCCGAGACGGTCTGCGGGTCCTTGAAGTGCAGGAGGCCGGCCTCGGGAAGCGGGTTGACGGCCACGACCTTCCCGCCGCGGTCGCGGCACTCCTTGAGCGCCGAGAGCATGCGGGGGTGGTTGGTCCCGGGGTTCTGGCCGACGACGAGGATGAGCTCGGCCTCGTGGATGTCCTCGAGGGTCACCGTCCCCTTCCCGATCCCGATCGTCGGGTTGAGCGCCGATCCGGAGGACTCGTGGCACATGTTGGAGCAGTCCGGAAGGTTGTTGGTCCCGAGGCTGCGGGCGAACAGCTGGTACATGAACGCTGTCTCGTTCGCGGTGCGGCCGGACGTGTAGAAGACGCAGCGGTCCGGCGTGGTCGCGTTGATGTGCTCAGCGACGAGGTCGAACGCGTCCGTCCAGGAGATGCGGCGATAGCGGTCGTCGCCGGGGCGCAGGACCACGGGCTCGGTGATGCGGCCATGCTTGGACAGCCAGTAGTCGGTCTTGTTGCGCAGGGTCTCGATGGGGTGGGACTCCCACCACTCGGGCGTCACGGCGGAGACGGTGGCCTCCTCGGCCACGGCCTTCGCACCGTTCTCGCAGAACTCTGCTGCCTTGCGGTGCCCGTTGGACTCTGGCCACGCGCAGCCGGGGCAGTCGAAGCCGCCGCGCTGGTTGATCCGGGCCAGGGAGCGCACCGTGCGCAGCGGGCCGGCCTGCTCGAGGCCGCGCTGGAGCGCGACGGCGACGGCCGTCAGGCCCGCCGCCGAGGTCTCGGGATGGCCGACGTGCAGGGAATCCTCGTTGATGTCCACAATGCGCGACTCGTTGCTCATGGGTCCATACTGCCCATAATCGAGGCCGATATCGACTCCGATACCATTTTCGACGGCGGCCCGCACCGCGGGGCGTATCACGCGTCGAGGGCGCTCCAGTCCACGGGGTCCTGGGAACCGACGGTCCGCCGCTTCGGCTTGGCCTTTTCGGTCGGCGCGGCCTTCGCCTTCGCGGAGGACGACGGCGCACCCTCGCCGAGCGGGCGCCCCCACGGGAGCGGGATGCACGCCACGGGAGCGCCGAGCTCGAGCCCGTGCGGCGGCACAACCATGAACCCGTCCGCGCGCGCGAGCCCCCGCAGCATGCCGGACCCGCTGCCGGCCGCGGGCGACGCCAAGCCGTACATGCGCCGGAACGGCAGGATCCGCGTGCGCCGGAGCTCGGGCTCGAACACCTCGCCCGCAGGAAGCTCGACGGCGGCGAGCGGCTCCCGTCCGGACAGCGCCGCCAGGAGAGGCTCGCCTACCGTCACGAGTCCGACGACGGCCGCGAGGGGATTCCCCGGGAGCCCGACGAAGAACCGGCCGTCCGGCAGCTCCGCCAGCACGGTGGGGTGGCCGGGGCGCATTGCCACGCCATCCACGATGAGCCGCCCGCCCATCTGTGCCACGATGTCGCGGAAGTGGTCCGACCCGCCGCGGCCTGTGCCGCCCGTGGTGATCACGACGTCCGCTGGGCCCGCGGGTGCGGCCGGCGACCCGGCGCCGTCGTGCGCGGCCCCGGCACGCGAGGCACCCTCAGCCGTGGCGTGATCAGCCGCGGCGTCCTCATCCGAGAGCGCCGCAGCCCACTCGGCGGCGGCGTCGCCGATTTTCCGGTGGCCCACAAGGATCCCGCCGTACGCCTCGACGAGCGGGGGGATGAGATAGCTGAAGACGTCCCGCACGAGGCCGGGGCCTGGGAGTCCGCTCTCGACCACTTCTCCGCCCGTGCGCACGATCCTCACGAGGGGTCGCCCGGTGACGTTCACGGCGTCGTACCCGGCGAGGGCGGCGAGCGCGAGCTGGGCCGGGCCCAGAAGGGAACCGGCCTTGAGGAGGACGTCTCCCCCGTGGGCCTCCTCGCCCGCCTGCCGGAGGTCCGCGCCGCCGCCGGGCGAACCGGGCGGGGCCGAGGGCGAAACGCGCAGGTGCGGGAGTCCATCCTCATCGGGCAGGACCTCGCCATGCTCGCGGCGCAGGACCGACCGCGCACCAGGCGGGAGCGCGCCCCCCGTGACGATCGGCACGGCCTGGTGCGCGGTGAGGGGCTCGCCCGGGTCGGCGAGGATCCAGGGTCCCGTGCCGCACACAGCCCAGCCGTCCATCGCCGAGGACGTGTAGTGCGGCATGTCGCGCAGGGCTGTCAGCGGTTCTGCGAGGGACCGCCCGGCGGCGCGGACGAGAGGGACCTCGGCGGGGGGCAGCGCCCGGGCCGCCGCAGCCGCGGCCTCCCGCGCCTGTGCCCACGTGAGATGGAGCGCGTGCTCGTCGCCGGCCGCATGAGGGCCGGAGGTCATCCCTCGGTACCGGCCGTCCCGCGGGCCTTCGCGGCCGTGAGCGCTGCAGCGATCGACGATTCCATCGCGGCGCCCGGCTCAGTCTGGCCGCTTCCGGCCGCGAGGCCCGCCGCGTAGGCCGCAAGGAACGTGGTCAGGGGCGCCGCCGGGCGCACTACCGAATGCGCTGCGACGCCGGCCAGGCCGAGTACGGCGTCGATATCGATATCGAGTCCGCCCAGCCCGAGGACCTCGGAGAGCTCTGCGCACCACGCCCGCAGCACCGCGTCCTTATCGGGCGCGTCGTTGGGCTCGTCCCTCGACGGCTCACTCATGGGGCTTCCTCCTGCCGTGGCGCTGCACCCGGCACTCGTTCGGTGCCCGGCCGTTCGATGCCCCAGCGCCGCGCCGCATCCCAGGTGTCGACGTCGTCGGACACCCCCGGGGGCAGCTTCAGGGGCAGCAAGTCCAGCCTAGCAATGAGGTGCCTCATCGGACGGTCGGCGAGGCCGCCGTCCGTCGAAAGCTGACTCAGCGCGGCCGTCAGCGCCTCCCGTCGGTACACCGCCAGAAGCGGTTGGATGCGGCCCTCGCCGTCCTCGCCGACCACGCCGCCGAGGGATCGTTCGGGCCTCACGGGATCCGGCGTCGCCGCATCACGTGCGCGCCCGAGGAGTGCTGCGACGGCGTCGGGGGCGCGCGGCAGGTCTGCCGCAACGACGACGATCCAGTCCGGCGCTACCTCCGCATCGTGGCCGGAGGACTGCCCCACATCGTGCACCGCATCCTGCCCCGAAGGAGACCCGAGCGCTGCCACACCCGCGCCCAGCGCCGCGAGCGGCCCGGCGTAAAGGGGCACCTCGCGGGTGTACAGCACGTGGCGCGAGGGGCGCGGCACCGCCCCGGGGGTTACCGGCGTTGCCCGACCCTCGACCGGCACGTCGGGACCGCCCGGCTCTCCCGGTCCGGGACCGACGACGACAGTGAGACGCGCGCCGTCGACCGCGTCGAGGGCATGGTCCAGCAGCGTCGCGCCCCGGTAGGTGAGCTGCGGCTTGGGGTGCCCGCCGAGTCTGGACGCGCGCCCTCCTGCGAGGACGATGGCGTCGAAGCCGAAGATCAGGCCGCCGTCTCCGGCACGAGGAAGGCGCTCCACTGTGCTGCGGGCTTCTCCAGTTCCTTGATCTGCCATACGACGCCGACGGGTTCGGCAGGCGTGAAGCGCAGCTTCCAGCCCATTTCCGACGGGGTGTGGTCTCCCTTGACGTTGTTGCACCGGAGGCAGCAGGCCACGAGGTTCTCCCACGAGTCTGCACCGCCGCGGGAGCGTGGGAGTACGTGGTCCACCGTGTGTGCCGGCTTGCCGCAGTAGCCGCAGGCATGCGCGTCCCGGCGCAGCACCCCGCGTCTGCTGACAGCGGTGACGTAGGTCCGCCGGGGCCTGATGTAGCGATGGAGGAGAATCACCGACGGCCGCCCGAGCACATCGCGCGGTCCGACGACTGGTTCGCCGTCTTCCGCGACCACGCTCGCCTTTCCGGCGAGCACGAGCACGAGCGCGCGGCGGAAGGTGACCACCGCGAGCGGTTCATATCCAGCATTGAGAACGAGTGTGCGCATGCGCATTCCTCACGGCCGCACCCGGTCAGGGGCACAGGGCCGGCTGCCCTGTGCTTAGCCGGGCTGATCGACTCTCCAAGAGTACTGAACCGTGCTGTGATTCAACGAACTGCCGGCCACGGCGAGCCGAGGTGTCCGGGAACGTTAACCGTCCGGTTACCTGGGAGGGCCCCCGCCGCGGGGCGAAAGCAGGCTGCGGCATGCGCTCACCCGCGGGGTGAAAAGGACGCCCCCTCCCGTGCGGGAGGGGGCGTCCTTGACTGGATCCGGAGGCCGTTCGCTGCCCCGGAATTCGGGGGGTGATCAGCCGCCGACGCGGATGAACACCGGACCGGAACCGACGTTGACGCTGAAGAGCGCCGTGGTGCCGCCGTTCCAGCCACCGTGGACGGCCATGCCGTTGCCCACGTAGACCGCGATGTGGGCCATACCCATGCCGCCGTTGGCGTAGTAGGCGAGGTCGCCCGGCTGCGCCTCGGCGGCGCTCACCGTGCGGCCGAGGGACAGGTAGCCTGCCGGCCAGCCGTGGTAGTGGATGCCGACGGCGGCCAGGGAGTTGGTCACAAGCATCGTGCAGTCCTGCGCCACGCCGAGCTGGGCGTAGGCCGCAGCGGCGATCGCCGCGCCCATGCCGGAGGACGAGGCCGGAACCTGCGTCGTTGCCGGGGTGGTCGAGGCGGCCTTGACGATGGTGGTTGCCGTCTGCGCCGCCGGAGCGGCAACGGGGGCCGGAGCCTCGACGACGGGAGCCGCGACGGACTCGACCGCGGGACGCTCGAAGCTCACGCTCGCGGTGGCCTCTGCCGAGATCGGAGCCTGGACGGCGCTCTCGACGTCGAGCGATGCCGGGGCCGAAGCCTCGCGCTGAGTGGAGACAGTCGACGCGTTGGCGGCCATGCCGCCGGTGAGGACGAGGCCACCGGCCGCAGCGATGACGGCAGCCTGACGGCCGACGCCGCCGGCGTTGTCGGTCACCGCCTTCGCGATGACGGCCAGCGAGGAGGTGTTGTCCGCGCGGTGGCGGGCAATGCCTGCACGAGTGGTCATAGGGAATTTCTCTCTTTCGTGTCCATCAAGCCGCAGGGGGTCGGCCTTCAGAGGACGACGCAGTCAGGAGAGGACCGCGCCGCCCGAGTAGCGGATAGTTCTCAGTGGCCCAGCGTGTAGAAGACCGACGTACCGGTGGCAGCAACGGCATGGAGCAGCGTGCCCTGCGAGGGGTTGAGGGCGCTGATCATCATTCCGTTGCCGACGTAGATGCCCACGTGGGCACCGCCGTTCTGGACCACCAGGTCCCCGGGCTGCGGGGTGGAAGTCGGGGTCATGATGGACCAGGCCTGCACGCGGGGGATGCTGATGCCAGCCTGTGCGTAGACCCACTGGGTGAAGCCAGAGCAGTCCCAGCCGGCGGGGGTGGTGCCACCCCAGACGTAGGGATGACCGATGCCCGTGTAGGCAATGGCTGCAAGGGTCGAACCGGCAGCGTTCACAGTGGCGGCCGCGCGGGGCGCGGACGACTGTGCGGTCAGTGCGGTCTGGGAGGCAGCAGCAGCCGTGGTCTGGACGACCGGGGCTGCGACCGACTCGACCGCGGGGCGCTCGAACGAGATCTGGGCTTCATTGGACGCGACGACGCTTGGCGCGGAAGCGCTGGCCACGTCGGAGAGTGCGGAAGCATCGCGATGGGCTTCCGCTGCCTGGGCGGGAAGCCCAGCGCTGATGATCAGACCCGACGCCGCTGCGATGACGGCCGCCTGGCGACCGATCGTGCCTGCGTTGTCGGACATGGCATTCGCAACGGCCTCAAAGGGACGCGTGCGAGCCACAGGCGCGCGGTGGCGCGCAGTCAACGTACGAGTCGACACAGAAATAGCCTCTCCCAATGCCTACGAGGTGAGCTGTCGGGTTCGGATGGAAAGTATCCGGCCTCCTGGCGGACCAGGCTGCTTAACCCCAAGGCCCTCCGAAGAGGACCAGAAGTGGTTCCCCCGCCTCTGCCAGACGGATATGTGCGAACGGCTCCAGGAAGTGGCAGAGCTCGGCGATCTTCCCGGATGTTCCAACTTGGTAGGAGCTGGAACAGTGACGACCCTACCCGACCTCGGACGAAAAGTCACATTCGGATCACGGCCAAAAAATCGACCGTTACAAAGAGGGAACGGCGTTCTCAAGCGTGGACGAGAGACTCCACAAGAGGATCCGGAGAGACGCCCGTGGCCCGAGAACACAAGGCGAGCGGCGCCGTCGTGCGCTCAGCGCCACCCACCGGGGCGGACGGTCCAGCGGACTCCCTCACGGCTCACGGCGCTTCCTGTCCGTAATATTTCCGTGATCTTTAGTGAGACTCAGCTCACAAGACGAGTCGTCGCCCGGGTTTATCCATCGGGTAGAGTTTTTGTTGCTTTGTGTGAGACCGTGTGCGTTCAGCCCGCAGGACAACCCGCAGAACAGAGGGCGGCGGCTCAGCTGACGGCGACGAAGACGTGGGCAGCAACCTCGGCCGGCAGCTCGAGGGCACCGTCCACGCTGGGCACACGCACCGAGATGTAGTCGCCCACACGCTCGAGAGAGACCTTCGCGCCGGGGCGGATGCCGCCCTCGTCCAGCTGTGCCAGGAGCTCGGGGTCCACCTGGATCGGCTCCGCGAGGCGGCAGACAACAACGCGCTGGCCGGGCGCATAGTCACCCATGGCCTCGACGAGGGTCACCATGCCGTCACTGAAGCCCTCCGAGGCCTCGCCGCCGAGTTCCTCGAGACCCGGGATCGGATTGCCGTAGGGCGACTCCGTGGGCCTCCCGAGCAGCTCGTACAGTCGGCGCTCCACCCGCTCGCTCATGACGTGCTCCCACCGGCACGCCTCGTCGTGGACGTAGGACCAATCCAGACCAATGATGTCGGAGAGCAGACGCTCAGCCAGACGGTGCTTCCGCATGACCTCGACGGCCCGTTTGCGGCCCATGTCCGTGAGCTCGAGATGCCTGTCCCCGGAGACCACCACGAGTCCGTCCCGCTCCATGCGGGCCACGGTCTGGGAGACGGTGGGGCCCGAGTGCCGAAGCCGCTCAGCGATGCGCGCACGCAGGGGCGTGATCCCCTCCTCCTCAAGCTCGAGGATGGTGCGCAGGTACATCTCGGTGGTATCGATGAGGTCGGACATGCGGGTTGCGAGCTCCTGGCGGCGAGTCGTGCGGCGGGGTTGGCCGCTTGCTTCGGAGTCTATCTTATTTTGATCTGCTCAGATTTAGCCCGAACAGGGCGGCGCCACGAATTCGCACGGTCCCCTGACGGTGCGGCACACTTGATCCGGGGTGGATGGACATGGGCCCCCACCCCCAACCCGGATCCCCCAAGGAGGCGCCCCCGTGAGCGAAACCAGCCAGCTTAAGATCCCCGCCGAGCTCCTCCCGGCGGACGGCCGCTTCGGCGCCGGACCGTCCAAGGTCCGCAAGGAGCAGGTCGACGCGATCGCCGCGGCCGGTGCAGCGCTCCTCGGCACGTCCCACCGCCAGGCGCCCGTCAAGAACCTGGTCGGCAGCGTCCGCGAGGGGCTCAAGTCCTTCTTCAAGGCCCCCGAGGACTACGAGGTGATCCTCGGCGTCGGAGGGTCGACGGCGTTCTGGGACATCGCCTCGTTCGGCCTCGTCCGTTCCAAGGCCCAGCACCTCTCCTTCGGCGAGTTCGGCTCGAAGTTCGCCAAGGCGACGGACAAGGCGCCCTTCCTCGAGGCCTCCTCGATCATCGTCTCCGAGCCCGGCACCCGGCCCGCCCCGAAGGCGGAGGCCGGCGTCGACGTCTACGCGTGGCCCCAGAACGAGACGTCGACCGGCGTCGCGGCCCCCGTGCAGCGCGTCGAGCGCGCGGATGAGGGCTCGCTCGTGGTCATCGACGCGACGAGCGCAGCGGGCGGCCTCCCCGTGGACGTCACCGAGAGTGACGTCTACTACTTCGCGCCCCAGAAGAACTTCGCCTCCGACGGCGGGCTGTGGCTCGCGCTGTTCTCTCCCGCCGCGCTCGATCGCGCCGAAGAGATCAAGGCGTCGGGCCGCTGGATCCCGGACTTCCTCGACCTCAAGACCGCGATCGACAACTCGAAGCTCAACCAGACGTACAACACGCCGAGCCTCACCACGCTCGTGGGCCTGAACAACCAGGTCGAGTGGCTCAACGCCAACGGCGGCCTCGACTGGGCCACCGCCCGCACCGCGGATTCCGCCGGCCGCATCTACTCGTGGGCCGAGGCGTCCTCGTTCGCCACGCCGTTCGTCGAGAAGCCGGAAGAGCGCTCGAACGTCATCGCGACGGTCGACTTCGACGAGTCCATCGATGCCGCACAGGTCGCCAAGATCCTCCGCGCCAACGGAATCGTGGACACCGAGCCCTACCGCAAGCTCGGCCGCAACCAGCTGCGCATCGCGACGTTCGTCGCGATCGAGCCGGACGACGTCACCAAGCTCACTCAGGCCATCGACTGGGTCGTGGGCCAGCTCAAGGGCTAGGCCCGCTCAGCTGCCTGAAGCAGCCGACGCATGACACGGGCCCCCACCTTTCCAGGTGGGGCCCGTGTCACTCTGATCCGCGCGTTCTGATCCGCACGTTCTGCTCCGCGTACTGGCGGTGGGGCGCTTCCCGCTCAGTCGTCGTGCTCGTCGGGGCCTTGCGGGCCGTCGTCGTGAGAGGTGGCGGCAGCGCCGTCGTCGTGCGTCTCGGCAGCATCCTGCTCGGAATCCTCAGGCGCGGCGTCATCCCCGTGCGCCGCGGCGTCGCGCTCTTCCGGGCGTATGCGCTCGGACCACGGCAGCCACTCGGGGGCGAGGAGCGAGCCCTCGGACGGTACGAGGCCGATCTCGTTCACCGTTGCCACCTTGGAGCGCGCGACCCGGGCCACCGTGACGAACCACTGCCAGCCGCGGTACCCGCGCAGTCGGCACTCGAAGAGGTGGGTGACAACCCGCTCTCCCTCGCTCTTCGCCGCGATGTGGCTCCCGATGTCCTCGGGCCGGGCAATGGCCGCGAGGGCGTCCCGGGCGGTGTCCACGGCCGCCGCGAGGATCGAGTCCGGCTTGCCGACGCGCCAGATCGGCACACCGGCCTTCCGCTTGGCGGCGGGGCGTGCGATCTCGGCTTCGGGAGCAGCGGCGGCGGGAGCGGCGTCAGTCATGGCTACGCATCGAGCTCGTCGGCCACGCGGCGCAGTGCAGCCGCGATGGTGTGGCCCTTCTCCGGGTAGCTGCCCTTGGAGAGCTGCCCGGAGAGGTTGTCGAGGACGCTCACGAGGTCCTGGACGATGGGCGCGAGCTCGCGGGCGGGCATCCGCTTGGCCTTGGCCACGGAGGGGAGCTTCTCAAGCACGCGGACCGAAAGGGCCTGCGGACCGCGGCGACCGTCGGCGATGCCGTATTCGAGCCTGGACCCTGTCTTGATCTCGGCCTCGGCCGGCACGGCCGAGCCTGGCAGGAAGACCTCCTGCCCGTCGTCGCCGGCGATGAACCCGAAGCCCTTCGCCTTGTCGAAGAACTTGACCTTGCCAGTGGGCACTGACACAACCCCCATCTATGAGGACTCGAAGGAATCCGCTGGTGCCGCGCGCAGTCACGAGCGGGATGCTGTACTGCCTCTAGGTTACTGGCTCCCGCTGCGTGACGGCTCCGGCCGTCAAAGTCGAAGCCGGTGCCAGCACCGCGCCGTGCACGCTGTTAGGTTGGTGCCATGGCGCCTTCTGTGCCCCATCGGGGACTCCTCCACCCATCTGCCGGTGACGATCGCGCGCGCGGCGGCGCCACTCCCGGCTGGCGGCGCGGCGTCCTGACGGCCGGCGTGGTCATCGCGGTGGTGTCACTCGCTGCGTGGGCCGTGACGCTGGGCCTCGCGGCCGCCGGTGGCACCCCGCCGGCGTGGGTGGGCGTCGTGGCCCTCTACGGGCTGCCGGTGGCGTTCGTGCTCATGGGCCTCGCAATCGTTGCCTCGGCGATGGACCGGAGGCGCCGGTAGTGTCGTCGATCCGCGCGCTCGCCGAGGAGCTGTCCTCGAGGGGCAACGACTCGCTCCGTCGGCTGTTTGTGGCTCGCCCCGACCTCATCACACCAGGGGTGCCCGACTTTGCCGCGCTCGCCGCACGGGCCTGCGCGCGGGTGAGCCTCCAGCGTGCGCTCGAGGGCCTCACCAAGCCTGAGCTCCAGGTCCTCGACGCGCTGGTCCTGACCACCAACGAGGACGAGGGCAAGAGCGGGAGCGCCGTCGAGCTGCGGCATGCGGTGGGGAACGCGACCCTCGGAACCCTCGAGGCCATCCTCGCGAACCTGTCCCAGCTGGCCCTCGTGTACCGGGCGGATCCGCCGGACACGATCCATTCCGCATCCGGGAGCCGCCGCCGCTACTACCAGCCGGTCGCCCGGGTCCGGGAGGTCCTCGGCAGCTACCCCGCGGGCCTCGGCCGGTCGTACACGGAGCTCGCTCTGGCCTCGCCGATCTTCGCCGAGCATGCGGCGCGGATCGTCAATGCCATCACGGCGCTGCAGCCGGACACGCAGCAGCACGTCGAGCATCACATTGCGGCGGCGTACGCGCTCGAACGCTGGGCGGCCCTCCCCGAGTCGCTCGACGGAGCGCCGCCCCGCACGGCAGAGGTCCTGGCGAAGTTCGCCAATTGGCCAGTCGGTGCGGTCCCGCACGCTGCGGCCCGCATCAGGCCGGGGCACCGCACGGACAATCCGGTCGACTGGCTCCTGACCCACGGCATCCTTGTCCCGCTCGACGATGAGCACGTGGAGCTCGCCAGACCAGCAGGCCTGACCCTGCGCGGCGGCCGCATCGTGCCGGACCTGACGATGATGCCGCCCTCCCCCGTGCTCACGACGACGCGCCCCGCCCTCCGCCGCAACGCCGCCCTCGGGGCGATCGGCGACGTGCTGCGGACCGTGAGCTCCCTCGCCGTCCAGGTGTCCGAGCATCCGCTCGAAACCCTGCGGGCAGGGGGCGTCGGGGCCCGCGAGGTCCGCCGGCTCGCAGCGGCCTTGCGAACCGACGCCGATCCGACGGTGTTCGCACTCGAGCTCGCGGCCGAGGCCGGCATCCTCACGCTCGACCCGGACACGTCGACGTGGCGCGCCACGGGAGCCGAGTCCTGGCTGGCCATCTCGCGGCCTGAGCAGTGGCTCATCCTCGCGACCGCGTGGCTGGACACGCCGCGCGTCCCCTCCCTCGCGATGTCCGCGGAGGGGAGCGACCAGCTTGCTCCGCTATCCGGCGAGGGCCAGCGCTCCGATGCGCCCCTCGTTCGCCGCAGGATCCTCGAGGTCGCAAACCAGCTGTCGGAAGGGGCCGCGAGGCCGGACGGCCGCAGCGTGGTCGTCGACGCCGATTCCATCCGGGCTCGCATCGACTGGGTCCAGCCACGGCTCGGCCGGCGTCTGCGCGGCCTGCTCGAGACGGTCCTGGCCGAGGCGGCGATGCTGGGCTTCACGGGGTCCGGCGCGCTGACGGATGTGGGCACCGCCGTGCTGCGCGAGGACTATGCCGCCGCCCAGGCATGCCTCGCCGACTTGCTGCCTGCCGGCGTCGAGAAGGTCCTCCTCCAGGCTGACCTCACAGCAGTGGCCCCGGGCTACCTCGATCCCGTCCTGGCCCGCAGGCTGGCCCTCCTCGCCGACCCGGAGGGCCGCGGCCCCGCCACGATCTACCGTTTCTCTGATGCAAGCCTGCGCCGCGCGCTGGATGCGGGCGAGGACGCGGCCTCGATCCATGCCTTCCTCGCGGAGCACTCCTCGACCCCAGTGCCGCAGCCGCTCAGGTACCTCATCGACGACACCGCCGCGCGGCACGGCCGCATCCGAGTGGGCCGCGCGGGCAGCTTCATTGCGAGCGACGACGACGCCGGCCTCGCCGGGATCCTCGCCGATCCGGCCACTCGACATCTCGGACTCACGCAGATCGCACCGACCGTCCTCGTGAGCAATGCCTCGCCCCAAGAAGTTGCGAATGTGCTCCGGGAGCTCGGCCACTCCCCCGCCGTCGATGCATCCCTCGATCCCGTGGTCCGTCTCCGCCGCCGCGGTGGGACGGGCCTGTTGCCTGTGCCTACCCCACGGCCGGCGGTCCCGGACCACGACGCCATCGAGGCGCAGCTGGCCGTGCTCCGCACCCAGTCCCCGGTCGGGCCGAACGGTGACGAGGCCGCACCGGCGATGGGCATCGAGACGCTTCAGAAGGCCATCCGCCTCAAGCGGGCGGTACGCTTGAATATCGTCGACGCGCTCGGCAACTCGAGCGTCGAGGAGCTACGGCCCGTTTCGATCTCGGCGGGACGCGTGCGCGTCTTCGACCCGGAGCGCGAGACCGAGCGGGTCCTGAGCGTGCACCGGATCATCGACGTCGAGCTGGCCTGACCCGGCCTGCCGGGAGACCCGCGGATCGGGGCCGCGCGAGCCAGTTCTGCGTACCCGCCCGGCCCGATGCGAAGGAGTCACCCAGTTGAGCGACGGACCCCTCATCGTCCAGAGCGACAAGACCATCCTGCTCGAGGTCGACCACCCGCAGGCCACCGAGGCGCGGCACGAGATCGCCGCGTTCGCCGAGCTCGAACGCGCCCCCGAGCACGTTCATACCTACCGGCTCACGCCGCTCGGCCTGTGGAACGCCCGCGCCGCCGGGCTCGACGCCGAGCGCGTCCTCAACACGCTCCTCACCTATTCGCGGTTCCCCGTCCCGCATGCGCTCCTCATCGATATTGACGAGACGATGTCCCGCTACGGGCGGCTGTGGCTCGAAAAGGATCCCGTCCACGGGCTCGTGCTGCGCTCCGACGATTTCCCGGTGCTCGAGGAGGTGCACCGGGCCAAGAAGATCGCGCCCATGCTCGGTCCGCGCATCGACGCGCGGACCACCGTGGTCCTCTCGTCCCAACGCGGCGCGCTCAAGCAGGCGCTGCTCAAGATCGGCTGGCCCGCGGACGACCGTGCGGGCTACGTCGACGGCACCCCGCACCCGATAGCGCTCACCGAGACCGTGCCGGCCACCGCCGCCGGTGACGCACACGACGGCGGGGAGTCGCCGGCGTCGTCCGGCCCGCCGCCCGCGACCGGCGGATGGTCCCTGCGCCCGTACCAGCGGGTGGCGGCGGAGAACTTCTGGGCCGGCGGCAGCGGCGTCGTCGTGCTCCCGTGCGGCGCGGGGAAGACCCTCGTGGGCGCGGCCGCGATGGCGCAGTCCTCCACGACGACGCTCATCCTCGTCACCAACACTGTGTCCGCGAGGCAGTGGCGCTCCGAGCTGCTCAAGCGCACCTCGCTCACCGAGGACGAGATCGGCGAGTACTCGGGCGCCGTCAAGGAGGTCCGTCCGGTCACGATCGCGACCTACCAGGTCCTCACCTCCAAGCGCGGCGGGCTGTATCCGCACCTCGAACTGCTCGACAAGAACGACTGGGGCCTCATCATCTACGACGAGGTGCACCTCCTGCCCGCGCCAATCTTCCGCATGACGGCGGACCTCCAGGCGCGCCGACGCCTCGGTCTCACCGCGACCCTCGTGCGCGAGGACGGCCGCGAAGGCGAGGTGTTCTCGCTCATCGGGCCGAAGAGGTACGACGCGCCCTGGAAGGACATCGAGGCGCAGGGCTACATCGCGCCTGCCGACTGCGTCGAGGTGCGCGTCGATCTCCCTCGCGACGAGCGCATGGCGTACGCGATGGCGGAGGACGCCGACAAGTACCGCCTGTGCGCGGGGAGCGAGACCAAGACGGCCGTCGTGGAGCGGCTCGTGGCCCGGCACGCGGACGAGCAGCTGCTCGTGATCGGGCAGTTCCTCGACCAGCTCGGGGAGATCGGCGAGCGCATTGGGGCCCCGGTCATCACCGGGGCCACGAGCGTCAAGGAGCGGCAGCGGCTGTTCGACGCTTTCCGTGCGGGGGAGGAACGGAGGCTTGTGGTCTCGAAGGTCGCGAATTTCTCGATCGACCTGCCCGAGGCGTCGGTGGCGATCCAGGTCTCGGGCTCGTTCGGCTCGCGGCAGGAGGAGGCCCAGCGGCTCGGGAGGCTGCTGCGGCCCAAGGCGGATGGACGCGCGGCGCGGTTCTACGCGCTCGTGGCCCGGGACACGCTCGACCAGGACTTCGCGGCGAAGCGGCAGCGGTTCCTCGCGGAACAGGGATACGCGTATCGGATCCTCGACGCCCGCGACATCCCGTGACTTTTTTTGTCATGACGGATGCTATCTGAATTCGTTGTGATCTGAGTGTGACCGCTCCTACACTGGCGTCGCTGGGGTCTTCGTTCCGCTACGGCGGATCCACGGAGCGGGCGCTGGGGGCCGCGCCGAAACCCGTGTTCGCACCAGCGAAAGCACACTTCCAATGAAACTCATCCACCGCAGCCGTTGGGCTGCGCTAATCGGTGCCGGCGCGCTCGTCGTCGCCACCGCAACCGCGTCGGTGGGCGCAGTGCCGCCTCCGCCTCTTAACGGGAGTACGTTCGAAGGCGGGGACGGGAACCTGACCGTTGATACTGCAGGCAACACCGACTGGGCCAATGTGGCCGGCCTCCACACCGGCATCGATCAACCTTCAGGCAGCGGCGACAACGCGTTCGGACAAGGAACCAAAGAAGACAGCTCCGCGGTGACCGTTGTGGACGGCTCCATCCCGCCCAACAAGAACGATCTCACGAGGTTCTACGAGGCCTCCGAGACGGCGAGCAACAACCACACCTACCTTTATCTGGCGTGGGAACGCCTGGTCAACATCGGCAACGCCAACCTCGACTTCGAAATCAACCAGAAGGCGACCACGGGATTCACCGGCACGACCACGGGCCCCCTGACCCTCAACCGGACGGCCGGTGACCTCTTGGTCTCCTACGACTTCGGAGGCAGCGGCACGCCGACTCTTGGCATCAACACGTGGCTCACAGCCGCGGCAGGCAACACCGTGGGCCAATGTTACTCCGCGAATGCCTTGCCCTGCTGGGGCAACCACCTCGTCCTCAACGGGACAGTCTCTCAAGGCGCCGTCAATACCGTTCAGGTGACCGATCCGATCGCGAACCAGAACCTGGGCGTCGGCCTGTTCGGAGAGGCAGCGATTGACCTGACCGCAGCCGGGGTAATTCCCCCGGGGACATGCGAGGCATTCGGCAGCGCGTTCGTCAAGAGTCGGTCATCGTCGTCGTTCACCGCGGAGATCAAGGACTTCATCGCACCCATCGCCGTCAACATCAGCAACTGCGGAAGCATCACGATCAAGAAGGTGACCCAGAACGCTCCCGCCGGGGACAAGACATCGTTCGCGTACACGACCTCTCCAAACCTGAAGGCGACGGGCAACGCGTTCAGCCTGCAGTCCGGCGGGGTGCAAGCGTTCGCTTCGCTTCCATCTGCCACCTACACCGTCAGTGAAGGCACACAGTCGGCACCATGGAACTTCGTTGACGTTGTGTGTGACCCAAACACCCACGTGACGACAACTGGCCAGATGGTGTCGATCGCCTTAGCTAACACAGAGAACGTGGTCTGCACGTACACGAATCACTACACGAACAGTCCCACCATCGCGACTACGCTCTCCGCCACAACCATTACCGCAGGCAGCTCCGCCCATGATTCCGCCACACTCAGCGGCGCATCGGCCAATGCTGGCGGCACAGTGACCTACTCGGTGTTCAGCGACAACGCCTGCTCGGTGAAAGTCTCGGATGCGGGGACAGTGACCGTCACCGCCGGTAGCGTCCCCAACTCGAACGACGTCACGTTCAACACCGCGGGAACCTACTTCTGGCAGGCGGCCTACAGCGGCGACGCCAACAACAACGGCGCCACGAGCCCCTGCACGTCCGAGCAACTCGTGGTCAAGACAAAGCCCACCATTGCCACCACGCTTTCGGCCACTTCGATCACTGTCGGCGGCTCCGTCCATGATTCCGCGGCACTGACTGGCGCGACATCCACGGCGGGCGGCAGCGTGACGTACACGGTCTACACCGACAACAAGTGCTCGGCAGGTGCTCGGGACGCGGGGACGGTGACCGTAACCAACGGGATCGTTCCGAATTCGAATGATCTCGCATTCAACACCGCCGGTGACTACTTCTGGCAGGCGGTCTACACCGGTGATGCCTTCAACAACGGAGCCACGAGCACCTGCACGGACGAGCACCTCGTGGTGAACAAAGCGCAGCCAGGCGAGTCCACGGCTCAGAATCTGATCCCGAACGACAGCTTCACGCTGACGGGCGGATTCAATCCCACGGGGACCATCACCTTCAACCTGTACGCCCCCAGCGACGCGACCTGCTCGGCAGCTCCAGCGCTGTCCCAAACAGTCAGCGTCAACAACGGCAACAATACCTACACCACCACCAACTCCACATTCCTTGCCACTTCGGTAGGAACATGGCGCTGGATGTCAACGTATTCAGGAGACGCCAACAACCAGGCCGCCACGTCCGCGTGCGGCACTGAGAACTTCACCATCAACAACGGCTGAGCCAAGCTCGTAACACAGCCTCACCAAGGACAGCGTCCCCGGCCCGCGGCCGGGGACGCTGTCTTGTCTCCGGGGGCGTTGATTCCAAGCACCGACAAATAATCCACCAATTAGCTAAACCTTCTTTACAGGGCTACGGGTCACGCTTATCCTGAAAGCGCTGACGGGACATTGCAGAGTCTTCACGGGGCGCCCTGACCGGGGCGAGAGGACTCACCATTTCGGTCCATTTCCGGCGTACACCCACACCCTCAAGGGGTCCTCCCATGCGCAAGGCATTCCTCGCCGTCTCCGCCCTCCTCTTCCTCGACACGATCGTCCAGCTCTACCTCGCCGCATTCGGCACCTTCGCCCTCGATCTCATCCCGAATCACGCCTCGTTCGACTACCACGCCTTCAACGGCCAGGTCGTCCTGCGCTCGCTCGCCCTCCTGACGATTCTGGTCGCGGCCCTCGCGAGGGCCGGGAAGAACACCATCTGGCTCACCGTCGGGATCTTCCTCCTGACGTGGGTCCAGCTGCTCGTCTTCATCGTCGGCGGCATGCTGACCGGGGCCGGCCCGGACAACCCAAGCATCCCGGGCGCCTGGGCAGTCGCGACCCACGCCGTCACCGGGCTGCTGATCATCTTCAGTTGCTACTGGCTCCTCCTGCGCGCTCGGCGCCTCGACAGGACCGGCTCGGTGACACGGCCGGAGAAGATCAGCGCTCAGGCCCCTGCCGCCTGACACCGAGCACCCGGACAGAGAGCCGATGCCCGCCTCAGCAGTCCTCGGCGTCGACCTCCTCCTCGCCGCGGCCTGCGCCGCGGCGTGGGGGACCGCCCTCGCAGCGGGCCTTGCCCTCACACGCACGACGGCGCCGGGCTGGGTCCCGCGGTGGGCTCCCGACGCCGTCGGGACCCTCGGCGTCCTGATAGGCGCCGGTCGGCTGGCAGTCCTCTTCGGAGGGCCATCGGCGCTCGTGGGCGACCGCCTCCTCGGAGCCACAGCCCTCACCGCCCCCGGCTGCCTGGCCGGCCTCGCCGCACTGGTGCTCCCGCGTCTCACGGGGCCGGAACGGCACGGCCGGCAGCTCAGCGCGCTGGCGGCGGCGAGCTCATTGACCACGGCGGGCCTCCTCGCCGTCCTGACTCTGGGCACCCCGGCGGGCTGGCTCCCAGTCGCCGTTCTCGGGGCTCTGGCCCTGCTCGCAACGGGCGCGGTCGCAGCGGGCCTAGCGAAGGGATGGCGTCACCGGGCGGTACCGGCCCTCGGGACCCTAAGTGTGGCCATCCTCGTCGGTTCGCTCGCGGTCGCATGGATGGACAGCCGGGGCGGCGCTCCGTCGTCGTTCCACGAGATGGACGGCCACTCGGGCATGTCTTCCACGGGGCCCGCGGCGAGTTCGCCTCACGCCAACCGGAGCGTGGACGCCCTCAGGGGATCCCAGACCAGCGGACCGGTGCGCGAGTTCACCCTCCATGCACGCAGCGGGAAGGTCACTCTCGACAACGGCAGCACCGTCGATGCCCTCACCTTCGGCTCGCTCCCCGGCCCCGAGCTGAGGGCGGTCCAAGGGGAGACCGTGCGCGTGACCCTCGTCAACGACTCCGTGGCGGACGGCGTGACGCTCCACTGGCACGGCTACGACGTGCCCAACGCGATGGACGGCGTGCCGGGCGTAACCCAGGACGCCGTCATGCCGGGTCAGTCGTTCACCTATGAGTTCGCCGCCGCCCAGACCGGGACGTACTGGTACCACACCCACCAGAACGGCTCGGCGGACGTGCCCCTCGGCCTCTACGGCGCGCTCGTCGTGGACCCGCCCGGCGGGCCCGCTCCGGGAGTGAAGGACCTGACCGTCCCCGTGCACTCGATCGCAGGCGCCACCCTGTTCGGCTCGCACGCGGGGGCCTGGTCCGAGACGGTGGCACCGGGGACCCCGGTGCGCGTGCGGCTCATCAACACGGACCAGCTCACGCAGCGGTTCGGTGTAGCGGGGTCCGGCTTCCGGCTCTCGGCGGTCGACGGCGGGGACCTCGCCGGCGGCGCGGAACTGGCCGGGACGGTCTTGCCCCTCGCCGCGGGCGGGCGCTACGACGTGGTGCTCACCATGCCGGACCACCCGGTGTGGATCACGGCGGAAGGTTCCCACGGCGGTGCCCTCGCCCTCATTCCGCCGGGCGACCCCGCGCCGTCGTCCGCGCCGCGCTTCGGAGGGGGAACCGAACTCGACCTTGCGGCGTACGGCGCGCCGGCGGCGTCGCCCGTCCCGCACGCCGACGCGACGGCCACCTACACCGCGGACCACCTCCTGCGGTTCGTCGACGGCACCCCGAAGTTCGCATTCACGATCAACGGCGCCGTCTATCCCAACATCCCGCCACTCGTCGTCCACGACGGCGAGAACGTACTCGTGACGATCGTCAACCGCAGCGACGACATCCACCCGATGCACCCGCACGGACACCACGTGCGCGTGGTCAGCATCGACGGACGGGCGGTCGCCGCGGACCTGCGGATGGACAGCCTCGAGGTGCGCCCGGGCCAGGTCTGGACGGTGCTCCTGACGGCCGACAACCCCGGGATCTGGATGGACCACTGCCACAACCTCAGCCACGCGCGGGACGGCATGGTGTTCCATCTCGCGTACGAGGGAGTCGGGACGCCGTTCAGCCACGACGCATCCTCGGCGAACCGGCCCGAGTGATGCGGACGGGGCTGCTAGCCGAGCGCGTCGACGGCGTCCATGAGGGCGCGGGCCATCCCGGCGCGATGGGCCAGACGCGCCCTCAGCTCGGGAGAGTCGCCGGCCGCGAGCTCCTGCGGGGCCAGCGCGCTGAGCCCACTGAAAATCGCCATCGAGAGGACGTGGCCGCGGCGCACGACGTCGGGTGGGAACCGCGCGTCCTCATCGTCGAGTCCGGCGCGGCCCAGGCGCGCGAGCTGGTCCTCGATGGTGGCCTCAAGCGCTTTCATGCGATTAGTAAACCACGTTTACTTTTGTCTAGGCTAGGGCGATGACGGAGAACATCGCGAACCTCATCGGTGCAGTCTTCGATGTGTTCCGTGCGGAACTGCAGGAGGCCTCCGACTGGGGCGGGCTTCGGGCGTCGCAGCTCCGCTTCCTCACGCGCGTCCCGGACGACGGCGTGCGGCTCGGCGAGATGGCCGGGCGCGCCGCCATGAGCAAGGCCGGAGCCGGCCAGTTCGCGGCGATCCTCGAGAAACGGGGCTTCGTTTCCCTCGCGGCGGACCCGGACGACTCCCGGGCCAAGGTGATCCGACGCACCGCGGCGGGCCGGCGACTTGCGGAGCAGGTCCTCGCGACCGTGGCGGAGATCGAGCGGGAGTGGAGCGCCTCCATCGGACCCGCGCGCTATGCGGCGATGCGCGCCGCCCTCGAGGAGATCGCCGCTCGGAACCGCGCGCCGTCGTCCGCTCCGAGCAGACCACAAGACGTCGCCGAGGAGACCGGCGACCACCACACAGCGAACGTCCAGACAATTGCCAGAAACCGGGCGCACCATGGTGAGCGTGAAGAAGACTGAACCCGAAGCCAGACTCCTCGTCGTCGACGACGAGCCCAACATCCGAGAGCTCCTCTCGACCTCGCTGCGCTTCGCGGGGTTCGAGGTCGTGGCGGCCGGGAACGGGCGCGAGGCGCTGGCTTCGGCGGAGGCGCAGTCGCCGGACCTCGTAGTCCTCGACGTCATGCTGCCGGACATGGACGGCTTCACGGTGACGCGCAAGCTCCGCGCGGCCGGTCGGCACGTCCCGGTCCTCTTCCTCACGGCCAAGGACGAGACCGAGGACAAGGTCCAGGGCCTCACTGTGGGCGGGGATGACTACGTCACCAAGCCCTTCAGCCTCGACGAGGTCGTGGCACGCATCCGCGCCGTCCTGCGGCGCACCCAGCCCGTGCTCGATGACGACGCCGTGATCCGGGTCGACGACCTCGAACTCGACGATGACGCGCACGAGGTGCGCCGCGGCGGGGTCTCGATCGACCTCTCCCCCACCGAGTTCAAGCTCCTGCGCTACCTCATGCTCAACCCGAACCGAGTGCTGTCCAAGTCGCAGATCCTCGACCACGTGTGGGAGTACGACTTCAACGGCGACGCCTCGATCGTCGAGTCGTACATCTCGTACCTGCGCCGCAAGGTCGACGCGAACGGCCCTGGGCTCATCCAGACCAAGCGCGGGGTGGGCTACGTGCTGCGGACGGCGGAGAAGCGCTAGAGGTGCTGGCCCGGTGGAAGAGCGCGTCGCTGCGGACCCAGCTCGTCGCGATCATGATGGTGCTGCTCACGGGCGCCATCTTCCTCACGGCGGCGGCCACCGTCACCCAGCTGCGCACCTACCTCGTGGGGCAGCTGGACCTCCGCCTCACCAACGCCTCTGACTACGCGAAGAAGAATCAGGACATCGACCTCCTGACGACCGCGAACCCGCTCGTCCCGCAGGACTACGTCCTCGTCATCTACCCCGAGGGCGGACAGTCGAGCGTCTACTACGAGCAGGACACCTCGCAGGGGCGTCCCGACATCCCCGCGATCTCGGCCGACGAGGCGCGGACGATGCAGCAGCAGGACGAGGTGCGCCAGGTCCGCGGAACGGTCAGCTCGATCGACTGGCGGTACACCGCTATTCCCGTGCGGATCGTGGCCAGCAATACACCCGCCGCCATCGTGATCGCGCTGCCCCTCACCGATGTCGAGGACGCGATCCAGCACACCCTAACGCTTACCGCGGGGGTCGGGATCGTGATGCTCGCGTCCGTCTTCCTCATCGCCACGTGGACGGTGACCCGTGCGTTCCGGCCCCTGCGACGGGTCGAGAAGACCGCGGCGGCCATCGCAGCAGGCGACCTTTCCCAACGTGTCGACGAGGAGGCCCCGGGCACCGAGCTCGGGCGGCTCTCCTCCTCGTTGAACGCGATGCTCGCCCACATCGAAGTGGCGTTCCAGGCCCGTATGGCCTCGGAATCACGGATGCGGCGGTTCATCTCGGATGCCTCGCACGAGCTGCGGACGCCGCTCGTGACCATCCGCGGCTTCTCTGAGCTGTACCGGCACGGGGCGCTCGCGACGGACGATGACGTCTCGACGGCGATGGGCCGGATCGAGAGCGAGGCGAAGCGCATGGGCACGATGGTCGAGGACCTGCTCACGCTGGCCAGACTCGACGAGCAGCGCCCACTCACTCTCAAGCCGATCGATCTGCTGCCCGTGGGCCACGACGCCGTGGTCGATGTCAGGGCAACCGCCCCCGACCGCACCGTGCGCCTCGTAGGCCTCGGCGGCGGCAGCCCCGCGCCCGCGCCCACGCTCGGCGACGAGGCCCGGATCCGCCAGGTGGTGGGGAACCTTGTGGGCAACGCGCTGCAGTACACGCCGAAGGGCTCGCCGCTCGAGGTGGCGGTCGGGACGCGCAGCACGGACGGGCGCTCCGTCGCCGTCCTCGAACTGCGCGACCACGGGCCCGGGATCGATGAGAAGGACGCCGCGAAGATCTTCGAGCGGTTCTACCGCGCGGACACCTCGCGCAACCGCGAGACGGGGGGCACCGGCCTCGGGCTCGCCATCGTCGCGGCCATCGTCGGCTCGCAGCACGGCACGGTCCGGTACCAGCAGACCGACGGCGGCGGCTCCACGTTCGTGATCGAGATGCCGTATGCCGCTGTGCCCGAGCGCCCGTCCGAGTCTCCCGCCGGGATGGACGGGGATTCCGACTCAGAGCGTTCCGACGGTTCGGCGGACGGCGGCTCCGAACCCACGACGGCGCGCGGAGGCTCGGGCAGCCTGCCCGCGTGACTCTGGACTCGCCTTCACCAGTTATCCACATACGGAACTCTCCTGCTGCGGGGGCACCCCGGCTTTCCTAAGGTCGAGGGGACGGCACAGAACGGCCGTGATACCCCGAGGGAAGGTACGAGGACCATGGCAATCATGAAGGTGGACACCGAGGCAATCGACTCGAGCGCACAGGCAGTGCTCGCAACGTCCGAGCGCGTGCGCGCAGAAGTCCAGGCCATGCGCAACAACCTCGAGACGCTTCGCGCGAGCTGGGAGGGCCACGCCTCGAACAGCTTCCAGGCGCTCGTCGCGGACTGGGCACGCACTCAGGCGCAGGTCGAGGCCTCGCTGGGCCAGATCGGCTCGGCACTGCGGAACGCCGGCAGCGCGTACGGCGAGATCGAGACGAGCAACGCCCAGCGCTTCGCGGGCTGACCGCTGGAGTCAGGCTGGCCATCCGGGTAGCCCTGCCCCGCAGACCCGCCCCTGACGCTGGGCAGGGCTGCGGGGCAGTACAGAGACCGAAGACCGTCGGTGTGCTCTGGCAGGATGGACCCATGACCATTACCGCCGCCGCAGACGGATCCGCCCTCGGCAACCCCGGACCCGCAGGCTGGGCCTGGTATGTCGATGACGAGCACTGGCACGCTGGCGGCTGGCCCCATGGCACCAACAACCAGGGCGAACTCATGGCCGTCCTCGACCTCTTCCGTTCCACAGCCCATATGGCTGACGAACCGCTGCTCATCCTCTGCGACAGCCAGTACGTGATCAACTGCGTCACGAAGTGGATGCCGGGCTGGAAGCGCCGCGGCTGGAAGAAGGCCGACGGCAAGCCGGTGCTCAACGTCGACCTCCTCCTGCAGATCGACCAGGAACTTGCCGGGCGGACCTACGCGTTCGAGTGGGTCAAGGGCCACGCCGGCCACCCCCTCAACGAGGCCGCCGACGACAAGGCCCGGGCCGTGGCCCTCGCGTTCCAATCCGGCAGGGCCGCCGCGGAGGGTCCGGGTTTCCAGGGAGTCGGCGCCGCGGCTGTCGCGGCGCCGAAGACTCGCGAGACCACGGCACGCCGCGGGGCCCTACCCCGAGAGACCGCACCTCCGGAGACCGCGGTGCCGCGCAAGACCGCACCTCCCGTCGAGCAGGCAGGGCTCTTCGACGACCTCTCCCCCGAATCCGCAGACGCCCAGGCCTCCCACGCTCGGCGCTCGCGGGATGCGGAGGCCGTCGTCGAGCTCGAGCAGGAGCTGCTGGACCCCCAAGTACGCAGTGACTACGGCCAGCTCGCCTATCTCCTGCACCCGGACTATCGAGAGATCGGCGCCTCGGGACGCCTCTGGGACCGAGAGGAACTCATCGAAGAGCTTGTCCAGGGCCCCGAACTGCAGGCCCGCTTCGAGCTCATCGAGGCGACGCATCTCGCCGACGACCTGCTTCAGATCCTCTACCGAACCGTCGGCTCCACCGGAGCGGCCCTGCGCTCGTCGCTGTGGCAGCGCGTGGACAGCCGCTGGCGGCTTCGCTTCCACCAAGGCACCCCCGAGGCCTGAGGACGCCCAGCGGTGAGCCCTGAACGACAGCTGACCTCATCCGTTCGGCTGCGGGTCCTCGAGGCTGGCGACGCTGCCGAGCTCGCCCACGCCCTCGCAGAGAACCGAGGCCATCTGGCGCCGTGGGAGCCTGTTCGTCCCGAGTCCTTCTTCACCGAGGAAGGCCAGCGTCAAGCCGTCGCGCGGCTCCTCGAGGAGAAGGCCCGCGGTGCCGCGATGCCCCTCATCCTCATCGAGGATGGGCGGGCCATCGGCCGGGTGACGCTCTCGTCAATCGTCCGGGGTCCGTTCCAGAACGCGAACGTCGGATACTGGATAGCGCGGAGTCACACGGGCGCAGGCATCATGACCCGTGCAGTCGCGGCCACTGTCGAGATCGCGAGGGACGAGCTCGGGCTGCACCGCATCGAGGCCGGTACACTCCTGCACAACACCGCGTCCCAGCGCGTCCTGCTGCGCAACGGGTTCATGCCGTATGGGATCGCGCCCCAGTACCTCCGCATCGCCGGACAGTGGCAGGACCACCGGCTGTTCCAGCGGATCCTGCACGGCTGAGCCGAATCCGATTGCGTGGTCATCTCAGCACGGTGCGCACTCTGGGGAGGCAGCCACCCAGGCCTCACTGGCTCTCTCAGCATCGTGCCTGAACAGAGTGCCTGAACCGGGTGCCTGAACGGCGGCGTTCGTTAACGCCGACGGCGGGGCCCCACCGAAGTGGTGACCCCGCCGTCGTGATTCCCAAATCCCTCGGCGTACCCGATATGCCGGATGCGCCGCGAGACCCGTACCCGAAACGAGTGGGTGATGGGGGTTAGAAGCCGCCCATGCCGCCCATGTCGTCGCCACCGGGCATGGCCGGAGCGGCCTTCTCCGGCTTGTCGGCAACGACGGCCTCGGTGGTGAGGAAGAGGCCGGCGATCGACGCGGCGTTCTGGAGCGCCGAGCGGGTCACCTTGACCGGATCGTTGACGCCGGCCGCGAGGAGGTCCTCGTAGACGCCCGTAGCAGCGTTCAGTCCGTGGCCAGCGGGCAGGCCGCGGACCTTCTCGGCCACGACGCCCGGCTCGAGGCCAGCGTTGAAGGCGATCTGCTTGAGCGGGGCCTCGATCGCGATCTTGACGATGTTCGCGCCCGTCGCCTCGTCGCCCTCGAGGGCGAGGTTGGCGAACGCCTTGGCGCCGGCCTGGATGAGGGCCACGCCGCCACCGGCAACGATGCCCTCCTCGACGGCAGCCTTGGCGTTGCGGACGGCGTCCTCGATGCGGTGCTTGCGCTCCTTGAGCTCGACCTCGGTGGCCGCGCCCGCCTTGATGACGGCCACGCCGCCGGCGAGCTTCGCGAGGCGCTCCTGGAGCTTCTCGCGGTCGTAGTCCGAGTCCGAGTTCTCGATCTCGGCGCGGATCTGAGCCACGCGACCGGCGATCTGGTCGGCGTCGCCGGCACCCTCGACGATCGTGGTCTCGTCCTTGGTCACGACGATCTTGCGGGCCTGGCCGAGGAGCTCGAGAGTGGCGTTCTCAAGCTTGAGGCCGACCTCCTCGGCGATGACCTGGCCACCGGTGAGGATCGCGATGTCGGTGAGCATGGCCTTACGGCGGTCGCCGAAGCCCGGGGCCTTGACGGCGACGGACTTGAAGGTGCCCTTGAGCTTGTTGACGATGAGCGTGGCCAGAGCCTCGCCCTCGACGTCCTCAGCGATGATGAGAAGCGGCTTGTTGGCCTGCATCACGCGCTCGAGAACCGCGACGAGGTCCTTCACCGAGGAGATCTTCGAGTTGACGATGAGGATGTACGGGTCCTCGAGGACCGTCTCCTGGCGCTCGGCGTCCGTGACGAAGTACGCGGAGAGGTAGCCCTTGTCGAAGCGCATGCCCTCGGTGAGCTCGAGCTCGAGGCCGAAGGTGTTGGACTCCTCGACGGTGATGACGCCTTCCTTGCCCACCTTGTCGAGGGCTTCGGAGATGAGCTCACCGATCTGGGTGTCACCGGCGGAGATCGACGCGGTCGCGGCGATCTCTTCCTTGGTCTCGATCTCCTTGGCGGAGGCGAGGAGCTCGGCGGTGACTGCCTCGACGGCCTTCTCGATGCCGCGCTTGAGCGAGAGCGGGTCGGCGCCGGCGGCGACGTTGCGGAGGCCTTCCTTGACGAGGGCCTGGGCGAGGACGGTGGCGGTCGTGGTGCCGTCGCCAGCGACGTCGTCAGTCTTCTTGGCGACCTCCTTGACAAGCTCCGCGCCGATCTTCTCGTACGGGTCGTCGAGCTCGATCTCCTTGGCGATCGAGACACCGTCGTTCGTGATCGTGGGGGCGCCCCACTTCTTCTCGAGGACGACGTTGCGGCCACGCGGGCCGAGGGTGACCTTGACGGCGTCGGCCAGCTGGTTCAGGCCGCGCTCGAGGCCGCGACGGGCCTCCTCGTCGAATGCAATGATCTTGGCCATGACGGCTTCGGTCCTTTCGGGACGTGTCTGTCGGTAGGCCACCTGCTGCAGCGCCCGCGACGGCCGGCGCCCCCATCCGTGATGTCACGGACCGCTGACGCCTCACCCCAGCGAGGTGTTCCTGTCTCCTGGCCAAACTGGTCGCAGCCTCGGCTGTTAGCAGTCTGAACGCAGGAGTGCTAACTCAATTTCTAGCACTCGCCCACCCCGAGTGCAAGCTCTCGCGGCCAGTGACTGCCGCTATCGCGCGACCGTGACCTCGCCGACGCGGTGCGGCTGGTTGTCAGCACCGAAATCGAACTCGAGGAAACGCGCTGTCGTGATGTCCCCGTGGGAATCGAACGCGATCGGGCCGGACATCCCATCGTAGTCAACGGTCGCGCCGCGGGCCTGCCGCGCTAGGCAGTCGGGAAGGCCTGTGCACTTCTCGCGGGCCTCCATCGGACTTCGCCCGGGAACGGTCCCGCCCGAAACGCCCGTGAGCTTGGCCGCGATGGAGGCACCGCCGTCGTCCTTCGCCTCACCTGCCGCGAGGACCGCGAGGGACGCGGCGTCGTACGCCTCGGCGGCGAAGGTCAAGTCCTTGAGGCCGGGTGAATGCTCGAGGAGCGCGGACTGGAACTCGGGGGTCGGGAAGACGCCGGGCACGACCGCGCGGGTGCCCTCGAGCGCCCGGTTCGCGAGGGCTGAACCGTAGTGGCCGATGAGCCCGCTTGAGAGCAGGAGCTTGCTGCCGGCGATGCCCGCATCCGCCGTGGCCGCGAGGATCGGCTGGCCGTCGCCCTGCGCGATGACGACGACGGCGTCGGCACCCTTCGCCCCGGCGGCAGCAGAACCGATCGCGGTGCCGGTGAACTCGGCGCTTCCCGACTCCGTGAGACCCGCAGCCCGGGCGGACGCGGAGGCAGCATCCGCCTCTGCCTTGCCACCGGCCTGACGCAGGATCGCCACGCTCTTCGCACCCGAGTGCCGGGCGAGCTCGATGAGCGCCGCACCCTCCGCGCCCTCCGGGGCGGCCGTGCGGAAGTAGAACCCGCCGCTGCGGTAGGTGCTCAGCGCCGCGGAGGCGTTGGCGGGCGAGATGAGCGGGATCTTCGCCGTCGAGAGGACGTCGATGGCCTTCGGTGCACGGCTCGAGTCGGTCGTGCCGATCACGGCGTCCGCCCCGGCCTTGGCAAGGTTTCGGGCACCGGTGGCCGTGTCGGTTCCTATTTCCGCGGGCAGGAGCTCAACGGGCTTGCCCGCGAACCCACCGGCGGCGTTGGCCTGCTGGACCGCGAGGACAACGGCGGCGCGCTGGGCATCGTTGAGGTACTGCGAGTCCCCCGTCGAGTCGAGCAGCAGGCCGAGGCGCAGCACGCCGTCGCCCGACGCCGCGGGAGTGGCGCTGCGCGCGTCCGGGGTGGCCGTGCAGGAGGTCAGGGCCAACCCGGACGCAAGCACCACCGCGCCCAGCAGCCGTCGCGACCCCCGCACCTGCATCAGCCGCCGAATCCCGGCCCGACCACGACGGCGAGGGGGAGGCCGAGCGCCGGCGCCTCCTGGACGGTGGCGATGCCGAGGTCCGCCGCGAGGGCCTTCGCAGAGTCAGCCTGGGCGGCGGTCTTGTAGTACACGACCGAAGCGCTCACAGGCGCACCGCCCCAGTTGCCGACGGTCGAGACGGCCCACCCGGCCGAACGGGCCGCCGTGGCCGCACGCGTGCCGAGCCCCCCAGTCGCAGTCGCGTTGTAGACCCCGACCTCGAGGGTCTTGTCCGCCGCTGGCGGCGCAGTCGTCTTCGCGGACGGCGGCGGGGCGGCGGATGACGCCGCTTGGCTGGGGGCCGACGAGGAGGGCGCAGCGCTCGGGGCGCCGGAAGTCGGCTTCTGGGAGCTCGAGGCCGCGGCAGTCGTGCCCGAGAGGCCGAGCCGGGGCAGCACGAAGAAGGCCAGGGCGCCGATCACCAGCGCGATGAGCCCGGCGGCGAGGATCCAGCGGAGGCCGCGCCCGGACTGGCCGCCGCCCTCGACGCTCGTCTCGCCGCGCGTCCGGTGCACGCCCTGTCTGCGGGGGGATTCGGGGATTGCATCGAATTCGTCGCGGGAGTACATGTTCATGCCTGCGTCAAGGTCCTTGTCGGTGGCCGGCTGGGGGGACGGCGCGCAGCGTCATGCGCCTCCGCCGAGTCGGCGGGCAGTGCGCGCACGCTGCCGCGACGTCCTCAGTCTACGCAACCGTTTCACGAGCATCGGATCGTGGGCCAGCGCCGCCTCGGTATCGATCAGGGCGTTGAGCAGCTGGTAGTAGTGCGTCGCGGAGAGATCGAACAGCTCGCGGATCGCCTGTTCCTTGGCCCCCGCGTACTTCCACCACCCGCGCTCGAGCGCGAGCATCTGGACTTCGCGCTCGGACAGGCCTTCGGCCTTCAGGGCATCCGCCTTCAGGGCATCCGTGCTCAGGGCATCGCTCAGGCCGTCTGCGGAGCGCGACGTCTCCGGCGCATCGTCGAGCCGAGCGTCGTCGAGCCGAGCGTCATCGAGCCGAGCCTCATCGAGCGCGTGGGCGTGGTGTGCAGCTGCCGACATGCCCTCCAGCGTAAGCCCGAACTACAGCGATGTCATTTCTCCCGGGCATGTCCGCCGCTATCTCCCCCGTATCGGCAGGCGCTGCTTGTTCCCGCCTGAGCTTCTGGCACACTGGCTTGCGTGATGGACGCTGAACCGCTCTTCGACCTGCCGATCACCCCCGGCGGCGAGGCGGCCGCGGGCGGCGACCGCTCGGCGTCGTGCGCCGTGTCCCCCGACGACAGCGCCCGCGAGCTTGACGCCATGGCCGGCGAGCCGCTCGCCAGCCTCGTGCACCCCGAGTGGGCGCCGGCGCTCGCACCCTGCGAGTCGGCACTGCGGGCCGCGCTGCGATCGCTCGCGGCCCAGGCGCACGACGGCGTCGCAATCCTTCCCGCTCCATCCCGCCTTCTGCGGGCGTTCAGTCGCCCGCTGAGCGGGGTCAAGGTCCTCCTGCTCGGCCAGGACCCCTACCCGACGCCCGGGCACGCGATCGGGCTCTCGTTCGCGTGCGACGCCTCGGTGCGGCCCCTGCCCCGCAGCCTCGCGAACATCTACCGCGAGCTCGTCTCTGACCTCGGCGCCCCGGCCCCCGCCAACGGCGACCTCTCTCCGTGGGCGGACGAGGGAGTGCTGCTCCTGAACAGAGTCCTGTCTGTGCGGGCCGGGTCTGCAGGGTCGCATCGCCGGCTCGGCTGGGAGGAGGTCACCGACGCGGCCGTGCGGGCCGTCGTGGGCCGCGGCGCGCCGCTCGTGGCGATCCTCTGGGGCAAGGACGCCCAGTCGGTCGCGCCGCTCCTGGGCACGACGCCAGTCATCGCCTCCGCCCATCCGTCTCCCCTGAGCGCTTCCCGGGGCTTCTTCGGATCGCGGCCCTTCAGCCGGGCCAACGCGCTGCTCGCCGCCCAGGGCGCGGACCCGGTCCGCTGGGTCTGACCCAGTGGGTGAGCGAAGCCGAAACCGCGCCCCGACCCGATAGTCTGGGGCGCATGACGTCGCCCGCCGGGAGCGCCCCGGATGCTCCCACCCCGTCCCCGCGACCGGCCAAGAAGCCCCGCCCGACGCTCGATCTAGTGGTGGTCCGCACCGAACAGCTCGGAGCGCACATGGTGCGGGTGGTCGTGGGGGGCGCCGGATTCGACGCGTTCGAGGACAACGGATTCACCGACAAGTACGTCAAGATCTCCTTCCCCACCGAGCTTCCCGGCGGAGCTTGGCCCGACGGGCCCGTCGACCTCGTGGCCCTCAAGGAGCAGCTGCCGCGCGAGCAGTGGCCCGTGACCCGCACCTACACCGTCCGCTCGTTCGACGCCGAGGCCCGGGAGCTCACCCTCGACTTCGTGGTGCACGGCGACGAGGGGCTCGCCGGGCCCTGGGCTGCCGCGGCGAAGCCGGGCGACAGGCTCGTGTGCAGCGGGCCGGGTGGCGCCTACTCCCCCGCCTCCGACGCCGAGTGGTACCTGTTCGCGGGCGACGAGTCCGCGCTCCCCGCCATCGCTGCGGCGATCGATGCCCTCCCGGCGCAAGCCCGCGGCATCGCGTTCCTTGAGGTCGGCTCGGGCACCGATGTCCTCGACCTCACCGTGCCGGTCGGCATCGACGTGCAGTGGCTGTCCCGCGACGGCGACCCTGCTGGCGAGACGGTCATCCTTGCCGAGGCCGTGTCCGAGGCGGAGTGGCTCCCGGGAACGCCCAACGTCTTCG
Organism: Sinomonas sp. ASV486; assembly: GCF_030908215.1. Taxonomy (GTDB): domain Bacteria; phylum Actinomycetota; class Actinomycetes; order Actinomycetales; family Micrococcaceae; genus Sinomonas; species Sinomonas puerhi. Next base: position 121,870 of record NZ_JAVFJK010000007.1, on the reverse strand, counting down.
CCCACGGCGAGCGCGGCGCGATGAAGGAGCTCAGGGCCGTGTTCAAGGCCCGCGGCGTGCCCCGCGAGAAGCTCTCACTTTCCGGCTACTGGGCGCACGGCCGCGCCGAGGACCAGTTCCAGGCCGAGAAGAAGCTCCCGGTCGGCCAGATCTAGCCCCTTCCCGGGGCGAGCGGTCAGCGCCGCCGGGCCCGGCGGCGTCGTTCGAGGAACGTCGCGCTGCGCGTGAACGGGCGCGCGAGGTTGTCGCCGAGAACGATCCCGGCCGCGGCGCCGAGGATCGTGGCCATCGCCGTGAGCATGCCCCCGGCGCCCCCGGCAATCTGCGCGGCGTCGACCGTCACGATGTACATGGACCGGAAGATCGTCAGACCGGGCAGCAGGATGAGCGCCGCAGGCACCGCGACGACGAGCTGCGGCGCGCCCATCCGCAGCGCGACAATCCGGGCGAGGAACCCCATGACCACCGCGCTCACCGCCGGTGCGAGCCGGTCGCCCACACCGATGAGCCCTGCCCCGGTCAGTGCCAGATACCCCGCCACGCCGACCGCCGCCGTCGGGAGGACGAGCCGCCGCGACGTCTGCTCGGTGACGGCGATCGCGGCCACCGCCGCGCCGATGAGGAGCACCTCGACCACATAGGGGTAGGCGGGCGGGAAGGTCTCGGTCACGTCGATGCGCTCGATCCCGAGCATCTCGCCCGCCGCGGTGGCGACGGAGATGCCGGCCACGAGTGCCGCGAACGTCAGGAACGCCGAGAGGTATCGGCCTGCGGCCGTGACCGGGAAGCCGTTGATCGCATCCTGGGTGGCGGAGACGAGCCTTGCGGTCGGCAGGAGCAGGAGGATCCCGCCCACCACGACGATCGCGGGCGCGATGGTGAGCTGCGCGGCGAACAGGAGCAGCGCGATCATCGTCACGAGGAACGAGCTGGCCAGCGTGGTGAAGAAGTCCGGGACACGCCACGTGCCGAACACGCGCGCCACGAGGGAAACGAGCAGGTTCGAGCCGAAGGCGATGAGGGAGGCCAGCTGCCCTCCCCCGAGCACGCCCACGAAGACGGCTGCGAACACGCCGAACGCGGCCGTCACGGCCCATTTGGGGAACGGCTTGGCCCGCCGCGAGATGCCCTGGAGCCGCCGGGACGCCTCGTTGAGGCCGACGCCGCCCGCGGCGATCTCGGTGACCAGCTGGTGCACGAGCACGAGGCCGGCGTAGTTCGACGTCCACGACCGCACGACGCGCAGGAGCGAGCTCGGCGTGCCCTCCTTGGGTGCGTAGTTGATCGTGACCGACTGGTTGGTGATGTCCACATCGACGTGGCGCAGCCCGAGGGCCGTGGTCACCGCGATCATCGACGTCTCGACCTCGAGCGCGCCAGCACCATAGCGGAACATCGTCTCCGCGAGCTCGAGCGCGAAGTCGAGTGTGCGCCGCACCGACTCGTCCGGCGCGGCAGGGATGGTGGGATTCGCGTACGGGCTTCCGGCGAGCCGGTCCACGATGCTCATGGGTGCCGTGGGTGGGTTTTCGCCGCGGATGAGCCTTGCCAGGACGCGCTTGGCGGCCGCGTTGGCGCGGATCTGGGACGCTGTGATGGGCTGGGTCGTCGGCACCGCGGAGCCCTGGGCGGGCTCCGGTACCGCGGTCGGGGCTGCGGGCGTGGCCGTGGGTGCCGTGGGTGGGGCCGTGCGCGCCGTGCCGGAGTCTGCCGACGGCACCCCGGCGGAAGGCGAGGCGGACGACGGCGCCGGGCCGCCCGCCGTCGTGCGCGTGCCTGCACCGGGGGTGCCCCCGGCCGCCCTGCCCGGTGCCGGGCCAGGGGGAACGGCTGGCGCGTCCGTGAAGGCGACGGGGGTGATCTGCGGGATCGCGCCGGCGGGGATGTCCCCGTGCGGGTCGTACCCGTCCGCGTCCGGCACGCCTCCTGGCGCCGGTTCCGATGTGTGCTCCGACTCGGCCATCGCCGGGCTCTGGATCAGTAGAACTGCTGGCCGGTGCGGCGGGTGTAGAGCTGGCGGGCAACGCGCTCGCCAGCCGTGGTCCACGCCCTGTAGCGCAGCGGGTCGATCACGTAGTCCCAGCAGCCCACGAAGTCCGTGACCGTCTTGGTGAACGACGTCTTGAACAGGCCCAGTCCATGGAACGGGTGCGAGGTGTCTTTCAGCCGGTCCGCCGGCGGGGTGCCGCAGAAGTCGTACTCGATGCAGCCGAGATCCTTCATGTGGTTGATCGCGGTCCACTGGATGAGGTGCGAGTCGCCGTACTGGGCGCGCTTCTGGAGCGAACCCCCGTCCTTGTACGTGCCCTTGCGCCCGTAGTTGATCACGAACGCACCCACGGACGGCCGGCCGTTCTCGTAGACGAAGTAGAGCCGACCCTGCCCGCGGGACGTGAACTCGGTCCAGAACTGCCGGTAGTACTCGAATCCGCGCACCCGGGCGCCCGTGTTGGACTTGGCGTTGAGCGTGCCCGTCATGAGGGCGTGCATCGTGCGGTAGTTGGCGAGCGTTGGCTCCGCCTCGACCACCTCCACGCCCTCGCGCTCGGCGCGGCGCACGGCGTTGCGGCCGCGGGAGTGGAGGCTCTTGAGCACGAGCCTGGGCTCGGGGGCGATGTCCAGGATCGCGGTCGAATCGTTGGGCTGGAGGTTCGGAACCTTCACAAACCCGGCAGCGCCGAGGACGCCGCGGGCCTCCTCGGAATCGATGATGTCCGGCTCCACCTTGACGGCGAACACGCCCAGCCGCTCCCGAACCACGAGGCCCTTGATCGCCTCGAGGGCCGCGGGCACCTCGGTGACGTCGGCGACGTCCGGGCCCTTGATGAGGTACCAGAAGCGGCCCAGGAGCGGGAAGGACTTCTCGAGGACCAGGTTGTAGCTCGCCTGTGCGGTATCCCCTGATGCGGCCCCGCCCGGCTCAAGTACGAGGTACCGGACCTCCCAGCCGAAGTTCCGCTTGACCGCCGCGAAGGCCTCCGACTGCAGCAGGTTGCCGCCGTTGGGGTTCGCGGTGACGTGCTTGTCCCAGTGCCCGATCTCGTCTGTGGTGGCGAAACGCGCTTGGAAGCGGGTCACGGTCTGGACGCTGGAACTGGTCACGAAGGCTGGTTTCCTTCCCTGGAGGTGCTGCCGGCATGGCAACGTTGGCCGTCGCCCAGTCTAGTCAGTGGACCTGACGGCGCGGCGCCGCGGTGACGCCGCGACCGCCGCTCTCAGCACTCCACGACGTTGACGGCGAGGCCCCCCATCGCGGTCTCCTTGTACTTGTGGCTCATGTCCCTGCCGGTCTCGCGCATGGTCACGATCACCTCGTCAAGCGAGACGCGGTGCGTGCCATCGCCCCACAGGGCCATCTTGGCGGCGTTGATCGCCTTCGCGGCGGCGATCGCGTTGCGCTCGATGCACGGGACCTGCACGAGCCCGCCGATGGGATCGCACGTGAGGCCGAGGTTGTGCTCCATCGCGATCTCGGCGGCGTTCTCGACCTGGGCGGGCGAGCCGCCCATGACCTCGGCGAGGCCCGCCGCGGCCATGGACGACGCCGACCCGACCTCCCCCTGGCAGCCCACCTCGGCGCCGGAGATGGAGGCCTGCTCCTTGTACAGCACGCCGACGGCACCGGCGGCGAGGAGGAACTTCACGACGACGTCGTCCTTGTCCTCCTGGGTCGCGTTCTCCATCCCGGGGGCGTAGTTGAGCGCGTAGTACAAGACTGCCGGGATGATGCCCGCAGCGCCGTTGGTCGGGGCGGTCACGACACGCCCTCCGGACGCGTTCTCCTCGTTCACGGCGAGCGCGATGAGGTTGACCCACTCCTGCCAGTACATTGGGTCGCGGTCCTTGTCCTCCTTGAGAAGCCGCTCGTGCCAGTCGGGCGCACGACGGCGCACCTTGAGTCCGCCGGGCAGGATTCCCTCGCGCTTGAGGCTGGACTCGACGCAGTCCTCCATGACGGACCAGATGTGCAGCAGCCCCTCGCGGATCTCGGCCTCGGGGCGCGAGGCCTTCTCGTTGACGAGCATGATGTCGCTGATGGACAGGCCCTTGGATGAGCAGCGGCCGAGGAGCTCTGCCGCCGTGCGGAACGGGAACGGGAGCTCCTTCTTGGACTCCTCGAGCTCCTTGCGGGCCGAATCCTCCTCGCCGTCGCGGACAATGAAGCCGCCGCCCACGGAGTAGAAGGTGGCCTCGTGCAGAACGGTCACGCCGTCAGGATCCAGGGACCCGTCGGCGCCTGCATCACCGAACACTTGGAACTTCATGCCGTTCGTGTGCCTTGGCAGCACAGTGAGCGGGTGGAGCACCATCTCCTCGACCGAGTAGGGAAGCTCGACCGACCCGGCGAGGGTCAGCGTGCCGGTCTCGGCGATCGTGGCCAGGCGTTCCTCGACCTGCTCGGGGAGGATCGCCTCGGGCTCGAAGCCCTCGAGGCCCAGGAGCACGGCCGTGAAGGTGCCGTGGCCGTGGCCGGTTGCCGCGAGGGACCCGTACAGGTCGACGCGCAACGACGTGACGCTTTCGAGGAGACCCTGATCGCGCAGTTCGCGGGCGAACACCGCGCCCGCGCGCATGGGCCCCACCGTGTGGGAGCTGGAAGGGCCGATGCCCACGGAAAACAGTTCAAAGACGCCGACGGCCATGGCCTTGGTTCCTTTCCTGAAGCTGTACTGACCCGCCGTTGCGGGGTCTCTGGCGGGACCTTGCGGGGTCTCTGGCGGGACCTTGCGGGTCTCTGGCGTGCCAGAGACCCCGCAACCGGGCGCCAGAGACCCCACAACGAGATCAGCTGAGGTCAGCCACTCCCGGGTAGAGCGGGTGGGCCGCCGCGAGTGCGTCGACCCTTGCCTTGAGGGGAGCGAGGTCCTCGTCGGGCCCGGCGATGAGCGCCTCGGCGATGATGTCCGCCACCTCGCGGAAGGCGGCCTCGCCGAAGCCGCGCGTCGCGAGCGCCGGGGTGCCGATGCGCAGGCCGGACGTGACCATCGGCGGACGCGGGTCGAACGGGACCGCGTTGCGGTTCACGGTGATGTCGATCGCCGCGAGACGGTCCTCGGCCTGCTGGCCGTCGAGCGCCGCGTCGCGCAGGTCCACGAGGACCAGGTGCACGTCGGTCCCCCCGGAGACGACGCCGATGCCGGCGGCCTTGACGTCCTCGGCCGTGAGTCGCTCGGCGAGGATCTTCGCGCCCGCGAGCACGCGCTCCATGCGCTCCTTGAACTCCGGCGAGCCGGCGATCTTGAACGCGACGGCCTTGCCCGCGATGACGTGCTCGAGCGGGCCGCCCTGCTGGCCCGGGAACACGGCCGAGTTGATCTTCTTCGCGATGGCCGCGTCGTTGGTCAGGATGATACCGCCGCGCGGGCCCGCCAGGGTCTTGTGCGTGGTAGACGTCGTGACGTGGGCGTGGGGCACGGGCGACGGGTGCAGGCCCGCGGCCACGAGGCCGGCGAAGTGGGCCATGTCCACCATGAGGTACGCGCCCACGGCGTCGGCGATGCGGCGGAACTCGGCGAAGTCGAGCTGGCGCGCGTACGCAGACCAGCCGGCCACGATGAGCTGCGGCCTGTGCTCCTGGGCGAGGCGCTCGACCTCGGCCATGTCGATCCGGTGGTCGTCCTCGCGGACCTGGTAGGGAACGATGTTGTAGAGCTTGCCGGAGAAGTTGATCTTCATGCCGTGCGTTAGGTGGCCGCCGTGGGCGAGGTTCAGGCCCATGACCGTGTCACCCGGCTTGATCAGCGCGTGCATGACGGAAGCGTTAGCCTGCGCACCGGAGTGCGGCTGGACGTTCGCGAACTCGGCACCGAAGAGCGCCTTGACGCGGTCGATCGCGAGCTGCTCGACGACGTCCACATGCTCGCAGCCGCCGTAGTAGCGCTTGCCCGGGTAGCCCTCGGCGTACTTGTTCGTCAGGACCGAGCCCTGCGCCTGCATGACGGCGACGGCCGTGTGGTTCTCCGACGCGATCATCTCGAGGCCACCGCGCTGGCGGGCGGCCTCGGCGTCGATCGATGCGGCGATCTCGGGGTCGAGATCGGCCAGGTTGGCGTCGAGCGAAGCCGAGTGGACCTGCTGGAACTGGGCGGTCGCGGCGCTCACAGCTCGCCACCATTCTTGGAGGCGTACTCCTCGGCGGTCATGAGCGGGCCTTCCTCGGAGACCTCGACCGTGAAGAGCCAGCCGGCGCCGTAGGGGTCCTCGTTGACGAGGGCCGGGTTGTCGATAGCGTCCTGGTTGACCTCGGCCACCGTGCCGGAGACGGGTGAGTAGAGGTCGGAGACGCTCTTGGTCGACTCGATCTCGCCGCAGGTCTCGCCGGCGGTGACGGTGCTGCCGGCCTCGGGCAGGTCGAGGTAGACGACGTCGCCGAGCGCATCGGCGGCGACCTGGGAGACGCCGATCTTGGCGGGCGCAGCAGTGATGTCGAGCCACTCGTGCTCTTCGGAGTACCGGAGACCGGTCTGGACCTTGCTCATGGAATGTGGATCCTCTTCTTCGTCGAACGGGGAGAACAGCACAATGGCTGGGAAATCAGTGAGAAAGCTACTTCTGGCGCTTGTAGAACGGCAGCTCGATGACCTCGAACGGCTCGGCCTTGCCGCGCAGATCGGCGTCGAGCTTCGTGCCCACGGCAGAGTGTGCGATGTCGACGTACGCGAGCGCCACCGGGTAGCCGAGGGTCGGGCTCGGCTGGCCGGAGGTGATCTCACCGACCTGCACGCCGTCCTTCATGACCGCGTAGTGCGAGCGCGCGGCGCGTCGCCCGAGGCCGCGAAGACCCACGAGACGCTGCCCGCTCGTGGTGCCCTCGCCGTCGTCCTTCTTCGCCGCCAGCGCGGCGCGGCCCACGAAGTCGCCCTCCTTGCTCTTGAGCGCGACGACGCCCCCGAGGCCCGCCGCGAACGGCGAGCGCTCGCGCGAGAGCTCGTTGCCGTAGAGCGGCATGCCCGCCTCGAGGCGCAGCGAGTCGCGAGAGGCGAGGCCGCACGGAACCAGACCGTGGCCCTCGCCAGCGGTCTCGAGCGCCTTCCACAGCTGGGCAGCGAGCTCGTTGCCGACGAACAGCTCGAAGCCGTCCTCGCCCGTGTAGCCCGTGCGGGCCAGCAGGACCGGCACGCCCGCGATATCCGCCTCGATGGCCGCGTAGTACTTGAGCGTGCGGATGTCCTCGTGGTCCTCCGAGCCGGCCACGGAGAGGAGGATCGCCTCGGCGTTGGGGCCCTGTACTGCGATGAGCGACGTCTCGGCGGAGGCATCGCGCAGCGCAATGCCCTCGGGTTCGGCGCCAGCACCGAAGGCACGACGGCGCGCCTCGAGTTCCGCCGCGACGGTCGCCGCGTTGCCCGCATTCGGCACGACGAGGAAGTCCTGCTCGGCGACGCGGTAGACGATGAGGTCGTCGATGATCCCTCCGTCCTCGGCGCAGATGAGCGAGTACTTGGCCTTGCCGACGGCGATCGCGGACAGCTTGCCCACGAGCGCGTAGTCGAGGAAGGCGGCCGCGTTCGGGCCGGTGGCCCAGACCTCGCCCATGTGGGAGAGGTCGAAGAGGCCGGCCGACTCGCGGACGGCGCGGTGCTCTGCGAGCTCCGAGCCGTACTTGAGCGGCATCTGCCACCCGCCGAAGTCGGTGAAGGAAGCGCCGAGGGCCGCGTGCTCGTCGTAGAGTGCGGTGCGCTTCTCATCGGTGTTCTGACCTGTGGTCGTTTCAGTCATGGGAAGTCTCCTAAGGGGTCCAGCGATGGTCGTCGAGCGAGGTCGAGGCGGAGAGGCGGAGTCGAAACCCCCGTCGAAGTCGGGTTTCGACTCCGCTCAACCAGCGCGGGCGGTCAGTCCTGGAACGCTGCCGTGCTCTCCTCGAATGCTTCGAGCGGAGGACACGCGCAGATCAGGTTCCTGTCGCCGCCGGCGCCGTCAATGCGGCCGACCGGGGCGAAGTACTTGTCCTGTGTCTTGGTCGCATGCGCGGCCTTGCCCGGGAACGCGGCCACCTCGCGGGTGTACGCGCGGTCCCACTCGCTCGAGACGACCGCGGCGGCCGTGTGCGGGGCAAGGCGCAGCGGCGAGTCCTTGACGTCGAAGTCGCCGTGGGCGACCTGGTCGATCTCCGCGCGGATCGAGATCATCGCGTCGATGAAACGGTCGATCTCGACGAGGTCCTCGGACTCGGTGGGCTCGACCATGAGAGTGCCGGGCACCGGGAAGGCGAGCGTCGGGGCGTGGAAGCCGTAGTCGATGAGGCGCTTCGCGACGTCCTCCGCGGTCACGCCCGTCTTGGCAGTGAGCTCACGCAGGTCGAGGATGCACTCGTGGGCCACGAGACCGCCCTCGCCCGTGTAGAGGACCGGGAAGGAGGAGTCGAGGCGCTTGGCGATGTAGTTCGCCGCAAGGAGTGCGGACTTCGTAGCCTCGGTCAGGCCGTCGCCGCCCATGAGCTTGACGTAGGCCCACGAGATCGGCAGGACGCCGGCGGAGCCGAAGCGCGAGGCCGAGACAGGCACGTCGTGCTCATCTGCAGCGCCCTGCCAGACCGCGGCATCGCCCGGCATGAACGGTGCGAGGTGCGCGCGGGCCGCGACCGGGCCGACGCCGGGGCCGCCGCCGCCGTGCGGGATGCAGAACGTCTTGTGCAGGTTCAGGTGGGAGACGTCGCCGCCGAACTTGCCCGGCTGGGCGAGGCCGACGAGGGCGTTCATGTTCGCGCCGTCGATGTAGACCTGGCCGCCGGCCGCGTGGACGGCGTCGCAGACCTCGCGCACGTCGGCGTCGTAGACGCCGTGCGTGGACGGGTAGGTGATCATGATCGCGGCGAGGTCCTCGCGGTTCGCCTCGATCTTGGCCTCGAGGTCGCCATGGTCGATCGTGCCATCGGCCGCGGTGGCGACGACGACCACCTTCATGCCGGCGAGCACGGCCGACGCCGCGTTGGTGCCGTGGGCCGAGGCGGGGATCAGGCACACGGTGCGCTGGCCCTCCCCACGGGACTGGTGGTAGCCGCGGATCGCGAGGAGGCCCGCGAGCTCGCCCTGGGAGCCTGCGTTCGGCTGGAGCGAGACCTGGTCGTAGCCCGTGATCGCGGCGAGGTCAGCCTCGAGGCCCGCGATGAGTTCCCGCCAGCCCTCGGTCTGGGTGTCCGGCGCGAACGGGTGGATGCCTGCGAACTCGGGCCAGGTCATGGCCTCCATCTCGACCGTCGCGTTGAGCTTCATGGTGCACGAGCCGAGCGGGATCATCGTCCGGTCGAGGGCGAGGTCGCGGTCCGAGAGCTTGCGGAGGTAGCGCAGCATCTGGGTCTCGGAGCGGTACGTGTGGAAGACGGGGTGGGTCAGGTACGTGCTCGTGCGCACCGCCGCGGCCTCGATCGCAAAGCCGGTGGCGGCATCCGTGCCGTCGGTGCCGTCACCCGCAGCGCCAGCGCCGAAGACGCCGGCAACCGTGGCGACGTGGTCCGCCGTCGTGGTCTCGTCGCATGAGATACCGACGGTGTCGGCGTCGACGAGGCGCAGGTTGATGCCCTGCTTCTCGGCCTTCCCGACGAGCGCCGCGGCGCGCCCGGGGACGCGGGCCGTGACGGTGTCGAAGAAGCTCGTGTGGGCGATCTCGACCCCGGCGCCCGAGAGGGCCGCTGCGAGCGAGCGCGCGCGGGCATGCGCGCCCTGGGCGATCGCCTTGAGCCCCTCGGGGCCGTGGTACACGGCGTACATCGAGGCGACGATCGCGAGGAGGGCCTGCGCGGTGCAGATGTTGGACGTGGCCTTCTCGCGGCGGATGTGCTGCTCGCGGGTCTGGAGGGCCAGGCGGTAGGCCGGGAGGCCGGCGTCGTCCTTCGAAACGCCCACGAGGCGCCCCGGGAGCTGGCGCTCGAGGCCCTTGTGGACGGACATGAAGGCCGCGTGGGGGCCGCCGTAGAAGAGCGGGACGCCGAAGCGCTGGGCCGATCCGACGGCGATGTCCGCGCCCTGCTCGCCCGGGGACTTGATGAGGGTGAGCGCGAGGAGGTCGGCCGCGATCGTGACCATCGCGCCGCGCTGCTTGGCCTCCGCGATGAGCGCCGTCGCGTCGGCGACGAGGCCCGAGGCGCCGGGCTGCTGGATCACGACGCCGTTGATCGGCCCCTCGGGCAGGCCCTGGCTCAGGTCCGCGATCTCGACCTCGAAGCCGAGCGCCGCCGCGCGGCCCTTGACGACAGCGATCGACTGCGGGAAGAGGTCCGCGTCGAGCACGGTCTTGCCGCCGCCCGGTGCCTTGGTGACGGCCTTGTCCTTGTTCGCACGGCGCATGAGCAGCACGGCCTCCACGACCGCGGTGGCCTCGTCCAGCAGGGACGCGTTGGCGATCGCGAGGCCCGTGAGGTCCTCGACAGCGGTCTGGAAGTTCAGGAGGGCCTCGAGGCGGCCCTGGGAGATCTCGGGCTGGTACGGGGTGTACGCCGTGTACCAGGCGGGATCCTCGACGACGTTCCTGCGGATCACCGGCGGCGTGACGGTGTCGTAGTAGCCCTGGCCGATCATCTGCACGCGGGGCTTGTTCTTCGCCGCGAGGGCACGCAGGGCCGCAAGTGCCTCAGGCTCGCTGAGTGCCTTGCCGAGCTCGAGCGGTGCGTCCTGCTTGATGTCGTCGGGCACCGCCGTCGCCGCGAGGGCGTCCACGCTGTCGAAGCCGACGGCGTTGAGCATGTGCTTGATGTCAGCATCGCGCCGAGCACCGATGTGCCGGTCGACGAACGCTGCGGGGGAAAGGTCCATCACGGGGAACTCCATCAATCAGGCCAGCCACGGAGGGCCGGCTTTTGACTCCAGTTCCTCCCCGCTCTGTATCGGACCTGAGAGATTCCGCCGGACGAATCCGGCTTGCACCGTCGGTGAACGTCCATGGGGGACGTCGCTTTCCAGAGTTGCCTTTCCGCGGCGGTACAGGTGCCTGAGAGATTCCTGGGGAGGTGTTGCTCCTACGGCGCCCGCTTGCTCATGCTCGCAGGACTCTCCCGCCGCAGATCAAAGGCTGTATTCAGTTGTCTGGTGTCCGCCCGCCAGTGCGAAGGGTGCGAGCACCGGCTTCACGGGCAGAACGGGACGTTCCTATTGTGCCGTGCGCGACGTCACAGAGCAAACAGCCCGTCTCGCCGTCCATTACGCAACGTTCTTGCGTCCTAATTGTGGTTAGCTTAGGCTCACCTTGCTTCGCCTTCAGCCTGGCTGCCCGACCCACTTCCGAGGACCATGATGCCCGCACCCGCCGCGCCCGAGACGATGGCGGACGCCGTTGCCGCCTACCACAGCTACGCCGCCGACCGCCTCTCAGAGTTGCGCGATCATGCCACCTCAATGCGTGCCGCGATCGGCAACGGGGCGGCCGACACGGCGCGCACGGAGTGGCTCGCCGCCCAGCAGGCGTGGCAGCGCGTCGGCGCCGCCTACGGCAGCTTCGGTGAGCTCGGTGGGGCGATCGCGCCGGGATCGCGGGGACTCCAGCAGGGTGCCGCGGATCCCGGCTTCAAAGGCCTGCGCCGGATCGAATACGGCCTGTGGCACGGCCAGGGCGCCGGCGAGCTCGTGCCCGTGGTCGACGAGCTTCTCTCTGACCTCGCCGCCCTCGAGGCCAAGCTGCCCGAGGCCGCCGTCGATCCAGCGGACATGCCCCTGCGCGCCCACGAAATCCTCGAGGACGCCCAGCGTGACCACCTTTCGGGCCGCGGCGACCAGGGCTCGGGCCTCGCCCTCGCCCTGACGCGCGCCGACGTCGACGCCACCAAGGAGGTACTCGACCTGATCCGAGGACTCCTCGAGAACCTCAAGCGGGGCTTCCCCGCAAAGCTTGACGGCGAACTCGCCGCCCTCTCGTCCGCCATCGACGCGACCCGTGCCGATGGCGTGTGGACCCCCTTTCCCAGCGTTCCCCTTCCCCAGAGGCAGCAAGTCAACGCCGCGATGGGCAGGGCCCTCGAGTCGCTCGCCCTCGTTCCGGCGCTCTTCTCCACCGACTGACGGCAGACCCCGAAGCCCCCGGCCTTCCCGACGCAGCCCCCTCTTCCGAACCCGCGGCTCCGAGCCGCCGATCCGAAAGCCTCATCCCCATGCAGATCGAGCGACGCACCTTCCTCATCGGCGCCTCAGGCGTGGCCGCCGGCGGCCTTATCGGAGCCGCCGCCAACGCGGCCGCCGGACAGGTCCCTGCGGCCCCCGCGGAGGGCACCGACGTCGTCGAATTCCTCGGCACGAACCAGGCCGGCGTCTACCGTCCCGCGCCACAGCAACAGGCCGCGTGCTTTGCCGCCTTCAGGGTCCTGTGCCGGGACGCAGCCGAGCTCGAGGCGCTACTGAAGAGGCTGACCGTCAAGGGGACCGTCCTCGGAGCCGGCCACAAGTCTTCGGCGGCGCTTCCTGCGGTGGAGCAGAGCGGCGTCGACGGCGCTCCGCCCGTGAACTCCGGGGTCATGGGCGAGGACGTGCCCGCCGCCGGCTTCACCATGACGCTCGGCCTCGCAAGCAGCCTCTTCGACAATCCTGCATACGGTCTCGCCGCGAAGAAGCCGAACGGCCTCACCGACATGAAGGTCTTCCCGAAGGACCAGATCGAGGCCGAGTGGACCGGCGGCGACCTCATCCTCCAGCTGTGCGCCGAGTCGTCTGACATGGTCCATTACGCGCTGCGCGACATCATGAAGGCCACTCGGGGACAGCTCCAGCTTCAGTGGAAGATCAACGGTTTCCACAACCGGCCCCGGCCCGGCGGCGCGCCCAGAAACCTGTTCGGGTACAAGGACGGGATCGTCAACCCCGCCGAAAGCGAAGAGCTCGTGTGGCTCGGCAGTGGCCCGGGCCAGCCGGCGTGGGCCGAGGGCGGCACGTTCATGGTCGTGAGGATGATCCGCATGCTCGTCGAGTTCTGGGACCGGGTGGGCCTCGGCGAGCAGGACGGCATGATCGGGCGCCACCGCGGGAACGGCGCACCCCTTGGCCAGTCGGCCGAGACGGACACGCCCGACTATGCCTCTGACCCGGACGGCAAGACCATCCCCCTTGACGCCCACATCCGCCTCGCGAACCCGCGGACCAAGGAGACCGCGGGTTCGCGCATGCTCCGCCGGGGCTACAACTACGACCTGGGCGTGGATATGAATGGCAACCTGCAGGCCGGGCTCATCTTCACGTGCTTCCAACAGAACATCCAGGAGCAGTTCGAGGCGACCCAGACCCGACTCGCCGACGAGCCGATGACCGACTACATCGAGCCATTCGGCGGCGGGTACTTCTTCGTGGTGCCGGGGGTGCCAAAGCAGGACGGCTTCCTCGGTGAAGGCCTCTTCGCTTGACGGACGCCGCCGGGGCAAACCGAACGTTCGGCAACCGGGCGGCGGCGTCCGTGTGTCAGGCGCGGACGCGCTCGAGGTAGGCCGCGAGCTGATCGACGAGGCCCCGCGTGCCCTCCTCGCGCAGGGCCGGGTCCTCGTGGCCGTCGAGGTAGACGCCGTGCTCAGTGAGCGTCAGCAGCGTGCCGTCGCCCGCGGGGGCGAGCTCGATGGTCGCGAGCGAGACGGAGAGCTTCGCGCCCGCGAAGGACATCTCGTAGGTGTAGACAATCCGCTCGTTCTCGACGATGTCGTAGTAGTGGCAGTGGAACTCGCTCAGGTGCTCTTCGTCGGGCCCTCCGATGTTGACCTCGGACCCACCAGGGCGGAAGTCCATGGATGGGTCCTTCTGGATCCAGTCGGAGGGGCCGACGAACCACTGCATCTTCTCCTCCAGATCGGAGAAGGCTGCGAAGACGCGCTCAGGCGGTGCTGCGAGCGTGCGCGTGACGGTGAAGGTGGACTGGAGCTGCTGGCTCATGATGATTCCTTCGGGTGGGAGGTCGCCTCGAGGAAGGCCTCGAGGCGGTCGACGGCGCGCTCCTGCCGCAGGCGCCGCGCGTGCAGCCAGGACTCGGCCGCACGGAGGGCGTCCGGCGCGAGGGTGCACGTGCGCACCCGGCCGGACTTCGCCGTCGTGATGAGGCCAGCTCCCTCGAGGACGGCGAGATGCTGGACGACGGCGGGGAGGCTCACCCCGAGCGGGGCGGCGAGGGCACTCACGGAGGCGGGCCCTTCGCAGAGGCGGGTCACGATCGCCCTGCGGCGCGGATCGGACAGCGCATGGAACGCGGCGTCGAGCCCGTCCACCTCACCGTCCGAATACTTAATCACATGCTTAAGTATCTGTATCTGGATGATCCTGTCAACTCCCAGCTGACTCCAAGCATCTGTGCACCTGATCGTCACCTGAAGATGGCTCTCGGTTAACAGGCTCCGGAGTACCCTCACGCCCATGACGAGACTCTCAAAGACCACGCGAAGAACCATCGTCGCCACCACCGCCCTCGCTCTTGCCGGCGGGGGCATTGCTGTAGCTGTAGGCCCGCTCGTCGCGGGCCCCTCGACAGACGGCACCGCCATCACTCCGGCTGGACAGCGCGTGACCCCGTGGGGCACCCAGACCGTGCTCGGGGACCTCCCCCTCAACTCGGCACTCTCCCCCGACGGCAAGCACCTCCTCGTGACGAACAACGGCCAGGGGACGCAGTCGATCCAACTCGTGGACGTCGGCGATCATGAGGTTGAGCAGACGCTTCCGTACAAGTCCCCCGAATCGGTCTACGTGGGCCTCGCCTGGAGCCCGGATGGCACGAAGGCGTACGCGAGCGCCGCGGCGAACTCCAAGATCCGCACCTACACGTATGCGGGCGGAAAGCTGACCGAGGGCGCGCCCCTCGCCCTCCCGACCACAACCCCCGACGGCAAACCACTCACCCTCTACCCGGCGGGGCTTGCAGTAACGCCAGACGGGAAGCGGATCGTGGTGGCAGACCAGCTCGGCAACGCGGTCTCGGTTGTCGACGCGGCGAGCGGCGCGGTCCACACGGCTGCGGCCGGGAACCGGCCGGTCGGCGTCGTGCTGTCCTCGGACGGGAAGACCGCCTACGTGACCAATCAGGGCGAGTCGAGCGTCAGCGTGGTGGACGTCTCCGGCGCTCAGCCCGCCGTCGTGCGCACGCTCACTGCGGGCCTGCACCCGAACAAGGCCGCGCTCACCGCGGACGGCGCGACCCTCTTCGTCGCGAACGCCGACGACGACACAGTGAGCGCGATCGACACCGCGAGCGGGACGGCGAGGAGCATCAGCCTTGCCCCGTCCCAGGATGCGCCCGTCGGCACGAACCCCACAGGCCTTGCCCTCGACGAGAAGGACGGTCGCCTGTTCGTGGCGAACTCGGGCAATAACGACGTCGCGGTGATCAGCCTCGGCGACCACAGGGTCACGGGCGTGATCCCGAGCGCGTGGTACCCGTCCTCGCTCGCGTTTCGCGATGGCACGCTCCTCGTGACCAACGCGAAGGGCCTTGGGGCCGGGCCCAACGATGGCGCGGGCCACCCGGATCCCACCGTCCCGGGCTTCCCCGCCGAGAACCAGTACTCGGGATCGATGATCAAGGGCACTCTGTCAAGCTATGAGGTCCCCGACGGCGGCCAGCTTCAGAAGGCCACCGAGCAGGTCAAGAACAACAACCGGCCCTCCAAGGCCGGCGTCGGCGCCGTGGTGCCCGCCCAGCCCGGCGGTGAGACCCCGATCAAGCACGTGATCTACGTAGTCAAGGAGAACCGCACGTACGATCAGGTGCTCGGCAACCTCGGGAAGGGCAACGGCGAGGCCAGCCTGAACCTGTTTGGCGACGATTCCGCCCCGAACACCCGTGCGCTTGCGAGGCAGTTCACCACGATCGACAACTTCTACGCCGACGCCGAGGTCAGCGCGAACGGCTGGAACTGGGTCACGCAGGCCAACTCGAACCCGTACGCCGAGCAGATGTGGCCGCAGAACTACTCCGGCCGATCCCGCGTGTACCCATCTGAGAACAACACCCCGGAGATCGCGTCGCAGAATCCCAGCGAAGCCTACGTGTGGCAGCGCCTCGACAAGGCCGGCGTGAGCTTCCGCAACTACGGGTTCTTCGTCAGCAACACCGCGGGCGGTGCCGTCGCGGCCGACCCCGTGCTCAACGCCCAGACGGACCATGCCTACCGTGGCTACGACATGAACTGCCCCGATTCGTCCGGGACAGTCGCGATCGCCAAGCCGACCTGCACGACGCCGCGCATCGACGAATGGATCAACGATTTCGGCGCCCGCGCCAAGGCCGGCACCGTTCCCGCGGTCCAGTTCGTGCGCCTGCCGAACGACCACACCCAGGGCACAAGGGTCGGCGCCCCGACGCCGCAGGCCTACGTCGCGGACAACGACTACGCGCTCGGACGGCTCGTGGACGCGGTCTCGCACTCCGAGATGTGGAAGGACACCGCGATCTTCGTGACGGAGGACGACGCCCAGAACGGCGCCGACCACGTCGACGCCCACCGCACCCTCGCACTGGCCATCAGCCCGTACACCCAGACGGGCAAGGTCGACTCGACGTTCTACTCGACCGCGTCGATGATCCGCACCATCGGTCTCATCGCCGGCTTCAAGCCGCTGACCCAGTTCGACGCCTACGCGACGCCGATGAACGCCTCATTCACCGGACAGCCCCGGATGGAGGCGTACACCGCGATCAAGCCGAGCTACCTCATGGGCACGCTCAACGCGGCCACGGCCCCGCTCGCCGCGCAGTCGTCCGCCCAGGACCTGACGAAGGAGGACCAGATCAACGAGCGAACCTTCAACGAGGCAATCTGGAAATCAGTCAAGGGTGCTGACTCAACCATGCCCGAGCCGCAGCACAACGTGATCGGCTCCGGCACCCCGCCGACCGCCTCCGACCCGGACGGCGACGGCCGCTAACCTGCTATCGAACGATGGAGGGGCGCCGCGCCGGGGGGGGGCGGGGCCCCCCAAGACCGGAGGCGCCCAAGCGGGCACGGCACCCCCCCCCCGGCCCGGCCCGGGCCCCACCCCTCACCCCCCCGGTGGGCGGGGCCCCGCGCGGGGGGGTGGGGGGCCCCTCCTCTCGATGACGGACCTATGCGGGCAGCTCAGCCTGCTATCCGGGACTGGTCGTGGTGAAGCCGCCCCCGCAACGCCTCCGTGGAACGCTTGAGGGCGCGGAACGCACCCAGCATCACTGCCGTGCCGACGAAGGCCACGACGCCGGTCACGAATAGCAGCGCCCCGAGGGCGACGGTGCCGAAGAAAACGGCGGTCTGAAGGTTGAACTCGAACATGGCTCCACTCACTCTAGGCCCCACCCAGTTGGGACCCACGTCAATTCTGACGCGCCAAATCCTCGAAATGATCGCAGATCCGAGTGTTCATCTGTGATCCTGGCCACGTGGTCAGCGGGCGTCCAGCACCGGGCCCCGGACGTGCAGTGCTGCGCAGACGTGCCGTGCGGCGGATGTCAGTCGCCGGCGCAGGCCACACCGTTGTTGTTCACGTCCAGCCTGGTGCTGTAGCCGGGGTCGCCGGGCAAGAGCGATGCGATGCCCGCTGCGTGCACGGCTTTGCAGTTCCGGTAGCTCGGAGTGGGCTGGGGCGTGGCTGCCGGGACGGGCGCGACGGCCGCGGGCGTCGGGGCCGGGGGCGCCACCCCGACGGGAACTGCTGGGACCGACGGGCTAGGGGTCGCAACGCTCGTGGGAGGGTTGAGCGCGGTCGCGGTGGTCAGTCCGGTCGCGGTTGCGGAGGACGACGGCGAAGGGACGGATCCCTGCGTTGCGGACGAGCCCGACGGCAACCGGCTGCCCACGGCAGTACCGGCGAGCGCCGAGTTCCACGTCCCGGCGAAGGCCTGGAACGAGACGGCGCCGACGGCGAGCAGGATCGCGATCAGGGCACTCCAGATCGCGGCCGTCGGGACGAACGTGGCGCCAACCGACCGTTGGGCGTGCGACTTCCAGAACAGGGCTGTCCCGAGCACGATCGCCGCGGCGACAATCACAGCCACGGGTGCAAGGGCGATCCCCACGCAGACGAGGGCAACGGCTGAGGCCGAGACCACCCACACCGTCGGCTTGACCCGGGGGCCAGCTGCCCGCGGCCGTCGCGGCGCCTCCGCTCCCACTGAACCACCCGCGGCCGGTGTAGCGCTCGTAGCCTCGACGACTGGCAGTTCCTCGGTCACCAAACCAAGCTCGTCAGCCAACACTGTTGCCCATCCTTTCTACTCCGCGGGCCTCCCACTCCTCGCGCAGCACGCCGAAGACCACGTCGTCGAAGAGCTCGCCCCGCACCTTGCGGGCCTTCCTGAACCGGGCCTCCTCGGTGAACCCAAGCTTCACCCCGATGCGGCACATGCCCTCATTGCCGCTCCAGGTGGCGAAGTCGAGCCGGTCACTGTCCGTGGCCCCGAACAGGTAGCCGGTCCACAAGGTCAGGGCCTCGGTGCCATAGCCGCCGGACCAGTGGGCGGGGTCGTAGATGGCGAGCCCGAGGCGCCGCCACGGCAGGAGAGCGGTGCCGTCCTCTGACCCCGCACTCGGCCGCTCGTGCCAGTACCAGGAGACCTGACCGATGAACTCGCCCGAGGCCGCGTCCGCAATGGCGAGGTGCTCGCGCACGGCCGGCCAGTCGCCGTCGTGCGCGCGCTTCGCGAGCGAGGCGCACCATCCGTCCGCGCCCTCGGCCGTCCAGCGGGAGTAGTAGGGGCCGTCGTAGAGCTGCCAGTCGTGCATGCCGGTCGGGGGCGGGACGATCCAGTGACGCAACGCCTCGATGTCGCGGGGCGTCCAGTCCCGCAGGATCACGCGGGAGCCGGTAAGGAGCACAGGGTCGGTCACCGCCCCACCATACAAGCCCTCCGGAAACGGCAGGCGAACGCTCTCCCCTCCTGACCTTGCCGGCCCGTCAGCGGGCAAGCCCCGCCCGGCGGAGCGCGTCCGCGAGCGCGGTGTCCGCCGCCGGCTGGCCCTGCCCGCCGGGCTTGCCTCCACTACCCTGCCGTGGTGCGCCGCCGTCACCAATCCGGGACGCGCCGCCGTTCGAGCGCCGTGCCCCGCGCTGGTCCCCTGGCTTGCGCTGATCGTCCGGCTTGGTTGGTCCCGCTCCCTCGGACGCACGACGCCGCTCCTCGCCTCCGCGCGCGGGCTTGCCCACGCCACGCTCGGCACCGACCTCGTCGTCGAGCCGGAGGGTCAGGGAGATGCGTTTGCGGGCGACGTCAACCTCCAAGACCTTGACCTTCACGATCTGCCCCGACTGCACCACCTCCCGCGGGTCCGAGATGAACCTCGAGCTCATGGCGGAGACATGAACGAGTCCGTCCTGGTGCACGCCGAGGTCAACGAACGCTCCGAAGGCGGCAACGTTGGAGACCGTTCCCTCGAGGATCATGCCCGGCTTGACGTCGTTGATGCTCTCGACGCCTTCCTTGAGGGAAGCCGTGACGAATTCGGGCCGGGGATCCCGGCCTGGCCGGACGAGCTCGGCCATGACATCCCTCACGGTGGGTATGCCGAACCGCTCGTCCGCGAACTGCGCCGGGTCCAGCGTTGCGACGCGCTCCTTGGACCCGCCAGCCGCCTCGAGGATGCGGGCAGCCAGTCCGTACGCCTCGGGGTGCACGGCCGATGCGTCGAGCGGCTGTTTGCCGCCCGTGATCCGCAGGAATCCGGCGCACTGCTCGAATGCCTTCTCGCCCAGCCGCGGGACCTTCTTGAGCGCGGCGCGGGAGGGGAACATGCCGTTCGCATCCCGGTATTCCACGATGTTTCGGCTCAGCGTCGGGCCGAGTCCGGCAACCCTCGCGAGGAGCGCGGGCGAGGCGGTGTTGACGTCCACGCCGACTGCGTTGACGCAGTCCTCGACCACCGCGTCGAGGGTCCGCTCGAGCTTCGCCTGCGTGACGTCGTGCTGGTACTGGCCGACGCCGATCGACTTGGGGTCGATCTTGACAAGCTCTGCGAGGGGGTCCTGTAGCCGCCGGCCGATGGACACGGCCCCGCGGAGGGACACATCGAGCTCGGGCAGTTCTGCCGAGGCCAGCGCGGAGGCGGAGTACACGGAAGCGCCGGCCTCGGACACGATGACCTTGGCGCTGCGGGGCATCCCGAGCCGGGTCAGCAGCTCGCCCGCGAGGCGGTCTGTCTCCCGGCTCGCGGTTCCGTTGCCCACGGCCACGAGTTCGACGCCGTGCTCGCGGCACAGCTTCTCGAGCACCGCGAGCGCCTCGGTCCACTTCTTGGCCGGGGCGTGGGGATAGATCGTCGCCGTGTCCACCACCTTGCCGGTCCCGTCGACGACGGCAACCTTCACCCCCGTCCGCAGGCCTGGGTCGAGCCCGAGCACCGCGCGGTTGCCCGCTGGGGCTGCGAGGAGGACGTCGCGGAGGTTGGCCGCGAAGACCTTGACGGACTCCTCCTCGGCCGCATCGAACAGCCGGGACCGGAGATCCGATTCGAGCTTGGCCAGGAGCCGGCCCTGCCAAGCGACCTTGACGGTCTGTGCAAGCCATTTCCCGGCCGGGGTGCCGGAGCCGCCGCGGACGCCGAGCGCATGGGCAACGGCCGCCTCGTAGCCAGCACGGGCCTCTGCCAGCGCGGCGTCGTCCCGGGGATCGGCCTCGGCGATCTCGAGGGAGATCGCGCCCTCCCGCTCTCCGCGCAGGAGTGCGAGCACTCGGTGGCCCGGGAGCGCGTCGACGCGCTGGACATAGTCCTCGAAGTCGGCGTACTTGCCCTCGCCCGTGGCCGCGGGAGCGGGCGACGGCGCTGCACCCGGGCGCGCCGTCGCCCCCGGACGCCCGGAGTCGTGGGCTCGGTTCTTCCCCGGTGCCTTCGCCTCGGAATGGATCCGACCTCCGCGGAAGAGCCGCTCGCGGAGGTCGGCGACGAGCTCGGCGTCCTGCCCGGCGCGTTCGGTGAGGATGGCCCGGGCGCCTGCGAGCGCGTCCTGCGCGCTCGCGACGCCGAGCCCCTCGTTGAGGTAGGCGGCGGCCAGCGCGTCGAGGTCCTGGGCAGGGTCCGCGAGGAGCGCGTCCGCGAGCGGCTCGAGGCCGGCGTCGCGCGCGATCTGGGCGCGGGTGCGGCGTTTGGACTTGTACGGAAGGTACAGGTCCTCGAGCTGCGACTTTGTGGCGGCGGCGGCGATCGAGGCCTGCAGCTCGACTGTGAGGGCGCCCTGCTCGGCGATCGAGGCGAGGACCGCACGGCGTCGATCCTCGAGCTCGCGCAGGTACCGCAGGCGTTCCTCGAGGTCGCGCAGCTGGGCGTCGTCGAGCGTTCCGGTGACTTCCTTGCGGTAGCGGGCGATGAACGGGACCGTGGCACCTCCATTCAGGAGCCCGACGGCGGCGTCTACCTGCCACGGCGACACACCGAGCTCGGCCGCTATGGTGCGCGCGATCGCGGCCGCAGTCTCCTCTTCGCCGGGCAGTTCGGCGAGGGAAGGCCCGGGATCGGCGGGTTGGGGCAGGGGCGTCACAGTGCTCACCGTTCTACTGTGCCCTACTCCACCGACATTGCTCGACCGTCGCTCGCGATGGCTGCCGTCATCGGGACACGATCCCCCACAGGGCGCTGGCCCACACGAGGCCTCCGCGGCCGAGCTCCGCGACGGCGGTGCCAACGCCGATGATCGCGTACAGGCTGACGGGGACCAGCATGAGCCACTCCCGCCACGAGCCCGCGTCGCCGAGGATCGGGAGGGAGAGGTGGCCACCCCGCCGCCACACCGTCCGGATGATCGGGGTCTTGTGCATGAACGTGGGCCGTCGGAAGCGCAGCGGCCAGATCAGGTTGCAGCCCCCGGTGGTCAGCAGGTCCCCGGCAATGTGCACGGCCGCGCCGATGCCGACGGCGAGCGGGAACCAGTCCTGCTGGTCGGGCGCATTGAGGGCGACGAAGGCGGCCAGCGGCAGGGAAAGGACCCAGGGAAGCTTCTTCACGCCGTCCGGAAGGATGCCGAGGACCTTCGCCGCGAACGAGACCAGCAGGAGCGAGACGAGTCCGGTCCCGACGTACACCGTGCCCCACAGCGGTGTCTCGACCGTCCAGCGGCCGGCGAACCACGCCATCGCAACGAACGCGGCGATGCCCACAAGGGAGTGCGTGCCATTGCGATGACCACCGGCGATCGCCCCGACGCTCGCGCACACCACGTTCGAGACGGGCGGGAGCGACTGGGCGATCGTCGCGCTGCGGTGGTCTGCGTCGGGCAGGAGGGCGGCGCCGGCCGTGACGAGGGCGCCCACGATGACGCTCGTGGGGGTCCCCTCGAAGATCGGCCACCCGATGTCGAACGCCACCTTCCCAAGGCCCGCCTCGGGAGGGAACAGCGCCGTCACGAACGTCAGGTCGTAGTGGACACGCGTAGTCAACGCGACCCAGGCTGCTGCGCCACAGGCCGCGTGGTGGGGCCCCATCATCGTGCGGGGGCCTGATCCCAAGGGCTAGGAAAGCGACGGGACGGTGGTTCGGAGTCTTCCATGGGCGGAGCTCAGGCCGTGCAATCGGCGCATGCGCCGGCCTCGAGGTCGCCATCGGCCAGCACTGCGCCGCAGTCCCGACACCACGAGTGGGCAGCGAGATCGGCACAGCTCGCGCACACCGCATCCTCCAACAGGGCTAGGGCACGGCCGCAGTCGCTGCAGGCTTCCTCGAGGAGGGAGAGACGAGGGCGCTCTGTATGCCCGGCGCCCGGGCGGGTCCTGACGTCGCTCGAGGCGGGGTTGGCGACTGCTGCTGTGCTCATACAACGAGGCTAGAGACGGGGTCCGACATTTCTCGTCCGCGGTCTCGGAGAGTTGCGGATTCGCTGGCGTAGGCTGGCCGCCATGGCCAGATTCTTCGATGTCCACCCGGTCGATCCGCAGCCCCGGTCGATAGCCCAGGTCGTGCAGATCCTGCGGGAGGGGGGTCTCATCGCCTATCCGACGGACTCGTGCTATGCCCTCGGGGCGATGATGGGCAACCGCGAGGCACTGGACCGGATCCGCCAGATCAGGCATCTCGACGACAAGCACCACTTCACGCTCGTGTGCGCCGAATTCGCCCAGCTCGGGCAGCTCGTCGAGATGCCCAACGACGTGTTCAGGGCCATCAAGGCCGTTACGCCGGGCCCCTATACGTTCATCCTCCCGGCTACGCGGGAGGTTCCCAAGCGCATGCTGCACCCCAAGAAGAAGTCGGTGGGCGTGCGTATCCCCGACCACTCCGTGGTCCGGGCACTGCTGAGGGAGCTCGGCGAGCCCCTCCTCTCCTCGACCCTGCTCCTGCCGGGGGATGAGGATCCGCTCACGGATGGCTGGGAGATCAAGGAACGGCTCGACAACGTCCTGGACGCCGTGATCGACGCCGGCGAGTGCGGGTCGGAGCCCACTACCGTGGTTGACTTCACCTCCGGTGCCGCCGAGATCGCCCGCTACGGTGCCGGCGACCCGAGCCGCTTCGAATAGCCACAGCGTCCAATAGCCGCAGCCGGGAGGCGCGCACGACGGCGGGTGCCCACCCGCCGTCGTGCGCTCACCGGACGCCGTGCGCGTCAGCCGAATGAGGCCGACAGTCTGTAGCCTCCGCCGTCGAGGCAGCCGTTCTGACCAGACAGATTGGCGTAGCCCTTCTGGTTGTCGTAGGCCCAGTTGCTCCAGTTCCCCTGGATCTTCCATTGGGTCTTGTTCGCGAACGTCACGTAGTCCGAGCCGAAGGACCAGGCGCACTTGTCCGCGTTCTCGCTCCCTGACCCGTCATACCAGGCGTTGAGGTTGGGGTCCGTCCGAGCCTCGCTCAGCTCGTGCCCGCTCACGTTCGCTAGCGCCTGGAGGCCTTGGCTCTCGCCGCTGACCGTGGAGTTCGGGTCGCAGCCCGGGTCGCCGTCGAGCTTGAAGAAGAAGGCGTACTGGACATGGAAACCGTTGACGGTCCCGTCGGAGTGCCACGCGCAGTACCGAGCGCGGCCCCGGGGAATGTCGGTGTAGACGGCGTAGTAGCCGCGACCGGACGTATCCGGGTTGGTGATGGCCCTCCCGACCTCGGCGAGGACCGCGGACTGCGAGGACGAGGCGGGCGAGCTGTCCTGCACGTGCCCGTTGTACGTCATGGTGGACGTCACCGCGACTGGCCCGGACTGCGTGTACTCGTCCGAGGTGCGCGCGTACTCGCTCGCGCTCATGCCGCCATAGAAACGGTCGAGGCCCGAGATCTTATCGCCCGCGTCGGTCGGCCACGTCGTCCCCCAGAAGATGGCGCGAACATCCGGCACAACGTCCAGGATGGTGCCGCCGTGGTAGGTCATATCGGGCGACTGGGTGGCGCGGGCCTGCCGCGGCGGAACACCGCGTGCAAGGCTCACGTGCGCGTTGCCTGCCGGATCGGGTTCCGGCCGCGCCGCCGTTGCGCTGGGCGCAGCCAGGACGGCTGCGAGGAGGAGCGCGGAGACAGCGTATGCGGTACGGCGAACAGCTTCTGAAGCAGCCACGGTGTGCCCTTCTCGCAGCGGGCGGGACCATTGGGGTGAGGTCCCTGACGCGATGATAGGCGTCGCCGGGCTCCGCGAGAAGAAGCTGAGCTGAGCCTAGGCGAGCTTCGCCCGGACGATCTCACTGACCGCCTTGCCGTCGAATCGGCCGGCCACCTCGGCGGTGACGGGCTTCATGACCTGGCCCATCTGCCGCATGGTGGGCTCGGTGCCGTCCGCGGCCAGGGCCGCGATGGCGTCATCGACGATCTTCTCGACGTCCTCGCGCGTGAGCGGGGCCGGCAGGTAGGCCTCGATGACCTCGGCCTCGGCCACCTCCGCGGCCGCGCGGTCGTCCTCCCCCGCCGTGGCGTAGATCTCCGCGGTCTCGCGGCGCTTGGACGCCTCCTTCTGCAGCAGCGAGGTGAGCTGGGCGTCGTCGAGCGTCACCGGCTCCTTCCCCGACTTCTCCCGCGTCTCGATCTCGCCGAGCACGTTGCGCACTGTGATCAGTGCGGTCTTGTTGCCGGACTTCATGTGGGTCACGACGTCGGCCTGGAGCCGCTCCTTGAGCGTGGGCATGTGCACCTTCCTCTGTCTGTTGGCCTTCCGCGTCTGTCCACGGACCGTCTGCCTCAAGGGTAGGCGCTCCTACAATGGAAGAAGCCTTGAGGAGGTCCCCGTGGGACACCAGCGCTACAGAGTCCGGGGCCTGCGGCACGTCCGACCGTACCGCCGCTCCACCGCTCCGGCACGCCCGGTGCCGGTTCCGCGCCCGGAGGCCCCAAGTCATCAGGAGCGAGCACCGTATTCCGTCGTCGCATGGCCTCGTCCGCGGAGGATTGTGGCCGTGGCGTCCCTCGCGGCCAGGTGGCTCATCGTCGCGATCCTTTGTCTGGCGGTGCTCGACGTCGCGCGCGTCGCCGGGGTCCCGCTCGTCCTGATCGTTCTGGTATGGACCGGTTCCAGGGTGGCGCGAGGTCGACGGCGCCGGCTGCTCGGGCGCCCGTGGTACCCGGGGCCGGACATGCGTGATGGCCCCGCGCGGGCGTCCTCCCTCCCGCCCCCGGAGCCCCGGGCCGAGCCGCGGAGGCCAGACCGCGGCAACCCCTACGATCTCGAGACCTACCTGAAGCGGCAGGGCGAAGAGAGGCCGTAAAGTTATCGTCCACCTCACACTGGCCCCCTAGGATCGAACCATGGGGAGAGCCAAGGACGCATCCGCCGCCTTCGGGCGACTCATCGCCTTCCTCGCGGTCAGTGGCCTGTGCGGAGCACTCGTGGCGGGGATCTTCATGCCGGTCGCGGCCGCGACTTGGGGCGCCACGAACGGCACCGTCCAGTTCTTCGACAACCTGCCGAGCGAGCTCAGCGTCTCCCCACCGGACCTCGTGACCAAGATGGTGGCGGCCGACGGCTCGGAAATCGCGACCCTCTACAACGAGAACCGAACGCCGGTAAGCCTCGATGCGATGTCCCCCAACATCAAGAACGCGATCATCGCGGTCGAGGACTACCGGTTCTACGATCACGGAGGCATCGACACCGCAGGGGTCCTGCGCGCCGTCATCGCCAACGTCAAGGGCGACAGGCAGGGTGCCTCCACGCTCACGCAGCAGTACGTGGCCAACGTTCTCAAGGAGAACCTGCTGGCCCAGGGCCAGGATCCCACCGTGGTGCTGAACGGCCAGAAGAGCATCGGCGACAAGCTGCGCGAGATGAAGCTCTCTATCGCCCTCGAGAAGAAGAACTCGAAGGACGACATCCTCGCCGGCTACCTCAACATCGTCTTCTTCAACACGCATGCGTACGGCATCCAGGCCGCGAGCCAGTACTTCTTCTCGGTCAACGCGAAGGACCTCACGCTCCCCCAGGCGGCACTCCTCGCGGGAGTGGTCAACGGCCCGAGCGTCTACGACCCGACAGCCCGCCCGGGCCCCTCGGTCGAGCGGCGCAACCTCGTGCTCGATGCGATGCTCAAGCACGGCTACATCAGCCAGAAGGAGCACGACGACGCGGTCGCGACTCCGCTTGAGCTCAAGGTCAATCCGCCGCGGCAGGGGTGCGCCTACGCCGTCCAGGCCCAATACTTCTGCGACTTCGTGCTGCACCAGATCCTCAACGACCCCGCGTACGGGGCGAGCCCGGACGAGCGCTACCAGAAGGTCACCCGCAGCGGCCTCACGATCACCACGACCCTCGATCCTCGCCTCCAGGGCCCCGCCCAGGCGCAGGTCGACTCGACTGCGGGCCCCAACCCGGACAAATGGGGCACCGCTCTGGTCACCGTGCAGCCGGGCACGGGCAGGGTCCTCTCGATGGCGCAGAACACGCGCATACTCCCTGGCCAGGGCAAGGACTTCGTCACGAGCTACAACTTCGGCGTGGACCGTACGGATGCCAACGGCAACGACCTCGGTGGCGCGGGCGGATTCCAGCCGGGCTCGGCGATGAAGCCCGTGACGCTCGCCGCGTGGCTCGGCGAGGGAAAGCCCACGGACCAGATCGTCAACGCCGGGCAGCGGCGCTACCCCCTCAACCACCCGTGGCGGGACACGTGCACACGGGTCATCGGCGCCTACGACTCCTCTACCGTTGCCAGCCTCGGGACCTCGGGGGACCTCCAGAATGACGAGCCCCAGTGGTACCGCCCCATGACGGTCCGCGAGGGCGTCTACCAGTCCATCAACACGGCCACCTTCGCCTCGGCGGCGGGCCTGAATGACTTCTGCGACATCCAGCGCGCCGCCGACGCGCTCGGGATGCACAACGGCGAGGGCGCTGGCGCGAAGCTCGACATGTCCGTGCTCGGCAACCTGCTCGGCGGCCCGAACATCGCCCCCCTGACGATGGCCTCCGCCTACGCCACGTTCGCGGCGAACGGTACGTACTGCGCGCCGTGGTCGATCACTGACGTCACCGACTCGCACGGCAAGCGGATCGGCGGCCAGGCCCAGGCATGCCAGCCCGGGTCCATCAAGCCTGACGTGGCAAAGGCCGTGACGAACGTCCTGCAGGATGTGCTGACCAAGGGCTCGGGCTACAACATCAAGGACAACGCCGGCAAGACCATCTACCTCGGCGTGCCCGACGCCGCCAAGACCGGCACGAACGAGTTCAACAGCGAGACCTGGGTCATTGGCTACACGCGGGGCCTCGCGACCGCATCCTACTTCGGCGAGGCGCTGGGGAACCCCGAGGATCACCTCGGCCGGAATGTGATCGTCAACGGGCGCTTCTGGCCCGTGGTCGACGGCGCGTACATCGCCGGCCCGCAGTGGGCCTACTACATGCAGAAGGCCATCGGGCTCTACGATCGCGGCCCGTTCGACGCTCCGCCCCCCAGCCTGATCACGCCCGGGAAGAAGTAGGGTCCGCAAGCCGCTCCAAAAGCACGGGTGACGCACGACGCCGGGTGCGCGCCCGCCGTCGTGCGCCTCCTTCCGCGGGGACTGCTGCCGCGGCACCCGCGGCGAGTGCCGCTACAGGTGAGCCGGCGCCACGGCGGCGACGAGACTGTAGAGGTCCTTGGGGTCCTCAGGGGCCGCGACGAGGTCGATCTCCTCGCCGAACTCGGTGCCGGCGACAGCATCGCGCACGTAGCGCAGCGCCGAGAAGTCCTCGACCGCGAAGCCGACAGAGTCGAAGATCGTGACCTGCTCGGGCGAAGTGCGGCCGGCTTGGCGTCCGAGGAGGACCTCCCAGAATTCGGTGACCGGGAAGGCGGGGGCCACCTGCTGGATCTCGCCCTCGATGCGGGTCTGCGGCGTGTATTCGACGAACACCTCGCCCAGCTCGAGGATCTTCGCATCGAGCTCGGTCTTGCCGGGGCAGTCGCCCCCGATCGCGTTGATGTGGACGCCCGGGCGGACGAGGTCAGCCGTGAGGATGGTCGCGTTGGTCTTGTCCGCCGTGCAGGTCGTGATGATGTCCGCGCCCTCGACGCACTCAGCAGCGGAGCCCGTGACGACGATCTCGACGCCGTGAGGAGCCATGTTGCGCGCGAACTTCTCCATCGCCGCCGCGTCCGTGTCCCAGACGCGGAAGGACGAGATACCGAGCGCACTGCGGAACGCGAGGGCCTGGAACTCGGACTGGGTTCCGGCGCCGATGAGGGCGAGGACCTTGGAGTCCGGGCGGGCGAGGTGCTTCGCGAACATGGCCGAGGTCGCCGCGGTCCGCAGAGCCGTGAGGACCGTCATCTCGGAGAGGAACGTCGGGTAGCCATTGTGGACATCCGCAAGGACGCCGAAGGCGGTGACGGTCTGGTAGCCGCGGGCCGGGTTGGACGGGTGCCCGTTGACGTACTTGAAGCCGTACTCCTCGTCGGTGCTCGTGGGCATGAGCTCGATGACGCCGAACGGGGTGTGGCTCGCAACGCGCGGGGTCTTGTCGAAGGACTCCCAGCGGCGGAAGTCCTCCTCGAGGTAGTCGATCATGCCGGCCATGATCTCCTCCGGGCCACGGTCTGCGGTCCAGGCGACCATGGTTCGGACATCGACGAAACGCGCCATCGCGTGGGCTCCTTCAGTGGATCTGGGGGGTACCCACCCACGGTACGGATCGGCGATCTGCATCTGCAATGGCCGGAATGGATCACTTATGGGCAGTCAGTGAGCATTCTGACGGAGTTCTCTGTTCATTGTGCCCACTCAGCGGAGCACGGAGCTCAAGAGCAGGCTGGATTCGCTGTTGACGATCCCCTCGATGCCGCGGATCCGGCCCAGGAGCGCGTCGAAGTCGCGCAGGCTGTCGGTGCGGAGCTCGGCCACGAGGTCCCACCGTCCGTTCGTGGTGTGGAGTGCGGTGATCTCGGGAAGGCCCCGGAGCGCGCCGATCACCGTGTCCGCACTCCTTCCCTCGACCTCGATGAGGGTCACCGCGTGGATCGCGAGCGGGTCCACCTCGTCACGGACCCGCGCGGTGAACCCGACGATGGTCCCCGATGCGACCAGCTTCTCGATCCGGCTGCTCACGGTGGCGCGCGTGACCCCCAGCCGCCGCGCGAGGTTGGCCACGGATTCTCGGCCGTCCTCGCGCAGGGCCGAGAGGAGTCTGCGGTCGAGCTCGGTCAGCTCGGCCACCTCACGCCTTGAGCGTTGCGTCGAGGAGACCGCGGAGCTCGCGGAAGTGCCGCTCGGCGGCCTCCTCGTGGTAGGACGCGGTGTCCGCCATGGAGTAGCCGTGCGCCGCGCCGGGGTAGATGACGTTCGACGCCGTGAGGCCGGCTTCGGCGAGCGCCTCGCCGAGGCGTGCCACGGCTTCCGAATCCATGCTCCTGTCCTGATCGGCATGGCCGAACACGAAGCGCGCTCGGGCGTTGGACAGCCCGAGGTGGGGGCTGTCCTCGGCGTCGGTGGCGAGGCCACCGCCGTGGAAGCCGCCGCAGGCCGCGACCTCGGGGTGCGCGTTCGCGGTGCGGACGGCCAGACGCGCGCCCATACAGTAGCCGGTGGTGCCGATGGGACCTGGCGCGACGCCGTCGAGACCCTCGAGCGCCGCGACCCACACGTCGATGTCCGCGAGCGCCTTGTCTGCCGTCAGGGTGCCGACGCGTGGGAAGGCGGCCTTGCCTGCCTCTGCGCGACCCTCCGGCGTCGTCATGTCCACGTGCGGCGCCAGTTCCTCGACCGTCCCGTCACGGTAGAACACGTTCGGGGCCAGGACCACGTAGCCCCAATCGGCGACGCGCTGGGCCATCTCCTCGATGCGCGGGCGGATCCCGAAGGCGTCCATGTACAGGATGACGCCAGGGAACGGGCCGTTTCCGGCGGACGGGCGGGCAACGACGGCCTCGGCGGTGCCGGCTGGGGCGGGAATGCGGATGAGCTCGGTAGGCATGGCCACAGGATATCGAGCGGACCTCCGCAACGATCGGGCTAGTATCGAACGCGTGGTTCCCGCCGGACGTCGAAAGCTGCCAGAGTGAAGAAGCCAAGGGCCTTGGGGCTCATCCTCGTTGCCCTCGCGTGCGCCTCCGCCGCCTGTTCGGCCCCTGCCGCGGCCCCGGCCACGCCCGGCCAGTCGGCGCAGTCCGCCTCCTCCGCCTCAGGGGCAGCGGGTGCCGCCACGGGATGGGCCCTCGTCCCCGCCAACGGGGCCGCCAACATCAAGGCCGCAGGGCTCGAGGTCCTCACGAGCGAGGGGAGTGCAGAGCACTACCACGCGCACCTCGACGTGTACTCCGATGGTTCGCACGTCCCGGTGCCTGCCGACATCGGCTTCAGCTTCGGTGCCGACGGACAGCCCAATGGGATCTCGGCGCTGCACACGCATGACACCACTGGCATCGTCCACGTCGAGGCCCCCGTCGCCGGTCTCACCTACACGGTCGGCCAGGTGCTCACCGAATGGGGTGTCCTCGGCTCGAACGGTTCGATGCCCGGCTCGACCATCAGCGAGTGGTCGGTGTACATCAACGGTGCCAAGCAGTCCGGTGACCCCCGCAGCATGGTGCTGGCGGGCCATGCGGAGATCGCCCTCGTCCACGGGTCCGCCCCGGCGGACCTCCCCGCCTCGTACACCTTCCCCTCCGGCTACTGACGGGCACGCCGGCTGACGGGCTCGCCGACACCCGGGGGCCTTTCAGTCCCGGCCTAGTGTTTCGGCGAGCGCGGAGAGCCCGTACTCGAAGGCAGCGTCGACACCTCCGGCGAGGCGGAACGAGCCGCTGAGCTCCATCGTCACGAAGCCGTGGGTCCACGCGGTGAGGAGGCGGGCGGCGTCGAGGGCGTGTTCAGGTCCGACGAGCCGCTCAGCGGCCGCGAGCGCGGGCGCGACCGCCTTCGCGAGGGACTCTGGCCGCGGCCGCGCCTCGCGCGGCGCCTGCGTGAAGACGAGCTGATACGCGGCAGGCCGCTCCTTGGCGAAATCGCGGTAGGCCCGCACCATCCGGGAGAGGGCAGCGCGCGGTTCCGCCCCGCCGTCGTGCGCCGCTCCGCCGGGCAACACGGCCCCGTTCGCCGCGCCGCTGGGCGTTTCTCGCCCGGACCCCCCTGTCGGGGCGGCTCCCTGGCCCGTCTCCGCCCCGCCGTGCATCGCGGCGTCGATGCGCCCGGCGAGGTCGAGGACGGTCGCGTCGGCCACGAGACCGAGGAGCTCATCACGGCCGCCCACCCGCTTGTAGAGGGACGGCGCCCGCACGCCCACCCGGGCGGCGACCGCGGACATCGTGAGGCCCGCAAGCCCTGACTCCTCGAGGATGGTCTTCGCCGCCTCAACGATCTGGGTCAGGTTGGTGCGCTCGGGTGTGGGCACGGATCCCCCTCTCGCAGGGACGTTCACTCTCCATCATAGCTATTGCACTTAGCCATGATAGCTACGTATGATAGCCATCATGGAACTTGCACCGGGACTGCACCGCATCGGAAATGACATCGTCGCGGCATACCTCGTCATGGACCCCGCTGGAATCACGCTCATCGACGCGGGCGTGCCCGGCCAGTGGAAGGACCTCAAGGCTGAGCTCACCGCGCTGGGGCGGACGCTCGGGGACATCCGCGGCGTCGTCCTCACGCACGGCGACAGCGACCACATCGGCTTCGCCGAACGGCTCCGCCGGGACCACGGCGTGCCGGTGTTCGTCGGTGCCGGAGACAGCGCCCGGGCGCGGGGGCTCGAGTCAACCAAGCCCGCGTGGGGGCCCATGAAGCTCGGAGCCACTGTGCAGTTCATCGCGTATGCGATCGCGAAGGGCGGCCTGAAACGTCCCGAATACCTGGCCGAGGTGCGCCACGTGGCCGGCGGGGACGTGCTCGACCTGCCGGGACAGCCGCGCATCATCCCCATGCCGGGCCACTCCCCCGGCAGCATCGCGATCCATGTGCCGTCAGTCGACGCCGTGTTCGTGGGGGACGCGCTCACGACCCGCCATGTCCTCACTGGCCGGAGGGGTCCCCAGCCGGCGCCCTTCACCGACGATCCGGTGGAGGCCATCGCCTCGCTCGAGCGGCTGCGGGGCACCAACGCGCGATGGGTGCTGCCGGGGCACGGGACCCCGTGGTCGGACGGCGTGGCGGCGGCGATCGACGCCGTCGAGCGCGTTGCCTCCGAAGGCTCGGCGGCCCGCTGAACCCTGCAGCGTATGCAGGCCGTGACGGGATGATCAACCCATCCCCTTACGGCCCGGCAGACAGTAATCTGGGCCACACGGTCCGCCGTAGGGGCGGCCGGCTGTGAACCGAGGAGGACCCGTGCCGGACGACGCTCTGACGGTGAACCAGCCGCCCCGAGACCACGTGCTCGCGGCGCTCGAGGCCGCGCCCGGCGTCGACCGCACCGGACCCGAGTGGGAGGCCTTCCGGCAGCGTTTCGATGCGCATTTCGGCGAGCTCGCAAACCTCTTCGAACGCCTCTACGGCGAGCGCGGCGACTGGAGGGACCACCTTGCGCAGCTCGTCGTCGAGTGCGCGGCATCGTGGCAGCGGCGCCCGAGCGAGCTCAAGGCGCTCGACGCGCGCCGCGACGCCAACCCGGACTGGTTCCAGTCCGGGCGCATGCTCGGCGGGGTCTGCTACGTGGACCGCTATGCGGAGGACCTCGAGGGGCTCCGGGCACGCATCCCCTACTTCGCGGAGCTGGGCCTCACGTACCTGCACCTTATGCCGCTCTTCCTCGCCCCGGAGCCCAACTCGGACGGCGGCTATGCCGTCTCGAGCTACCGTGAGGTCAACCCGAGGCTCGGCACGATGTCCCAGCTGCGGGAACTCGCGGCCGACCTTCGCGAACACGGCATCAGCCTCGTGCTGGACTTCATCTTCAACCACACCTCCAACGAGCACGAGTGGGCCCGCCGTGCGGCTGCGGGCGAGCAGGAGTTCGAGGACTACTTCTGGATCTTCCCCGACAGGACCATGCCGGACGCTTATGAGCGGACGGTCCGGGAGATCTTCCCCGACGATCACCCGGGCTCGTTCGTGCCGATGCCGGACGGGCGCTGGGTGTGGGCCACGTTCCACACCTTCCAGTGGGACCTGAACTACTCCAACCCCGCGGTGTTCCGCGCCATGGCCGGGGAGATGCTCTTCCTCGCCAACCAGGGCGTCGAGATCCTGCGCATGGACGCCGTCGCCTTCATCTGGAAGCAGCTGGGAACCGTGTGCGAGAGCCTTCCCGAGGCGCACTGGCTCCTGCGTGCGTTCAATGCGGTGTGCCGGCTCGCCGCGCCGTCGCTCCTGTTCAAGTCCGAGGCGATCGTGCACCCTGACGAGGTGGTGCAGTACATCGATCCGGCCGAGTGCCAGATCTCCTACAATCCGCTCGAGATGGCCCTCACATGGGAGGCCCTGGCCACGCGGGACGCCCGGCTCCTCGCCCAGGCGCTCGAGCGCCGCCACAACCTCCCCGACGGGACCGCATGGGTCAACTACGTGCGCAGCCACGACGATATCGGCTGGACCTTCGCCGACGAGGACGCCGCGGAGTTCGGCATCAACGGGTTCGACCACCGCCGCTTCCTCAACCGGTTCTACGTGAACCGCTACCCCGGCAGCTTCGCGCGGGGAATCCCCTTCCAGGACAACCCCCGCACCGGCGACTGCCGCATCTCGGGCACGACGGCGTCACTCGCCGGCCTCGAGGACGTCACCGACGCCGGGGACTCAGCCGCCGTGCGACGCATCCTCCTCGCGCACTCGGTCGCCATCAGCACCGGCGGCATCCCACTGATCTACCTCGGAGACGAGGTGGGCCAGCTCAACGACTACGGCTACGCGGACGAGCCCGGCCACGGCGCCGATTCGCGCTGGGTCAACCGCCCCCACTACCCCGCCGAGCGATATGCGCACCGCAACGACCCGTGGACGCCCGAGGGCGCCATCTATGCCGGCCTGAAGAAGATGCTCGCGGTGCGGGAACGTACGCCCGAGCTTGCCGGAAACCGGCTCATCGGCTTCGGTACCGGCAACCGCCACGTGCTCGGCTACCAGCGCCCCGGCGAGCGCGGCGTCGTCGTGGTCCTCGCCAACTTCTCCGATGAACCGCAGCACGTCACGCCGCTCACGCTCTCGGGCTTCACAACGGCGTCCACCGACCTCTTCACCGGCCAAACCATCCTGCTCGGGGACGGGATCACCCTGCCACCACAGGAGTTCGTGTGGCTACGGGCGCACACCGCATAGGCCGAAACACCTCGAAACCGGCTCGCAGCCGGCGTCGCACACCGGCACTCGGCGGCGCTCAGCGGCGCTCAGCGGCGCTCAGCGGCGCTCAGTCGGCGCGGCCGCGGCGCTCCGCGCGCTGCGCGAAGGCGTCCAGCGCCGCGAGGACCTCCTCGGAGCGCCAGTTGCGGCCCATCCTGTGCTTGTTCACCCCGAGGACGACGCCGGCCTCCTCCAGCAGGCCCATCGCGCGCCAGACGGTATTGCGGGCGAGCCCGAGCTCATCTTCCAAGACCCGCGAGGTCACCACGGGCTGGCGCTCCAGCAGGTCCATGACCCTCCAGACGGCGTTGTCGGCCCTGGCCGTGACCTTCCCGTCCCAGCCCTCCCGGGCGCTGCGGATGTCGGCGGCCAGGCGGCGGCCGTTCTCTATGGCCAGAAACGCTGCCGTCGAGCCCATCCGGACGATCTCGTCCGGGTCTCCATCGCGGTAGGCGTCCAGCGCCCGGTGGTAGGCGAGCACGTCGACGAGCAGCCCGGCGGAGATCGGCACGGTCACGTTCCGGGTCAGTCCCTTCCCGCGCAGGATCGCCTGCAGCAGCGCACGCCCGGTGCGGCCGTTGCCGTCCGTGAACGGGTGGATGGTCTCGAACTGGGCGTGGGCGAGCATCGCGTGCGCGAGCACCTGGAGGTCGTTGCGGCGGACGAAGTCGGCGAGATCCTCGATGAGGCCCGGGACGCGCTCGTACCGGGGCGCGACGTAGTCAGCCCCGACAGGACTCTTGGCGCTGGTGCCGATCCACACCGGTTCCTGCCGCCACTTCCCGGCCTGGTCGGGGTCGGAGTGCGCCATGAGGGCCCGGTGCATGGCGAGGATGCCCCCGGGGGTGGTGTCGTCGGCCGCGGCTAGGGCGGCCTTCATGGCCGAGCCGTTGTCCACGACGAGCATGGCGTTGCGCGTGGACGTGTCGCCGAGTTCGGCCATCGCGACGCTGCGGGCGTTGGCGGTGACGTTCTCGATCATGGATGAGGACATCGATTCGGTGCGCAGTAGGACGGAGGCGAAGGGCGCAATTCCGGCCCCAAGCTCGGTGTCGAACTCCCGCAAGGCGACAGCTGCGTCCTCGAGCTCCGCAGCGAGCGACCCGGGCGGCGTGTATGGGGCCGTCCCGATCAGCGCGGGCACGGCGGCGCTGTACCGCTCGGTCCGCTCGCCCAGCGAAGCGCGCGGGCCGAACTCGTACCGGCTCGTCCACTCGAGCGACTCGTGCGAGACGGGGGGCCAGCCTACGACGGGGAACTGCTCAGCTGCCATGGTGCCCCTCCGCGTAAGTAAGAACCCGAGATCGGGTTTTGTTCCAATTGGAACAAGGATGATCTGTCTTGTTCCAACTGATTCCTGAGTTGGAACACGTGCGACGTGTACTGTTCCAGATGCGGCAGCGGGGAGGGCCGGCCCCACGGCCGGTCCTCCCCGCTCGGCGGACTGCTCAGGCCGCGACCACGACCACGTACCGAGCGCGAAAGAGCGGCTGCACGAACGCATCGGCGGCACGCTTCGGGATCGCTGCGCCGCGCGGGACGACGTTGAGCAGCTTCTGCGCGCCCGGCATGGCCACGTCGGGCTTGCCCTCCTCGGCGCGCGCACAATCACGGTCGCCGGCACCGTGGAGCACCCAGGGAGTACCAGGGGCGTGAAGCAGACGGTCCCGGCTCGGCCGCAGCTCCCCGGCTGCCGGTCGGGGTCGGACCGGCCGACGACTGACTGGCGGGCGGCTAGGAGAGGCTCTCGAACACCATCGTCGCCTGGACGCGGTCGCCGCCGCCGAGACCCTTGCTACCGCTGCTGGCGGTGGTGATGGTGTGGAGCCGGTAGCCTTTCGAGGCCTGGTCGTTGATGACCCGCTCGAGCTCGGTCAGGTTCCCTGAACCCGTCCCCCAGAGCTTCTCCTTGAGGATCACCTGCAAGACGACATACCGCATGACACGGCCCCCTCCCGTAGTTTGCCAGTCGTTGGGAATGCTACCCGGCGCGGTGGGGCGCTCCGCAGGTGGGCTGCCCTTCAGCTGTAGAAAGCCCGCGGCGATCACGCTCTCGGCAATACCGAACCCCGTGTTGAGCTAAGGCCAGAATGGGGCAGACCCAAAGCGCAGGCCCGGCACTGCCCGCCTCTTCCTCGGAGCCCCCTGCCGGATTCGAACCGGCGACCCTCTGGAGGGTCGGGGCGAATCCGGGGTCTCCCCGGTTGTCTCGGGAACTCGCGGGTTCCCTTGTGCTGACGGGGAACCGGGCGGTTCGCTTGGTCCGAGTGTACCCGGTCGGTGGCGGTCGGTGCCGGGCGATTGGGATGGGTATTTGATGAGTCTGCGGCTGCGGACCCCACACGGACTGAGATCAGGGAAGCTGGCGTCGGGCCGCTGTCCGATGCCCGGGCGCAGACGAGCGCCGCGCGGGTGAATCGCGTCTCTCCATCGCGGGAGTTCGGCCACGGGCCTGAACTGAGGCACTCCTCCCGCGAGTTGTGGTGGTCGAACGCGGTCGCGACTCACCCCGGCGGCCTCGACCTGCGCAACCGCCCCATCGGCTCCGGTTGCGCCGATCCGGGTCGCTGCAACCTCACGCTCGACGAACGCAACCGCCTCCGCAACCGCCGCGCGATGCGCGTGCGCGGTCGGCGCCTGCGTCCCCGCGTCGGCCACCGCCCACAGGATGCTCGCGGACTTCGGGATCGAGAACGTGTAGTCGAAGCCCGCAACCGCTCGGCACGTCTCCCCCGCGCGTCCTCCTCCGCCTCGATCTCAGCGACAGCGCCGGCCCCCTGAGCAGGCCCAGTTCAGGATCGAGCCCTCCCACTCGATGGGCGACCCGCTCAGAAACCGGCCGGCACTCGGGATAGGCGCGGTCCAAGGGTTCGCCGGTGAGCGGGTGCGCCCATCCCGACCAGCAGCTGCAGCTGAGGCTCGGAGACCTCGTCGCCGGCACGCAACCGACCCGCGCCCAGGGCAGGCAGGCCGCTGCCGAGCCGACGGTCCGGCGGGTTCGCCGGTGAGCGGGTGCGCCCATCCCGACCAGCAGCTGCAGCTGAGGCTCGGAGACCTCGTCGCCGGCACGCAACCGACCCGCGCCCAGGGCAGGCAGGCCGCTGCCGAGCCGACGGTCCGGCGGGTTCGCCGCTTCGGCGTAGGAGCGTGTCAGAGGTATCGACAGCGACCGATCACCGGCAGCGGCGGCCACCGTGCGCAGCAGGTACCTGTACCCGTCCCCCGCACTCATCACGCGCATCGAAACCCTCACCCCGCCTCCTCGACGGTCGGGTGAGCAACAACAGCCCGGCACCTCTGACGCGGCCAGTGACTGCGCGGGCCTCATCTGCAAGACGCGTGGCGATCCGTTCGCTTCAACCGAACGCGCTGCTCCGATTGCCCGAGAACAGGGCTGCCGGTGGCTCCTCATACGGCAGTGGAACCAGCTTGGAGCGGTGGCCGTCGTCGGGGCTGCAGCCCTTGAACGGCCCGTCGGCCGACAGCGCGGACATGGAGTGGTCGGCGTGGTCACGCCACCACACGCCCATGCCAGTAGTGCCGTCCCGGCGCAGGAACTCCCGGGCCCGCCAGAGAGATCTTCCAGACGGCTGATCGCTCCGGCATGCTTCCACCGCTGCGGGCGCCACCCCCGAGCACAGCAGGCCGGGAGGCACAGCGTTCAAGCGCAGGGGCGGCTGTTCTTCCGGGCCGTCGATTGGCGCAGAGAGTCCAAGACATGAAGCACTTGATGGGACATAAGGCCAGTTATCGGCGGTTGAGTGGGACGAGTTGCATCTGGTGCGAGGGCTCCCGTTCCGGCCGCGAAACACCTAGGTGGGGGGCACGACTACGCCTCCACCACCAGCCTCTACCCCTCGGTATCATCGGACGTCAAGCAGAACACCAGTGTAGAAGATGATCGCCCGCCGCAACCGCGAACGCCCAAGTGCAACGAAGACCTCGGCATGCACCCCGCAGCCCGATCGCCAAGCGCGTCCGGCTCGTGAAGCCGGACGAGGGTGAGTAGGGCCCCGCAAGGCCAAGGACCCCATGTAGATGGCACGAGTCAGGCTGGATGCGGTGTCCCCACTCCTTATACGCGGCCCGAGGTTGTCTTTCAGGGTCGCTGGGCATCGTGAGCGCCACCGTCGGAACCACCCCTCCTCGCATTCCCATCTCCTCCTTGGGAACTGCGAGACTCACCGGCCGACTAGGTGGACAGCAACCGACTCGGTCGCGTGAATCTAAAATATGCAAGCTTCTGCTCTTAGCCATGCGGGCCGGGGTGGCTGGGCAGCCTGTGCTCGGGGGAAGGCGCCATCTCGGGTAACTCCAAAGAGGGCTTCGCTAAAAGACAGTCGACGATATCGCCGGCAACGCGTGTACTGGACCAGTATTCTCCGTGATCCAATTGCTCTCGGTAGCGCCAGCTCCATCTCCCCCACGTTGGCAAGCCGAGGTATCCGACGGCGTCAGATTTGACGCCGTCATACAGGTATCCCCCAAGTTTGAAAACCTTCTCCAGGGTACGGTCCTTATCAGAGAAGAAAATACGCTCATCGCAGATTCTGGCGGCATATGCCCCGGTATTTCTGCATGCATCTATTTGGACGGCTGGGGCCATAAGAAAAAGGTGAGTAATCCGGGGCGGAAGATAGCCAACGCGTCTGGCCTTCGTGCTAATTCGATTCAATGCAGCTAAAGCAACCAAACATCCAAGGGAGTGGGCGATGATAACGACCTCTGGTTGGGGCTTAATCTCTTCCAGGTACTCCACGAGGCGCTCACCCGAGCGTATCGCGTCTGGCGGCCGGGCCGCGAACGTTAGCTTTGAGAGAAGCGGATCAGGATGATCGCCAGGCCAATGAAACCCAATAAATTCTCCGAGTCTTTTGGGTTCACGATAAGCCATGGCAATTCTTAGGGCTCTTAGATGCTGTCGATACGCTTGCGTAGCATCTTCGTC
This sequence comes from Sinomonas sp. ASV486, assembly GCF_030908215.1. Lineage (GTDB taxonomy): Bacteria > Actinomycetota > Actinomycetes > Actinomycetales > Micrococcaceae > Sinomonas > Sinomonas puerhi. The sequence continues at coordinate 82,424 of NZ_JAVFJK010000007.1, read as the reverse complement.
TGAAACATTGAAGCCATGTACCAGGATGACAAGCCTTTTGAATCGAGTTGCAGAGAACCTGTTCGTATCATCGATACGCAAGCCCCTTTCGTCCATATGATGGACTTCACCGGCAACCAGATCTCCGGTCCGAGAAGATCTCACAGTCCAGGCGTCCACCTGTCACCGCCGCCAGCGCTCGATCCCGGCGCTGAGGTCACGGGTCAGCCATGAGAGATAGCCGCCGATAAAGACAGCCGCAACGGTCGTAAGGAAGAATCCGTTCGAATTCCGGGGGCCAAGAGATGTCATTGCCAGGGCGAACAAGCCACTGAGCGCCAAGGGACTGGCGGAAATGTATCGACGCCAACGCTGACCAATCGAAATCTGGAAAAGGTCAAGGCTGCGACGAATTGACACCGCCGCTGACAGATCGATATTTTCTGAATCAGCTTCCAAGGATCGGGGGGATCCAAACAAAGCCACGGTCAATGCCGGGTAACCCTGGGGATGTTCCAAGGCGGCATCCGCCGCCTGCGCCACTTGAGCCGTTAGTTGTTCGATCGGCAGGTCGAAGACTATTAGACCTTCCAAGACGGTCCCAAAACTTCTACCCCGTGTGTAATATTTGGAAATTTGCTGGTAGCCCACGACCCCTGCAACGCTGAGGAGCTCCATAATCGCGGTCTTGCCACTCGGATCGAAGTATAAGTCATCGGGGTTCCCTCGAATCATCTCGTTTTCCACCTGATTTCTGGTTTGGGCCGCAAACCAGAGGCGAGCTTGACGTTGCTGATAGAGCCCGCGGATTCTAAGAAGCCGTTTTGCCGTCTCAAGAACTGCACAGCTCAGCAAGCCTGACATCACAACGGTTCCGGCGAGCGAAGCCAAGTCTACTGATCCAAGTTTCGTTCCATCGATGAGGTACGATAATAGGATGACACAAGCTATCACAAGAACGGGTAGCACATCCAGACAGAACCAGAAGGCATCTGCCAGCGAGGGATATCGCCTCCGCGTGGGTAATGCATAAGTGACTTTGTCGCTGTCCATAATGAGTCTCTATCTGTGTCTGGTTCCCGGACCCGTCACGTGCATTTTTCTGAACTCGTACAGTCGACGCTGAACTTCTTTGACGAATTTGACACCTCGAAGATCACCGACGAAGGGCCAGACCCTACTGTTCTGATGCACTGGTGTCACATGTTCGTTTTATTCCCTAACGGTGATTTCGTCAATGACTGAAGACGGTCCTATTTGATAGTCGATGATCAAAAATATGACAAAACGGGCTCTTCGGATCTAAGCATGGTTGAGGGATCCGGCGGCGTGGCGGTGCGGGGCTGATGGGGTCGAGGTCTTCAGGATCAGAAGCGACCAAGCAATCTGATGAGAAGACCTCGACGTGGACCACTGTACTTGTGGGCCCGGTGCGCGCTGGTGCGCACGGGCTGATGCGCTCTTCCATTTCCCGGGCCTGCACGTGCTCGGCGTGTGCGCCGATGATTCAGGCGGCGGCTTCAGCCTGACGGTGACGGTGGAGACCGACGCCGACGTCGGTGGGTGCCCGGGATGCGGATGCGTCGCTGTCGGGCACGGACGCCGCGTCCACACCGTCGCGGACACGCCCTGCTTCGGGACCCCGGTGCGGATCCGATGGCTCAAGAGGATTTGGCGCTGCCCGGAGCCGGCGTGCCCGAAGAAGACCTTCTCCGAGGCCCACCCGTTCGCGGCCCCGCGAGCCAAGCTCAGCGTCCGGGCAGTCTCCTGGGCCACGGATGCCCTCGAGCGCGACGACACGTCCGTCTCGGCACTGGCCCGTCACCTCGGGGTCGACTGGGGCACAGTCTGGGACCCGGTCGCGGCAGAGACCCGGCGGCGCCTCGCCGATCCTGGACGGCTTGCCGGGATCGACGCGCTCGGTGTGGACGAGCATCTCTGGTCGCACACCGACCCACCCGGATCCGGGATGGTCACAGGGATCGTGGACCACACCCGCGGCCCGGATGGGAAGCCCCGGGCCAGGCTGCTGGATCTCGTGCCTGGCCGGTCCGGGCCGGTCTACCGGGACTGGCTCAAGGACCGCGGCGACGCTTTCCGCAAGGGTGTGGAGGTCGCCGCCCTGGACCCCTTCCAGGGCTACAAGAACGCCATTGACGACCAGCTCGAAGACGCCGTGGCGGTGCTCGATGCGTTCCACGTCGTGAAGCTGGGCACCGCGGCGGTGGACGAGGTCCGCCGCTGCGTCCAGCAGGCCACCCTCGGCCACCGCCGGCACAAGGGCGACCCGCTCTACGGCATCCAGCGCACCCTGCGCTGCGGCGCCGAGCGGCTCACCGAGAAGCAGAACGGCCGTCTCGCCACGGCGTTCGACGCCCACAGCGGGCATTTCGAGGTCGAGCTCGCCTGGGCCTGCGCGCAGCAGCTCCGGTCCGTCTACACCGCTACCGACCCTGCCGCCGGCAGGTGGACCGCCGAGCACGTCATCGCCGCGTTCCCGTCCTGCCCGATCCCCGAGATCGCCCGGCTCGGGAAGACCCTGCGCCGCTGGCGTGCCGCATTCCTGGCCTACTTCGACACCAAGGGCTCATCCAACGGGCCCACCGAGGCCGTCAACGGCGTCATCGAGACCACCCGTCGCATCGCCCGCGGCTTCCGCAACTTCGAAAACTACAGACTCAGATGCCTGCTATCCGCAGGCGGCCACCGCCCATGGAGAACCCCAAACCATGCTTAGATCCGAAGAGCCACAAAACGTTCTCCAGCCTCGGTGGCGGTCGGCTGGTTGACGGCCGGTCGAGGACGCCCAGCACGTGCGGGTCGGAGATGGTTGAACAGAGCATCGGCCTGCACGCACGACAGCGCACCGGGCTCGACAAAGTACAAGTGGTCCACGTCGAGTTGTCGGTTGGGTTGCCTGGTCGCTCTCGCTCCTTCATGCCCGCGGTCTGGGCCCCATTGCGGAGTCCCGGCACCTGTTTCGGCTTGTGCTACAGCTCTGCCGAGAACGGGGATTATGTAAAGTAGGAGCCCGGCGATTCCTTTGCTGGGTCTCGGAAACCCGACAGAAGCTGGAGGCAGCGCACGGGGCCGGGTCGAGCCCGCGCCGGCGAGCGGTCCGCCCGACCCCCACCGAAATGAGGCGGGGCGAGCCGACTTATTCACGATCGCTCCTGCTCGCCCGAAGCAGCTTCGTCGCGGTCGTGTTCGTCGTCCAGAGTGCGACGGGGCAGCTGGTCAGGGTCGAGAGGACTCCTTCTTGTGCAGGTTCCCCGAGGCATGCTCCTCGGCGATGTATTCGCATGCCCGGGCCGTCATGGCCATGATCGTCAGCGTCGGGCCGACGGCGCCGTTGGTGACGTAGGCACTTCCGTCGGTGACGAAGAGGTTGGGCACGTCCCAGCTCTGGTTTCGTCCGTTGAGCACCGATGTCCTGGGGTCCTCTCCCATGCGGGCGCCGCCGCACTCGTGGATCGCGGCGCCCATGGCCAGGCTCTTCGTGAAGAAGGAGACGAACAGGGCACGGCTGATCGGATCCGCATTCGGCCACACCTCCTTAGAGTCCAGTCCCAGGGAGGAGCCGGCGAAGTTGATGGTGTATCCGCTCGCTAGGGCCATCTCCTTGAGCCCGGCCACTTGGGCGCGCATGAGGGCGCGCTCGTTGTCGGTGATGCCGAGGCGGATCCGGGGGATGGGGATGTTCCACGCATCCTTCCGTCTCGGGTGGAGGGTGACCTGATTCTCTTTGTACGGGGGGATCTCCCCAAAGCCCATGAGGCCGACAGTACCTGGGTGTCCTTCAGGGACGGGCAGGCGTCCGACCGTGCCCTGCATGGCCCATCCGTGCGCGAAGTCCGAATTCGTGACGCCCTCAACGTTTTCGAACTGAGGGATGTAGATGCCTCCGACCGGTGGGTAGTACGGATCGGCCGGGGCGGGATCGATCCGGTCGAATCCGGGATGGCTCGGGTCGTCGCCGAACAGCAGGCTCGGCGTCTGATCCATGAAGTACTTGCCCAGCAACCCGGAGGAGTTGCCCAGCCCGTCGGGATGGCCGTCGGTCGCTGAGTTCAGCAGCAGCCGGATGGACTCGATCGTGGAGGCGCACAGCACGACCACGTCAGCATGGACGCGATGCTCTTCCTTGGTGCGCCGGTCAACGAACACAGCCCCGTCTGCCAGGCCCGTCTTTGGATCGATCGTCACCTTCCGCACGATGGCATCCGTTCGTGTCGTGAGCCGTCCGGTCTCACGGGCCGCGACGATGCCAAGCGGCACGCGGTGCAGGTTCGGGGCGGCGTAGCGCCATGGGATCACGTGGCGGTTGCCCCATTTGCCCTCGACCGTGCTCTTGAAGTGCTTCTCTGCCTCCGTGAGGAGCGAGGGGCCGCGGTACTTGCCGTCAGGGAGATTCGGGATGCCGTCAGCTGTGCCGTACAGCCCGAGGAACTCCTCGAGCCGGTCGTAGTACGGCTCTAGGTCCGCATAGGAGATCGGCCAGTCCTGGCCGTCCTTGATGCCCATGCTGGCGGCCTTGAACTCGTGGTCGGAGGCCCGCAGCAGCACCCGGCCGTAGGAATGCAGGCGGCCGCCGAGGATCTGCCCGCGGATCCACAGGAAGTCGCCCCCGCGGCTCGAGTACGGGTGCTGGAGGTCATTGACCAGGAAGCGGTTCTTCTGCTCTTGGAACATTGCCCGCCGCGACTGAATGGGCTGACCCTTCAGGGTCGACCTGATCCGAGCGCCCAGACTGATACTCATCGCCGCCGGCGCGGTAGGAGGCGCCGGGGTGAAATCTTCCTCGGTGATGTCACGCCCGGCCTCCAGAAGGAGAACCTCGAGGCCACGCTCGGTCAGTTCCTTCACCGCGATGCTTCCGGCAGCACCCGACCCGACCACAAGCGCGTCATAGCGCTTGCTCTTTGAATCCGTCATTTCTTGCTCCAAGGTCCTTGACCACTCCCTGTGCCGCCCGCAGCCGGAGACGATGGACTCCGGCAACATCAAACTGGGAAGTTGATCATTCGTTTTTGAATTGTCTGAGGTTGGGGTTCGACCGGCCCGACTGCCGGGAGCAGACCCAGGTCATCGCAGTGGGCCTTGGGAGAAGGGGCTCTTCCGTCGGCTCATGGAGGGCTCCGCGGGGGGCGTAGGAGTCCCCCCCCCAGCCTGCGTGCGGGGAACTCCTCCTGTGGCGCCGGGAAAGTGTGGGCAGCGGGAAGCGCTACTTGATTCCTCCTGTGAAACCCTGGATCAGCTGTTTCTGTGCGATCAGGTAGAAGGCCAGGACGGGCAGGATGGCTATCACGACCGCGGCGAAGATGACGTTCCATTGGGAGACGTACTCGCCGACGAACGAGTAGACCGCGACAGGCAGGGTCTGGAGCGGGCTCCCGGAGAGGAAGATGAGCTGGACGAAGAAGTCGTTCCAGACCATCACACCGGTGAGGACTGCAACAGTTGCCGTGATCGGCCGCAGGAGGGGGAAGACGATCCTTATGAAGGTCTGGATGCGCGAAGCGCCGTCGACGTAGGACGCCTCCTCGTAGTCCTTGGGCAGGGTGCGGACGAAGCCGGTGTACAGGAATACGGTGAGGGGCATCAGGAGCCCCGTGTACAGCAGGATCATCCCCGGGTAGGTTCCTGCGAGGCCGAGCTCTCGCAGGACTGCGTAGGCCGGGACGATGCCCAGCTGGAATGGGAGGATGATGCCCGCGACGAAGAGGCCGTATATGCCCTTGCCCATCCGGCCCTCCCGCCGGACGACGACGTAGGCGCAGATCGAGCCGATCGCCACGAGGGCGATGACACTGCCGACCGTGATGACGGTGCTGTTCAGGAGGGCTGCGCCCAGACTCACCCCGCTGCTGCCCTCCCAGGCCTGTGGGAAGCTGCTGAAGTCCAGCTGCTGAGGGAGGGAAGTCGGGTCCGTGAGCATTTCGTCCCCGGGCTTCAGGGCGATCATGACCAGGATGACGAAGGGCACTGCCCATGCGGCGGCGGCGAGGAGGAACACGAGTTCCCGGCCGAACGTGCGGTAGCTGTACTTGAACAAGGTCAGATCTTCCTCTCGCCGGCCCGCAGGATCACGATCTGCAGGACTGAGACGATGGCGACGAGCGCAGTAAGGACGAGCGCGAGTGCGGCGCCGTAGCCGAATCGTCCGGAGACGAAGGTCTGCTTGTAGACCTGGGTCGCGAGCGTCTCGGACGCCGACCCGGGGCCGCCGCCGGTGAGGGCGAGGACCTGGTCGAAGACCCTCAGGCTGAAGACCGTCGTGATGCTGACGCTGGCCGTGATCGCGGGGGCGAGAAGCGGCAGGGTGATCGTCCGCAGCCTGCGGACCGTCGAGGCGCCGTCGACGGCGGCGGCCTCTTCGACCTCCTCCGGGATGCTCTGAAGCCCGGCGAGGTAGAAGGCCATGGCGAGGCCCGAGTACTGCCAGATGAGGACGACCAGGATGGTCCATCTCGCCCACGTTGGGCTGGCGAGCCACGGCTGCGCCACCGTGCCCAGTCCCACGTCGCCGAGCACCTTGTTCAAGGGCCCTTGAGCGTCGAAGATGAACTGCCAGATATAGGAGACGGCGAGCGGGCTCAGGACGAACGGTGCGAAGAACACTGCGCGGAGCACGTTGCGCGAGCGCAGGGTGCGGTGCAGCCCGAGCGCGAGGGCAATCCCGATGACGTTCGACAGGATGACCGCCGCGACCGACAACTCGATCGTGGTGATGAGGGCGTCCCTGGCGTCGGGGCTGCTGAAGATCTCGCGGAAGTTGTCGATTCCGATCCAGTTCGCACCTGCGCTGGTTCCGTTCCAGTCGGTGAAGGCATAGACCGCACCTGCCCCGACGGCTACCAGGTGGACCCCCACGGCGATCGCGACACCCGGGACTGCCCACAGGAAGGACATCGCAAGGCGTCTGGAGGCTCGCCCGGAACTGGCCTTCGGTGCTCTCAGCCTCGACGCCGGCGGGTAGCCCGCGACCGGCGCCTGCCCCATTACCGGTGCGGCCGAGGGGGGTTCGGACGCACCCGCCCCCCGAGGGGCGACAGCTTGGGTCCGCTGCTCGCGCATCCTACTTGCCCCACGCCTGGTCGACGCTCTTGAGGGCGTCGTCGATGCTGCTCTGTCCTGTCATTGAGGAGACGACGGCCGTGCTCAGGGTGTTCAGCGCTCCGCCGCCGGGCCAGCGGTCGGCGGGCCGTGAGATCGTCGTCTTGTTGTCGAAGTACGGCTTGACGCCCTGGAGGGGCTGGGAAAGCGTGCCGGACTTCGCGTCGGCGAGGGACACGGTGCCGCTTGCGTTGGCGTAGGTGGAGGCAGCCGGGCCTGCGAGGTAGTTCAGGAATGCGAGGGCAGCAGCCTTGTTCTTGGTGGTGGAGGAGACGGCGAGGGCATCCTGGTAGCCGATGGTGGCGCGGGTCTGGGACTCGGAGTCACCGGGGAACGGGGCCATCGCCCAGTCGTTGGGCTTGCCGTTGGCCACCGAGCCGATGGTTCCCGACGGGACGATGGTCATCAAGGCCTGGCCTGTGGTCATCGCCTGGATGGCCTGGGGCGAGCTCGCTGAGGCTGCCCCCGGCTGGAAGCACTCGGCATTCTGCATCTGCTGGAACCGGCTCAGCGTCTGCTGCCACCCTGCCGTTCCGGCGAAGGTGGTCTTGCCCGCGTTCCGCTGGGCATCCCAGTCGGGTGTGGAACTGTACACGATGCTGCCGGCGACGATCTCGGCCGCGAACCCGGCGTTCTGGCCTGGGAGTGCGATGCCGTACCTGCCCTGCGAACGCGCCGTCGAGCAGACCTGGAGCACATCCGAGAAGGTCTTGGGGGCCCGGAGGCCCATCTTGGAGAACGTGCCGACGTTGTAGAGGATGCCCGAGGGCGACTCGTCCAGGTTCAGCCCGTACGTCTTCCCGTCGATCTTGTACATGTCGGTCGCGTCCGAGGGAATGGTGGATGCCCACGACTGGTCCGACAGGTCGAGGATCTTCCCCGACTTCGCCAGGGGGCTGATCGAGAAGGACGACCCGGTGCCGCCGTTGCTGTAGAAGACATCCGGGGCGTTGCCCCCTTGGATCTGCGTGACCACCGTCTGGGTGTAGGTCGGCCCCGAGGGCGCGTACTGGGTCTGGACGTGAATATTCGGGTACGCGGCCTCGAACGATTTGATGACCGGATCCATCGAGGCCTGGATGCCCGTGTGGCCCAGGAATTTGATGGTCCCGCTCGGGCCGTCGCTGCTCGCGCCAGTCGCGTTCCCGCCACTGCAGGCCGCCAATCCCGGGGCCAGACAAGCTGCGGTAGCTACAAGGGCCGCGATCATACGGCGGCGTCCTCGGATCATGGACATCTTCTTCATGCCTCCTGGGGGCGGCTCTGCCCCGACGAAAGTCTGCTGTTTGGGAGGTGCTGAGATCGCCGTCACGGCGTGCACTGTCCTTCAAGCTAAGGTCAAGTCAGCAAAATTGGCAATGATTTGTTCCAAAAACTACTCAAACATCATCAATTGTGAATGGTTTACATCGCAGGCCCCTGAGCCGCCTGTGGCTGTGGCGGCCAGCGCAGATGCCCGTGGTCGCGGCGATCATGTGGGGCACCGGCCGGAGCTGGTCGTCGGACTCCTCGGCCTGGCTGCGCAGCATAGGGGTTCTCAGACAGGCCCCTGACGCACCGGCCGCAGCGGGCGTCCGAGTCCATCGCCCGACGTGATTGATCCGGCTCGGGCGACAGTCGACGCCCAGCTGTGCATCCGGGACCCGGCTGCAGTCGGTCCTTCAGCGCGCTGTGGAAGCCTGGTGGCTCAGAAGGGGCGCACTGCGATCCAGACCTCGTAGCCGTCCGCCTTGCTGAATGCGCGGCGCTGGCCGGAATAGGGCTGGATCCAGAGGCGGGTGCCGTTGTCGTTGACCGCTCCCGCGAGCCCGGAGCAGATCACGCTCCTGCCGAGTCGGATCTCGGCCTGTCGGCCCGTGGCGGCAGCCCAGTCGTTGCTCTTGGTCATCATCTCCGGTGCGGTATCCGTGGTCAGCCTTGGTTGGTGAAGGCGGCGTCGAAGGAGGCGGTGGCGGGGGCGAAGTCGAACTTCTTCAGGGCGGCGAGGGCTTCGGGGGCGCCGACGAGGCGGTCCATGCCGGCGTCCTCCCACTCGACGGAGATGGGCCCGTCGTAGCCGATGGCGGTCAGGGCACGGAAGCAGTCCTCCCAGGGGACGTCGCCGCGCCCGGCGGAGACGAAGTCCCAGCCGCGGTGGGGGTCGCCCCAGGGCAGGTGGGAGGAGAGGATGCCGGCGCGGCCGTTGCCCATGCGCATGCGGGTGTCCTTGCAGTCCACGTGGTAGATCCTCTCGGCGAAGTCGGTGATGAACGCGACCGGGTCCAGTCCCTGCCACATCATGTGGGAGGGGTCCCAGTTCAGGCCGAACGCGGCCCGGTGTCCGATGGCCTCGAGCGCGCGCTTCGTGGACCAGTAGTCGTAGGCGATCTCGGAGGGGTGGACCTCGTGGGCGAACCGGACCCCGCATTCGTCGAAGACGTCCAGGATGGGGTTCCAGCGGTCGGCGAAGTCCTGGTAGCCGGCGTCGATGACGGAGGCGGGGACGGGCGGGAACATGGCCACGTACTGCCAGATGCCCGAGCCGGTGAACCCGACGACGGTCTTGACCCCGAGGGCCCTGGCCAGGCGCGCTGTGTCCTTGAGCTCCTCGGCGGCGCGGGTGCGCACGCCCTCGGGGTCGCCGTCGCCCCACACGGCGGAGCCGACGATCCCCTGGTGGCGGAAGTCGATCGGGTCGTCGCAGACGGCCTGGCCCTTGAGGTGGTTGGAGATCGCGTAGAGCTTCAGGCCGTGTCTGTCGAGGATGGCGAGGCGCTCGGCGATGTAGGCGGGATCGTCCCAGCGGGCGGCGTCGAGGTGCTCGCCGGAGACGGCGATCTCGAGGCCGTCGTAGCCCCAGCCGGCCGCGAGCTCGGCGACCTCCTCGAACTTGAGGTCGGCCCACTGGCCGGTGAACAGGGTGAACGGGCGGGGCATCGGGGAAGTCCTTCCTTCCGGGTCGGTTCTATGCGGGGATGATCACGATGGCCGAGATCGCGGCGCGTTCGATGATCCGGCGCGGGGTGATGCCCTCGGCTGCGAGCCAGAGGATGGAACCGTCATCGGTGGCTGCTTCTACGAGGCCGCGGTCCACGATCCTGCCGTGGGCATGGACCTCGACCCGCTTGCCGCGGAGGTCCTGCCAGTTCTGATCAGCGTGGCGGAGATTTTCCATGGCGCCCTTTCCTCAAGTCCGCTCCCCGTTCAGACGGGAGATACCTCTGTCCATGTCCTGGTGCGCGCGGACTCGATCACGGCGTCGACGATGCAGGCGGATCGCACCCCGTCTGCGAAGGTGGGCAGTCCTTGGCGCTCCTCTCCGCCGACGACTGCGTAGGTGTCGGCGATGAAGTTCTCGAAACATTGGGCGTAGCCCTGCGGGTGGCCTGCGGGCAGGACCGAGAGGCGGCGCTGTTCTGCGGATCCGCGGGCCGGGTCCCTCGGGACGACCTCGGCGCGTTCCTCGGAGCCGAGCCATACGGTCTCGGGATTCTCCTGGTCGAAGACGGCCGACTTGTGCGCGCCGTCGAATTCGAACCACAGGCGGTTCTTCCTGCCGGCAGAGACCTGGGAGACCGTGACCTGTCCGAGGACCCCGGAATCGGTCCTGAAGACGACCGCTGCCGCATCCTCGGTGTCGACCGGCACCGGCGGCTCATCGGAGCGGCCAGGCGAGGGCCGCTCTGGCACGGTGGTGGTCATCTCGGCAAGGACCGAGGAGATCCGCTCTCCGGTGACGAATTCCATCAGGTCGCACCAGTGGGAGCCGATGTCCGCGAAGGCCCTGGAAGGACCCCCGGTGGACGCTCCGACGCGCCAGCTGGTCGATGCGGGTGAGAGCAGCCAATCCTGGAGGTAGCTGCCGTGGAGGATCTGCCAGGGGCCGAATTCGCCTTGTGCCGCGCGTGCCCTGATCTCGCGGACGAGTGGGTGGAACCGGTAGACGAAGGGGACGGTGGCGACCTTCCCGTGCTCCGAGGCGAGCCGGGCGAGGCGGATCGCCTGTGCACTGTCCACGGAGAGCGGCTTCTCGCAGATGACGTGTGCCCCGGCCTCCAGCGCGGCTTCGACGTGCTCGGCATGGAGTCCGTTGGGGCTGCAGACATGGACGACGTCGGGCCGGAGGCGCTGGAGGTCCTCGGGCCGGCTGAGGGGTTCGGTCCCCCACTGGGCTGCGGCCTCGGCGGAGCGGTCGGGGGTCGAGGCCATGGCCCCGACCAGCTCCGCGCCGGCCAGCAGGGCAGCCCGGCGGTGGACGGCGCCGATCATGCCGGTGCCCAGGATCGCGATGCGTGGTCCTGTCCGCCCGGTCGTGCCTCGTCCTTGTTCTGCCGGGAAGGGGTGGGTACTGGTGGTTGTCATGGGAGCTCCACGAACTCGATGTATGCGGCTTCGGGGACCGCGGTCTCGGCCAGCTCGGCCAGCGCGCCGGTCTCGGGGTCGACTGCATAGGAGCGGACGGTGTTGGCGGGCCTGTCGGCCAGGAGGATGAAGGCGCCGCCTGGGGCGAAGGCGAAGCTTCGCGCCGCCAGGCCCGGGTGGACGGAGGGAGCCAGCGGCACGTGGCCGCGCCGTTCCAGCCGGCCTCCCTCGGTGATGCTGAACCACGCCAGGGAGTCCTCGCCCCGGTTGTTCACGTACGCGAAGCGGCCGTTCGGGTGCACGCGGACCTCGGCAGGCTCGTTCAGCCCCTCGTGCGCCTGCCCGACGGCGGGGACCTGGTCGAGGAGGCGCAGCTTTCCGCTGTTCCGGTCGAAGCTGAGGGAGGCGAGGTCGGAGGCGAACTCGCACGTGACCAAGGCGTTGCCGGTCTGTGGGTCGAAGGCGATGTGGCGGGGCCCGGTCTCGGGCGGGAACTGGTACTCGGACACGGGCTCGAGCGCCGTGCCGAGGGCATAGACGCGGATCTGGTCGGTGCCCTTGTCCCCCACGAGGACGTACTGGCCTGAGGGGTCGATCACGGCCGAGTGGGCGTGGGCGCCGGACTGGCCGTGTCCGCCGGCCTGTGGGGAGGAGTTGGGGTCCTGGCCGTGGCCGTCCATGACCTTCACGTCGAGGAGCTTCGCGAGTGCGCCGTCTGGCTGCAGGGCGTAGAGAAGGACGGTCGAGTCGTCGTAGACGTACTCGACGGTCCAGCCCCCGTCGTCGGTGCGCACGACCCGCTCGACGTGGTCGAAGTCCCCGTGGTTCGCCGTGACGAGGAGCTTCTTCTCCTCGTCGACGGAGAGGAACGTCGGACGCGGGCCGGGGGCCGGCAGGGTGTTCAGCCATGAGAGCTTCGCGTCGTGCGGGCCGACGGAGTAGGCGTGGACTGCTGCCGGCGGCTCGACCGGTCCCCTGCCGTCGTTCTTGCGCTCGTCGACGGCGTAGAGGGTGCCGGTGGTCGGGGCGTAGGCGAGGTAGCCTGCCTGCTGCGGTTCCGGGGACCGGCCCAGATGGGCCAGGGCGGTGCCGTCGCTGCTGACTCCGAGGGCGAAGATGCCGCCGGAGCCGGGGGTCTGGGTCGCGTACGAGCCCACGTAGGCGATGAGCCGGGGCACTGTGTGCGCGGTTCCGTCGGGAGCAGGGTGGGCGTTCATGCTGACAGGAGCCTCCGCAGCATCTCCTGGTGCCGGCGCACCTGGTCCACCTCGTCCATCATGTCCTCGCGGCCGCGGTCCTGGAAGTACCGCTGGCCTTCGTATTCGGAGTTGATGTACCCGTCGAAGCCGCCCTCCTTGAGGGCGCGGATGGCTGTTGCATAGTCGATGGAGATCTCCAGGAACTCGCCCGGCCGGTCCGGGACCGGTGACATGTTGTTGAACTTCCCGTGGACGTGGACCACGTGCGGGGCGAGTTCGCGGAGGGTGTCGCCGGAGGTGTGCGAGAGCATGAGGGCTTCGGACGCCGCCCGGTAGTCGACGTCCTGGGGGTCCTCGACGTGCTCCTCCGTGTACTCCTTAACGCCCGTGAAGGCCTCCACGAAGGTGTCGTCGCATGCTCCGGACTTCAGGAACCTGTTGAAGTCGGCGCGGAGGTTTCCGGCGGTGTGGAAGGACATGTCGATGTGCCCGAAGGGAGCCTCGCCGCGCTGGAGGCGGATGGCCAGCTCGACCGAGGCATCGGATGCGGCCTTCTTGGCCCCCCGCCGCTCGAGCGAGGCGAGGAGGACTTCGGAGGGCCGGAACTGGAAGATGCCGAGGTCCGGGACGATGCCGAGGTGGCGGGTTCCGGTGCGCTCGATGACATCGAGGATCTCGGTGACCTGCTGGCCCTCCAGGGGCATCGGCTGGTGGACCTCCTTCCCCAGCCTGATGTCGAGCTCCTCGGCGTAGGGCAGCGCCGAGGTCAGGACCTCGACCGGGACGACGGACAGGACGCGGACGTTGGGGAAGCCGAGGGACTTGGCGAGCGTGATGTCGTGGCGGAGCCGGTCCGCGCACTCCTCGATCGTCATGACGTGGTCCCGGAACTGCAGCACGTCCATGCCCACGTCCATGGCGACCGGCGTGGTGCCGTAGGCGTCCATCCACTCGAACCATCTGCGCGTGAAGTCTTCGCCGGGGTCCGGGTAGCGCAGGGACATCTCGTCGATGATCTCGATGCCCTCGGCTCCGTGGAGGTTCTGGCCGACCTCGCGGATCTGGGCTTCGAGGTCGAGTTCCTTGAAGAACTGGGACTGCTGGTAGCTGTAGAGGGAGACTCCGCGCTTGATGGCCATCAGTTCTCTTCCTTGTCGTTGAGCGCGAGCGTGTAGGTGACGATGTCGGGGGCCTTGTCAGAGCCGGCGCCGGTGCCCGGCGTGGGCGGATTCTTGACCCATTCCTCGTCGGTGGGCAGGTAGCCGTAGGCGGCCAGGACCGACTGCTGGAAGCGGATGCTGTGCTCGCCCGGTGTGAGGCCGCCGGGGGCGGCGACGTGGAGGATGGCCTCGTCGTCGTAGTCCCAGTGCTCGTGCACCGCCGTGCGGGTTTCTTCGAAGGTGCGCGGGCGCTGCCCGTTGATCTCGAAGGTCTGGGCGCCGGTGGGGTACTCGACGCCGTCGACTTCGATGAAGTAGCCGTTGTGGAGGGAGAGGAAGACACCGCGGTAGTTGGCGTGGCGCACCGCGAGGGTGAAGCCCACCGTGTGCCCGTCACGGGTCTCGTTGCGGAGGCTGTCGGGCCGGATCAGGAAGTTGTCGAACATGGCTCACCTTCGATTGCAGTTGGCTGCCGGGGCTCAGATCCGGCCGGCGAGGTCGCGGGCACCCAGCACTGAGAGGGCAACGTTGGTCAGGGTGGGGTTACACGCGGCGGGGGTGGCGATCGTGCCGTTGCCGCCGGCGTAGACGGTGTCGTTGCCCCAGACGCGCATGGAGGTGTCCAGGACGCTGGTCGTGTCATCGGCTCCGAGGCGCATCGTCCCCTGGTAGTGGAGTGACGCGCCGTGCGGCATCACCGTGGGCTCGAGGCCGTTGATGGGCTCGCCCAGGAGCGAGCCCATGCGCTTGGCCTCGGTGACGGCCAGCGCGAGCCGCTCGCGGTCGTTCGCGGTGAAGGTGTAGTGGATCCTGATGGCGGGCATCCCGAAGAAGTCCGGGGATGACTCGTCGAATTCGACGTAGTCCTCGAACCGGACGTCGGCCTTGCCCATGAACACGGAGCACTCCACGACGGAGCCCGGCCACGCCTCGAAGCTCTTGTCGACTGGGATCGGGGATGCGTCCCACTGGGTGATCTGGCCGTGGAAGGGGAAGGTCGGCTCGTAGTACGGGACCCAGCTGACACCGGCGAGGTAGTCCACGGCGCCTTCGCTGGTCTTGCGGAGCCCGGCGGTGGCGGAGCGCAGCGCTGGGCCGAGCTGGATCGTGCTGGTCGTCATGGTGTGCTCATTGAGGTAGTGCCCCAGAGCGGTGGGCCGGATGCCGGAGGCGCTGAGCAGCTGCGGGGAGCGGAGCGAGTCGGCTGCCACGACGACGAAGCGGGCACCGACCTCGTAGTCGCGGTTCTCGCGCCGGTCGTGCAGGAGCACTCCCTGGGTTCGGCCGGCCTTGGTCAGGATCCGCTTGGCGATGGTCTCGGGACGCAGCTCGAAGCCAGCGGCGGGATCTGGGCCCAGGAGGTCGCCGAGCATGGCCCCCGGGCCGGTCCAGTAGCGTTCTCCATTGGGCCGGACTTCCATGCCCAGGGGCATCGCCTGGACGACTCGGTCGGAGGGCCGGCCGGTGTCGTAGTGGGCTCCGAGCAGGCGCCTGACCTCGCCGCCGAGTGGTGCCCCCTCGAAGGCGCGCTGGCTCACCTGCAGGAGGCGACGGGCAGTGTCCAGGCCCGACCGGAACTGCTCCGGGTCGAGGTCCTTGCTGACCTCCCCCTGGGCAGGCCACGGACACGCCCCAGACCAGTGCGCGCCCATCCCGCCGACGTTGCTCGACAGGGCAGCGGCGGGGAAGCCCTCCTCGCCCTCGGACAGAGGGCCGGCCCCGAGCAGCCAGGTCCCCGGACGGGCCAGGATCTCGCTGGAACGGCCGCGGGAGGGCGAGAGGGCGCGAGCGACCCGCTCGTCGTAGTCTGACGGGTTCGCCTCGGGGCCCTGCGAGGCGAACTGGGCCGCGAGGCGCTCCCGGGGGTCCTTGATGGTGCGCACATGCGTACCGAGGGGTTCCGAGACGATGGGCCCCGATTCGACCATCAGGATGCGCGCGGCGGGGTTGGCGTCCTTCACCACCCGGGCATAGGCCGCTCCCGCGGGTCCGCTGCCGACGACGACGACGTCGTACTTGTCGTTCATGGGTCTTCTCCTCATTGCTGCGCAGCCCAGCTGCGACGGGTGGGGGCCTTACTTTGCCTGGGCTGCGGAGGGCTCCATGCGGACGATCTCGTGATTGCGCGAGTAGCGGAAGAAGATGGTCCAGACGAAGGCGGTGAGGATGGCGGTGCCGATGGGGACCAGCCAGATGGGCGTCCAGGCCGCGGGCCCGGCGGCGGCATTGGGGGCGACGACCTCGCCGAAGATCGTCCCGGATACCGTGGCGCCGACGAAGGCGCCGATGCCGGAGATGACGAGGATGAGCATGCTCTGCGCCTGGGCGGTGAGGTCGACGGGGGCGACCCGGTCGATGTACATGGCGGCGAGGACCAGGAAGAAGTCGTTGCAGATTCCGTGCATGGCGATGGCGACGATGGCGAGCCAGCTCAGGCTGTCCCCGGCCGCGGCGATGAACAGCGCGAAGCGGACGCCCCAGAGGACCATGCCGAAGAAGAGCCCCCACTTCATGCCCACCTTGGACAGGACCCAGGGGATCGTGATGATGAACGCGACCTCGGAAGCCTGGCCGATGGCCAGGACGCCGGCGACATTGGAGATTCCCAGGGCCCCCAGGTACGGGGAGGAGAACGTGTTGTAGACGCCCAGCGAGATGGAGGTCAGGACGGCGCAGATCATCAGGACGACGAAGTTCCGGTGCCGGAAGAGCCTGAACGCCTTGGCGCCGATGACGTCGCCGAGGGCGAAGCGCGCACCCTTGGCGGGGGCCGGGGTGTGGGGCAGCGTGAAGGAGTACAGGCCGAACAGCAGGCTGGCCGCGGCGGTGACGTAGAAGATGCCGGAGGACGCGGACAGGCCCAGGCCTCCCACCAGGAGTCCGGCGATGACCCAGCCGATCGTGCCGAAGACGCGGATGTAGGGGAACGCGCGCTGGTTCGTGCCCACGTGCCGGAAGGCGATCGAGTTGGCCAGACCCAGGGTGGGCTGGAAGAAGAGCATGTACACGAAGATCAGGACCAGCGCGAGGGACCCGTTGCCGGCGCTGACGACCGCGGGGAGGAAGAGCATGACGACCCCTCCGGCCAGGTGCGCGAGCGCGAGGACCTTCTGCGAGGAGAGGAACCGGTCCCCGATCGCTCCCAGGAACATCGGCGAGACGATGGCGGCGACGGCGGCCAGCGAGTACGCGGTGCCGATGATGGCGGGCAGGTTGTTGGTGGCGAGCACGAGGCCGAGGGTGGCGAACCACGAGCCGAACACCACGAACTCGAGCAGCATCATGGCGGTCAGGCGCACGAACACGCCCTTGTGGCCGCGGACGGTGACGTCGTCGGGAAGGGACGATGACGTCGAGGGGTCGTTGTCGGCGACAGAGTTGACACTCATCATTGAGGATCCTTCTTGAACTATTCGGCCCGTGAATGGTCAACGGTCCAGGGATCTTCAGCGTACGGAAATCAAATCATCCGTCAAGGGTCACATGCTCGAATACATCCATATTTGAATAGTTACGCCTACGCACTGCGCACCGGCTTGTCCAATGTGTCCTTCTTCACCATCCATCCCGGAAGCGAGCTGGCCCCTTGGCCGAGCTTCTTGTGCACGGCCGCGACCCCTCCGAGAAGGGTGGCGTCGTCCCCGAGCCGGGCCTGGCGGAAGCGGATGGAGGGCGAGGCTGCCATGAGGCTGTTCAGCTCCACCGAGGACCTCATGCTGTCGAACACCAGCGGGCCGGCGCTGGCCAGCTCGCCTCCGATGGCCACCACGCTGGGGGCCATCGCCTTGGCCGTGTTCGCCAGGGCGCGGCCGAGGTACCGCCCGGCCTCGAAGAGGACGCGCTGGCACGCAGGGTCCTTGCGCCGGGCGGAGTCGATGACCTCGGCGAGCGAGCGCATCGTGCCGCTGTAGCCGCGAAGCGCCAGGAGCACCGAGCGCTCCGAGGCGAAGGTGTTCAGGCATCCTCGGCTCCCGCAGAAGCACACGGGCCCGTTGGGCTCGATCACCATGTGCCCGATCTCCCCGGCCATCCCGTCGCTGCCCCGGTAGATGTTGCCGTCGAGGACGAAGCCCCCGCCGATGCCCGCGGAGCACGCCACGTAGAGGAACTCCGAGGACCCCTTCCCCGCTCCCCAGGTCCATTCGGCCAGGGCGCCGAGGTTCGCGTCGTTCTCCGCGAGCACGGGGACGCCGAGCTCCTTCTCGAGCACGGTTTCGATGGCGACGCCCTCCCATTTCGGGAGCTGCCGCCGTGCCCATGACATCACCGTCCCCGAGGACGTGCTGATGGGGCCCTGCATGGCCACTGCCACCCCGTCCAGATCGGCCAGCCCCAGCCCTGCCTCGGCGGCGAGGGAGCGTACGAGGTCGGCGACGAGCTCGGGGCTGCCGCCCTCCTGGTCCGTCCCCTCCTCCAGGTCCACCTGGCCCTCGAACCGCAGGCCGCGGGCGAAGTCGAACAGTGCGCCGTGCACGGACCCGACATTGACCTGGATCGAGGCCACGGCCCCCTGGGTCGACACGAGTGCCACAAGGGACTCCCTGCCGTTCACCGGCCTCACCTCGGCCTGGCCGTCTTCCCGCAGCCGCCTGACGATGTTGTTCACCGTCGCCGGCGACAGGGCGGTCTTCCGCGCCAGGGAGGCCTGGGAGGACGGGCCTTCCAGCCGCAGTGCGTCCAGCACCTTCCGGACGTTCGCCTGCCGGACGCCCTGCCCACCCTGGTTCCCGAGCTCATGCGCCATGCTGTTGCCTCCTAGGACCGATGATTCACTTCCTAAATGATAATCCGGGATCGGGAGGCGCAAAAGGTGCGATTCCCGTACGATTCGTGGCACCAGTCCGCCGCACGGGCGGCCCCGGCTCCTCCGACGTGACGGCCCGGGAGGAGCAAGAGCACAGCAGAGGAGTGCCTTGGCCGTCGCCGAGCCCCGATCGCGCAGATCGTTCGCCAGGCTCTGGTGGGACGAGTTCCTCGCGGTGCGCCCGGGAGCGGGCACGCGCTGGGGCGCGGTCCGGGTCGGTCTCTCTGTCGCGGCCGCGCTCGGGGTGGTGCTCGCCCTCGGCCGTCCTGGCTGGGCCGTCTACGCCGTATGCGGGTCCCTGTGCTCCGTGTACGGGAAGCGTTCTGACCGCGGAGGCCGTCTCCGCGCCCAGCTGGGCATGGGCGGCGGGCTCGTCCTCGCCCTCGCGGCCGGGACCGCCGCCAGCGCCATGTCAGGACCGGGATCGGCCGCCGCTGTGGCGGTGATGGCTGCGATGTCCGCCGCCGGCGTGCTGGCGACCAGGGTCTCGGGCTGGCTCCCGAATCCCGCCCTGTTCTTCGTCCTCGCTGCCGGAACGGCCTCCTCGGCGCCCCACGGCTGGTCCGACGTGGCCCTGGGTGCCGCGGTTGCGGCCACCGCCGTGGTGGCCAGTGCCGGGCTCGGCCAGATCGGCCGGCTCGGGAACCTCTTCGGAAGGGCACCGGCCGGCGTCGTCGAGCACCGACTTCCCCCGCTGGCCCCATCATGGCCTGGGCAGGCAGCTCCTGCAGCACGCGATGGGTCCGCTCGCTGCAGGTTCCGCCGTCACCGTCATGGGCCTGGGCCATCCCCACTGGGCGGCGGTGGCTGCCACCGTCCCCCTGGTCGGCAGCACCCTCGCGGCACAGCTGGCGCGGGCAGCCCACAGGCTCGCCGGGACCCTGGTGGGCTGCCTCCTCGCGCTGTCCCTGCTGGCGGCGCACCCGCCTGCGGCGGTCCTTGTGCTCGCCATAGGCGCCCTCCAGGTCGCGACCGAACTGCTCGTGACGCGCCACTACGGCATTGCCGTCATCTGCATCACGCCGCTGGCGCTCCTCCTGACCGAGCTGGGCTCGCCCGCGCCCGTGGACGCGCTCATCGGCGGACGGCTCGACAAGTCCCTGCTCGGTGTCTCTGCCGCCGTGGCAATCCTGCTGGCCACGCGCATCCGCGGCCCGCGGGGCCCGAGCTGACTGCAGGCCCTCGGGCGCGCCGGCGCCCGCCTAGACTTGTTGGCAACAATATTGTCCGACTTTCCTGGACTGGGAGGATCCCGATGCGGGGAGACAGCGGCGGCGTCCGCCAGGGCGCCGAGGCGCGAGGCCATGTGGTCGAGGGCGTGCGGGCCGCGATCCTGCGCGGAGAGATGTCCCCCGGCCAGCGTCTCGTCGAAGCCGAGCTCATGGAGATGTTCGGCGTGACACGGGGCAGCGTCCGCTCCGCCTTCGAGGACCTCGCCGCAGAGGGGCTGGTCGAGCGCATCCCGAACCGCGGCGCAAGGGTCCGCCGGGTCTCGCTCGAGGAGGCAGTGGCGATCCTGGAG
This sequence comes from Sinomonas sp. ASV486, assembly GCF_030908215.1. GTDB lineage: Bacteria > Actinomycetota > Actinomycetes > Actinomycetales > Micrococcaceae > Sinomonas > Sinomonas puerhi. Next base: position 62,303 of record NZ_JAVFJK010000007.1, on the reverse strand, counting down.
TGCCGAGGCGTCCTCGAGGGCCTGATCGCCGCCCGTGCCGCCCAGCGCGTGGATGAGGACCAGGCCCGCAGGCTCAGGGACATCGGCGAGAGGATGAAGGAAGCCGTCGAGGCCGGGGAGGTCACCGCCCTGCCCCGGCTGGATTCCCAGCTGCATGCCCTGGTAGCGGACATCGGCGACCAGCAGGTCGCTGCCGACCTGATCCACAGGCTGCGGTCCCAGATCGTGCGCCACCAGTTCCAGCTCTCGCTGCGCCCCGGACGCCCCCAGGTCTCCCTGCCCCAGCACCTGGCCATCATCGAGGCCGTGACCGCCCGGGACCCCGCCCGCGCCGAGCTCGCCGCCCGCAAGCACATCGAGAGCGTCATCGAAGCCCTGCGCCTCGGGGGGAACGGCGCCCTCACCGCCCCCCTCTCCGCCTAGCCCGGCCCAGGCCTGCCGTACCACCTCCCTCATGCACGGGATCATTCACCAACAAAATTATTGACAATCTAGTTCGACAGTTTTTAGGCTTTCGGGTATCCCCACTCGCCAGAGCCGCCGGGGCGCGGCCCTTGGCGCTGGTGCCAATCTGACCCTCAGGAGGGAACCCCATGACTGTTGAGAGCCTTAAGGCCGAGGCGCTCCAGGCCGCGATCGAGCGCGCCGGAGGAGCCGTAGAGCTGCTTCGCAACTCCCCGATCCGTCCGCACACCTTCCCGGTGGCGGCCGAGTTCACGAACTGGCGTACCGAGCAGGCTGCGTGGCGCGAGGGCTGTGCCCTGCTGGACCAGTCGCACCACATGACAGATCTCTACATCTCCGGTCCGGACGCGTTCCGCCTCCTTATGGACCACGGGATCAACTCGTTCAAGGACTTCACCCCGGGCAAGGCCAAGCAGTACGTGGCGGTCAACCCGGAGGGCTACTTCATCGGCGACGCCGTGCTGTTCTACCTCGACGAGGAGAGCTTCGACCTGGTCGGGCACCCGATGGTGCACAACTGGCTGCAGTACAAGGCCGCTGCGGGAGACTACGACGTCCGGCTCGAGCGCGACGAGAACTCCTACGACCGCCAGGCGGGACTGCCGCCGAGGGTCTACCGCTACGAGCTCCAGGGCCCGACCGCGGTGGAGGTCCTCGAGGCCGCAACCGGGCAGCCGGTCCCAGAGGTCAAGTTCTTCCACATGATCGACGTGACCATCGCCGGCAAGCGCGTGCGCGGCCTGCGCCACGGCATGGCCGGGCAGCCCGGCTTCGAGCTCTTCGGCCCCTGGGAGGAGGGCGAGGACGTCCTCGCCGCCCTGCTCGAGGCCGGCCAGGGGCACGGGCTCGTCCGCGCCGGCGCCAAGGCCTACTCGACCGCGAACCTCGAATCCGCGTGGATCCCCTCCCCCATGCCGGCGATCTTCAGCGAGAACCTGCGCGACTACCGCGCCTGGCTCGATGTGAAGGAGATGGGCTCCCTCGGCGGAAGCATGGACTCGCAGGACGTCCAGGACTACTACGTCACCCCCTACGACATCGGCTACGGCCGCCTCATCGCCTTCGACCACGAGTTCGTCGGCCGCGAGGCGCTCGAGAACATCGCCGACCGGCCCCACCGCGAGAAGGTCACCCTCGTCTGGAACAGCGACGACGTCACCGACGCCATCGGCTCCCTCTACCGCCCCGGGACCCCGGCGAAGTACATCGAGATGCCCAAGGCCCGCTACGCCCTCTTCCAGATCGACCAGGTCCTCAAGGACGGCGAACGTGTCGGCCTCTCCATGGACGCCGGCTACATCGCCAACGAGCACCTGATGATCTCCCTCGCCTCCCTCGACGCCGAACTCAGCGAGCCCGGCACCGAGGTGACCGTCCTGTGGGGAGAGAAGGAGAACTCGGCCAAGCCGACCGTCGAGAAGCACCGGCAGGTCGCCATCCGCGCGACCGTCGCCTCGGCCCCCTACGCGGCATTCGCCCGCGACACCTACCGCAAGGGCTGAGCCGGAAAGACGGACCAGGACGGAGGCGACATGAAATTGACCAGACGCATCGACAGCTCCTCTGCCCGAGAGGCGCTGGCCGGGCTCATCGGCAACGTCAGCTACGAGGTCATGCCGTTCAAGAAGACGTATGACGATGTCCTCGAGCACGTGCCGAACCACATCCAGCTGACCATCACGGTCACCGAGGCCAAGGGCCTCGAGCCCACCCTGGATCTCGCGGAGCGCCTGAGCGCGAAGGGCTACGGGGTGAACCCGCATCTGCCCGCGCGGCAGATCCGCGACCGGCAGGAGCTCTCGGACATCGTGGCCAGGCTGCGGGAAGCCTCGATCCGTCGCGTCTTCGTCGTCGGAGGCGACGCCGCGCAGCCCGCAGGAGAGTTCGCGGACTCCGTGTCCCTCCTGCGGGCACTGGATGAGACGGGCCGTCCCCTGGAGGCGGGCGTCACCGGGTACCCGGAGGGCCACGCCCGCGTCCCGGAGGCAGACCTGTGGGATGCCCTGCGGAGCAAGGCACCCTACTCCTCCCGGATCGTGACCCAGATCTGCTTCAACGCCCACACCACCCTGCGCTGGGCGCGCGACGTGGCCGAGGCGGGCATCTCGGTCCCGATCATCGTCGGAGTGCCCAGCCCCGTCAGCCGCCAGAAGCTCGTACGGGTCACCGCCGGCATCGGCCTCGGCCAGTCCGTCCGCGTCCTCCAGAAACAGCCCGGCCTCCTCCGGAAGTTCTTCACCCCGGGCGGCTTCAGCCCCAACCGGCTGCTCAGGGACCTCGCGCTCGGGCAGGCCTCCAGCCCGACGAACATCGAGGGGCTGCGGATGTTCACCTTCAACGAGATCGCCGGAACGGAGAAGTGGCGCAGGGAAATGCTTGCGTCCCTGCGCTGACCGGCCCTGACTGTGCCGGCCTCCGGCGCGGATAGAGGATTCACATGAGCACATCGCGAGAGCACCTGACCGATGTCGGCAGGCTGCTCATCCAAGGGGCGGACCGTCCGGGGATCCTCTCGAACGTGACCTCCCTCCTTTCCAAGTTCGGGGCGAACATCGTCTCGCTCGACCAGTACTCGACCGACCCCGAAGGCGGCCGGTACTTCCAGCGCACCGAATTCCACCTCCCCGGGCTCGGCTCGCAGATCGAGGACCTGCTGGCAGCCATCGGCGAGACCGCCCGGGAGCTCGAGATGGACTGGACGCTGATCGAGGCGAAGGAGCGCAAGCGTGTGGCACTCTTCGTCTCCAAGTTCGACCACTGCCTCCTCGACCTCCTCTGGCGCGCCCGACGCGGAAGCCTGGACATCGACATCAGCATGGTCATCTCGAACCATCCGGACCTCTCCGCGGACGTGCGGCAGTTCGGCATCCCGTTCGTCCACGTCCCAGTGCCCACGGGAGGCAAGGCAGAAGCCGAAAGACGCCACCTCGAACTGCTCAAGGGCAACGTCGACTTCATCGTCCTCGCCCGCTACATGCAGATCCTCTCGCCCGGATTCCTGACGGAGGTCGGCGTGCCGGTGATCAACATCCACCACTCATTCCTGCCCGCCTTCATCGGTGCCAGCCCCTACCAGAAAGCCAAGGACCGCGGCGTGAAGCTCATCGGAGCCACCGCACACTACGTCACCGAGGACCTGGACGAGGGCCCGATCATCGAGCAGGACGTCCTCCGCGTCGCCCACAGCCACACCGCCGAAGACCTCGCAACCCGGGGTGCCGACGTCGAACGCCTCGTCCTGGCAAAGGCCGTGGACTGGCACAGCGAAGACCGCATCCTCCGCGACGGCAACACCACCGTCATCTTCCGCCGCTAGCCGGCCGAGTCACTCTGAGAGGACACCATGACTGACTACACCTCGTTCGACGTCGCCCATCTGGGCAACGTCGAGCTCCTCACCCCCAAGCTCGAGGAGAGCCTGTGGTTCTTCAAGGACCTGCTCGCGATGCGGGTGGTCGCCGAGGAAGGGGACTCCGTCTACCTGCGCACATGGGACGAGTACCAGCGGTACACGATCAAGCTCACCGCCTCCGACGACGCGGGGGTGGGCCGCACGACGTTCCGCACCACGAGCGCCGAGGCGCTCGGGCGGCGCGTGGCGGCGATCGAGGAGATGGGCCTGGGCATCGGCTGGGAGGACGGCGAGGTCGGCACCGGCCGGACCTACGCGTTCCGCGACCCGGACGGGCACGACATGGGCATCTACTACGACACTGAGCGGTACGTCGCCACCGACGACCGGCCGGCCCTGAAGAACCAGGCCTCCGCGTTCCCGGGCCGGGGCGTGAACGCGCGGCGCCTTGACCACATCAACTTCCTCGCCAAGGACGTGGTCGCCAACGGCGAGTTCGTCGCGAAGGCCCTCGCCGGGCGCGAGTCCGAGCGGATCAGGCTCGACGACGGCGGGTACGCGGCCTGGTGGTTCCACTTCAACAACAAGTCCTACGACATCGTGTACTCCGACGACTGGCTCAAGCACGGCAACCGGCTCCACCACATCGCATTCGCCCCGGACACGCGCGAGGACATCCTCAAGGCCGCGGACATCTTCCTCGAGAACGGCATCCACATCGAGTCCGGCCCGCACAAGCACGCGATCAACCAGACCTTCTTCCTCTACGTCTGGGAGCCCGGCGGGAACCGGATCGAGTTCGCCAACGCCGGCGCGCGCCTCCTGCTCGACCCCGACTCCCCCGTCGTGGAATGGACCCAGGATGAGCGCAGGAAGGGCCAGGCCTGGGGCATGAAGACCATCGAGACCTTCCACACCCACGGCACACCCGTCGTGCGGCAGCCAGCCCTCGGGCACACGCACTAGCAGGCCATTACCGCTGAGACGGCCGCCGGCCTTCCCATGTCAGGCCGGCGGCCGGTGCACACCCAAAGCACCCACGCAATCGGCGGCCGATGCCGCTGATGCGCTGACACTTCTGCGGACACCGAAGTCCGCTATGGAATACGGCCCGCCGCCGCAGCAACGAGGCTCGGCGGCCCTACCGACTGGAGGCATGCCAAATGCGCCCCTCACCACGGCCCACTCAAACCGGAACCGCAATCAGCAGCCCATCAATCTCCCAGGCCGTCATCGCCGCCTCGGCAGGCAATGTAGTGGAGTTCTACGACAACATCGCCTTCGGCCTGCTCGCAGCGACGATCGGCAAGGCCTTCTTCCCGGCGGCGGACCCAACGGCCTCGCTGCTGGGCGCCTTCTCGGCCTTCGCGATCACCTTCCTCGCTCGTCCCTTCGGCGGCCTGCTCTTCGGTTCGCTCGGCGACCGGCTCGGCCGCCAGCGCACGCTGGTCCTGGTCATCATGCTGATGACCGGAGCCACCGTCGCCATCGGCCTTCTGCCGCCCTTCAGCGCGATCGGCGTGGCCGCGCCCATCCTCTTGGTCATCCTCCGGATCCTCCAAGGCCTGTCCTTCGGCGGCGAGCTCGGCGGCGTCCTCGCATTCATCGTCGAGCACGCCCGCGAACGCAGGAGCGGCGGAATGGTGGGCCTCGTCATGGCAGCCGCGTTCGTCGGCAACCTCCTCGCGCTCGGCATCATCACCGTCCTCTCGGCCGTCCTCAGCCCGGCCGACATGAGCTCCTGGGGATGGCGCGTTCCATTCCTGCTGGCCGCCCCCTTGGGACTCATCGGCCTCTACATCCGTCGCCGCCTCGAGGAGACCCCGGCCTTCCGCGCCATCCTGGAGGCCGGCGAGGTCGACCAGGCACCCGTGCGAACCGTCCTGCGGGGCCACGCACGGAGCCTGCTCAAGTGCGCCGGTCTCGCGCTCATCGCACTGCTCCCCGTCTACCTGATGGAGACCTACAACACCAACTACCTCCTGGTGACCGTGCACGTGCCCCAATCGGAGGCACTGCTGGCCACCCTGGTCGCCTCCCTGATCGCGATGGCCTTCACCGTCCTCTCGGGCCGGCTCAGCGACCGCTTCGGCCGGCGACCCGTCCTCATCGCAGCCATCGTCGCGGCCTTGGTGCTCGCCCTTCCGGCCTACCTCGTCATGATGCAGGGAACCGCTCTGGCAGCGATCGCCGGCCAGAGCCTGATGGGCGTCATCCGCGGAGCAGCGACCGGCGTCACTGCCGTGGCCATGATCGAGCTCTTCCCCACGCGCCTGCGCTACTCCGGCTTCGCACTCGCCTACGGCATCACCGCCGCCATCTTCGGCGGCACAGCCCCGATCGTCGCGACCTACCTCGTCGACGTCACGAAGAGCCCCACAGCCCCGGCCTTCTACCTGATGGCCGTCGCCCTCGTCGCACTCGCTACAGCGTTCACTGTCCGCGAGACCGCCAGCCCGAGGACCCGGCCCGCTCCCCACACTCGGTCCCTCCAAGAGTGATCCCTCTCCTCAGGACCGGCGGATTCAAGCGCCGACCACACCCCCGATTGCGATGAGCTGGGCATGTGTGGATTGGCCGCTCTTTCGCGACGCGGCGCCACGGCGTGGCGTCGCCTTGGGGCGCCGTCCCGATTAGTCCGTGAGTGCTCGTGACCTTCTGTAGAAGGTGGCCCGGGACATTCCCAGGTCGCGGGCGACCTGCGCGGCGGGCTCGCCTCCTTCGACCAGGCGGGCGGCGCTCCGGATCTGGCTGTCGCTGATCCGGCGGGGTCGCCCGCCGAGGTCCTTTCCGGCTGCTCGGCGTTTGCTGATGGAATCGGTGACTCGTTCGCGTTTGATCTCGTATTCCATCTGGGCGAGGGCGGCCATGACCGTGAAGAGCATCGACCCCATGGGTGTGGCGGTGTCGACGTCCCCGCCGCCGAGGTTCAGGACCCGCAGGCCCGCGCCTCGGGCGCGGAGCTCGTCGGCGAAGGCGAGCATGTTCTGGGTGGACCTTCCCAGTCTGTCCAGCGTCGTGATGACCAGGGTGTCGCCCTCGATGAGCGCATCGAGCGCCCGGTCGAACTGGGGGCGTGAAGCCCGGGCCCCGGACACGCCGTGGTCGATGTAGAGGTCATCGCGCCGGACGCCGGCAGCCAACAGATCCGCCCGCTGCCGGTCGGTGGACTGCTGCCGGGTCGACACGCGCGCATAGCCGATCAGTTTCCCCATGCCTGCTCCGATGTGTCTCGCAACCAACGATGGATACGCCGATTCAATCACAAGGTTGTGAGACATGGTTGCGAGAATCGCTGTCCCGGACGGGCCCTTGCGATTGCGCGGAAATTCGAGTGCATCAGGCGCAGCCGTCGTCGTTAGCGCACGGCCAACGAGACGTCTCATATCCCGAGGGTTGCAAGACGCTCATCGGCTCTATACAGCCATATCCGTCCGATTCCTCCAGTTGCTACAGGTGACCCGGGGACGGCTGGGGTCGGGCTCCGCTGGGTGCCCCCGGGCCGTTTGCACGAACACTCGACAAACGCTTGGGCGGGCACAATATTCCGCGGCGGACTAGGCGATACGCACAGCGCCGACACGGTTTCGTTTCGTGCGCCGAACGCGGCTGCCGAAGGGGCGGCCGGGCGCCTGTGCGCTCCGGCCGCCCCCTATCGTGGGCAGCCACCTCCCGGTGGCCTCAGGGCGTTCCGGGCCTCAGTGGAAGACGACCCCTCCGTTGACGTCGAGGGAGGCGCCGGTGATATAGGAGGCGGCCGGGGACGACAGGAAGTAGATGGCCTCGGCGATATCCTCCGGCTCACCTGCTTTGCCCAGCGGGATCTTGGCCCACTCGCTGGCCTTGATGTCCTCGTAGGAGACGCCCCGCTCTTCGGCCTCGGACCTAAGCGCCTCCTGATGCATGCGGGTGTTGATGTTGCCGGGGCAGATCGTATTGACACGGACCGTGGGCGCCAGCTCCGCGGCCACAGCCTGGACGAAGACGATCAGGCCGGCCTTCGCCGCGCAATAGGCAGCGAAGTAGGCATGGCCTGACCGACCCCACCAGGAAGAGACGGCCGTAATGCTGCCCCCGCCGTCCCTGGCCAGCAGCGGTGAGAGCGCGTGGGTCATCTCGTAGGGCCCTGTGAGGTTGACTCCGAGAACCCGGTCCCATTCGGCTCGCCCCAGCTGGGCGATCGGTGCGGCGGTCTGAACGACTCCCGCGACGAGGGCGACGGAGTCGAGCCGCCCGAAGTCGTCCTCCACGGAGCGGGCGAGTTGGCGCACCTTCTCGGTGTCTGTGATGTCCGTGGCGTACCCGCGGAGGTCGACGTCCGGGAACTCACCCTTCAACTGCTTGGCGACGCCTTCTACGCGCGCGTCTGCATCGACCAGGGCGACAGAGGCTCCGCCTGCGGCCAATCGGCGGACAACCGCCTGGCCGATTCCGCCGGCCGCCCCCGTGACGAGGGCCACGTGGCCAGCATGAAGTTGATTCTGGTTCAAATTCGTTCCTTACGCTGCTGGAGGGAGGTGCGCTAGACGCGGACCAAGAGCTTCTGGGCCGTTCCTTCGGGATCTAGGAGTCGTTCGAATCCGCCCTCGACGATGTTGTCCACGTCGATGACCTCGGTGAGGACCTTCTCTACTGGATACTTGCCCGAGGCGACCAGCGCCGTGATTCGGGGCCAGTCGTAGACGGGATAGCACCACGTCCCGATGAGGCTCAGGTCAAGGTTCGACAGGTGCATGGGATCGATGGTTGCGGGCTTGACGTGGAGACCGACCTGGGTCACGGTCCCATGCGCGCGCACGCCCTCGAGGGCGGCGGTGAGGCCGGACTGGCTGCCGGAGCACTCGGCGGCCACATCGACGCCGATGCCTGACGTCAGGTCGTGGATATACTCCCGGACGTTGACCTCAGTGGGGTCGATGACTGTGGCGATGCCGAAGGCCTCAGCCAGCCTCCGGCGGTGGGGGTTTGGTTCGGAGATGATGACGTGGCTGGCTCCGGCGGCATTGGCGTAGAGGGCCGCAAGGGCTCCGATGGGACCTGCGCCGGTGATGAGGACAGTGTCGCCGGGGACCATCCCGGTCCGGTCGATGCCGTAGGCCGCTACGGCGCCAGGCTCGATGAGCGCTCCCTGCTCGTCCGTGACGGAGTCAGGAAGCTGCCAGACCTGGTAGTCCTCGACGACCACCTGCTCGCTGATCCCGCCCCCGTCCCAGCTCAGCCCGGTACAGGCCATCACGGTGCACAGGTGGTTCAGGCCGCGGAGGCAGAAGTAGCACTTCCCGCAGCTGACGAGGGGCATGACCGAGACCCGGTCCCCCGGGGCGACGCGGGTGACGTCCCGGCCCGTCTCGAGCACTTCAGCGGAGAACTCGTGCCCGAGCACTTGGGGCGCCGCGGCGCCGGTGAGCGGGTGCGGACTGGTGGGGATGACGATCGGGCCGAACGCGTACTCATGGAGGTCGGTGCCGCAGATGCCGCACATCTTCGGGCGGAGGCGGACCTGGCTGGGCCCAATCTGGGAGGGTTCGGGGATCTCCCCGACGCGGATGTCGTGGCGGTCGTGGAACACAGCTGCGCGCATGGTGTTTCTCCTTACTTGACGAGGGCCATTTTCCTGCGGTCGATCGTGACCGCCACAGCGATGATGACGACGAGGCCTTGGATGACGTTCTGCAGGAACGGGTTCACGGCGGCGATGACCATGCCGTTGCCGAGGATGGCGATGATCAGCACGCCTGTGATCGTCCGTATCGGGCCGCCCAGGCCTCCGGAGAGGGGGGTGCCGCCCATGACGACGGCGGCGATGGCGGGTAGGAGGAAGGCAGCGCCCATGTCTGGGCTTGCGCTGTTGGCTCTGGTGAGCTGGAGCAGGCCGGCGAATCCAGCGAGGAGGCCCGCGACCATGAATGCGTAGACCTTGTACCGGGCCACGGGGACGCCGGAGAGCCGCGCCGTCTTCTCGTTGCCGCCGAGGGCGTAGAGGTATCGTCCCAGCCGCGTGTAGCGGGCGACCACAACGGTGATGATCAGGACGAGGATCGCCCAGAGCGCGACGATCGGGAAGTCGCCGAGAGAGCCGGTGAAGATCCGCCCGACACCGCCGCCGATCAACCCAATGGGGCGTCCGCCGGCCATGTAGTGGGCGATGCCTGCGAAGGCATAGAGCGTTCCTAGGGTGACGAGGAATGATGGGAGGCGTCCATAGGCGACCAGTGCGCCATTGAAGAGGCCGCACAGCAGCCCGATCACAGGAAGCAGCAGCAGGACGCTGGTGTCTCCTGTGCTGCGGGCAAGAAGGGCACCGGTGAAGCCGGTGAGGGTGACGATCGAGCCGATGGAGAGATCGATGCTGCCCATGAGCACGATCAGCGTCGATGCCAGGGCGAGGACCAGGAGCACCGAGCTCTGGCGCAGGATGTTCAGGCCATTCTCAAGTTGGAGGAAGCGGGGGTCGGCGAGTGAGAACGCGATGACCAACGCGATCAGCGCGCCGATCGGCGCAATCGTGGACCAGTGGCGGCGGGCGAAGGCGAGCGACTTGTTCTCTCGCGGTTCGGCCGTTGCCGGCGGCGTCGACTCTTTCAGTGCCATTGTCTTTCTCCCTGTCAGACCATCGTGGCGACGAGGTCAGTCTCTTTGGGTTTGTCCGTGACCGGGGCATCCACCCGGTAGGTGATGGCTCCGTCCTTCATCACGACGATCTTGTTGGACAGTCCGATGACCTCGAGGAGGTCATCACTGATCAGGAGGATCGCTACTCCCGCATCGGCGAGGTCACGGATTACGTCGTAGATGCCTTCCTTGGCCCCGGCGTCGACACCGCGGGTTGGATTGTCGAGGATAAGGAGGTCCACGCCGCGGACAAGCCATCGGGCAAGGACGACCTTCTGCTGGTTGCCGCCGCTGAGGCTCTCTATGGAGGCATGGGGCGAGGGCGCCTTGATGCCGAGCTCGGAGATGTAGCGCTCCGCTTCCCGCGCCTCGCGTCGGAGGTGGAGCCAGGGTGACTTCTGGGAGACGATCCGCGCGAACGAGATGTTCTGGGCGACCGAGAAGGTGTCCAGCAGCCCGTCCTCCTTCCGCTCGGATGGCACGTAGCCGACTCTGGCCTTGGCCATGGACTCGGCGGTCCAGCGGCTCAGGAGCCGTCCCCGGTATTCCAGGCTTCCCCCATCGGGTTGCTTGTCGCCGAACACGGCCTGCCCGAGCTCGGTCTTCCCCGACCCGAGGACACCGGCCATCCCCACGATCTCGCCACGCTGGACGACCAGATCGACGTCTCGGAAGGCCGGGCGATGGCTGAACCCCTCGAGCCGGAGGACGACTTCGGACGCGGGAATCCGTTGCCGATCCTCCCGGTAGAACTCCTTGTCGCGTTCGCGGCCGACCATGAGGAAGTGCAGCTTGTCCTCGGTCAGATCTCGCGAGCCCGCCTCGGCGACAACTTGGCCGTCTTTGAAGACGACGATTCGGTCGCTCCACTCGAGGAGCTCGCTGAGCCGATGGGAGACGAAGATGATCGCACAGTGGTCCTTCAGCCTCAGGAGCAGGTCCCGCAGGAACTCGATCTCGTCTGCAGCGAGGGCCGCGGTGGGCTCGTCGAGGAGGATGACCGGCTCGGTCTGGCCCAGCAGGTCGGCGAGGGCGAAGGCCTTGAGCACCTCGAGGACCTGGCGCACCGCGAAGGGATAGTCCTGGACCTTCCGCTCCGGGTCGATCCAGCCGTGATCGAACCGCCGCAGCAGCTCCTTGGCCCTGCGGATCCCCTCCCGCCTGTTGATCAGCCCGACGTTGATGAACTTCTTCTCGTGCGAAAGGAAGAGGTTCTCCCACACGGTCATGTTCTGGACGAGCGCGAGCTCTTGGAAGATCCGGAAGACGCCGCTGCGGGTTGCCTGGTTGTAGTTACTGAAGGATATTTCCTGTCCTTTGAGCAGAACGCTCCCCGAGGTCTGCTTGTCAGTTCCGCTAATGATGTTCAGGAGCGTGGACTTGCCCGCCCCGTTCTCGCCAATCAGGCCCAGGATCTCGCCCTTGTGCACATGAAGGCTCACCCCGTTGAGCGCGTGGACGGCACCGTAGACGCGAGTGACGTCTCGCACTTCCAAGAGCGGTCCGGTTTGAGGTGCCGCAGGAGTGGCAGAGCCGGATTCCAGGATTGTGCTCATCGTCCTCACACCGCCATGATTCCGCCGTCGATGTTCACTGCCGCGCCGGTGAGGTAGGCGACGTCGGGCCGGAGGAGGAAGAGCACGAGCTCAGCAATCTCCTCCGTGGACGCGTAGCGGCCCAATGGCGTCCCGGCTTCGAAGCGGCTCCGTTCGAAGCTCGGGTCGTCCGGGTTGACCAGGGTCTCGGATCTGGCCATGAGCGGGGTGTCCACGGGGCCCGGGCAGATACAGTTGACCTTGATCCCGTCCTTGGCGACCTCGCTGGCGGCGGCGCGGGTGAGGCCGAGCACGGCGTGCTTGGTGGTGACGTAGTCGGAGCGGTCGGGGGCGGCTTTGAGGCTCAGGATCGATCCGGTGTTCACAACCGACCCGCCCCCGGCCTCGATCATGAGGGGCAGCACGTGCTTCAGCCCCCAGAACACCCCGTGCAGGTTCACGCCTACCGTGCGGTTCCACTCCTCCTCGGTGGTGTCGATGATCGAGCGGTGGACACCCTCGACCCCGGCGTTGTTGAAGAACAGGGTGGGCAGGCCGTGGCTGGAGGCAGCGCCCGCAGCGTAGTCCCGTACGTCGCTGCTCTCGGATACGTCTGCTTGGAAGGGCAGCACGATCCCAGTCGAAAGGGCTGCCGTATCCTTGGCGGCCGCCTCGTCTATGTCGACCGCGAGGACCTTGGCCCCTTGCTCGGCGAGGGCGAGGGCGACTGCTCGCCCGATGCCGCTGCCGGCGCCGGTGACAATCGCCGAGCGGCCCTCGAAATCCGGATTGTGGATCGCGTTCATCAGATGATGTCCTGTCCGCCGCTCTTGCACTTGCTCCGCACGTCCTTCCATGGGTCGGACTTGAATGCGGACTTGTAGGTGGACGCCGTCTTCTCGAGTTCGCCCGAGGCCTTGGCCGCCGCGTATTCGGCTGGGATCCTGTATCCGGAGGGCTTGGGCAGCTTCTCCCAGTACTTCTCGATGTCGATGGGGGCCATGAGGTTCTGCGGGTCCCAATCCTGGGGGTGCAGGGCCCTTGACATCTTCTCGTAGTTGAAGGGCAGAGGCTTGTCCGAGTACATCAGCTTCTGGTACGCGTCGGCGGCGTCGGCGGTGTCGACGATGAAGCCTCCGAAGTACATCATCCTTTCCGCCGGCGACAGCTTGACGCCCGCGAGGGCGTCGAAGACCCGCACGGTAGAGAAGGCGCCGATGAAGGCGCCGTGATGGGCCCAGGTAGCCAGTGCGGAGCCGCGCTTGATCGCGTCGAGGAACTCCCCGATGGCGTCGATTCCGACGATCTTGACGTCCTTCATGCCGCGCGACTCCACTGCGTTGACCGCGGCAATGGCCGAGTCGTCGTTCTGGCACATGATGCCCTTGACGTCGGGGTTGGCGGTCAGGAGGCTCTCGATCACAGGCTGCGTTCCGCCGCGGCTGAACCCGCCGGGCTGACGGGCGACCATCTGGATGTTCGGGTATTCCTTCAGCGCCAGGTCCACTCCGGCAGTGCGATTGTCGGAGGCGGTGTTGCCCTGGATGCCCTCGATGTGGATGAACTTCCCCGATCCGCCCATCTCCTTGAAGAGGACCTTGGCGATCTCGCGGGCGCCGGCGACGTCGTTGCCGGCCTGGTACGAGTAGTAGTACTGGCCGATGTCGAAGGGGGTGCTCCAGGCCGCGTTCGACCAGTTGCTGGACACGTAGATGCCGGACCGCTGGGCGATCCCTATGATCTCGGGAGAGGCGGCAGCGGTGTTGGGGAGGGTGCTGATGCCCTGGATGCTCTTGGTCTTGGCTGCCTCGAAGATCGACTTCAGGGTGTCGACATTGGAATTGTCCACCTGCTGGTCCCTGGACATGAGGAACGTCGCCGCGGCGGCGGCCGATCCCTTGGCCCACCCCTGGAAGTAGTCGTTGTCGAGGGTGTAGAAGCTGTCGATCATGCTGAACTTCTTGTTGCGGGGGTCGTTCGGATCCGTGACTGTCGGAGTCGGGGCCGCGGATCCGCCACCCTGGGCCGTATTGCATGCGCTGAGCAGAGAGGCAGTGGAGGCCAAGAGGCCGAACCCGACTGCGCCGCGCAGGACTTGGCGGCGGGATGCTGCGAGGTTGCCGAGCGAAGACATGATACTCCTCGTTGAGTAGGGCTGGCGTGTTCTACGCCACACTCGTTTGTACATTGATACTGAACGAGGGTGATGAACGTTGTCAAGCGGAAATGATCCTTTGAGCTAGAATCGCTGATCGAGCAGGCATGCAGGGAGAATCCACTCCTGTCTGCTGCTCCCCCACTTGTCCAGTTTTACTGATCAAGCCGCAGCTGCGGCAGGAGGTAAGGGAACTGTGTACGACTTCGGTGTCGTGGGCGGGGGCATAGTGGGCCTTGCCACTGCCATGACGCTCCTCAAGGACTACCCGGGCGCATCCCTGCTGTTGATCGAGAAGGAAGATCGGCCTGCTGCCCACCAGACCGGCCACAACAGCGGAGTCATCCACTCGGGAATCTACTATGAGCCGGGCAGCATGAAGGCGAGGTTCAGCAAGGCCGGCGAGGCCATGACGAAGGCCTTCTGCCGGGAGCACGGCCTGGACTTCGACGAGTGTGGGAAGCTGATCGTGGCAGCGGATCGGGGAGAGCTGGGCCGGATGTCTGCCCTTGAGGAGCGAGCCGCCGTCCATGGCATCCAGGTCGAGCGGCTCGGTCCGTCCGGGCTTGAGAGCATTGAGCCCCGCGTCCGCGGCGCGGGCGCACTCTTCGTGCCGAGCACCGCCATCGTCGACTACGGGCAGGTCAGCCGCCGAATGGCGGAGATCGTCCTCGAGTTGGGCGGAGTGATCCGTCTGGGGGAAGAGGTAAGGGGAATCAGAGAGTCTGCATCCTCAGTCGCCATCGAGACAGCCCGTGGATCACACACCGTCAGCCAACTGGTCGTTGCCGCAGGCCTTCAGTCCGACCGTGTCGCCCGACTGGCGGGGTTGAGGCCGGCCGCTCGGATCGTGCCCTTCCGGGGCGAGTACTACAGGCTTTCGGAGCGGCTCGGAAGGCACGTCAGGCACCTCGTCTACCCAGTGCCGGACCCGTCACTGCCGTTCCTCGGGGTGCACCTCTCTCCAACGGTTCACGGCACCATCACCGTAGGACCGAATGCCGTTCTAGGCCTGTCCCGCGAGGGCTACCCCAAGCTCTCCTTCTCGGGTCGCGATGTGCTGGACTATCTGCGCTTCCGCGGCTTCTGGCGGATGGCGGGCAAGAACCTCCGCGTGGGGGTTGCGGAGATGAGAAACTCCGTCTTCCGCCGTGGCTATCTCGAGGAATGCCGACGCTACTCCCCCTCTCTGGGCTTCGAGGACCTGGAACCCTATCCAGCAGGAATTCGAGCGCAGGCCGTGGCTCCTGACGGCACCCTCGTGCACGACTTCGTCCTCCTGGAGACGGAGCGCATGCTCCACGTCGTCAACGCACCCTCCCCTGCTGCGACCGCAGCTCTCCCCATAGCAGCCGAGCTCGCCGGAAGGCTCCGCCGGAGCCGATCGCGAGGAGTGTGGTGACATAGCCGGACGTGGACGGGGCTTCAGCCGTGTCCACGTCCCTGGCCATTGCCGTGAGCGGTGCCTGTCTCCGAGAAGAAAGCAGGCGGCAGATCCGAACTGTTGCGGCCGGCGA
This sequence comes from Sinomonas sp. ASV486, assembly GCF_030908215.1. Lineage (GTDB taxonomy): Bacteria > Actinomycetota > Actinomycetes > Actinomycetales > Micrococcaceae > Sinomonas > Sinomonas puerhi. The sequence continues at coordinate 46,667 of NZ_JAVFJK010000007.1, read as the reverse complement.
TGAACCAGATGCCCCTCGCCGGAACCTCGCCACTATTGAAGTACATGTGGGGGCGGGTGCTGTCGAAGTTGAAGGAGTCGCCGGCATGGACTTCGAAGATGTCGAAGCCCACCTGCAGGGTCAGCGTGCCCTCGAGGAGATAGGCGTACTCATGCCCGTTGTGCCGCATCAGCCTGCCGTCGATCGAACTGGAGGCGCCAGCCTGGTACGTGACCAGGAGTATTTCAGGGTCGCCCCCAGTGCTGCTGCCCGAGAGGCGCTCCCAGCGCACACCGTTGTCCATGTCCAAAGTGGGGTTCTGGTCACCGCGCTGCAGGATCGAACCATGTGCCGACGCATCAACCGGTGTCGAGCCGCGGACCAAGGACTCAGCGGCGGCACCGGCGCTCCGGGGGCCGCCGTCCACTGCGACTCCGCCGACCCCGAGCATGCTGTCCAGCGACATCCCCAGCGCACTCACCAGCGCATAGAGCGTCGCAACGGATGGCTGGACCTTGCCGTTCTCCACCTGGGACAGCAGGCTCGCTGAGACTCCCAGCTCCGAAGCGAGCTGCCGCAGGCTCTGCCCGCGCGCGGTCCGCGCCGCGCGGATCTTGGGCCCGATGTCCTCAGGCATCACGCCCGCCTCCCCGCTGGCCTTGTGCAGCACGTCATGCTCCCTGCCCTCGATCCGCCTAATGCGTCGTCGTTGAACATCACTAAACAGTTTAGCCTCCTGGACCGCCATGGCGCCCTCCATCGGCAATCCGTGTCATTCGCAGCAGCCGTAGTGGCCCCCATGGATCCTTATGGGGGGGCAAACCGGTCTCTTGTGCGACTCCTCGAGCCTCCCCCAAGCCCCACTTGACATGAGCTGAATCACAATGTTCACTGTTGCCAATCTAGTGTACAGCCGAACTGAACGCTTTGAACCTCAACGATGAGCTGAAGGAGTCCTGATGGGCGAACGGATAAGCGGTCGGGTCGCGGTCGTCACCGGCGGTGCGAGCGGCATAGGACTGGGCATAGCGCAGGTGCTTGCCGCCGAGGGAGGGCGCGTCGTGATCGCGGATCTCAACCTCGAGGCAGCCCGCGAGGCGGCCGACAAGATCAGCGCCGGCGGCGGAACGGCGATTGCCGTCAGAGCCGACGTCGTTCAGCGATCAGACGTCCGAGGCGTCGTGGAGAAGGCGGTCGATGCCTTTGGCGGCATCGATGTCTGGTTCAACAACGCCGGCTACAACAAGCCCCTGCACCTCCTGGACGTCACGGAGGAGAACTGGCGCTCGATCATGGACGTGAACGGGCTCGGGACCCTCATTGGAACCCAGGAGGCCGCGCTGCAGTTCATCGCACAAGGCCGCGGCGGCAAGATCATCAACACAGCCTCCATGGCAGGACGGCAGGGCTACCCCAGCTTCGCCCCATACTGTGCCTCCAAGGCGGCAGTGATCTCCCTCACCCAGGCGACGGCCAGAGGGCTGGCCGAGCACGACATCACCTGCAACGCCTTCGCACCCGGCGTGGTGGACACCCCGCTGTGGAAGAAGCTGGACCGGGACCTGATGGACATCGGCGATTCGAAAGAACCGGGAGAGGCCATGAGCTCGTTCGCGGAAGGGATACTCCGCGGCCGCCCCGCCACGGCCTCCGACATCGCGGGCACCGCCCTGTTCCTCGCCTCCCCCGACTCCGACTACATGACAGGACAGGTCGTCATGATTGACGGCGGCATGGTCCTCGTCTAGCAAGCCCGCGCCCCCCGATGCCGTCGGGACCGATCTCAGCTCGAGCAATAGCAAGAACCACTTGGAGGACTACATGCCCGGCATTCTCGATAGCACCGCCACACGCGGCACCATGGCAGTCGACTGGGAGCAGAGGCTGGACTTCGACCGGCTCCGCTCCGAGCGGCTCGCCCGGCTCAAGGCCGAACTCGAGCGCTCGGACGTCGGCGCCCTGCTGGCGTTCGACTTCGCCAACATCCGCTACATGACCGCCACCCACATCGGCACCTGGGCCATCGACAAGATGATCCGGTTCAGCCTGCTGACCAGGAACAGCGACCCGATCTCCTGGGACTTCGGGTCCGCCGCGAAGCACCACAAGCTCTTCAACCCCTGGCTGGACCAGACCACGGCGGAGGCCGACGCCGATCCCCACGCGCCCCATCACGGAGCGACGCGGCCCCGGACGGAGTCCGGGGCCAGGGCGGGCATCTCCCTGCTGCGCGGAGCCTTCAGCCCCGACGCCGAAATGGCCGAGAAGGTCGCGGCCAAGATCAAGCGCGAGCTGGAGAAGTTCGGACTCCTGAATGAGCCCCTCGGCGTCGACGTCATCGAACTGCCGATCCTCTTCGCACTCCAGAAGGCGGGCATCACCGTCGTCGATGGCCAGCAGATCTTCCTCGAGGCCCGGCGGATCAAGACCAGCGACGAGATCACCCTGCTCACCCAGGCGGCATCCATGGTCGATGCAGCCTACGAGGACCTTTACGCCTTCCTGCGCCCTGGCGTGCGGGAGAACGAGTGTGTCGGCCTGGTGTCGAAGACGCTCTACGACCTCGGCTCCGAATACGTGGAGGGCGTCAATGCGATCTCGGGGGAACGATGCTCCCCCCACCCGCACGTATTCTCTGACCGCCTGATCCGCCCCGGGGACCCGGCGTTCTTCGACATCCTCCACAGCTTCAACGGCTACCGGACCTGCTACTATCGCACCTTCGCCGTCGGTTCCGCCAGCATTGCCCAGCGCGACGCCTACAAGCGCGCCCGCGAGTACATGGACCGGGCCATCGCTCTCGTGCGTCCCGGGGCCACGACGGCGGACATCGTCAGCGTCTGGCCCAAGGCGCAGGAGTTCGGCTTCCCGGACGAAGAGGCCGCCTTCGCCCTGCAGTACGGACACGGCGTCGGCCTCTCCATCTGGGAGAAGCCGATCTTCTCGCGGCTCGTGTCCCTGGACCACCCCGAGATCCTTGAGGAGGGCATGGTCTTCGCGCTGGAGACCTACTGGCCCTCGGCCGATGGAATCGGCGCGGCCCGCATCGAGGAGGAAGTCGTCGTGACGGCCAACGGCTGCGAGGTCATCACAAAGTTCCCGGCTGAGGACCTCATCGTCGCAGGCAAGCGGTACTTCACGGTCAACGGACCCCTGAGCACCCTCCGCGACTCCCAGTCCCACCTCAACACCCCGGAGGGGAGCGGCATCACGGTGCCCTGATCCCTGGGCAGCTGACCTGCTCGAGAGGGCAGCAGTGGCGGGGCGATGGACCCCCGCCACTGCTGTCTCGCCCGCCCGGGAGCGCCCAGGCCGGACCAGGCAGCGGGAACCTCCTCGTCGTCCAGGCGCAGCAGCGTCACGGTTTCCACAGCTTCACGGGCGCATTGGACTCATAGGCCTTGCCCAGGGGAAACGACACGAGCTCGAACTGCATGCCCCAGGGCGACAGGAAGTACACCCAGCGCTGACCTTCGCTGGCCCCGGAGCTGCGCGTCGGCTCGCCGAGCACCTGAACCCCTCGAGCCTTCAGGTACGCGATCGCCTCATCGATGTCCTCGACGTAGAAGGCGATGTGATGGCCGCCGACATCTGTGTTCTTCGGCTGCTCGCGCCGCTGATCCGGCGATTCGTAGTTGAACACCTCGAAATTGGCGCCGTTGAAGCATCGGTAGAAGCGGATCTCCCGCATCACGGCACCGGGGTGGACGTTGAGCCGATGGCTCATCAGCTCCGGGTTCCGTGGGTAGGGACCCAGCGAGTAGACGTGATCACACCCGATGACGTCAACCAGGAATTCGTGTGCCTCCTGGATGTCCGGGACGGTGAAGCCTATGTGGTCGGTTCCGGTGATTCCCGGCAGGCCGCGCCGCGGCGCCGGGGTGTTCGACTCGTGCAACTGGAGTCTCCCTTCTGTCGTGCGTCAGTGGTCGAAGATTTCTGGATGGTCCTCCAGGGCGATGCGCGTCTTGCGGATGTGCATCCCCAGCAGTTCCTCGGCCGACCTCGAGTCCCTCCTGCGGATGGCAGCGACCAGAAGGCGATGTTCGAGGTGGGTCTCCTGCAGGCCGTCGGTGCCGGTCAGCTGAACGTACGCCCGCCTGTAATGCTGCGTCGTGTTCCACTGTCGCTCTACCATCTCAAGCAGCCGGCCCATGCCTGCGTCCTGGACGCTGAGCAGGTGGAACTGCCGGTCTAGGTCCATGAACTCTTCCGCCGAGGCAGAGCCCTCGATCCGACGCGCCAGCTCCTCGAGTCGCTCGATCGTCTCCCCGCTCATGTGCTTCACGGACAACCCAAGCGCGAGCGGCTCGAGCCGCTCGCGGATCAGGTATGTCTCCTGGCACTCGCCGAGGTCCATGGAGCTCACCCACGCGCCGGTCGCAGCGACGAGCGTGACTAGGCCTTGGGACTCCACGATGCGCAGAGCCTCGCGGATCGGCAGCCGGCTGACACCGAACTCCTCGGCGATCTGCTCCTGGCGGATGCGCGTGCCGGGCGGCAGCGCGCCGGAGAGGATGCGCGCCCTCAGCTCGTCGGCGATCTGCTGGCTCACCGCCCCTGACTTCTTCAGCATCAGAGCTTCCCTTCATACGAATTCCCTAACATTGGATCCAATATCGCCGAAATTCTCCGCATAAGATCCCTTGGGTGCTTGTATTGGATCCAATCTATCACTATTGTGGGATGAGACACATCTCTCTCCCTTCGCGATCCTTCTGGAGCAACGATGCCCACTACTTCTCCCCTGTCTCTTTCCGCGGACTGCACCGAGCTGCAGACGACGCGTGACGACTGGGACGCAGCGGATCCAGCCCTGCTGGAGACCATGCTCGTCCAGATGCAGACGGTCAGGACCTTCGAGGAAGCGGTCCTCCAGCTTGCGGGCGAGGGGCTCGTCCACGGCCCTGCTCACTCCAGCATCGGCCAAGAGGGCGCCGCCGTCGGCTCTGTGCTCGCCCTGGCCGCGGCTGACGGAGTCAACGGCACCCACCGCGGCCACCACCAGTTCCTCGCCAAGGGCCTCTCGTACCTCCGGCCCGAGGGCCTGACCCTCGCCGACGGCATCAAGGATGACCGTCTGATCGAATTCCTCCGGTGCACGATGTCCGAGATCCTGGGTCTGAAGGCTGGCTTCAGCGGGGGCCGCGGCGGATCGATGCACCTCCAGTGGATGGAGGCCGGCGCTTTGGGCACCAACGCCATCGTCGGCGGCGGTGTTCCCCTGGCCGCCGGGAATGCCTGGGCCCAGCGCCGGGACGCCCAGAACGCGGAGGAGGATGGCGACGCATCGGGCATTGGAGTGACCGTCACATACTTCGGCGACGGGGCCTCCAACATCGGATCGACGCTCGAGACCTTCAATCTCGCTGCGGCCTGGCGCCTGCCGCTGTGCTTCTTCATCGAGAACAACCTTTACGCGGTGTCCACCCACGTTGCAGAGGTCACCGGCGATCCACGACTCGCCGCCCGAGGCCCTGGCTTCGGCATCACCTCCTGGCGGGTCGACGGAATGGATCCACTGGCGGTGTATCTGGCACAGCGGGCCGCCGTCGGACATATGCGTGCCGGCCGCGGCGCCACCCTCATCGAAGCCGAGACCTACCGCTACTTCCACCAGAACGGACCCTTCCCGGGAAGCGCCTTCGGCTACCGGAGCAAGGAGGAGGAGAAGCAGTGGCGCGACCGGGATCCCTTGCGCAGGGTCGCCGATGAGATGACCCGCCGCGGACTCGTCTCGAAGGAGCAGCTGGAAGACCTGCAGTCCAGCATCGCCGAGCTGGTCGCCGGTGTCGTGGAGGCCTTGACCGAGAAGGACCCCGACAGCAGCAAGGGCGCCCGCCGTATCCGCCCGGCCCTGTGGCCGGACCCGGCCACCGTCGACGATGGCATCAGAGCCGAGCTGGTCGTCGGGGGCCAGGTCCTGTCCGACGACTATGAGCGAGCCGCCAGGCCGCGGCGTTTCGTCGACGCCATCGCCGACGTGCTGGGCCGCCGCATGGACCTCGACCAGGGCGTCGTCATCCTCGGCGAGGACGTGCACCGGCTCAAGGGCGGCACCAACGGGGCCACCCGGGGCCTGAAGGACGCCCATCCCGACCGGGTGCTCGGCACTCCCATCAGCGAGAACGCCTTTGCCGGCCTGGCCGGGGGGCTCTCGATGACTGGCCGGTACAAACCCGTCGTCGAATTCATGTACTCGGACTTCGTATGGGTCGCCGCCGACCAGATCTTCAATCAGATCGGCAAAGCCAGGCACATGTTCGGCGGCCAGTCCGGGATGCCCGTCGTCCTGCGCTCGAAGGTCGCCATGGGCGCCGGATACGGCTCCCAGCACTCGATGGACCCCGCAGGAATCTTCGCCACCAACCCCGGCTGGCGAATCGTTGCTCCCTCCACTCCGGGCGACTACATCGGACTGATGAACACCGCTCTCGACCTGCAGGACCCCGTCCTCGTGCTTGAGCATGTGGATCTGTATGGCACGCAGGGGCCCATTCCAGAGGGCGATCTCGACTACCGTCTGCCTGTCGGCCGGGCAGCCGTCCGACGCGCGGGCAAGGGCGCCACGGTCCTGACCTACCTGAACATGGTCGGCCTCTGTCTGCAAGCCGCGGAGCAGCGTTCCCAGCTGGATGCCGAAGTCATCGACCTGCGTTGGCTGGACAAGGCCTCGCTGGACTGGGAGGCGATCGGGGCATCGATCAAGAAGACGAACAATGTGCTGATCGTGGAGCAGGGTGCGTCAGGAACTTCGTACGGCGGATGGCTCGCCGACGAGATCCAGCGGCGCTTCTTCGACTACCTCGACCAGCCGATCCAACGGGTCATGGGCAGGGAGGCTGCGCCCAGCATCTCCAAGGTTCTGGAAGCCGCCGCGAATGCCGACCTGGACGACGTCCTGACCGGCTTCGACGAGCTCGCCCGCAACCTCGGCCTCTCCTGACCCTCGCGACCGAAAGACCACAGAACCATGGCAACCATTATCACCATGCCGGCCGTCGTGGCCGACGCAACAGAAGCAGCACTGCAGGACTGGCTGGTCGCCGTCGGAGACACGATCGCTGTCGGCCAGCCGATTGCCGAGATCGAGACCGAGAAGGCCACGGTCGAGCTGGAAGCAGAGGCCACAGGTACGGTCGGACGCCTCCTCATCGACCCCGGCACCTCGGTGGAAGTCGGCGAACCCATCGCCGTGCTCGTCCAAGCAGGCGAGGACGAGGCCACCATCGACAGGGAGATCGCCGCCGCCGGACACGCCGTCCTCACCGCCGCCGGACAGCCGGTACCGCACGACACGGAAGCGCCCGCCCCTGACCATGTCCCCGCCGAAGCTCCCAACGTGGAGGTCGCCGAACCCCAGGTCGCCGGCAGAGTGTTCAGCTCTCCTCTTGCCCGGAAGCTGGCCAAGGACATGGGAGTCACGATCGCCGACCTGACAGGGTCGGGACCAGACGGCCGAATCCTCCGTCGGGACGTCGAGACGGCAGCTCAGAGGATCGCCGCCCAGCCCGCCGCACCTCAGGAACCCGTCGCGGCCAAGGAATCCGAAGAGCCCCGGGCCGCGACTGAAGGCTACGAAGACAAGCCGCTGTCCGGCATGCGCCGCGCCATCGCCCGGCGACTGACCGAATCGAAGACCAAAGTTCCGCACTTCTACGCATCGGCAGACGTCACAATGGACGCACTGCTGGACCTGCGGACCCAGGTCAATGCGAGCCTGGCGGCGGCGGGACAGAAAGCCACCGTCAACGACCTCATCCTCAAGGCCCTCGCCGGAGCCCTCGTCGACGTGCCCGCAGCGAACGTCGCCTGGCAGGGCGACCGCATCCGTTACTTCCGGAGCGTGGACATCTCGGTGGCCATCGCCACCGACGACGGCCTCCTCACCCCCGTGGTGCGCAATCTGGAGAACATGTCCATCGGCTCCGTCTGCCGCGCGACCTCCGACTACAAACAGCGCGCCGACGCAGGCAAGATCAGGCAGCAGGAGCTGGAGGGGGGATCTTTCAGCCTGACCAATCTGGGCATGTACGGCACGCGGGAGTTCTCGGCCATCCTCAATCCGCCGCAGGCAGGGATCTTGGCTGTCGGCGCGGCCGAACCACGCCCCGTTGTCACGAACGGCGAATTGACGATCGCGACCGTCATGACCTGCACCCTGTCGGCCGACCACAGGGCAATCGACGGAGCCGTGGCCGCCCAACTCCTGGCTGCCTTCAAGCGCCGTATCGAGAACCCGATGAGCATCCTGCTCTGACCCGCCCCCGACACCCTGTTTGGATAGGAGAACCTCAGTCATGGCAGAGACCGCAGAGCATGCAGGCCTTCGCAAATCGGCTCTCGTCGTCGGAGCAAGCGGCATTGCCGGTTCCGCGATCGTCGAGAGGATAACCAAACAGGACGGCTGGGACATCGCCGGTCTGTCACGAACACCGACGGCCCACGGGAACAGCCGCCATATCCGCGCCGATCTCTCTTCCCCCGACAGCCTTACCCAGGCGCTGGCGGACGAGAGACCGACGCACGTCTTCTTCACCGCGTGGTCCCGCCAGGCAACGGAAAAAGAAAACATCGCGGTCAATGCCGGGATGCTCCGCAACGTCCTCGCTGCGCTCGCCCACGCACCTGTCGAGCACGTGGCCCTGATGACGGGGCTGAAGCACTATATCGGCCCCTTCGAGGCCTATGGCCTCGGCCAGATGCCCGACACGCCATTCGTGGAAGATGAGCCCCGGCTTCCCGTGGACAACTTCTACTACGCGCAGGAGGACGAGCTGGTGGCCGCTGCCGAACGGCAGGGATTCCGGTGGTCGGTGCACCGTGCCCACACCGTAGTGGGCCACGCCGTCGGGAACGCCATGAACATGGGCCTCACCCTCGCCGCGCAGGCGACCATCTGTCGGAAGCTCGGACGCCCCTTCGTCTTCCCCGGCTCAGAGACCCAATGGAATGGCCTGACGGACATGACCGACGGAAGCCTGCTGGCCGAACACATGATCTGGGCCGCAACCACTCCTGCGGCCGCGAACGAGGCCTACAACATCGTCAACGGCGATGTCTTCCGTTGGCGAAGGATGTGGCCGAAGCTCGCATCCTATTTCCGCGTGGAACCCGAGGGCTTCAACGGCGACCCACGGCCCTTGGTGGAGCAGATGCGCGGCGCGGACAAGATCTGGGCAACGATCGCGGACGAGCACAGCCTCCAAGAACGGGACCTCCGGCGGGTGGCCTCATGGTGGCACACCGACGCCGACCTCGGACGCAACTTCGAGGCACTTGCCGACATGAGCAAGAGCCGCCTCGCCGGATTCACCGGCTACCGGCGCACCGAGGACTCCTTCCTGGGGCTCTTCGACCGTTACCGCTCAGATGGGGTCATACCTTGACTCGAACAAGGGGGGACAGGACCTCCACTGCACCTGAGACGCCAGCCGAGGATTGGAGATCTCTCAGCGCTGGCAACCGCGTCACAGTCACTGAGCCACGCAAAACCCTATACACAGCCACTGTCGACACGAAGACTACTGATTCGACAGTCCTCTGGGTCGTCGCCGACAGCGGTCCCCGCCGAGCCTTCGACCATCGAGATGGAGTAAGAATTGAGTCAGCTTCGGGCGGCTGATCCAAATGACGGGGAAGTCCACCCAAGCGCCGCTATCGCCAGGCAGAAACTAGAGTACTCAGGCTAGTCCAAGCCATCGGGCCGGGATCTCCGGCCAGCTGGTCGGGCAGGGGTGTTCGTAGGCGGGGAGCTTGGCTTACTCGGAGGCGTCCCACTCCGGACGGGGCACCGCGCCGGTAGGGCCACGACGCGCACGGGCTCGTACGCGGACCCGCGGGAAGGCTGGGATCCGCTGCGGGCCCTGGGTCACTCGGGCTCCACTTTTCCGGCAGCGGTGCCCTGCTCGAGGGCGGCGGTGATGGCCGCCGGTGAGGGCAGGGATGCCTTCTCCTCGGCGGGGAGGGTGTCGTAGGTGTAGGCGGCGACGGCGACCGGGGTCGCTGAGGCGTCGAGCGCGTACCGGACGGTCTGGTCGTTCTTGGACCCGCAGACCAGGATCCCCACGGTCGGGGCATGGTGGCCCAGGCGGAGCATGCCGTCGACCGCGGCGACGTAGAAGTTCAGCTGCCCGAGGTGCTCGGGCCGGAAGCGTTTGGACTTCAACTCGACCACAACGTAGCGGCTGGAAGGTATGTGGAAGATTATCTGGAGCCTTCGCTGGGATGACAGTGATGTAATTCACGCACGGTGTGGCACCCCGAAAACTGCGTCGTTGGCGATCATCCTGATCGTGTCAACGACGAGAAGGCGGGATGGCTGGATTCATGCGCGTGCAGGCGATGGCGTTGCCGAACACAGATGAGCGTTCATACACGGTTGTGGACGCGGGAATGAGGCCGGTCAAGCCTGTCGAGGCTTTTCTCGCCCACCTCCAGCGGACGAGCTACTCTCCCAACACGGTCAAGGGCTACGCGCACGACCTCAAAGACCTCTTCTGGTGGCTGGATGAGACCGAGAAGGATTGGCGCGCCCTGGGCTTGCAGGACATCGGCGAGTGGGTTGGTTGGTTGAGGACGCCGGTTAAATACCGGGGCAAGGGTGTCGCGGTGCTGCCGAGGGCGGCCCCCTCGCTTCGGGAGCGATCGCTGGAGCGCAAGCTCGCGGCGGTGTCGGCCTTCTATGACTTCCAGCGGCGTCACGATGCGCTGGTGGATCTGCAGATGTCCCGCTGGGTGGCAGGTGCGGGACGGGGACGGTTCAAGCCGTTCCTGGACCACGCGATGAGCGGAGCGGTCCGGCGTGAGATCCGGCTCCGAGGCGTCACTCGGCCCGCTCCCAAAGTGATCGCGCGCGAGGACATCGCGCGCGTCCTGGCAGCGTGCGGCCGGCATCGGGACCGGTTGCTGATTGGCACGCTGTTCGAGACCGGGATGAGGGTCGGCGAGGTGCTCGGCCTTCGCCACAGCGATCTGAGCATCTCGCGGCAGGAAGTCGACATTGTTCCCCGCGAGAACAGCAATGGCGCGCGGGTCAAAGGGCAGAAGGCGCGCAGCGTTCCGGTCAACGCCCAGCTGTTCACCCTCTACGCCGATTACATCGACGAGGAGTGCGGCTCCGTCGACTCGGACTACGTGTTCGTGAATCTCTGGGGCGGCCGCCGCGGGCATCCGGTGACGTATTCCGGGGTGCGCGATCTCGTGCTCCGCCTCAGGGTGCTGACAGGCCTCGAAAACTTCACCCCCCACCAGCTGCGGCACACCTATGCCACCGAGCTGATCCGGCGCGGCACCGACTGGGCGGTCGTCCAGCGGCTGATGGGACACGCAAGTATCCAGACGACCCTTGGCATATACGGCCACTTGACCGCGGCCGATGCGCGAGCGGCATTGACGGATGCTGGCTGGTTCGAATCAGCTTGGCCGGGAACACCGACGGGCGAGGAAGGACTGTGATGGCCTCCCCTCTTCTGGCACCGGCCGACTCCGCCCTGGGGATACTGACCGCGGCTGTCCGGCCCGAGTTCAGGAAGGACATCCTGGTCGCTTTGGCCGCGCACCCCATGTTCTCGTACGGCATTTGCAAGGTGGCATCCTGCGACAACGAGGCCTTCACGCGGAAGGACCTCTGCAACGCGCACTCGCAGAGGTGGAAACATGCAAGGGCCCGAGGCGCGGATTGGGACGTCTGGCTGTCAACGGTTACCCCGATCCACACATATTCCGGCTGCACCGTCAGTGGGTGCCTCTTCGCCCGCAAGAGCCACGGCCTGTGCAGCCGCCACGCGCGACTCTGGAGGCTGTACGGCTCCGCTGAGGATCCCGCGCAGTGGGCCAGCCGGGCGTCCCCGCTCGCTGAGATCGGGCCCCAGCTCGAATGCCAGTTCCCCGACTGCGGGCTGTGGAGGGATGGCAAGCAGGTCTTCTGTGGGAACCACTTCGCCCAGTGGAAGAGAATCGGTGTGCACAATCCGGGCATGACCTTGGAGGATTTCGTCGTGAAGATCTACGAGGCTGGCGTCCCGGCACTCGATCTCAGGGGCCTCCCGGACCAGCTCGCGTTGGAGATCCAGTACGCCTTCCAATGCTGGGCGGACCACGGGCGGCGCCGCGCCAATGTGTACATGTGGAATCGCGCGATGCGCTTGCTGCGCTCCACGGGGGCGCAGAGCTTCCTCGACCACACCCCTGAGGAGTGGAAGAGGCTGATCAATCCCGGGCCGGGGGGCCGCCCCTCGGTATCCTTCCTCGCTTGGGGCTATGAGCAGGTGGACACTCTCCTGAACGGGGCCGGGTGGCGGACCGAGTACGAACGCGATTCGTGGAGACTCGCCCGCCTCGGCCATCCGGAATACCCGAGGCGGAAACTGGACTTCGTCCCTTTCCGCATCCCTTGGCTGCGGGATCTCGTCAAGCGCTGGACCCGCCACAGGCTCAGCAGGGGCTTCGTCGTGAACACCGTGACGCTCGACCTCGGCTCCCTCACGGACTTCGGCCAATACCTCCAGGCGGGCGACGCCATTCCGCACTCAGCTGAGGAGCTCTCGAGGTCCCTGATCGAAGGGTGGGCAGCGGATCTCGGCATGCGTGTTCAGAGGGCAGAGTCGAGGGGCGAAGCACCTGTGTGCGGTGAGGGCATTCCTGCGCGACGTGCATCAGTACGAGTGGGCGCCGGGGCTGCCCGCTTCGAGCACGATCTATCCCCAGGACATACCGCGGCTGACGGAGCGGCTGCCCGCACGGGCGGTCAGCGAGTTCGTCATGTCCCAGATCGAGGACGAGGCCAACGTCGCGAAGATGGCCAATCCCGACTACCGTCTCGTTCTCGAGCTGATGATCCGGTGCGGGCTGCGGATCTCAGACGCGATCGGTCTGCAGCTGGACTGCCTCGTTGTCGATGGCGACGGCAACCCATATCTGGCCTACTACAACCACAAGATGAAGCGCGATGCCTACGCCCCGGTGGACGAGGGAACCGCCCAGCGCATCAAGGCGCAACAGCTTCGAGTCCGGAATCGCTACGAGGCGGGCTCGGCTGCCGTACTATTCCCCGCATACAAGTCAAACCCTGACGGCACCAAGGCACTCCAACCCGAGGGGTTCCGCAACCACTTCAAGAGGTGGCTCGCGGCCATAGCCGTATCTGATGAGCTGGGACGGCCGGTCAAAATCACGCCCCACCAGTTCCGGCACACGTTCGGCACGCGACTTATAAATAGGGATGTGCCGCAGCACATCGTGCAGCAGCTTCTGGATCACACCTCCGCCGAGATGACCAACCACTACGCCCGGCTGCATGACAAGACCGTCCGCGCCAGCTGGGAGAGGGCGCGGAAGATCAACGCTCGCGGAGAAGAGGTCACCCTTTCGGAGGACCATCCTCTGGCGGACGCACAGTGGTCGCGAGCTGGGTTGGACAGGGCGAAGCAGACCCTCCCGAACGGCTTCTGCGGAATGCCCGTCCAGAGCGCCTGTGAGCACGCCAACCCCTGCCTAACCTGCCCGTTGTTCATCACCACTCCCGAGTTCCTCCCCCAGCACGAGGCCCAACTGCGGACGACGCTGGAGCTCATCGACGTCTCAAAGTCCAAGGGCCACAGTCGCATCGTTGAGAAGAACGAAGAGATCCTAGAGAACCTCACCCGCATCATCGGGGCATGCCGAGGCTGCTCGCCCAACGAAGTTGTCGTGGGCGGCCGGGCCGAAATGACGGGAGCCAGCGAGGCCAATCGTGCGAGCTGACAACAGCCGCCATCTGGCCAAGGCCGCCGCCGAGCGCAAGGCCGCCTCCCGAGAACGCGTCGTCGCCGTCCTGAGAGACCTCCACGCAAGTGGGGAAACCGCGAACGTCACCGAGGTGGCTCGCAGGGCAGGTGTTTCCCGCGCCTACATCTACGCCCAGGCGGACGTCATCGCAGCGCTCCGAGAACTGAACGACGCGAATGGCGGCCGAAAGCCTGGGATCCCCACAAACCAGCGAACGACCCCCGCCTCCCTGCTGGCGAAGGTCGAAAACCTCTTAGCCCGTAACAAGCAGTTGCGCGAGGAAAACCAGGCACTGCGCAAACAACTCGAAATCGCCTACGGCGAGCTCCGCTTGGCTGGTGGGGCCCCGCGAAATCGAACAACAGGATGAAACGGGTGGCCCCGACGGACTGATGGACCGTCTCGAAGACCATTTTGCGAACCGGGAACCTTTTCGGGTCCTGCGGACACTACGAGGCATGAGGCTGATGGGGGAACCCGACGAAGATCTGTGGCGCAAGTGCATCGCCGGCGACGCCGAGGCCTTCGGGGTACTTTTCGACCGACACGCCAACGCAGTCTTCCGGTATTGCCTTTCCCGCTGTGGGTCCTGGCACGACGCGGAAGAGCTCGTCTCGGTCACGTTCTTGGAGGCGTGGCGACAACGGAACAGGCTCAGGCCGGAGAGAGACACGGTTCTGCCGTGGCTTCTCGGGGTCGCCACGAACGCGAACCGCAACCGTGCCAGGGCTTCCCGCAGGCATGCCGATTTCCTTGCAAGGTTGCCGTACTCGGACCCGCGCCACGGCGAACTTGAGGCCGACCACGCCGAGGCCGTCGCGTCGAGGCTCGACGCTGAACGCGTGGTGCGAGAGCTGCTTGATACCGCCGCGGGGCTGAACGACGGGGAACGGGACGTCGTGATTCTGTGCCTGATGAGCGGATTTACCCAGGAAGAGGCTGCCAAGGCCCTCGGCGTGCGGCCCGGCACGGTCAAGTCCCGGCTGCACCGGGCACGGGCCAAGCTGGCCAGACTGAACGGAGCCGAGCACGTCGACCAAATCGACGCCAAGATCGTTGAAGCGAGGATGTCATGAACCTGTCGGAAGTGACCTATCCGAAGGACACGAAGGACCGCGTCCGGAACTTGCTCATCCAGGAAGCGCGCCGCAAACCCAAGCCCGTCCGCAGGTGGCCTGCTTTCCCGGCGGTCATCGCCGTCGCTGGCACAGCGCTGGTCGGCACCACCGCGGCCGGCATCTACACGGCACTCGCACCGGTGAACGACAAGCGGGACATCCGCTGCTACTTCCACGCCGATCTCACCACTAGGCCCCCCGGGTCGACCATGCCGCCGTACATCACAGCTGGCATCTTCGACACGGGGTTCGACGCGCAGAAGGGACCGAACCCGGACGACAGGAACGCGGGTATGAGGCAAGTCAGCGACCCCGTGAACCTCTGCAGCCGTGTCTGGAGTCAGGGGCTAATGAACCCCGCCGGGTTCACCGACGACCTCATCCCCACGGGCTTCGTGTCCCCCGTACCCGGGAGCGTCGTCCCCGGCCATAACTACAAGGACCAGAACGGGCACCCGCTCGCGTCGGACCCAGACCTGTTGGGCCGCTTCGGTCACTACATCCCGCATCTGGCCGAATGCGTCGTTGACAACACCGTCGCCGTCATCCCGGGAGAACCGGAGATCTGCGCCCGGCTCGGAATGCCCGCCCTCGAGAAATAGCCCAAACTCTTTGCCTGCTCGACCGCCGGAGTCGGTCCGACGGGCACATGAGAGCACAGGGTTCTCCGCGTCGTGCGCCTATTCCGGCCACTCCGGCGGGCGCCATCCAGACAGATACTTCTCTGCAAGGCCGACAAGCTCCGTTTCGGCGTCGGTCTGGCGGAGCAAAGCGACGCTTTCCCTAAGTTGGTCCTCCCCGATTACTTTCACGAGCGCATCCCATGCAAGTTCCGGCTCGATGTCCACATGCCGCGAACCCATTGCCTGCGTTCGACGGTAGGACTTAGCTGAAGCCAGAAGATCCCGTACGAACTCTGGATTGCCTGAGACGTTGACGGGACTGGCTTCTCCGTCCCTGGACGTGGCAAAAAGATACACGCGAAGCAGGTCCCATTCTTGGCCGGAGTCAGTGGGCAGGACTGATCGGGCTTCATCGACAAGTTGGCCCTCCAGCTCCGCCGCGACGGGCTCACTGATGAGCCGCGATCCGCTGCCTTCGATGTGGCCGATTGAGCGGATGAGGAGAAACCGAGACGAATAGCTGTGCACATTGGCGAGAATTCGGCGCACGATAGTCTCGCGTTCGCTCTCGTCCTCAATGGGCCGCAGCATTCTCACCACGACCCGCACGACGGTCAGGTCAGGCCGGCTGATCCCGAAGACCCCTTGATTCGGCCGATGGGGTAGCTTCGGTATTCGATTAAGGAGGACGACAGCGGACGGCACGACGGCTTCCAGAGGGAACTCCCCTTCGTATGCCTCGAGCGCGCCAATCGTATCCTCGACACTTTCATCGGGGATTGAATCAAGGAATTCGTCGAGTTCCGAAGCCTCGGTCATCAAAGTGAACGCGTGCTCCGCCGAACGGAACGAGGCCAATTCTGCGGGAGCGACCCGATCCAAGTAGAGCGAGAAAAAGTCGGCATGTGCGACCCTGTGCTGGCGGCGCCACTGGCTCAATGAACCCGGGCCATACGAGTAGTTCTCAAAGAGGCGCTGGGCGGCCGGGAACAGTCGTCTGATGACGTTCTTGACGAAATCAGCGTTCCCGGACTTTTCAAGTACCTCCTCCATCCTGGCCTTGTGCTGCCTGAGCAGCAGGTCCGTGAATGATCCAATGTTGGTGAGCAATGCTCGTACTGACTGGAGGTCTGCAAAGATCTCGGGCCGGAAGATTCGTATGGCTTCCAGGGCGATGACGTCAACGAGCTCGACGTCCTGGTGCAGCGCATTGATCGTCGACTTGGCAGAGAGGGCAAGCCTGGACACGTCCCGCATGTTGGACATCAGTGGTTCCACGAGCTCGAAGTAGATGTCGGCCCATCGCGTGGAGTCGAAGAGAGAGTCTTCGAGGCCCTCGAGGATTCTGTCGAGCTCCGCGAAGACTTTCGAACGTAGCAGGGTATCGGGGACAGCAGGAAGATCGAAGGCCAGTTGGATGATCTTCTCCAGATATGCCCGCCCAGGGACACCGTCTTCGTCGAGGGCTGCTTCGACGCGATGGCGATCGAACGCGAGCACATAGATCAGGTTGGGAAAGCTGGCCGTGAGGCGCACGAGCTTGAAGATGTCGCGGATCTCAGGAGTTGTAAGTCGGTCGATGTCATCGACTACGACCACGATTGGCTGGTCAACCTGTTCGAGTGCGTCTGCCACCTTGGTCCGCTTGGACGTTGCGCTGGCGCGCTTCTTGCGGATGCTGTTGGCCGATTGAAGCGCCTTGACCGAACGATCCCACCAGGAGCCGAAGCCCGGGATGAGGGCCAACGGGCTCAGGACCGTGCTGTACTCGTCGATGCGATCTGCGATCGCGCCGAAACGGCTGCCGTCTTTGAGTCGAAGCTGGGACGACAACTCAGCGAAGAAGAAGTCCGTGAGCTGTTGTGTTCCCGAAAAGAGCCAAGGGTTGAAATCGACGACAGTGAGGGCGGGATCCGCCGCAAACTCTTCCCTCATCAGATTGATGAAGGAACTCTTGCCGACGCCCCAAGGACCGAGGACGCCGACAACGACGCCCTGATCAGTGCTGAGTGATCGCAGGCTCTTGGCGAAATCATGCGCCAACGGAGCGCGCTGGAGTGAGTCCTCTTTGGACGTGGTGATCGGGTGGTCGACCGGCGGTCGCAGTTCGTCGAGATCCTCTGCCATAACGCCCCCTAGTCCACGTCTGGTTCACCGCCGCTTGCAGCCCAAGGGAGGTAGTCCCTCGGGCTGTTGTCGCACGCCTGCCCGAGTCTACGACCCCGGACCGCAGAGACTCATCGATCAGGCCGCACCGGCGCTTTGCGTTTCGCGGCTTCGGACGAGCCAACGGAGTGCAGCGTTTGTATCACTGACCGATACAAACGCTGCAGACGGCATCCCGCGCAACAAGCTCTCGCCCCTACGTCAGTTACATGGCAGACAGACGACAGGCTGGGTCTCGCTGGACAACTACGGACCTCGCCATTGCGTAGCTGTAGATAAGGAAGAGGAGGAGGTCGATGAAGTAGTCCTCGTCGCCCTCGATCGAGAGCCGGTACTGGCGCCCGACGAATGCGAACCCGGGGCCGAACTCGGCCAGGGTCTGGGACATGCGCAGGGTCATGGCCTCCTCCATGGCGCGCTCGTCGGCCTCCTCGGTCAGGCCGAGGAAGTCCAGCACCAGTGGGTCCTTCGCGACCTCCCGTGCCAGGTCCGTCCCCTCCCCCGGCAGGCGCGCCTCGAGGTTGTTCGGCGCAGCCCCGGCACGGGTGTGGAGCCGGGTGAGGATGTGGTGCTCGAGCACCGCCACCGACCAACCGTGCTGGACCGTTTTGGCTGCGTACCAGAGGCGGGTCTGGTGGTCCGGGACCTTGTCGAGCAGGACGACGTTGTGGCTCCAGGTGATCTGTGCAGACGGCGTCTGCACAATCTGCTCGGGCCACGCCTCGGCGAAGGCGCGCATGTAGTAGAGGTTGCGCCGGCTGAACCCCTTCATGTGGGGGAACTCGGCCCGCAGGTCAGAGGCGAGACGGTCCAGGACCTTGCTCCCCCAGGGCGCGGTCTCCTGCCTCTGGAGGATCGTGCGGCCGATGCCCCAGTAGAGCTCGATCATGGCGGTGTTCA
Source organism: Sinomonas sp. ASV486 (assembly GCF_030908215.1). Lineage (GTDB taxonomy): Bacteria > Actinomycetota > Actinomycetes > Actinomycetales > Micrococcaceae > Sinomonas > Sinomonas puerhi. The sequence goes on along the minus strand of NZ_JAVFJK010000007.1, from coordinate 28,114 downwards.
CCACGCGCTGGGCATGGTGCTGGGCCGCCCTGACCTGGGACTTGAGCGAGGCGAGAGCGTCCGCGTATCCGCCGGGCAGGTTGGGCTCGAGCTGTGCCATGGGAATCACCCTAGTCGCCTCCATCGGATGCTCTTCGGCCGCGCTGCCGCGAGCGGCTCCGGGCCCCTGGCCCCCAGCCCGGCGCCCTCCGCAGTCGACCCCGATCGCGCAACAGCCTGTTGCCCGATCGGGGCCCGGTGGCCTGCCTCGGACCCCGGCACTGCGCGTGAGGCCAGCCGCTCCGGCGCGTTCCGTCCCTGTGGGCAGTGGCGGGACCTAGACTCAGGCCTTGTCGGCCCGGCCCGCACCGCCGGGGCCCGAGACCGGAAATTCTCACCATGGGGGAACAAGAGAATATGAGCCACGCCCAGCCGCCGTGCGGCAACGGACCGAAGACGCCCACTGATCCCGGCATGCCCGCATCGCGTTGCGCCGTCCGGCCCTGGCAGGGCCTGGGGGCAGCCGCTGCAGGCGCGGCGCTCGTGCTGCTCCTGGCCGGCTGCGGCGCTGCCGCGCCGGCGGTGCAGGCAGCCCCTACCCGGACGCCATCTGCCGCAACGGCGACGAAGACCCCCAGCCCGACGCCGTCTGCGACGGGCGAGCCGCTGGACCCGGACGCCGCGGTCGCGGCGGACGGGTCGGCGCCGAACGCGCAGCCCGCGTACGCGACCAGGGCCCTGGACCTGCTGGCGAAGCTGCCGGTGAAGGGCCGGGCGCCGAAGACCGGCTACGACCGGGCCCAGTTCGGCCCCGCCTGGGCGGATGTGGACCACAACGGGTGCGACACCCGGAACGACATCCTCAGGCGCGACCTCACCGGCGTCGCGTACGTGAACAGCGTCCCCTGCAAGGTCGCCTCCGGCACTCTCGCCGACCCGTACACCGGGAAGGCGATCCAGTTCGTGCGCGGGAACGCGACCAGCACCGCGGTGCAGATCGACCACGTCGTGGCCCTCTCGGACGCGTGGCAGAAGGGTGCCCAGCAGCTCACCCCCGCCCAGCGCACCACCCTGGCCAACGACCCGCTGAACCTGCAGGCCACCGACGGGCCCACCAACGAGCAGAAGGGCGACGGGGACGCGGCGACCTGGCTGCCGCCGAACAGGCCCTACCGGTGCACCTATGTGGCCCGGCAGGTTTCGGTCAAGGCCACCTACAGCCTCTGGGTCACCCAGGCCGAGCATGACGCCATCGCCCGGATCCTCACCGACTGCCCCGACCAGCTCGCCCCCACTGACCAGCCCGCCCCCGCCCCTGCCGCGGCACCGGCCCCCGCAGCACCGGCACCGGTCCCTGCTGTACCGGCACCGGCGCCTGCACCGGCGGGTGCCTACTACGCGAACTGCACGGCGGCGAAGGCCGCCGGGGCGGCACCGCTGTACCGCGGCCAGCCCGGCTACCGGCCCGCGCTGGACCGCGACGGCGACGGCATCGCCTGCGAGAAGTAGCCTGCCCGGGGCGGAAGGCACGGACGGTGCCTCCCGCCGCCGCCTATCCCCTCGTGGCCCGCGACGGCCACCTGCAGACGGGTCCGGCCGACGCCAGCCCCCCGACGACGCGCCCCTCCTCCCCCGCGACCGCGGGGGCAGGACGACACCACGTGAAAGGAACCCCGACCATGGGAATCTCGCTGGAGAAGGTAGAGCAGAAGGCCCCCGAACTCCTGACCCTGGCCAAGACGGCCGCCGACGCGATCGACACCGCCCGCCTGAACGGGCAGAGGGCCAAGGTCGCCCTCGTGCTCGACTACTCCGGCTCCATGCGCAGCAAGTACGAGAGCGGGGCCATGCAGCGCCTCACCCAGACCATCCTCGCCCTCGGAGTGCACCTGGACGACGACGGCGAGATCGACCTGTTCACCTTCGACAGCGCTGCCCGCCACGAGGGCACCGTGACCCTGGAGAACTTCCGCGACGCCATCGCCAAGATCACCGTCAAGCGCCGCATGGGCACCACCGACTACGCCGCTGCGTTCCGCACCGTCCTGGACCACTTCAGGCTCGCACCGAAGGCCGGCGGCGGGCTCTTCCGCAAGAGCGCCGGCTTCAGCGCGGTGGACGCGCGCGACGGGCAGCCCGTCCTGGCCGTGTTCCTCACCGATGGCTCCCCCGACAGCAAGGCCGCCGCGGTCCGGGAGATCACCCGCGCGTCCTACGCGCCGGTGTTCTGGCAGTTCCTCTCCATCGGCAGGGAGAGCATCGCCTTCCTGCAGGAGCTGGACGACCTCGAGGGCCGGTACGTGGACAATGCCGACTACAAGCCCGTCGGTGACGTGGATGCCACCAGTCCCCAGGACCTCTATGCCATGCTCCTGGACGAGTACCCCGGCTGGCTCGCGGACCAGCGCACCCGCGGCCACATCCACTAGGACACGGGCGCACGGCCCCGCCAGATGCCGGGGTCCCTGCCGGCACGGGGCGGGGACCCCGCCGAGGAGCGCCCGCGCGCCTGACCCGGGAGGATCTCGGGTGCCTCTACGGTCAGAAGCATGGCCTTGGCTGAGGAGCTCGAGGGCCAGACCTCCATCGAGGAGGCCCTGGCCGACCTCGGCGAGCCCTGGACTGCCCTGACCGGCTGGAGCGACGGCCCCGGACAGCCCACACTCTTCTGAACACCCGCAGCCACTCCCCTCCGCATATTCCCTTCATTGCATATTCATCTGAGGGACCATCCGGGCGGTCCCTCCTGGTAGGCCGCCAGCCGTTCGGACGGATGCCGCCCGGGCGTCGCACCGCTGGTAGGGTTCTCAGCCATGGCAAAGACTGTGATCATCGAGCTCGTCGACGACCTCGACGGGACCCCGGCAGCTGAGACGGTGCGCTTCGCACTCGACGGACGCCACTACGAGATCGACCTCAGCACGGCCAACGCGGCCCGCCTGCGCGAGGCACTGGCCGGTTTCGCCGGGGCAGCGCGGAGGCAGGGTCCGCCGCGGCTCCGCCGCACCATCCTGAAGCCGCAGCAGCGCGTGATCCGCGACTGGGCCGCCGCCCACGGGATCAAGGTCAGCCCCCGGGGCCGGATCCCCCAGACGGTCGTCGACAGGTACATCGCCGCAGCAGCCTGACCCCGCACGGACGACCCTGAGCGGCAGGCCGGGCAGGGCACTGGTCGGCCCGCAACGCCCACACTGCCGCGAGCACCAGCACGAGCGGCATGCCGCAGCGCCCGGGCCCCCGTCCGAAGCCGGCAGACGGCATTCCGGCCCGCCCCGGGTTACGCTGTCCCTGCGGACCGCCCGTCGGCTCCCCGCAGCGCGGCACCGGCCCGGCCTGAAGGCCAACCCGGGGACACCCGGCCAACACCTTCCGGCACAACCGCCTCGGCCCATCCCTGCCTGACCGATCCACGGCCGCCAGCCCCGAGACGGCACCGAAGACCCCCGAGCGAGCCACTCCCAGCCCGGAACCGTCACCGGACCCGCGCACGGCCGCGAGGACGATCCCACGCCTTCCAGAGCGTCGACGACGCCCCGCCCGGAGCATCCCCCTGCGCGCAGCGTGCGCGCCCGCGGGATCCCGGTGCGCGCGGCGGCCGACGCCAACCCAGCAGCCCTCAGCACCCCTGCCCTGAAGGAGCACCCATGACCCCGCAGACCGAGGAGCGCATCCTCATCGAAGCCCACACCCGCGGCGATCTCGAGACGAAGCTCGAACAAAGCCTCAGCACCCTCATCGAACAGGCCCGCGGCCGCGGTGACCGCGGGATCGCTGTAATCCGCCGATCCCCCCAGCACTACATCGTCGAGCTCGATGCGCGCGTGGCGTACGGGACCATCCTTGAACGGTGCGAATGGCAGGCATGACCCCTGAATGCCGCAGGGGTATCGCCCCGGACACGACTCCGGCCCAAGCGCTCTGCGTCCATCCGAACTGCAAGCGCCTCGTGGCGCACCACCGTTGAAAGTACAGTCCCACCTCTGACGTCATGTCATCCCTCAGTTCCAAATACCAAGGCAGTCAGCTCTTGCTCCAGGAAAACAGAGTGCAAGCGGTTGCCGAGGAACCCCTCCCGCTGCGCCCTGTCTTCGATGAAGTGGACAAAGGAAGAACAGGTAGAGTTCCCTCTTGACAGAACAGGTGTAGAAGGGGGGGGCACTCTTGACTGACTCAAATGACGACGATCGGGGAGCGCTAAACTCGCTCAAGGATGCTCCATCGACGGGAAGCCGGGCCGAATCAAAAAGAACAAGGCCTGCGCGTCGGAAGAAACAGAGGTCCGAAGGGCAGCGCCATACCGCCGACCTTGCGTTCAGGGCTGCGCTATTGGCTTCTGCGCTTCAAATTGCAGCAAACGGTAAAGTCATAGCCGATATCGTTCCCGAGCTCGGCAGTCCCGAGAATCGTGGACGGACGTGGGCTGCACTCGGGGAAGCGCTGGCAAGATGGAACACCGAGGCAACCATCTCGACATCTGATGCCGTCGTTATCGCCACAACTCTCCTAGTATTCACCGTCTCGTTCAATATTGCCTATGTGGCGACACTTCTCATCCGCGACGGTGATTCAGACGCTGGAGTCCGCAATGCCAGTCCAGGCCATGAGGACTCCGCGAAGGAGCAATGGGCAGGCATGGTCAGAGGTCTTACAGTTATCGCATCGGCTCTCAGTTTTGCTGTCTCGCTGACCACGATCGCTAAGCCAGGCACTTTCCTGGCGCTCCTCACACTGTCAATCCTCACGACTTTGACGTCAAGAATTATGTACGTCAGTCCGCTGGGCAAGCCACTCCGAAAAAGAGAGGTCATAGAAGCCGAGGAAAGACTGCTTTCCAGAGACAAGAACCTACATGCTTGGGAGGCCGAGGTCGTAAAATGGAAAGGCCCGGCCTCAGGGTCTTTTCGCTACAATAAGGGTCGGATTTTCTTCGGCACGCTTCTGGCATCCACTGTGGTTGCAAGCGTCCCTGGAATGTTCGTGGTTTGGCTTTCCGCTAGCCCAGAAAGCATCCGCGCTTCTGATCTAGGGGACTGGCTCCAAGCCGGTGTGCTTGTCGTCTTGATAATGATTGTCGTGTCAGGTGCGCCGTCCTATCTGGTTGTGGTTTTTTCGCACTACTATTTCGTATCTCGCGCCTATCGGAGCAGGCACGGAACTACTGCAGTCATTGTAGGCGCCGCAGTGGTTGGCATTCCCTACTTTGCATCCGTTTTCTTCCCATTGCTGGTCGGAGGCTCATTCTGGTTTGCCTGTATTTCCCTTGGTGCCTGGAGTCTTGTAGCTTCACTTATCTGGGTCCCTTGGATCCGGGGCCGAGGCCCTGGGCTCTATCTATGGGCGAGCGTTTCAAGCGAGCTAGATGCTGATGTTGCCGCCAGCAGTCGTGAATTAGCAAGCTTGATCGACCCAGCAGGAGAGGTGGAGACGGGCTAAGGGGGGCTCCACTGCCGTCGGAGCTGGATTATTGGCTGGACGCCAGATCTCGAAAACTGCGCGCGCGGCCCGCACAGTGAAGGCTGTGGTGGGGTCCGCGACGCTTTAGACTCCTTAGACGCATCTTGGTTCGTCCGGGCGACTTAACATGAATCCATCGTGTGCCTCACGTTAGGTCAGGAACTGAAACCAAGCCCGAATATCCGGGACTCCTCATGCTCGCCGTGCAGATCTTGATCCTCGCCTTGCAGACCAGTTCTCCAGTGTCCCCGCAGAGAGATCAGAACAGCCCTGCCGGGGGTTCCTCGCAGGGCAGTGGTGTGAGTCTGGTGCGGTGGCCGTCTTCGGGGGTGCAGCCTTTGAAGGGGCCGTCGGTGTTGAGGAGGACTGCCATGTGGTGGTCTGCGTGGTCGCGGTACCAGGTGCTCATGCCGGTGGTGCCGTCGAGGCGGAGGTGTTCCCAGGCGCGCCAGAGTGCTTCGAGGCGGCTGATGGCTTCGGCGTGTTTCCACCACTGGGGGCACCAGGTGGTCCCGCCGCCGGGGTTGATGTGCCTCCGGTACACGAACGCCAGATGCTCGCCGACGAAGCGGGCGACGTCCGGGTAGAACAGCTGCGGCGCGCCCTCGGCCCCTCCGGCGTCCTCGGCAGGGCCGGTGAACTCGTCGTCCCACTCCCCCAGCAGGCCGTCGCTCACTCGGACACCTCCGCAGGCACCGGTGGGTTTCGTTCGCCGGGACCCGGCCGGTTGGCGGGGTCGTGGGCGGCGGCCGATGCGGCGACGGCGGCGGCGTGGGGGCCGTCCTTCCACGGGACTGTCCTGAGCAGGGCGGCGGGGGCGCCGGAGGCGAACATGACCGCCCGACCCCTGGGGAGGGCGGCCAAATCCGAGACGTCGAGGGTGCGTTCCCTGCGGTCGTCGTCCCGGCTGGTGGTGGTGCCCTGGCGGGAGTGGGAGCGGGTGGTGTTGGTGTAGCGGTAGTCGCCGATGAGCTGGGCGAGCTCGTTCAGGAATTCGGCTTCGGCGACGCCGCCGCCGTAGACCTTGATGTTGGCCGCGGACCAGAGCTTGCGCATACCGTCCCTGCCCCAGACTTCGACGCCCTGGGACCAGGACTGCAGGATGGTCATCAGGACGATGCCGCGGGAGCCGTAGTGCGAGTAGAGATTCGGCAGCTCGCGCCAGCGGCACACGTTCGCGGCCTCGTCCAGCACCCCCACCATGGGCACCGCGAGCCGTCCGCCGGCCGAGGCGGCGGCGAGCTCCTCGGCGGCCTCGACGACGGCGACGGTCAGGGCGGTCACGAGGGGCCCGGCGGTGCCCTTGCCCTCCTTCGAGAGCGAGTACAGGGTGCCCTTGCCGCGGACGAAGCCGGCGGGGTCGAACATCGGCCGCCCGTCACTCTCTCCTTGGGGGGTGACCCAGTGGGCGATCTGGCGGTTGGTCAGGCAGGAGGCCATCTGCAGGGCGGTGCCGTAGACGCCGCCGCGCTGCTTCTCGGGGGCGTTGACGACCCCGGCGACGGCGTCGGCGGTCTGGGTGTAGCCGTGGGCCTTGAGGATGTCCACCGGGGTGTCCTCGGCGGGGCGGGTGAGCCAGGTGTGGACCTGGGTGATGGGCAGCCCGTCGAGGGCGGCGGCGAGCAGGAGGCAGGCGAGGAGGTCCTGGCCGGCGGGGTCGAAGTAGGCGTCGGTCTTGGCGTCGGGGCCGCGGGAGCCGGCGGCGAAGTGGTCGGCCAGGCGGGCGGCGCGGACCTCGTCGGTGACGTAGGAGAGGGGGTTCCACCACCAGGCGGGCTCCTCGAGCGCCACCGACTGGGGGTCGAACACCCACACCGGCCCCTCCCCTGCGCGGACGTCCCGGGTGCAGTCGACGATGTCGCGCTTGTTCGAGGTAACCAGGACGGCGCCGGGGGCGGCGAGGATCGCCGGGATCGCCCTCGAGGTGGTCTTGCCGGTGCGGGGGCCCCAGATGTCGATGTGCATGTCCTCCCAGGAGCCGTAGACCATCCGGCCGCCCAGGACCGTCTTCCCGACCGGGACGCCGGGGGCGCCGGCCACCCCGAGCCTTTCGGCGGTGGCGATCGCGCCGGCCAGGGTCAGGGCGCGCAGGTCCCGGCCCATGGCCATGTACTGGGCGGCGGCGTCGACCCGGGAACCCCGGGCCCGGTGCCGCAGCACCGCACGGGCCACCAGGACGGCCAAGGCGAGGACGGCAGCACCCAGGACCGCCAGGATCCAGGTCGCGGCCGGAGGCCAGGTCACCCTGTGGGTGAGGAGCCCGATGGCCAGTTCGAACGGGTTGGCCGGCAGCCTCTGCCCGTCGCCGGAGAGGAGGGAGCCGAGGTGGACGGCGAGGGTGAGGGCGCCGACGACGAGGACCACGGCGATGATGCCGGCCCAGAGGAGGGTCGTCTCCAGCGCCGGCTGGGCGGCACGGTGGCCCCTGCCCGGTGCGCCCATCAGGTTCCCTCCCCTTCGAGGTTCCAGCGCTTGTTCGTGTTGTGCAGGGATTCTTCGACGCTGGTGAGCTTCAGTGCGACGGGGATGCCGGGGCGGCCGCCGACCTTGAAGAGGAACTTCCCCAGGCCGGGGCGGACGCGTCGGCGGTTCCCGCCGACGTCGGTCCAGGATCCGGGGTCGGCCCAGGAGGTCAGGCGGGCCTGCTCGGCCCGGGAGAGGGTGACGGCCCGGCCCAGCTTCTCCATCTCCCCCAAGGGGAGGGCGCCGGCCACGACCATGCCGGAGCGTTCGACGAAGCCGCGGGCCTTCATCCGCTCCGCCTCGGTGGGCAGGGCCTCGAGGTCGCTCATGGTGTGGGTGACCGCGGACTCGAGATCGATCTCCCTGCCGGGTTCGCCCGGCGCACGCCCGACACCTCCCGGCCCCGTCGCTGCTGTCCACCGACGTGAGTGGCCGCTTCGGATTCCGGACGTGCCGGCGTTCGGCCGCCACCTGCGCATGTCCACCGGGCGCCGTCCAGGGTCAGCCCAGATGAGCTGAGCATGTCGGGTCCCGCCACCGCACCGACCTCGATTGCGGGGATCGCGCGTGCACCTCCCTGCTAGGAGGTGCCGCGCTGATGGGCTCGACGAGCCGCAAGCAGAAGAACCGTGGCGAGCTCACCCGGCCGGGATGGCGCCCACCCACAGCGGGTACAGGGGTCAAGCACAACCGAGCCAGGCTCAGTGATGCCTCCTCGAGGGCCTCGAGCTTCAAGGCCGCGCGCCGCCGGAGCCACGGGTTACGTGACATCCCCACCACGTGGCCGGTCATGCTGCGCGCCGTGCTCGGCAACCCCGACCCGACGCACACTGCCGGGCGACAGGGCCTTCTGCTCGAGCTGATCATCGGCGAACCGCTCGGCGGCTTCCTGTCCGACGACGCCCTGATCGCCGAGGCCGCCACCCGTCGTCAGGAGGACTCACATTTCAGCGGCACCGGGTATAACCCCAGGTCGTGCGGTGGGGCCACCGTGGCCCCACCGCTAGGGCGGACGGGAACCCCCGAATGGGCCGCGCCCGGCTGCCCGCGTCCGAGACGCAGACCGGGCCGCCGATCGGGAACATCTCGCCGCCGAGGCGCTCGCCCGCATCCGCGCCATGCAGAAACACGTCACCCCCATTCGCACCGGCGCCTGCAGTGGCCGCGATGACGGCGGGCGGCGTCGCGGTTCACCGTCGGCGGGCATAAGCCCATCTCCCGCGGTGCCGCCCCGGTGGCGGCACCATGTGACCCCATTCGCAGCACGACGATGCCCGCGACCCATTCGCTCGCGCGGGCTCGCGGAAAATGGTCGGAGCCACCATCGTCGACGTCATCCTCGTCCTCAACCTCCAGCCCCAGGAACTTGCTCGACCTGGCCACCCCGGTGAGCGAGCAGACCACCCCCTGCTCCACCATCACCGGAGGCCCGGCACCGCCGGAACGGCTTCTCGCGTCCCGCGAGTCCCGCTCGTCCCGCCCCTTACCGAACCTTGCCCTCCCATTGGGCACCGCTCTCGTCCCATTGCACTCCGCCCCACCCAGCGTTGCACGCAAGCAGGCAGCCGGGGAAGATCACGCGTCCCTCGCGAACGCACGCTCGAGCATCTCGGCCGTTGCCGGGTTCACCATCTCATTGCGGCGGATGTAGTGCTGGATGGTGATCTTCGGATCCGTGTGGCCGAGCAGCTCGGCGGCGAGGTCGACCCCGGCCACGGCGTTGATCGCGGTCGCGACGGTCCGGCGGAACATGTGCGGGGTGACCCCGGTGATCCCGGCGAGGTCCATCACATGGCGGAGCTGGCGCCGGACGTTGTTCGTCGTCAGCGGCGTACCCTCCCTGCTGCAGAACAGCAGGGCATCCAGAGACGGATCCTTCACCTGCACCAGCCTGCGCCGCACGGCCTCGGCGGCAAACGAGGGGATCGCCACGGTGCGGCGCGACTTCGCCGTCTTGGGGTGGTCCTGCCGCACCGTGGGCTCTCCCCGGTGGCTGACAATCGTGCCGGCGATCCGGATCGAGGGCGGGGCCGCGGTGATGTCGACGTCCCTGCGGCGGATCGCCAGGACCTCCCCGATCCGGGCAGAGGTGCCGAGCATGACCTCCACGATCGCGCCCAGCTGGCCGTCCGGCCTGGGCCCGGAGGGCGACCGGCCAGCCTCCCAGAAGGCGATCGCGGCGCGGATCGCGTTGACCTCCGCCGGGGTCAGCGCGTTCGGCGTGGACGCAGGGCGGTGCAGGCGGGAGACGTGGTCTATCGGGTTCCGCGGCAGCACCTCGTGCCGCACGGCAAGGCCCAAGGCCAGTCGGAGGACCACACGGGCCTGCTTGGCCCGGCTGTAGCTCTGCCTCGCGAGCTGCTTGAGGAAGTTGTCGCACCGGGCGACCCCGACCTCCCGCAGCGTCAGGTTCGAGAAGGCGGGCACGACCAGCCTCTGCATGTTCTGCTCGTAGAGCTGCCGGGTCCGTTTCGAGAGCCGGTCCTCGAGGTCGAGGTCTTCGAGCCAGTACGCGACCAGGTCGGGGAACGGGCTGTCCGCGGTGAGCCTTGAGGAGGAGGGCTGGAACAGGCTGCGGTCGGCGAGCTTGGCCTTCAGTGCCCGCTCCGCGGCCCTCCGGGTCTCCCCGGTGGCCTGCACCAGCCGGGTCCTGCCGTCCCAGCCGCGGTAGCGGGCTCGGGCGACGCTGCGCCCGCCGGCAGCGGGCAGGTAGCCGATCTCCCCGAAGGTGCCGACCGCCAGGCGCTGGCGGCTCATCGCCTCACCTCCCGTCCGCCGGGGAGGGCGGCCCGGGCTCGCGCTGCTGCTCGATCCAGACCCGCACATCGGAGACGGCGAACTTCAGGTGCTTGCCGAAGCGGTAGGCGCACGGGCCCAGGCCCCGCGTGCGCCAGTCGTAGACCGTGGAGACAGGGACCCGCAGGTACGCGGCAAGCTCGCCGACGTCGAGCAGGGTCTCCAGACCCCAGGGGTTCTCGCCGGTGTGTTCGGTGTCCATGCCCCACAGGTGCGCCGCACTCCTCCTCAGGGACCGGAGGCAGCCGGAGCAGTCCCCCGCCTGCCGGAGTGCAGGAGCGGCGGGACGGCGTAGGGAGGCCAAAGCGATGGGTTTTCGATGACCGGATCAAATCTCACAGCCTAAGAAGCCACGGGAACCCTTGAGTCCCCGCGACTTTCTGGAGCCCCCTGCCGGATTCGAACCGGCGACCCTCTGTTTACAAGACAGATGCTCTGGCCAACTGAGCTAAGGGGGCGTGGTGCGGCCGGAAGGAACCGGCTCGACGTACCGGACAAGCGTAACGTGAACCGGCGCGTGGCCGGGAATCGGCACCGGTTGGGCAGCGACCCAACGGAAGGACGTGTTGCCGACGAGAGGTGCAGGTAATCGCGACTTGCTCTGGGAAGGCGACTTCAGGAGGACGAGGGTAGCCGCAGCGCCCGCGCGAACACACCAGAACACGAGAGCGGCCGGGCCCCCTCGAGGGGACCGGCCGCCGTCGTTCGTCAGACGCTCCGCTCAACCACCGTGGGTTCAGCCCTTGGCGGTGATCGCCGCGGCGAGGAACTGGTCGAACGGCGTGTTGGTGGCATCGCCGACGCCCCACTGCTTGCCATCCACGATCACGGTCGGGGTGCCGGACACCCCGGAAGCGAGGGCAAGCTGGGTGTCGAACTTGACCTGCGGGCGGTACGTCTTGTCGTCAACGGCCTTGGAGATGTCTGCCCCGAGCCCGCTCGCGATGTCCTTGAGCTTCTGGTCGGAGAGACCTGCGCTGCCCTCCGCGGGCTGCTGGGCGTAAAGGGCGGCGAAGAAGGCCGCGTACTTGTCCGGGTAGGAGTTGGCCACCGCGGCCGCGGCATTCGCAGCGCGCGAGGAGTAGTTGGTGGTGGACTGCTGGTCCAGGAAGCCGAGGGGCCGGTATTCGATGGTGATCTTGCCGTCGTTGCGGTCCTGGTTGAGCGTGGTCGCGTACGTGTCCTCGAACTGCTTGCAGATCGGGCAGATGAAGTCGACGTAGATGACCACCTTGACCGGCTCGCCCTTCGCGGAGGCCGCAATGCCGGGGGCGTTGGCGGCCTGGCCCTGCGTCGGCTTGGACGACGCCGTGGGCACATCCGCGACGTTGACGGTCGACGCGGGCACGGGAGTCACGGCCGTATCCTTGCCGAGCGTGATGCCGCCGTACTGGTTCATGTTCGCTGCGCGCGGCCCGGTGTCCCCGATCGGCGCGTTCTGGCGCATCGACGTCGTGACCACGAGGGCCACGACGGCGATCACGGCAACGAGCGCCACCACGACGCCCCAGCGGAGGAGCAGCTTGTTGCGGCGGGCCTTCTTCTGCTGCTCCTCACGGATCAGGCGGGCCTTCTCGCGGGCAGCAGCGGTGCGCTCTGCCTTGGTCTGTCGTGGCTGGTTGGCGGGGCTCATCGTTCCTCGTGATCGGTTCGCGGTGCGCCTGTGGCACACGTGGACGGCGACGGGCCAAGTGTAGTGCGTCGGCTTTCATGAACGTGCCATGCCCTCGGCATACTCTGCCCCGCCGGGGGCTTCCTCAAGCCGCAACGATCCGCGGCACGGCCGAGTTCCGTGGCCCGACTGTGACGTCTCGCTCAAGCCTCCCCGGTAGGGTGGAAGCATCCAGACTCGAGGAGACCGATCGTGAGCCAGAGGACCGCAACTGCGACTGAAGAGGAGGCCGCAGACCATCGCTACGACTTTCTGGTGGTCTCCAATCGACTCCCTGTAGACCGCGTCGGCGAGGGTGAGGACTCAGGCTGGAGGCGCTCACCCGGAGGCCTCGTCACTGCGCTCGCCCCCGTCATGGAGCATTCCGACGGCGCGTGGGTCGGTTGGCATGGCGCCCCCGACGAGGAGCTCACGCCTTTCGAGCATGAGGGCATCTCGGTCCTCCCCGTCCCCCTCTCCGCCCAGGAGCTCGAGAACTACTACGAAGGCTTCTCGAACGCGACCCTGTGGCCGCTCTACCACGACGTCATCGCCCCGCCGGAGTTCCACCGCGCTTGGTGGGATTCCTATCGGCGGGTCAACCAGCGGTTCGCTGACGCCACGTCGACCCACGCGAACGAGGGCGCCACGGTATGGGTCCAGGACTACCAGCTCCAGCTCGTCCCGGCGATGCTGCGGCGGAAGCGCCCCGACCTGAAGATCGGCTTCTTCAACCACATCCCCTTCCCCCCGCAGGAGATCTTCGCCCAGCTCCCATGGCGCCGCCAGGTCCTCGAGGGCCTCCTCGGCGCCGATCTCCTCGGCTTCCAGCGCCCCAGCGACGCCTCGAACTTCATCCACGCCGCTCGCCGTCTCGCGGGGGCCGGGGGCAAGGGCACGCACCTGACGGTCACCGAGGCGACGCACGACGGCGCGGGCCCACCTCGCACGCGGGAGGTGCGGGCCGAGGCGTTCCCCATCTCCATCGACACCCAGCGCATCTCCGAACTCGCGGAGCGCCCGGACATCATGGAGCGCGCCCGCCAGATCCGGCGCGATCTCGGCGATCCGACAACGATCATGCTGGGCGTTGACCGGCTCGACTACACCAAGGGCATCCGCCACCGGCTCAAGGCCTTCGAGGAGCTCCTGTCCGACGGCCGTGTCAAGGTCGGCGAGGTGACGCTCATCCAGGTCGCGAGCCCCAGTCGGGAGCGCGTCGAGCAGTACCGGATCCTGCGCGAGGAGATCGAGGGCACGGTGGGCCGCATCAACGGCACCTTCGACACGATGCAGCACACTGCGGTCCGCTACCTCCACCACTCCTACCCCGTCGAGGAGATGGTGGCCCTCTACCTCGCCGCGGATGTCATGCTCGTCACCGCGCTGCGGGACGGCATGAACCTCGTCGCCAAGGAGTACGTGGCAGCCCGCCGGGACGGAACGGGCGCCCTCATCCTCTCCGAGTTCGCCGGTGCGGCGGACCAGCTCAAGCAGGCGCTCCTGATCAATCCGCACGACATCGCGGGGCTCAAGGACGCCATCACCACGGCGATCAGCCTTCCGCGTGGCATCGCGGCACGCCGCATGAAGGCGATGAGGCGCCAAGTCGTCGTCCACAACGTCGAGGAATGGTCGTCCGCCTTCCTCGCCAGGCTCGAGGAGGTCAGACCATGAATATCGATGAGTCTCTGCGAGGGTCGCTCGCACGCCTCGCGTCCGCGGAGCGGCTGCTCGTTGCCCTCGACTTCGACGGCGTGGTCGCCCCTATCGTCGATCGCGCCGAAGACGCCCGTCCCCTCCCGGGGACCGCGGACGCCGTCGTGCGCCTCGCCGCACTCCCCCAGACGTGGACGGCGTATGTGTCCGGAAGGGCGCTCACGAGCCTCGTCGCAGTGTCCAGCCCGGACGTGCGGACGCTGCTCGTCGGGAGCCACGGCGCGGAGGTCCGGCTCGGCGGCGAAGAGCACCCCGTGACCCTCGATCCGGACCAGCGCGATGCTCTGGCCGCACTCCACAGGGTCTTCACCGAGGTCTCCGCGCAGGCACCCGGCACGTGGGTCGAGGAGAAGCCGGCAGGACGGGTGCTGCACACGCGGCAGGCGGACCGCGAGGACGCAGCGGCCGCGGTCGACGCCGCACGGAAGCAGCTCGCCTCGCGGCACGACATCTTTCTCAAGGACGGCAAGGAGGTCCTCGAGGGGTCCGTCATCCACGCGACCAAGGGCGAAGGCCTCGCGTTCCTCCGTCAGGTCACCGAGGCGGATGCCGTCTTCTTCGCGGGCGACGACGTCACTGATGAGGACGGCTTCCTCGCCCTCGAGGCAGGCGACGTCGGGCTCAAGGTCGGCGAAGGTGACACCGCGGCGTCCTTCCGGGTCGCGGCGCCCGAGGACGTTGCCGACATCGTCGCACTCCTCGCGAGCCTGCGCTCCGAACTGCCCGCCCAGCGGACCCCCTGACAGCTGTCCACATAGCGGACGTAATGCACGTCACATTTTCCAACACGTGTGACGCATGCCATACTCACTGTTGTGAACGCGGGCACTGCGGCCCACGGTGAGCATCTGCCACAATGGCGACGTCAGCATCGGCGGCCTGAGTGGCCGCCGAAGCCGCAGGACCTCGGTCCGGCAAACACAACTGAACAACAAGAACCATTCACTACGGATCGTCCGGCACGTACCTGCCGGTGAAGGGATCGATGACTGTGGCTACAGTTACTTTCGACAACGCGACGCGCCTCTACCCGGGCACCGACAAGCCCGCCGTCGACAAGCTCAACATTGACATTGCAGACGGCGAGTTCCTCGTCTTGGTTGGCCCCTCCGGCTGCGGCAAGTCAACCTCACTCCGCATGCTCGCCGGCCTTGAGGACGTGAACTCGGGCCGCATCCTCATCGGTGACCGCGACGTCACGGACGTCCCGCCGAAGGACCGCGACATCGCGATGGTCTTCCAGAACTACGCGCTGTACCCGCACATGAGCGTCGCGGACAACATGGGCTTCGCGCTCAAGATCGCTGGCGTCTCGAAGGAAGAGCGCGCCCAGCGCGTCCGCGAGGCGGCCAAGCTCCTGGACCTCGAGCAGTACCTCGAGCGCAAGCCGAAGGCCCTCTCCGGTGGCCAGCGCCAGCGCGTCGCGATGGGCCGTGCGATCGTCCGGAACCCGCAGGTCTTCCTCATGGACGAGCCGCTCTCGAACCTCGATGCCAAGCTCCGCGTCCAGACGCGCACCCAGATCGCATCGCTGACCCGCCGCCTCGGCGTCACGACCGTCTACGTCACGCACGACCAGGTTGAGGCCATGACCATGGGCGACCGTGTCGCGGTCCTCAAGGACGGCCTTCTCCAGCAGGTCGACACCCCGCGCAACCTCTACGACCGTCCGCAGAACGTGTTCGTGGCCGGCTTCATCGGCTCCCCCGCCATGAACCTCCTCGAGCTCCCGGAGGCCGATAACGGAGTGAAGTTCGGCGGCACCGTCTACCCGGTCCCGCGCGACGTCCTCGCGGCCGCCAGCGGCTCCACCGTCACGCTCGGCGTCCGCCCCGAGGACCTTGAGACTGCGCCCCAGGGCGAAGGGCTCGAGGTCGAGGTCGACGTCGTCGAGGAGCTCGGTGCCGACGCGTACGTCTACGGCCACACGACCCTAGACGGCCAGAACCACGACATCGTGGCCCGCGTCGACGGCCGGCGTCCCCCGCTCAAGGGCGACAAGGTGTGGGTCCGCCCGCAGCAGGGCCACGTGCACCTCTTCGACACGAAGTCCGGTCTTCGCCTCGGCGCCTGACGCCTGACCCAAGTAACCCATCACTACGACGTGCCCGCCGGGTCTTCCCGGCGGGCACGTCGCATTTCTGCAGCGGCAGATGCCCGCATCCGCGAACAGCGGAAGAATGGAACCCATGACCGACCAGAGCGCCACCTGGCAGGACGAGCCCACCGACTACGACGAGGTGGGCAAGCTGCCACGGCGTGCGCCGCTCGAGGAGCCGGCCTCGGCCCTCGGCTCCCTCAACATCACCGCCGCCGCAGCCGATCCGGAGCTCCTCGACCTCCCGTGGCATGTGGCGCTCGAGGATTGGCCCGAGGAGTACCTTGCGGCCCTCCCCCGCGGTATCTCCCGGCACATTGTCCGCTTCGCCAAGCTCGGCAGTTCGGTCATCGCGGTCAAGGAGACGAGCGAGCACGTTGCCCGGCACGAGTACCACATGCTGCGGAAGCTCCAGCGGCTTGATGTGCCCTGCGTGGAACCCGTCGCCGTCATCCGAGACCGCCATACCCTGGACGGGAAGCCGCTTGACACGGCCCTCGTCACGCGGCATCTCAAGTTCTCCCTCCCCTACCGCGCGCTGTTCTCCCAGAAGCTCCGGAGGGACACCCTCACGCGCCTCATCGATGCGCAGGCGCTCCTCATGGTGAGGCTGCACCTCGTGGGCTTCTACTGGGGCGACGTCTCGCTTTCGAACACGCTGTTCCGGCGCGACGCCGGCTCCTTCGCGGCCTACCTCGTGGATGCCGAGACGGGCGAGCTGTACCCCGACCTGTCCACGGGGCAGCGTGAGTACGATCTCGAGATCGCACGCGTGAACATCGCAGGCGAGCTCATGGACCTTCTCGACGGGGGCCTCATCGACGAAGAGGTCGACCCCGTGGCCACGAGCGAGCGGATCATGGACTCCTACCGCAACCTGTGGACTGAGCTGACCGCGAACGAGTCGTTCGAGCTCGGCGAGCGCTGGCGCGTGGCCGCCCGCATCCGGCGCCTGAACGAGCTTGGCTTCGACGTCGAGGAGTACGCGATCAAGACGACGCCGGACGGCTCCACGATCCACCTCCAGCCCAAGGTGGTCGACGCCGGCCACCACCAGCGCCGCCTGATCCGCCTCACCGGCATCGATGCACAGGAGAACCAGGCCCGCCGCCTCCTGAATGACATGGACAGCTTCCGCGCCGACAACTACCCAGGCCAGGACGAGGAGATGAGTGCCCACGCGTGGGTGAGCCATGTGTTCGAGCCGATCGTGAAGGCCATCCCGCGCGAGCTCGCCGGCAAGCTGGAACCGGCCGAGGTGGTCCACCAGGTCATCGAGCACCGCTGGTACATGTCGGAGCAGCTCAACAGGTACATCCCGCTCGCCGAGACGGTGCAGTCCTACATCGACACCGTCCTGCGGCACCGCCGCGACGAGGCCGCGATCATGCTCAACCCGGACACCGCGCTCCTCAAGGTGATCGAGACCGAAGAGGCCCGCCACCGAGACGAGGATGACGACGAAGCCCTCGTCGCGATCGACGACGAGGATCTCGCCGACGACTGAGGCGCCGAGGGGTGCGGCCGAGCCTCAGCCGCCCACGTGCTCGGAGAGCCACTCCACGACGGGCCTGAGCTCGGTCCAGCTGGCTCGTACGCGCTCGAGCGCTTCGGGCGAGCTGAGCCATGCGGGGGTGCCGAACGCCTTTCCCGCCGTGAGGGACTTGTGCTTGAGGAGCTCCCCGCGAGGGTGGTCCTTCGCGTATTCGCGGGGGACGGTCTTGAGCCGCTCACCGTTGATCTCATAGCCTCCCTCCCGCAGGGCCCCGACGATCCTCTCGAGCTCGCCGCCCGATGCCGGGGCGTCGACCGCGGCCCGGAACCTCGCGATCTGGGCTGGCGTGTGCGAGTGGTACCCGCCCCCGACCGTGAGCCCCTCCGCGTCGAGGTGCAGGTAGTAGCCGATCCCCGGGACGGTCTGGGCGAAGCCGCCTTGGTGGGTCTTGTAGGGGGACTTGTCCTTGCTGAAGCGCACGTCGCGGTAGGGGCGGAACGCCTTCGCCTCGCCGAACTCGGCTGAGAGCTCGTCCAGGAGGGCCGCCATGGGCTCGCGAACGGACTGCTCGTAGACGTCCTTGTGCTCGGTCCACCATTCCTTGGTGTTGTTCTCCTCGAGCTCGGCGTAGAACTCGGGGCCGCCCGCGGGAAATCCCTGGAAGTCATTCATGTCAGCATCCTCCGTGCCGGCGGCGCCCACGTCTACTCCCCGGGCGGCGTCGGTCCCGGGAGACGCCACACAGCGGCAGAGGGGCCAGCGGCGCTCAGGAGGGCGCCGCCGTCGTGCGCGTTCCCGACCGCGGCAGCCTCCAGCCAGAGACCGCCGACGGCGAGCACCGGCTCCGCGCCGGCCCAGCCTTCAGGCAGAAGTCCGGGCGGAAGTTCGACGGCGGCGTCAGCCCGGGCCGCCGCGACGAGGACAGTGCATCCGGGCTGCTCGCGCACGAAGACGAGCACATCGCCCTCGGCCCACAGCCAACGCAGCGACCCGATGCGCAGCGCCGGTTCGCGGCGCAGCTGCCCGAGCTGCGCGTACAGGGGACGCAGGTCCGCGGCGATCCGCTCGGGCTCGTCCCACGGCATCGGGGTGCGCGAGTCCTCGCCGTCCACCCCCGCCAGGCCGAACTCGTCGCCGGCGAACACGAGCGGCATGCCAGGCAGGGTGAATGCGAGCACGGCGGCGACCTCCTGGCCGCCCGGGACCATGACGGTCGCTGCCCGCGCGGTGTCGTGCGTATCGATCGCGCTGAGCGAGCGCAGCCGCACGTCCCACGGGTACGCGGCGCTGAAGGCCCGGTACTGCGCGAGGAAGTCCTCGGCCGGCAGGCGGGGCGGGCGTGCAAGCGGCGCGCCGAAGTAGTTCACGGCGGTCCCGTCGGTGAGCCAGCCCCAGAGCGGCCTCGTAAGGGACGCATAGCTCATGGAGCCGTGGAACGTGTCGCCCTGGAAGTCGGCTGCGGCGTCGTTCGTCGACTCGGCGACGAGGAGCGCGTCGGGTCGGGCCGCGAGCGCAGTGGCGCGCAGGAGCCGGAACACCTCGGCGTGGTGGTCGATGACTCCGAGCCGGCCGGTCATGTTCCCGACATCGAGCCTCCACCCGTCGAGCCCATAGGGCTCCGTGAGCCAGTGCGCTACCACGGAGTCGGGGCCGTCCACGAAGTCGCGGCGGAGCCCACCCGATGCCCAGTCGAGCTTGGGCAGGCTCGGCACTCCCCACCACGACTCGTAGCTCCCGTCGGGTCGGAAGTAGTAATAGGAGCGCTCGGGAACGTCCCGGGACGACGCCGCGCGGTCGCCGGCCGCCCGGCGGAACCACTCGTGCGCGTCGCCGGTGTGGTTGGCGGTGAGGTCGCCGATGACGCGGATGCCGCGGGCGTGGCACGCCTCGACGAGGGCAGCGAGCGCTGTGTCGCCGCCGAGCAGGGGGTCGACGTGCCGGAAGGTCGAGGCGTCGTAGCGGTGGTTGGAGCGGGCGGGGAAGATCGGCGTGAGGTAGAGGACCTCGACGCCAAGGGCCTCGAGATGGTCGAGCCGCTCGCGGATCCCGTTGAGGTCGCCGCCGAAGAGCTGCCGCGCCGTGTCGGGTCCCTCGTGGACCACGGCGTCTCCCCACGCCGCCGCGATGGCCCACTCGGGCACGTGCGGCGCCTCGGAGCCCGCGTCGGGGCGGGATGCCGCCCGCGATCGAGCGAACCGGTCGGGGAACACCTGGTACATGACCGCGCCGGCGGCCCACTCGGGTCCGGGCGCGTCGGCGCTGAGCCGGAAGTCGGCCGTGTCCGGGACGTCATGGGTCCACATCCCGGCGGCGTTGAGCCACGCCGGGCGCGCCTCGGGGTCGGAGCCGGAGGGCTCCCGCTCGAGCAGGAACCGGTAGCGGGCCACGGGGTTATGGACGCGCACGCGCGCCTCCCACCAGTCCCAGCCTCCGATGCTTCCGAGGGGCCTGGCGGCCGCATGGCGCGGCTCGGCGTCCTCGACCGTGCGCACCCACACGCGCACCACTCCGCCGTCGGCCCGGGTGCGCAGTCTCACCCGGGCACTCGCGCCCAGGCCCACGTGCCCGTCGGGCAGGTACAGCGGTGAGCCGTCGTGATGGGCCTCAAACCCCGGGACGGCGGTGGCGGGGATCATCCCTTGACCGAGCCGGCCACGAGACCGGAGACGATGTACCGCTGGAGGAAGAGGAACAGGGCCATGACCGGCAGCGCCGCGAGCACGGCACCGCTCGCGAACACGCCCCAGTCTTCGGTGCGCTGGTTCGCGACGAACGAGTACAGGCCCACGGCGAGCGTCTGCGTATTCGGATCGGTGAGGACCACGGAGGCGATGACGAACTCGCTCGAGATGCCGATGAACGTCAGGAGCCCCACCACGGCCAGAATCGGGGTGACGAGCCGCAGGATGATGCCGAAGAAGATCTGCGCGTGGCTCGCGCCGTCGATCTTCGCGGCCTCATCGAGGGAGACGGGGACGGTGTTGAAGAACCCGTACATGAGGTACGTGTTCACGCCGAGCGCCCCGCCGAGGTACACCATGATGAGGCCGAGCTGGCTGCCGAGGCCGAGGGCGGGGATGACCTCGCCGATGCCGTTGAGCAGGAGGAAGATCGCGACGACGGCGAGCAGCTGGGGGAACATCTGCAGCAGCAGCAGGCTCAGCAGTCCCACGCGCCGGCCGGCGAAGCGCATGCGGGAGAACGCGTACGCGGCCATCGCGCCGAGCAGCACACTCGCGGCCGAGGTCACGAGCCCGATGAAGAGCGTGTTGACGAACCACCTGCCGAAGGGGCGCTGCTCGTTGCCGAAGAGCTTGGCGAAGTTGTCCAAGGAGAGGTCCGAGAAAAGCGAGGCGGACCCGGCGAGGGTGCCCGAGGGGTTGAACGCGGCCGAGAGGACATACAGGAGCGGGAACACCGCGAAGATGCTCACGACGACGCCGACGGCGTGCCGCCACCCCTTCTCCCTCAGCCACCGCCCGAAGGGGAGTCGGCGGCGGGAGGCGAGCTGCGGCGTCGTGCGCGGCGAGGTGGCAGTGGTGGGTGCTGCGCTCATGTCAGTTCACGTCCTCAAGTGCCTTGGTCTGCTTGAAGCTGATCGCCGAGACGGTCGCGACGATGATGAAGATGATGATCGCGAGGGCGCTCGCAAGACCGTAGTCGCGGCCGGTGCCCACGCCGAAGGCGCTCTTGTACACGAGCGTGATGAGGATGTCCGTCGCGCCGATGTCCCGCGTGGTGTCTGCGAAGCGCGGACCGCCGTTCGTGAGCATGTAGATGACGTTGAAGTTGTTGAAGTTGAAGGCGAACGAGGAGATGAGCAGGGGCGCGGTCGAGACGAGCAGGAGTGGGAGCTTGATCGAGCGGAAGATCCGCCACGGGCTCGCGCCGTCCATGCGGGCCGCCTCGTCGACGTCCTCGGGCAGCGACTGGAGCGCGCCCGTGCACACGAGGAACATGTAGGGGAAACCAAGCCAGAGGTTGACCACGAGCACCGAGATCTTCGCGAGGACCGGATCGGTGAGCCAGCCGATGTGTGCCCCGCCGAGCAGCGCGTTGTTGATGAACCCGAACTCCGGGTTGAGCAGCCCGGCCCACACGAGGCCCGAGAGGAACGCGGGGAAGGCGTACGGCAGGATCATGAGGATCCGGTACACCTTCTTGCCCTTGAGGTCGGGGCGGTTGAAGGTGACCGCGAGGAAGAGCCCGAGCGCGAACGTCAGCAGCACCGAGGCGATCGCGAACGTGAACGTCCACAGCGTCACGGCCAGGAGCGGGCCGCGCAGGCCCTCGTCCGTGAAGGCCGTGACGAAGTTCTTGAAGCCGACGTCGATCTTCCAGCCCGTGGCGAGCTTGTCCCCCGAGGCCGAGACGAAGTCGCCCTGCCCCGAGTCCCGGTACACCGTGCCGGCGTCCGTCTCCGTCATGGTGTCCGAGGCGGCGTCGTAGGCGATCGACGAGCGGAAGATGTAGGCGCTCGAGCCGTCCTGGGTGCGCAGCGTACCGTCGCCGGGGCTGTCGGAGACGGGCACCACGAGGCCCAGGACGTCCTGCTGGTGGGCCACGAGGTCGGACAGTGCGAGGGTCTGGTACCCGTCGAGGCTCTTGGCCTTGCCCGTGGAATCCTTGACAGCGCCCGGGGCGGGCTCGAGCTTCTTGCCCGTCGTTCCGATCTCCGCGGCGCCCTTCGGGTCCGTCACGAGGAGGTAGTAGGAGCCGTCCTTCGTGAGCACCGACGTCCGGTACGCAGGCGAGTCGGGGACGCGCTTCTGCGATGAGGTCAGGATCGACGAGATCGCGTCGTCCTTCGTGCTGTTGTGCCCGTCGCCGTAGTTCGTGAACGCGATGTAGCCGGAGAACACGACAACGACCACCTGGAACACCGCGAGGAACAGCACACCGGGGGCGAGGTACTTCGCCGGTAGACCGCCCCGGCGAAGGTAGATCCAGTTGATGAGCAGCGTCACCGCGGCCGCGATGGCCAGCACGGCCCACGAGTGGGAGAAGAGGGCCATGCAGATGTACACGGCGAGGGCGTCAACGAGGCCCAGCAGCACGATCTTGGCGAGGGTGCCCTTCCATGAGTCCGGGCTGCGCCGGCCACGCTGCGGCACCCGAGGCATGGGGGCGGGGGGCTCGGAGGCGGGGACGGCGCCGTCGTGCGTCGGGGCGGAGAGCTGCTCGGCTCGGGCCATGGTGGTTTCCTTCGGTTCTCGGCGTGGTTGGCGTGGGGGACGTACGACGACGGCACGCGCGTCAGGCTCGGCGCGCGCCGCCGCCGGTGGTCGGGACGGCCGCTAGGCGCCGATCTTGCCCTTGATGGAATCGGCCATCTTGGCCCACTCCGTCGCCGGGTCGCCCTGGCCCTTGATGAGCGCCAGCTCGGTGGAGCCCCAGTCGGCCCAGACAGAGGACATCGCCGGGATGGCGGGCATCGGAACGCCCTTGGCCCCGATCTCGCCGAACGCCTTGACGATCGGGTCGCTGGACGCCTTGTCGAACGAGGCCTTGAGCGCCGGCGGGCGGCCTCCGGCCTTGAACATGGAATCCTGGACGGACTCGGTCGTGAGGTAGTTGACCACGAACTCGTTGGTCGCGAGGGCGTTGGCGCTCTTGGCGGAGATGAAGAAGCCGTTGACGCCGAGGAACGGCTGGGCGTCCTTGTCACCGGTCTTGGGCAGCGGATCGACCGCGATCTTGAGGCCCTTCTTCTGCATGTCCGGCACGTTCCACGGGCCCGTGAGGTAGTACGGGCTCTCGCCCGCGAGGAACTTCTCCTTGGCGATGTCGCCCGTGATGTTGGAGTTGAGCACCTTGGAGCCGGCGTCGCCCCATTCCTTGAGCTTGGCGGCGAACGCGGCGCCGCTCGCGCCCCCGAGGGTGAGCTGCTTCGCGTCGTACTCGCCCTTGGAATCGAGGCCGAAGACCTGCACTCCCATCGAGGTCTGCAGCGGGTACAGGTGGTACGGGTCGCCCTGCTTGGGGTCGAGGCCCACGAGGAACGCGTACTTGGCCTTGCCCGCGGCCACGGCGCTGCCACCCTTGGCGAGGACCTCGTCGAACGTGGCGGAGGCCGAGTCGACCAGCGCGGTGTTGCGGATGAGTCCGATGTTCTCGACCGCGTACGGCACACCGTAGATCGAGCCGTTGTACGTCATGGCGCGCACGGCGGCGTCCTGGAAGCCCGACTTCTTGTCGCCGAGCTCGACGGGCGCGATGACGCCATTCTGGACGAACTTGCCCAGCCAGTCGTGCGGGCCCACGATCAGGTCCGGGCCCTTGCCCGTGGGGACCTGGGTGATGAAGTCGTCACGGACCGCGGCGAAGTCCTTGACGATCAGCTTGACCTCGATCCCGGTGTCCGCCTTGAACTTGTCGGCGACCTCCTTCAGGGCGGGCGCGCGCTCGGCGTCGAGCCACATCGTGATAGTGCTTGCCCCGCTCGCGGCGAGGTTCTTCGCGGCTTGGGTCGTTGCCGTGGAGCTTGCGGTGTTGGCTCCGCAGGCGGCGAGGCCGAGGAGTGCCGCGGCCCCGGCAGCGCCGGTGACGAAGTTCCGGCGGCTGAGGGCAGACTGAGGGGTGATTCGCACCATCGTTGGTGTCCCTTCTGGATCGACGTGAGGGCCGTCCGCACGGGGCAGTCAAGTGAAGCACCTCACAATTGGAAACGCTTGCAGATACTACACAGTAGATCTGCAAACGCCAAGCAATCCTTCTAGTCGATGGGAACCGAGCTCTGTAAACGTTTCCAATATCGTCCTCGCTGTGTCAGGATGTCCCGCATGGCTCTTTCGACTGCCGCCCTCGCTCCGCTCTCCGGCCTGGCCGAGAATCCGATCGTGGGCCCCCTCGTGCCGGTCCACGAGGCATCGTCCAGCGACGACTGGTGGCGCTCCGCCGTCATCTACCAGATCTACCCGCGATCCTTCCGCGACGCCTCCGGTGACGGCGTCGGCGACCTCGCGGGCATCACAGCTGAGCTCCACCACATCGCGGACCTCGGTGCGGATGCCGTATGGCTCTCCCCGTTCTATGTCTCCCCCCAGCGCGACGGCGGCTACGACGTCGCCGACTATTGCGACGTTGACCCGCTCTTCGGCACCCTCGCGGACTTCGACGCCCTGGCCGCCCGCGCCCGCGAGCTGGGGCTCCACATCATCGTGGACCTCGTGCCCAACCACTGCTCGAGCGAGCACGCCATGTTCCGTGCGGCCCTCGCCTCCGGACACGGAAGCCCCGCACGGGACCACTTCATCTTCCGGGACGGCCGCGGCGAGCACGGCGAGCTTCCGCCCAACAACTGGGAATCCCACTTCGGCGGACCGGCTTGGACGCGCATCACCGAGCCCGACGGCACGGCGGGCCAATGGTACCTGCACCTCTTCGACTCGAGCCAGCCGGACTTCAACTGGGACAACCCTGCCGTGGGCGACGAGTTCGAGCGCGTCCTGCGCTTCTGGCTCGACCGCGGCGCGGCCGGCTTCCGCGTCGACGTCGCCCACGCGCTCGTCAAGGCGGCGGGGCTCCCGGACTGGGGAGGCAAGGCCGACGGCGGGTCCTCGCCGGGGTTCCCGGGGCACCTCGCTCCGATGTTCGGCCAGCCTGCACTCAGGGACGTCTACCGGAGATGGCGTGCCATCCTCGCCGAATACGGCCCGGACCGCGTCCTGTGTGCCGAGGCGAACGTCGATCCGCTCGACCGCATGGCCCAGTGGGTCGCCCCTGACCAGCTCCATCAGGCCTTCAACTTCCCCTTCCTGGGGGCTCCCTTCGAGGCGGAGGCGCTGCGCGCCGTCGTCAACGCGTCCTTCGAGGCGTTCGACGCCGTGGGGGCGCCGACTACTTGGGTGCTTTCGAACCATGACGTGGTCCGGCATGCCTCCCGGCTCGGCCTGCCCGGCGTGGGCCTGAACGTCGGTGAGGGACTCGGCCCCGAGGACCCGCAGCCGGACGTGGCTCTGGGCCGCACCAGGGCGCGCGCAGCCACGCTGTTCATGCTGGGGCTGCCGGGCAGCGCCTACCTCTACCAGGGCGAGGAGCTCGGCCTCGTGGACAACACGTTCATCGCCCCGCACGAGCGACAGGACCCGACGTTCCATCGCACTGGCGGTGAGCGCGTGGGCCGCGACGGGTGCCGCGTCCCGATCCCCTGGCGGTCCGGGGCACCGGCCCACGGTTTCAGCGAGACGGGCGCAAGCTGGCTCCCTCAACCGGAGCTCTGGGCAGAGCTCGCGCGGGATGCCCAGGCGCTTGCCTCCGAATCCCATCTGAACCTCTACCGGCGTGTGCTTTCGCACCGGCGGGAACGCGCGCTCGGCGCGGGCAGCCTGGCCTGGGTCCCTGATCTATGCCGGGATGGCGTCCTGGCCTTCGCGAACGGCACTATTCTGGTCATGCTGAACGCCGGCGAGTCCGCAGTGCCCCTGCCGCTCCTCGAGGTCGCAGTCCGGTCTGGAGAAACCGGGTCTGCGGATCTCGGCCCCGGAGAGGCCGCCTGGCTCATACTGGGCGAATAACGCCGACGTCGTAGAGGAGAAGGGCCGCATGAAGGACGACCCCGGGACGAGCGTGAGCATCCGCGACGTCGCACAGTCGGCGGGCGTCTCAATGGCCACCGTGTCCCGCGCCCTCAGCGGACGGGGCAACGTCTCGGAGAGGAGCCGCCAGAGGGTCCTCGACGCGGCCGCGGAACTCGGTTTCGTGCCCTCGTACAACGCCTCGAGCCTCGCCTCGGGGCGGACCCGCAACATCGGCGTCATGGTGCCCACCGTGAGCCGGTGGTTCTTCTCCTCCGTCCTCGAGGGCGTTTCCAAGGCCCTGCTCGAGGCCGGCTATGACCTCACCCTCTACAACACGGGCGAACAGCCCGGCAGACGGCAGAGCGTACTGACGGACTTCCTGCGCCGCCAGAGGCTCGACGGCGTCGTGGCCGTCTCGCTCGAGCTCTCACCCGCCGAGGTCGCCCAGTTGCTGCGCGTGGGCCGGCCGATCGTCGGACTCGGCGGCGCCATCGAAGGCGTCGCCACACTCCATATCGATGACTTCGCGGTGGCCAAGCACGCTACCGAGCACCTGCTCGGCTTGGGCCACCGCGACATCGGCCATCTGAGCGGCACCCCCGAATTCGAGCGCGACTTCGCGCTCCCGGCAAACCGTCGTCTCGGCTTCGAGGCCGCCATGCGCGAGGCCGGCGTTCGTGTACGGCCTGAGTGGCTTGCGCCCACGGACTTCACGATTGCCGGCGCCCATGCCACGGCCAAACGCCTCCTCGCGTCCCCTGCCGGACGCCCCACCGCGATCTTCGCCGCATCGGATGAGATGGCCATCGGGGCGATCACCGCCGCACAGCAGCTGGGCCTCCAGGTGCCCTACGACGTGTCGGTGATCGGCATTGACGGCCACGAGCTCGGTGAGATGTTCGGCCTCACGACCTTCGACCAGGCCCCGGCCCGCCAAGGCGCCGATGCAGCGCACATGCTGATCAAGGAGCTCGAGTCCGATGGAGCCGAGCCCGAAACCCGCATTGTCGAACCCGAGTTCGTGATCCGCATGAGCACTGCCGTCCCGCGGTCGCTCCGCTAGACCGTCTCGACCGATTCGGCCGGCTCACCGAAGAACGCGGCGAATCGACCGAGAATCTCGGGCCAGTCGGCGTACTTCTCGAACTGCTCCCGCCCCTCGGAGCCAGCGGCCCACCCGTCATGGGTCAGAGTGACCACCGTCCCGCCGTCGCAGTCCTCGAAGACGATCTCGAGCCGCGTCGGGGCATCGGGCCGCCAAGCGAGCTTCCAGACGAGCTCGAGGAGTTCGCCGGGATCCTCGCGGGCCACCTCGCCCCAGACCTGGAGCGTCCCGTCCGGCCCTTCCTCCCCCACGATGCCTTCTTCGAGGAACGCATGGGTTCCCGCACCGAAGCCGGTGTACGCGGCTGGCCACCACAAGTGGAGGTCTCCGACGAACGCGTTGTACACGATGTCCCGCGGCACCGGCAGCGCGAGACGGTAGACGCGCGACGGCGGCGCGTCACCTTGGGCTGGTTTGTCCCCGTCGGTCTGCGAGGCGTGCGAGAAGAGTGGGTCCATGCACTCGATCGTAGGTGCAACCCATCCTCGGCCGAAGTCCGCTCTTGCCGAAGAAGATCAGCAGTTAAATGGGAACGGGCCCCACGTGGTGGGGCCCGTTCTGCCTTGAATGGTTGTCCGGCGGTGTCCTACTCTCCCACACCCTGGCGGGTGCAGTACCATCGGCGCTGTGGGTCTTAGCTTCCGGGTTCGGGATGGGTCCGGGCGTTTCCCCCACGCTGTGGCCGCCGTAACCCTTGCTCCGCGCGCCCCCGGGGTGGGGGTGGGGAAGTGTGTGGTCACGGTGTTCCGTGAGTGTGTTCTGTTGTGGCTGGTTCCCTGGGGTTTGTTGTCTGGGGACCGTATGGTGGACGCGTAGCATGGTTCCGTTTCCGCAC
>NZ_JAVFJK010000006.1:257884-288544 GCF_030908215.1 Sinomonas sp. ASV486 | reverse complement strand
TCGGCGAGGATCTCGCCGGTGCCGTGCTCGATGGCGGTGGCCTCGGCGTCGTGGACGAGCAGGATGATGCGTTTGTGCCTGTGGGCGCGGCCGATGCCGAGGTGACGGAGGCGTCCCGCGTGGCGGAGGGTGACCTTGCCGTCGGCGTCGACGCGGTCGGTCCGGACGCGGAAGTGTGCCCCCTGGGCGGCGGCCGCGGGGCCGGCCTTGGGGGTCTGGGCGTAGGCCTCGGCGGGTGTGTGCCTGCCGAGCGCGCGGTGGGGGCGTTCGTGGTTGTAGACGTGGCGGAATCTGGTGAGCTGGTCGTTCAGGTCCTCGATGGTCTGGGCCGGAGGCTGGCTGTGGAGCCATTTCTTCAGGGTCTGGTGGAAGCGCTCGATCTTGCCCTGGGTCTGGGGGTGGCCGGGGGATCCGTTCTTCTGGACGATCCCGAGCCCTGCGATGAGGCTCTCGAAGGCGTTGCGGCCTCCTTTCCCGCCGGCCAGGCGGGTGGTGTAGACCATGCCGTTGTCGGTCAGGGTGCTGGCGGGCAGGCCGTGTTCCTGTGCGGTGTCCAGGAAGGCGTCCACGACGATGGCGCCGGTCGTCCTGGGGTGGGCGGTGAGGTGGAGCAGGCAGCGGGAGTGGTCGTCGAGGAAGTCGATGATCTCGGTGTCGGTGCCGTCGGCCAGGTGCCAGTGGGTGAAGTCGGACTGCCAGGTCTCGTTGGGCTGGGCCGCGGCGAAGCGTCGCAGGGAGGACTTGGGACGCTTGTGGGGTTCGGGGGCGACCGCGCCGGCGGCCCGGAGGATGCGGTGGATGGTGGTGCTCGCGGGCACCGGGAGGCCCTCGCGTCCGAGATGGGCAGCGATGGTCTCGGCCCCGGAGTCCAGGCCCTTGGCCTGCAGGTCGGCGCGTAGGACCAGGATCCTCTCCTGAACGTTGGCCGGCGTCTGCTGCGGGCTGGTGCGGGGCCGCCGGGAGCGGGCCTCGAGGCCGGCCTCTCCTTCGGCTGCGTGGCGGGCGATGAGTTGGTGGACCCATTGGCGGCTGATGCCGTACCGGCGGGCTGCTTCGGCCTTGGACATCCCACCCTCAAGGACTGCGACGACGATGACCTTGTTCTTCGACATGGCAGAAGCCCAATGGGCGAGGTGTCAACGATGTCCCGCGACATGCCGGAAGGCGTCAACGATGTCCCGCCACAGCAGTCAACTGTCACCTGTCAACGATGTCCCGCCACATGCGTCAACGATGTCCTGACATCACACACCTCCTGGGGCGCCAAATTCTCACCCCACCGGGGCTCGGCACGTTGAGGCCGGGCCCCGGTCTGGAGCCCGGGTCCGCTCAGCCAGCCTCCGCACTGAGTGCGACGGACAGCCGGAAGCGCTTGGCCTCGAGCCGATAGCGCGGCAGTTCGATGGGACCGCAGGCGCCTGTACCGATCCCGTGCTGCTCGTCGTCCAGATTCATCCACAGCCATCGCGGATCGGGCACCAGATCGGTGGGATGCGCCGCCGCGTCCAGCGCCTCGGTGGTCCAGGGGCGGACCGTGAGGATGAAGCACTCGCCGCTCACCGTCAGCCGGGAACCGCCGCCAGTCAGCTCCGCCTTCCTCACGCCGCGCCGTGCACCGTTCTCCTGCGGCCTCAGGCGGGGCGTCTGGAGGCTTGCGACATCGGAGGCGAACCGGCCCTCGCGCGCGGCGAGTGAAACATCGGGATACGCCTCGCCCGGGCCGAGCCCCACCCACGCGACCGCGTCGAGCTGGGATGGAATCCCCATCCGGACGCCGAGACGAGGAACAGGGACGGCCCATGAGCCCAGCGGCGAGCCGAACACGTCGAGCCGGAGCGCGCCGTCGTGCGCATGCCAGCGGTATTCGACCTCGTAGCCCACGTCGACCCCCGCGGGCATGACGTGTGCCACGACGCTCAGTGCGCGATCCTCGGACGTGACCGATACGGTGCGGTGGCGCAGCCGATCGAGTCCCAGCGCGCGCCAGTCTGCGGACGGCGGAGCGTCGCCCCGCTCGTCGTTGTCGGTGGGGGCGCGCCACAGGTCGAGCCGCGGCCCGCGGACGGCCAGTCCGGACAGCTCCACAAGCGTTCCGAAGGCATCGAAACGGCCCGGGCCGAGTTCCCACCCGCCATCGGTCTGCACGACCGCGCGAGAGTCGCCCGCGGGCCGCGCACGCCCCCGCGGGGGCTCCCCATGGTCGTCGAGCCGTGCCTGCCCCCAGGCCAACTCATGGCCGGCGGCAGCCCACGGCTCGTCCACCGCCAGATGCGCGCTCACAGTGACCCAGCGCTGCGGTCCCCCCGGGCCTGCGGCCGCAACGGGGGCGCCCGTGCGACCGGGAAATGGAACCCGAATGGCTTCCCCCGGCCCCAAATCCGGCACCGCGAGGGGACCCGAGGCAACAGGCTCCCCGTCGTCCTCTATCCTCCAGCGGAAGTCGATCCCCGACGTCGTGCGGTGTCCGAAGAGAGATGTCACCGTGACGCCGTCACGTGACGGTTCGATGCGCAAGGGTTCGTACGCCTTGGCGAGCTCAGCGAGGCCCGGGGAGGCCGTCCGGTCCGGGAAGAGGAGGCCATCCGCCACGAAGTTGCCGTCGTGCACCTCTTCGCCGAAGTCCCCGCCGTACGCGAAGAACTCCTCACCCTCGTAGGCCCCCGAGGCTGCCCGCTGGAGGATGCCGTGGTCGATCCACTCCCACACGAAACCACCCGCGAGGCGCGGATACGCCTCGAAGAGGTCCGCGTACTCCGCGAGGCCGCCCGGACCCGTGCCCATCGCGTGCGCGTACTCGCACAGGATGAAAGGCAGCGCGCGCCGTCGCCGGTCATGCTGGGGATCGCTGGTGGGAGGCTCTTCGCCACGGCCGATGAGCTCGGTCTCGGCATGGTCTGCGTACATCCGGGAGTACACGTCGACGTATGCGCTGTCCCAGTCGCCCTCATAGTGGATGAACCGGTCCGGATCGCGCGAGCGCGTCCACGCTGCCATCGCCTCGAGATTCGCCCCGCGCCCCGATTCGTTGCCGAGCGACCAGCCGATCACGCAGGGGTGGTTCTTGTCCCGCTCGACCGTGCGGCGCATGCGGTCGAGGAGCGCCTCGCGCCAAACCGGTTCGCTGCTGGGGTTCAGGCGCCACCCGATGCGCTCGAACCCGTGGGTCTCGAGGTCACATTCGTCAAGGACCCACAGGCCGTACTCGTCGCACAGTCTGAGGAAGCGCGCATCCGGCGGGTAGTGGCTCGTGCGGACGGCGTTGACGTTGTGCCGTTTCATGAGCTCGATGTCCGCTCGCA
The DNA here is from genome assembly GCF_030908215.1 of Sinomonas sp. ASV486. Taxonomy (GTDB): domain Bacteria; phylum Actinomycetota; class Actinomycetes; order Actinomycetales; family Micrococcaceae; genus Sinomonas; species Sinomonas puerhi. The sequence goes on along the minus strand of NZ_JAVFJK010000006.1, from coordinate 285,245 downwards.
TCGTAGCCTCGTCGAGGGTCCTGCCCGCCTTCGGGTGCCACTCGTGGCGGTTCACGCCGCGCAGCCGGAGAGGGACGCCGTTGGCCAGGAGGGTGGCATCGTCAATCGAGATCGTCCTGAACCCCACCGCGAGGTCCACCGTCTCGGCCCCCGTCGAGACCGTTCCGCGGTAGAGCCGCGGCACCTCAGCGCTCCAGGGTTCGACGTCAGAGACCACAAGCGATTCATTGGCCGGCACCTCGATGCCGAGCTCGGGAAGACGCACGACGGCGCCGGGCGGCGCTTCGACGAGCAGTCGCCCCGTGTGGGCGGCGGCGTCGAAGTCCGCATGGACGAACACCTCGTCGATCCCGCCCGCGGGGCGGTTCAGGAGGCTCGCCGAGCGGAAGATCCCGGAGAGCCACCACATGTCCTGGTCCTCGAGATAGGATCCAGCGGACCACTGGAGCACGCGCATCGCGAGGACGTTGCCACGGGGAACGACGTATTCCGTCACGTCGAACTCGTGGGTGAGCCTCGACCCCATGGCGTCGCCGACCCGCGTGCCGTTGAGGTAGACCTCGTACGCAGAATCGACGCCCTCGAACCGCACGAGCCACCGGCCGCCGTCGGGGGCGTCCGGGAGGTCCATCCGGCGGCGGTACTCCCCTACCGGGTTCTCGTCGGGGACATCCGGCGGATCGATCGGGAACGGGTAGACCACGTTGGTGTAGGCGGGCCCCGAGTACCGCGGCAGCCCCGGCACGCCCTCGAGCTGCCAGCAGTGGGGGACGCGCACGAGGTCCCATGCGCTGTCGTCGAAGCCCGGCGCTTCGAACCCGTTGCCGCCATGCCTCGGAACCCGCGGCAGCAGGCGGAAGGCCCACTCGCCGTCGAGCGTCATCGACGCGGCATCGGTGTCGAGGTGGGCACGTGGGGGCAGCGAACCGTGCGCGGGTGCCACATCGGCGAACCAGGCCCGAACGGGGCCGGTGGGGGTCATGCCCCGCGCCGCGAGGGGATGAGCGGGGCGAACAGGATGCGCGTCTTCCAGTCCCAGAGCACCATGTACGCGACGAAGGCAACGCTCAGCACGATGGCCACCGAACGGACCACGACCAGCGGAATCCACTCGAACACGTCGAGCTGGTCCGTGAGTGCGATGACGGTGAAGAACACGGTCACCACGTAGTAGGCCAGCTGAGGCCGGCCCCCACTGACCCCGACGAGAGCGAACAATGCCATGAGCCACGTGATGTACCAGGGCTGGATCATCGGCGCCGTGACGACCACGGCCGCGAAGGCGAGCGCCATGCGCAGCATGACCTTCTCGGTTCCTCCCCGCACAATGAGCCACGCGGCGGCCACAACGCCGATGATCGTCCCGAGTCGCTTGATGATCACGGCGACGAAGTCCGGGTCCCCGCCGGCGATCTGGGTCAGCCACCCCGCGACGACCGAGAGGAGCCCAAACGGCGCGTACCAGATCCACACCGTCCCCGGCGTGGCCATGGCCGGTACCCAGCCGAACCAGAAGCCCGAGACCGCCCCGGCGATCGTGAGTAGAGCCAGCGAGATCGCGGCCGTACCGGCCCACCGGGCAATCCGGCGCCCCCATCCGGCCCCCTTGCCCGCCCAGATGAGGCCGATGAACGGCAATGCTAGGACGGTGATCGGCTTGACGCCGATGGAGGCCGTCACGAGCACGACGGCGAGCACGGGCCGGCGCCGCACAGCTGCGAGAAGGCCCACGAGCAGCAGGCCGAGCATGAGGGCGTCGTTGTGGATGCTTGCGATGAAGTTGATGACGAAGAGGGGGTTCGCCACGGTGAGCCAGAGGGTCTTGGACGGATCCAGGCCGAAGTGCTTCGAGAGGCCGATCACCGCGACGGCGCACAGCACCACGCCCAGTGCCGCGACGATGCGGAACAGGAGGAAGGCGATTTCGAGGCTTCCACCACTGAGCCCCACGATGCCCTGTTCGATCCACAGGAAGAGCGGCCCGTACGGCGTGGGCGCTTCGGTCCACATCGAGTCTGGACCGAGGTTGTGGTAGTTGTTCAGGGCCGAGATGCCGTTGACGTACGGATCGAGCCCGGCGGCCATGAGGCGCCCTTGGCCGATGTAGGCGTAAACGTCCCGGCTGAAGAGCGGGAACGTGAGCATGAGCGGGGCGCACCAGAGCGCGGCCACCCGCACTGTCACCTTCGGATCCACGGCGCCCCAGTCCTGGACGCGCTGGTCCAGACGGAGCCAGGCCCGCACGAGCAACAGGCCGCCGAAAACGACGAGCGCCGTACTGAGGAACACGAGCACCGGATTATCGCGGAGGACGATGAAGAAGGGGACCCTGATGAGCGATGAGCCGCTAGCCATCCATCCCACGCCCAGTCCGCCGACGGCCATGCACAGCGAAGCGATCGCACCCTGCCAGACGGCGGTGCTGCCCGCACCCGGAAGGGCAGCGATAGTCCGCGCCGCCGGGGGCACGCTCAGGCTGCCGCCTGCCGGAGGCTTGGGCATCAGGGTCCCTACTGTTTCCTGTTTCGCGAAGGGCCGGGAGGAGCATGCCCCGGCTGGGCAGCACCCCCGTCGGCATGACGTGTTCTCGATGCTATCAGGGCGGGAATCGCCCCCAGGGTGTGGGGGGCCGCGCTGGTAGACTGGCGGGCGGCCGCGAGCCCTACAGCGGCCCGTCGACCGACGCCGAGGAGAGAACCCATTTCCAGCCAGCCAGCCCGCCCGATGGACACGAGCCAGACCGGCCGGCCGCCGCGCCGATTCACCGCATGGCTCCTGACGCCCCGAGGCCTCCTGACCGGCTACCTCGCAGTTCACATCGGCTATCTCGCCTACCTCTCGATCTTCGTGTTCCAGGGCCAGGCCTTCAGCGACACCAATATCTACCGCGACTGGGCCGCCGCTGGGTTCCCCCAGAACGTCGAGCCGTCGCCCTGGGTGTATCCGATCGGGGGGCTACTGCCGATCTGGATCTCCGGCCTCGCCGGCCCCGGCCCGTTCCTCATCCTGTGGGTGCTGCTCACCTCCCTGCTCAACGGCGTGGCCCTGGGCATCCTGAGTGGCTGGGGACGCAAGCCCGAGGGAGTCCGCGCGGCGTGGTGGTGGCTCGTGTTCATCGCCCTCATGGGCCTCCTCGGCTTTGCGAGAGTCGACGGCGTCACCGCGCCCATCGTCCTCATGGGCCTGAGTCTCGGAGTGGCGAGCCCGTTCGCGGCGTCCGCAATCCTCGCAGTGGCGACGTGGATGAAGGTCTGGCCGGCCGCCGCGCTGCTTCCCCTCTTCGCAGTCGTCCGGGACCGGTGGAAGGTCATCGTCGGCGCGGTGGCCGTCACCGCCGTCGTTGCCGCCGTCGCCGTCGCGCTCGGAGTCTTCCACCACCTGTTGGACTTCCTCACGACCCAGGGCTCGCGCGGCATGCAGCTCGAGGCGACGTTCACGACGCCGTGGCTCTGGATGTCCGTTCTCGGCCTTGGCGGCGCCCGCATGTACATGAATACCGAGATCAACTCGATGCAGGTCGACGGACCCGGTTCGACCATCGCTTCAGCACTCATGCAACCGCTTTTCGTTGTCGTCGCCGTCGCCATCGCCGGCACGATCTTCTGGGCGCTGCACGAGGGCAAGAAGCGCGGGCATGAAGACCGGTCCGAGCTGCTCCTCGCGGGGGCACTGGCGATGGTGAGCGCGTTCATCGTGTTCAACAAGGTCGGTTCGCCGCAGTTCATGGTCTGGCTCGGCCCCGTGGTCGCCCTCGGCCTGGCACAGGACCGCGCAGCATGGCGTGTCCCGGCGCGCCTGCTCATCGGCATCGCCGTGGCGACCTACTTCATCTACCCGCTCTTCTACGACGCCCTGAGCCACAACAGCGCGATCATGGCTTTCGTCCTGACCGTGCGGAACGTCCTGCTCGTGGTGCTCTTCGTGTGGTCGGCCATCCGCCTCGCACGGCTCGGCCGCAAGGGTGCCCCCGCGCACACCGTGGACCACGCCACGATCGACTGACTCCCCCCGCCGGGGGTCAGATCCTCGGACCTACCAACCGCCCAACCCTGGGCTTCGGACGGTCCTTGGGTGGGGCTCTCCCGGCGGTGGCCGCCTGAGGCCCGGATCCTGTCAGCTACGACCGGGTTCCTTCAGTTACGAGCCGCGGGCCTCGATGCCACTGTGGCCGCCCTTCCGGGGCCGCTCGAAGATGATGCGGCGCGTCTTCGGGTCCAGCAGGACAAGGTAGGCCACGAAGGCCAGTGCCACGAGGCCGGCGATGGCGTCGGCCGGCAGCGGTGTGTTCACGAACCCGAAGATGTGCAGTTGGTCCTGCGCCCCGAAGACCACGAAGAACACGACCGTCAGGTACCAGAGCTTGACCTGCCAGTTGTCCCTGATGCCGGTCACTGCAAGGAACGGGAAGAACCAGAGCACGTACCACGGCTGGATGATCGGTCCGAGGACCACGATCGCCGTGAAGGCGAGTCCGAGGCGGCGCACTACCTGACGGTCGTCGCCGCGCAGTATGAGCAGCACGGCGATGCCGATCCCGGCCCATTTCAGGGCGGTCCGGAACGCCTCTGCGATCGACCCGCCGTCGAGCCCTATCGCGGTCAGGAGTCCCGCGAGGATGTTGCTCGAAAAGCCCGAGGGCGTGTAGGCAATGAAGCCCGGCGTTGGATCGACGATGGCGTTGACCCATCCGAAACCGAGTCCGTAGGCGAGCGAACTCACGGCGAACAGCGCCAGACTGATGAGCCCGGTCCCGGCCCAGCACAGGAATCTCCGCCCCCAGGTGGCCCCCGGACCGGCCCACTGGAGCCCGATGAAGGGAAGCACGATCGCTGTGATGGGCTTGACGCCGATCGAGAGCGTTGTAAGGACAATTCCTGCGAGCCAATTGCCCTTCTCGGCGTAGTACACGCCGGCGACGGCGAGACCGATCATGAGCGCCTCGTTGTGGGCGCTCGCGATGCACGAGATCAGGAAGAGCGGGTTGGCCACCATGAGCCACACGGTGCGCGCGCCGTCGACCCCATGGAGTTGGGCGAGCCGGTATCCGTAATACGCACACAGGGCCGCGCCGGCGAGGGCGATCATGCGGAACATCAGGACGGACGAGTCCGGCTGGCCACCCGTGATCTGGACGACCCAGCGCTCGAGCCAGAGGAAGTATGGACCGTACGGCGTGCGCGTCGAGGCCCAGGAGGGGTCCGTGCCGAGCTCGAGCCAGTTGTTCAGGCTTGAGATGCCGTTCGTGTAGGGATTGAGCCCGGCGACCATGAGCCGCCCTTGGCCGCCGTAGGCGTAGACGTCACGCGAGTAGATCGGCACGGCGAACATGAGAGGGAGGCCCCACAGGAGGACTGCGAGGACCACGGGGCGGATGGCCCCCGGCCCCCACCGTCTCAGCCGCTGGCCGAGCCTGAGCCACGAGCGCGTCAGGAGCATCGCCCCGATGACGAGCGCAATGATGGAAGTGGTGACGCCCCACGTCTCCGTGCGCAGCGTGATGAAGAGCGGATTCCGTGTGAAGACCGATGCATCGGCGAGCCAGCCGACGCCGATCGAGCCGAACACGATCAGGAGGGACCCCACGAGGCCTTGGCCGAGCGCCCAGTGTGCTGGCTGGTTGACGCCCGCCGGAGGTACGGATGTCCACAGTGAACCGAGCCGCTCGAGGATCCTCCCGGGCAGGCCAGGGCGCTGTGAAGACATAGGTCACCCTTCGTTCAGTGTGGGAGAGCCTTATCTTAGCACCGGGGCAGGCCCCGGCCTCGGGACGGACTCCGGGCCCCGGTGGGCTCGCGGTAGTCTGGGCGAGTGCCCATCAGCAACGAAAACATTGTCTGGATCGACTGTGAGATGACCGGACTCGATCCGGTCGCCGATGCCCTCATCGAGGTGGCCGTGCTCGTCACAGATTCAGAGCTCAACATCCTCGGCGACGGGGTCGACGTCGTCATCAGGCCCAGCGACGAGGCGCTGGCCGGTATGGGCGATTTTGTGCGGACCATGCACACCGAGTCGAAGCTCCTGGACGAGCTACCCCACGGGATGACCATGGAGGCCGCACAGGCCGAGGTCATGCAGTACATCCGTGCGTGGGTCAAGGAACCGAAGAAGGCCCAGCTCGGCGGCAACTCTGTCGGCACCGATCGCATCTTCCTCGCGCGTGACATGCCCGAGGTCATCGAGCACCTGCACTACCGGGTGATCGATGTCTCGACCATCAAGGAGCTCGCCCGCCGGTGGTACCCGCGCGCCTACTTCCAGTCGCCCGCGAAGACTGGAAACCATCGCGCACTCGGTGACATCCGCGATTCGATCGACGAGCTCCGGTACTACCGCGAGACGGTGTTCGTTCCGGAGCCCGGGCCTGAGTCCGTAGCGGCCCGCGAAGTGGCCGCGCGCATCTCCGCCGCTGCTTCGAACACCAACAGTTCATCCGAGGGAATGGACGACCAAGAAAATTAGCCCCCGGGGGGAGTTTTGGTCGTGAGCACCCCTCGCGAGCGGGTAGACTATTTCTCGTTGCTTTCGCACCGGAGAACGCCTGAGCGTTTTCTGCGAAGGACGATGGTGGGTATAGCTCAGTTGGCAGAGCGTCTGGTTGTGGTCCAGAAGGTCGCGGGTTCGAGCCCCGTTACTCACCCCGAAAGAGGCCGGTACCACCGGCCAGGATAAGGCCGCCAGGGAATTCCCCGGCGGCCTTATCCTGTTCCCCGCAGTATGTGGTCCAGAACCGATGTCAGGAGTCGCGCTGTGGCTGTCCATCCCATCACGATCTGGGGCGAGCCCGTCCTGCACCGCCGGGCGGTCGAGGTCACCGAGTTCGACGACGCACTGCGCACGCTCATCGCCGACATGCACGAGACCAATGATGCCGCCCACGGAGTAGGGCTCGCAGCGCCCCAGATCGGGGTGGGCCGCCGCGTGTTCGTGTACAAGTTCGACAATGACGACAGCGTGCCGCCCCGCGGCGTCCTCGTGAATCCGCGTCTCACCCTATCGAAGGTCCCCGGTACGGCGCCGGACCCAGAGGAGGACGAAGAGGGCTGCCTCTCGTTCCCCGGAGAGGGCTACCCGCTCAAGCGTGCTGAGTGGGTGAAGGTCGAGGGGTTCGACGGCGACGGACGGCCAGTCGAGTTTGTAGCCACCGGATGGTTCGGCCGAGTCATGCAGCACGAGTACGACCATCTGGACGGCAAGCTCTACGTGGACCGCCTCAATGACCGCTACGGGAAGAAGGCGCGCCGGGCAGCCCGCAAGCATGGATGGGGCGTTCCCGGGCTCACCTGGATGCCCGGCGTCGACCCGGACCCCTTCGGACACGACGACCATGACCATGACGGGCATGAGCACAACCACGAGCACAACCACGACCACGGCCCAGCCTGACGGGCCCGTGGGGCGCAGCGCCCAGCGCTAGCCCGTCCGCCTCAGGCCACCCACGACGAAGGGCGCCGCACCATGAGGTGCGGCGCCCTTCGTCATTGCCCGTGCTCTGACGGACCGGGTCCTACTGCTCGCGGGTCACGCGCAGGAGGTCCTCGTCCGCAGCCTGCTGGAGCTCCTCCAGCTGGGCGACCCGTTCAGGGGTGACGTCCCCCTTCGCGAGCCCTGCCTTGGCGTGGTCGACCAGGAGTTTCGCCTGCTTGGCATTGGCTTTGGCGACGTCGAGCGCGTGCTCGAGAGTGCTCTCATGCTCAGTAGCTTCCATAGGTGCATCTTGCCCCCGTGGCCTCCACGAATCCAGCGTTGCTACCGAGTCGTTGCCAAGCTGTACTCATCGGCTGCGGTCTGCACGGGGAACGACGGCGCGTGGTCGCCCGCCATATCCTCGAGGACGCGCACCACCTGGGAGCTGTAGCCGAACTCGTTGTCGTACCAGACGTAGAGCACGAGGTTCTTGCCGCTCGAGATCGTCGCCAGCCCGTCCACGATGCCCGCGCGGCGCGACCCGACGAAGTCGCTGGAGACCACCTCGGGCGAGTCGATGTAGTCGATCTGCTTGCGCAGGTCGGAGTGCAGCGACATCTCGCGGAGGTAGGTGTTGACCTCTTCCTTCGTCGTCTCGTGCTCAAGGCTGAGGTTCAGAACGGCCATCGAGACGTCCGGGGTGGGGACGCGGATCGCGTTGCCCGTGAGCTTGCCGGCGAGCTCGGGGAGAGCCTTCGCAACAGCCTTGGCCGCACCGGTCTCCGTGATCACCATGTTGAGGCCTGCGGCACGGCCACGGCGGTCGCCCTTGTGGAAATTGTCGATGAGGTTCTGGTCGTTCGTGAACGAGTGCACCGTCTCGACATGGCCGTGGACCACGCCGTACTTGTCGTTGATCGCCTTGAGGACCGGGGTGATCGCGTTCGTCGTGCAGGATGCCGCGGTCACGATCTTGTCGTCCGCGGTGACAGACGTGTGGTTGATGCCGTGCACGATGTTCGGCAGGCTGCCCTTGCCCGGAGCGGTGAGGAGCACACGGGCCACGCCCTTGCTCTGGAGGTGCTGCGACAGGCCCTCCTCGTCGCGCCAGCGGCCGGTGTTGTCCACGACGATCGCGTCGTTGATGCCGTACGCGGTGTAGTCGATGGTCGCCGGGCTGTCCGAGTAGATGACCTGGATGAGGGTGCCGTTGGCGAGGATCGTGTTCTTCTCCTCGTCGACCGTGATGGTGCCCTCGAAGGCACCGTGCACGGAGTCCCGGCGGAGCAGGCTTGCGCGCTTGACGAGGTCCCTGTCCGAGCCCTTGCGCACCACGATGGCGCGGAGGCGCAATCCGTCGCCGCCGCCCGCGTGCTCGATGAGGATACGGGCCAGGAGACGGCCGATCCGCCCGAAGCCGTACAGCACCACATCGGTGCTCCGGCGCGGGTCAGCGCCGTGCTTGCCGACGATCTCGGCGAGCTCGGAGCGGAGGAAGTCCTCGAGGGGAAGCGACTGGCCCTTGGCGCGGAACGCCTCGTTGAGACGCGCGATGTCGATGGACGCCGCGCCGAGCTCGAGGGTGTCGAGTGCCCTGACGATCGGGAGGGTCTCCTCGAGGGCCAGTTCTTCGCTGTCGATCTGGCGGGCCCAGCGGTGGGCCTTGAGGATGCCCACCACGGACTGATTGATGAGGCTGCGGCCGTGGACCGAGGTCACTACGTTGTTCTGGCGGTAGAGGCGCCCGATGATCGGGATCATCTCCTCCGCGGCGGCCTCGCGTCCAATCCAGGTGCCGAGGGCGGATTCCGTCGTTGTGCTCACACACGTGCCTTTCTCTGCAGTCGCGCGCACGCCATCGTGCGCATGCCCACCATGGATGCACCAGGGTTGGTCGGCGGGCATGAAAAGAGCCGGTTCTGCGATCGCAGAGCCCGGCCCGTGAGAACATCTACGTTCGTGTTCCAGTCTACGCGAGAGGGCACTCGGACAGGTCCGGTTGGCCTGTGAAGTCACTCACAGGCTCTCAGTTGGTCTCGGAATTCAGCTTGGAATTCAGCTCGGAAAGCGAGGACAGGCCGGCCTGTGAGCCGGGTTCTGTCTCCGTGCGGGGTTACCCCTGCGCGGGAGGCGATCATCCATCTAGGACCGCCGTTGCCGGCGGCCTCAAGCGGCCTACCCGGGCGCTCGGGCGGGCAGCCCTCGAACGCGCCCTGTCTGGCCTTGCTCCGGGTGGGGTTTACCTAGCCTCCCCGGTCGCCCGGGGAGCTGGTGGTCTCTTACACCGCCGTTTCACCCTTACCGGCGCCCCGTGCACGAGGGCACAGCGCGCCGGCGGTCTCTTCTCTGTGGCACTGGCCTGCGGGTTGCCCCGAGTGGGCGTTGCCCACCACCCTGCCCTGTGGAGCCCGGACTTTCCTCGCGGCTTCCCCATGTGGGGCCGCCCCGCGATCGCCCGGCCGACCTGTCCTCGACCCACCAGTGTAGCCCGAGCCAGCACCATGGCGCGCCTTGTACGATTCCGTGGTGCTCATCCTGCTCCCGCCCTCAGAGGGCAAGACGCCCGCTTCGGCGGGTCCCGCCGTCGACCTCGCCTCGCTGAGCTTCCCCGCTCTCGAGGCTGCCCGTCGGGAGGTTGTGGCTGCGCTCGCCGAGGTGAGCGCGCGCGAGGACGCGCTCGAGGCGCTCGGCGTGGGCGCGTCGCTTGCGCACGACGTCGAGCGGAACCGGCGGCTCGACGAGGAACCGGCGGCGCCGGCCCACTCCGTCTACTCGGGCGTCCTGTACGAGGCGCTCGGGTACAGGACCCTCACGCCCGCGCAGCGCCGGCGTGCCGAGGAGTGTGTCGTCGTCGTGTCCGCGCTGTGGGGCGCCGTCGGGTTCGCCGACCAGGTCCCCGCCTACCGGCTGTCGATGTCGACGGCGCTGCCCGGCCTCGGACGGCTCGCGTCCTTCTGGAAGCCGCGTCTGGCCGAGGCCCTCGCCGAGCGCACCGCGGTAGGCCTCGTCGTCGACTGCCGCTCGAGCACCTACGCCGCGGCCTACGCTCCGCCGGCGGCCACGACCGTGGCCGTCGATGTCTTCAGGGAGCGGGACGGAAGGCGCAGCGTGGTGAGCCACTTCGCGAAGCACCACCGCGGCGAGCTGGTGCGGCACCTGCTGACTCGCCGGGGGAAGGCGCCGTCGACGCCCGAGGCCCTGCTCGCCGTCGCCCGCGAGCGCTGGGAGGCCGAACTGGTCGCGGGAACGGCCCGGCGGGCGCACTCCCTCGCGCTCATCCTGCGGGATTAGGCCCCGCAGGACTGGAAACCCGCAGCGGAAGGGGGCTCAGGACCACTCGGGGGAACGGACAAGGATGCAGCCCGAATCCGGACAAAAGACGATCTCGTCCTCCGCGGCGGACCGGATTGTGGCGAGGTCCCCCGGACTGAGGGCCATGCCCGAGCCCTCGGATGTGCCGTGGAACAGCCGCGCCGCCCCAACACCATTCTTGGCGAGCGTCTTCTCGTAGACCGCGACCAGGCCAGAGTCCACCCCCGAGACAAATCCCGCGCGCTCGGCAGCGATCCGCGCCCGCTCCCCCGCGACCTCGGCGAGCTGGGCGTCCAGCTCCCCACGCAGGGCCGCCCTGGCCGTCTCGGCCGTGGCAAGAGCCTGGGACGTGACGCCCTGCTCCTGGCGGAGGACGTCGAGGCGCTCGAGGATCTCGAGCTCGGTGTCCTCGAGGTCGCTCTTGCGGGCGGTGAGTCCCGCGATGTCCTTCTGGAGGGCCTCGAGGTCCTTGGACAGGCCGCCGGCGTAGAGCCGCTGCTCGTCCTTGGCGATCCGCTCAGACACCGCCGCGACCCTCGCCTCGGAGGTCGCCAGCTCGGCCTCGGCCGCTGCGACGGCGCCATCGGCGGCCCGTGCGGCCGTCGTCGCGGCCGCGAGGTCCGCCGCCGTGGTGGCGAGCCGCGGATCTGCCTCGAGCGAGCGGCGCCGCACATCGAGGGCGTGCAGCCTCGCGTCGAGCGTCTGGAGTCCGAGCAGCTTGAGCTGTTCGACGGCCGGGGCCTTGGGCATCGAGTCCTCCTACGTGACCGGGCGGGTTCTGCGGACTCTACCCCTCGCTTGGCGTGAGGATGAAGTCCCAGGGGTCGGTGTTGATCGACGAAACCCGGATGTCGAGGCTGTGGCCCTGGTCGGTCAGGACATTGTCCAGAGCCGCGGCGCCGGCGGGCAGCCACAGCCACTCGCTCGCGAAGTGGCTCACGTCGATGAGGTAGGGCCGCCCGTCCGGAGAGGACTCCCGTGCCTCGGACGCGGGATGGTGGCGCAGGTCCGCCGTGACGTACACGTCAGCAGCGGCCGCACGCACGGCGTCGAACAGGCTGTCCCCCGCTCCACCGCAGACCGCGACGCGGCGCACGAGCCCATCGCGGTCGCCCGAGACGCGGACCCCGCCTGCAACGGCCGGGAGGATCGCGAAGAGACGCTCCGCGAGGTCGCCGAGGCTCGTGATCTCGGCCAGATCGCCCACTCGCCCGATGCCCTCCTCAGGGAGACCGTTGGCCGCCTGGGTGAGCGGGCCGACACCGTCCAGGCCGAGCGCATCCGCAAGCACGTCTGAGACGCCGCCCACGGCCGAGTCGCCGTTGGTGTGGACGCTCACGAGGGCTATGCCCGATTCGATCAGCCGGTGGACGGCGCGGCCCTTCGGAGTGTTCGCTGCGACGCTCGTCACGCCGCGCAGCAGCAGCGGATGATGGGCGACGATGAGGTCGACCTCCTGTTCCGCCGCCTCTTCGATGACCTCGAGGACCGGATCGACGCAGAAGAGGATCCTGCGCACCGGCTGCGCGGGCCTGCCGGTCACGAGACCGACCGCATCCCACGCTTCGGCGAGCGATTCAGGCCAGAGCTCTTCGATGGCAAGGAGAACGTCGGCGAGGGTGACGCCGCCGCCGGGCTGATGCTCGCGGCCCTCCTCGCCCGGTTCGGCGTGCTGGTCGGGAGAGTGCTGATCGTCTAGCGGGGCGGGGCCGGTCTGCTCTGACACGAGGTTCGGTCCTCTCTCGGGAATCTTCCGCGGGCTCCGGACATTGTAGGCAGCATGAAGACTTTCATTCTGGGTGGAGGCTGCTTCTGGTGCCTCGATGCGGTCTACCAGAAGACCAAGGGCGTCTCTTCGGTGGTCTCGGGCTATACGGGCGGACACTTCCCGGACCCGGACTACTACAGCGTGTGCAGCGGAATGACGGGTCACGCCGAGGTTGTCGCCGTCACCTTCGATGAGGACGTCATCCCTCAGGAGACCGTCTTGGACATGTTCTTCGCGCTGCACGATCCGACCACGCTCAACAGGCAGGGCTACGACGTGGGCACCCAGTACCGGTCGTCCATGTTCTACATGACGGACACGGAGCGGGCGCTGTTCGAGGAAGCGATCGAACGGAACCAGACGCTCTGGACCGCGCCGATCGTCACGGAGGTGACACGCGTCGGGACCTTCTACCCCGCCGAGGACTTCCATCAGGACTACTACGGGAAGAACCCCGATGCGGGCTACTGCCACGTCATCATCAATCCCAAGCTTGCAAAGGCCCGCAAATATTACTCGCGGTGGCTCACTGCCTAGCAGGTGCCAAAGGCGCTGGTTAGGCTGAAGCCGCAGCCGGCGCCCCGGCGCCGGTTTCGCCCGGCACGGCTTCATGCCCTGTTCATGCCTTATTGTCACGCCCACATCCCGAAAGCCAGAGGACTCATGGCACGCATCTACGACGACGTCACGCAGCTGGTCGGCAACACCCCCCTCGTGCGCCTCAACCGGCTCACCGAGGGCCTCGAGGCCCAGGTGGCGGTCAAGCTCGAGTTCTACAACCCGGCCAACAGCGTCAAGGACCGCATCGGCGTGGCGATCGTCGACGCCGCCGAGCAGTCCGGTTCGCTCAAGCCGGGCGGGACGATCGTCGAGGGCACGTCGGGCAACACCGGTATCGCGCTCGCGCTGGTCGGGGCAGCCCGCGGCTACAAGGTCATCCTCACGATGCCCGAGACGATGTCCACCGAGCGACGCGTGCTGCTGCGCGCCTACGGTGCCGAGATTGTCCTGACCCCCGGCTCGGATGGAATGCGCGGGGCTGTCGAGAAGGCTCAGGAGATCGTGGCCAACACGGAGAACTCGATCTGGGCCCAGCAGTTCGCCAACCCTGCCAACCCCGAGATCCACCGCACGACAACCGGCGAGGAGATCTGGACCGATACGGACGGCGCCGTGGACATCTTCGTCGCGGGCGTCGGGACGGGCGGCACGATCACCGGCGCGGGGCAGCTGCTCAAGGAGCGCAAGCCCGATGTCCAGGTGGTCGCCGTCGAACCGAAGGACTCCGCCATCCTCAACGGCGGCGCAGCCGGCCCGCACAAGATCCAGGGTCTCGGCGCCAACTTCGTGCCCGAGGTTCTCGACACCAACGTGTACGATGAGGTGCTCGACGCAACCCTCGAGGACTCCGTCGCAACGTCCCGTGCGCTCGCTGCCAAGGAGGGCATCCTCGGCGGCATCTCTGCCGGCGCGGCTGTGTGGGGCGCACTCGAGCTCGCGAAGCGTCCGGAGAACAAGGGCAAGCTCATCGTCGCTGTCATCCCCGACTTCGGCGAACGCTACATCTCCACCGTCCTGTACGACGACATCCGCGGCTAGGCCCGACCCTCGGACCTGGACACGGCAGAAGGAAACCTGTGTCTCTGATCAAGCGCACCGTGGCACGGCTGCGGGAGGACCTCGATGCGGCCGCCGCCCATGACCCTGCGGCCCGCGGCAACGTCGAGAACTTCCTGGCCTACTCCGGGCTGCACGCCATCTGGATCCATCGCCTCACCCACGCAATGTGGCAGAGGCCTGACCTGCGGTTCGCCGCCCGGCTCATCTCCCAGGCCGGTCGCTTCCTGACGGGGATCGAGATCCATCCAGGGGCCACCATCGGACGCAGGTTCTTCATCGACCATGGGATGGGGGTCGTGATCGGTGAGACCGCCGAGATCGGCAATGACGTTTTCCTGTACCACGGCGTGACCCTGGGCGGGCGCTCGCTCGCCAAGGTCAAGCGGCACCCGACCATCGGCGATGGCGTCACGATCGGTGCCGGGGCGAAGGTCCTCGGCCCGATCACGATCGGTGCGGGGAGCGCGGTCGGCGCCAACGCGGTCGTTGTCAAGGACGCGCCGCCGAACTCGATCGTCACGGGTGTCCCTGCCACGTGGCGGCACCGCGATGCGGCCAAGGAGACGAAGCCCGCCGTCGATCCAGCGGAGTACTACTACATCTGAGGCGTTTCGTCCTCACGACTGGCACGACAACGGCGGCGCCCCTCCCGGGAGAGGCGCCGCCGTCGTCCGCCGGTCCTGCCGAACGCCCGGCGAGCTCTCAGCAACGTAGCGAATGTGCACGGGGTGTTCACGCGGGGTTCGCCCGGAACTCCGTTTCGCGGGGGATGCTCGGCGCATGACGAACCAGCCAGAGAATTCCCCCGTCACACGCCGCCGTCTGCTGGCCGGGGCCGGCCTCGCGGCCGTCGCCGGCTCGGTGGCCCTTGCGTCCCCTGCGCACGCGGTGCCGGGCGCCCCGGCCGCCGATGCGAAGGACCTTCCCGGCTCGCTCTCGGCGACCGACCCCATCGCCACTCCGACGGTGGATGGCCTGCATCTGCAGTTCGGCGCCGACGCGTCTCGGGAGATCGTGGTTTCGTGGCACACGCTCCAGCCGGTCGCGGACGCCCGTGTGCTCCTCGGCGATGCGCACGGCAACTTCGCCAAGGCGGTGGCCGCTGCGACCCGCAGCTACCTGGATGCGAAGTCCGGCCGCACCGTCTACGCCCACCACGCTGCACTGACCGGTCTCAACGCTGCCACGGGATACCTCTACGCGGCTGTGCACGCCGGCGCCACCCCCGAGTTCGGTACGTTCACCACCGGTCCCCGCGGACGCGCGCGCGTGACGTTCACGAGCTTCGGCGACCAGGGCACGCCCACGCTCGGCAAGAAGGACAGCGCGACCAGCAAATGGGTCAACGACAACCTCGGCTCCCCCTCCGCGGGTGACACCACGGGCGGCGTCGAACGCGTCCAGCCGATGTTCCACCTCTTCAACGGCGACCTCTGCTACGCGAACCTCGCGACCGACCGGATCCGGACCTGGTGGGACTTCTGGACCAACAACTCGCGCAGCGCCCGCAACCGCCCCTGGATGCCCTCCGCGGGCAACCACGAGAACGAGCTCGGCAACGGCTCCATCGGCTACGCCGCCTACCAGACGTACTTCGAAGTCCCCGAGACTGCCGGGCAGACCGACACCACGCGGGGCCTCTGGTACAGCTTCACGGTGGGTGCCGTGCGGGTCATCTCACTCGCCAACGACGACGTCTGCTACCAGGACGGGGGCAACTCCTACGTCCGCGACTACTCGAAGGGCGCACAGAAGGCGTGGCTCGAGAAGGAGCTCGCGGGGGCACGCTCGAGTGCGGACGTCGACTGGATCGTGGTGTGCATGCACCAGGTTGCCATCAGCACGGCGAACAACTTCAACGGCGCCGACCTCGGCATTCGGCAGGAATGGGTGCCGCTCTTCGACAAGTATGGCGTGGACCTCGTGGTCTGCGGCCACGAGCACCACTACGAGCGCTCGCATCCGATCCGCGGACATGAGGCGAACCAGACGCTGACTCCCGTTCCCGCGGCCACGGACACCCGGACGGTCGACACCACGAAGGGCACCGTGCACATGATCCTTGGCGGCGGCGGCACGTCTGCACCGTCGAACCAGTTGCTCTTCACTCCGCCGGAGTGCCGCGTGATCGTCTCGGTCGGCGCTCCGAATCCGACCACGGGCAAGCGTCCGCCCGTCTACGTGCACGAGCCCGCGCCGTGGTCCGCCGTGCGCGACGCGGCCAGCTCCTACGGCTTCGGCGCCTTCGAGGTTGATCCCGGCGAGCCCGGGGGCGAGACGACCATCACCGCGACCTACTACAACGTGACCGGTCTGGGGGGCGGGCTCGAGAAGTTCGAATCCTTCACGCTCCGCCGGCCCCGCTCGGACGCTCGCCGGCGCGAGGACGGCCAAGGCCAGCATGGCTGATTGCCCTTCCGCCACCTTCCCCCGGGATGTACGACGGCGCCGCTCACCGCGTGTGGTGAGCGGCGCCGTCGTCGCACCCGCAGGAGGTGACGCCCAGGAGGTGGCACTCCGATACGACCCGCAGGGAGACGACCCACAGGAGGTGACTCCCAGCGTCAATCTGGGAGTCACTTCCTAAGAGTCACCTCCTGGGAGTCACCGGCACGACGGAGTCGTGCTCAGTGGGTGTCGACCGCGGAGATCTCGGAGTGGTCCTCGCCCCACAGCGTGTGGAACGTACCCTCCCCGTCGACGCGCTGGTACGTGTGCGCACCGAACAGGTCGCGCTGGCCCTGGATCACGGCTGCAGGGAGCCGCTTGCGCCGCAGGGCGTCGTAGTACGCGAGCGAGGACGAGAAGACCGGAACCGGGATGCCGAGCTGGACGGCCGTGGCAACCACGCGGCGCCAGGCCGGGACGGCCCTGCCGATGGACTCGACGAAGGCTGGCGCGAAGAGGAGGTTCGCAGGCCTCGAGTCGCCCTTGTAGGCGGCCATGATGTCCTTGAGCAGGGCAGCCCGGATGATGCAGCCCTCGCGCCAGAGCGACGCGATCTCATCGAGCTTGAGGTCCCAGCCGTACTCCTTGCCCGCGGCGCCGAGCATGTCGAGGCCCTGGGCGTAGGAGACGAGCTTCGACGCGTAGAGGGCCTGGCGCACGTCTTCGACGAAGTTCTCCGGAACGGCCACCTCGGCCTCGTGGCCAGCAAGCGTCTCCTGGGCGATCGCGCGCTGCGCCGCCTGCGAGGAGATGCCCCGGGCGAACACGGATTCGGCGATGCCCGAGACCGGCGAGCCAAGATCGAGCGCTGACTGGACCGTCCAGCGGCCCGTTCCCTTCTGCCCGGCCGCGTCCACGACGACATCGACGAACGGCTTCCCCGTCTTTGCATCGACGTGCTTGAGGACCTCGGCCGTGATCTCGATGAGGAACGAGGAGAGTTCGCCCTTGTTCCACTCTTCGAAGATCGCGGCCTGCTCGGCCGGCTCGATCCCGGAGGCACTGCGGAGGAGGTCATAGGCCTCGCCGATCACCTGCATGTCGGCGTACTCGATGCCGTTGTGGACCATCTTGACGAAGTGGCCCGCGCCGTCGGTGCCGATCCATGCGCAGCACGGCGCACCGTCGTCGGCCTTCGCAGAGATCTTCTCGAGCAATGGGCCGAGGGCGTCGTAGGACTCCTTGGACCCTCCGGGCATGATGGACGGGCCGTTGAGCGCGCCCTCCTCGCCGCCGGAGACGCCGACGCCCACGAAGTGCAGGCCCTTCTCGGCGAGTGCTGCCTCGCGCCGGCGCGTGTCCTGATAATGCGAGTTGCCGCCGTCGATCACGATGTCGCCCTCCTCGAGGAGGGCCACGAGCTGGTCCACGACCGCGTCCACCGGTGCTCCGGCCTTGACCATGATGAGCACGCGGCGCGGCTTCTCGAGGGCGTCCACGAGCTCCCGGAGGGTCTCCGTACGGACAAAGTCACCCTCGTCGCCGTGCTTGGCCAGCAGGGCGTCCGTCTTGGCGACCGAGCGGTTGTGCAGGGCCACGGTGTAGCCGTTGCGGGCGAGGTTGCGGGCCAGGTTCGCGCCCATCACCGCAAGGCCGGTGACGCCGATCTGTGCAGACATGTACTCTCCGTCTCTTCACTGGGATTCCGCACCCAAGGCTAGTGGACCGCTGGATCCGGGATCACTGTTTGACATCGTATTTCGGTACGCCTCACTTTTTGCAAGCGTTTGCCATCTGTGCCAAATGAGCACGCAGCAATCAGCGACACGATCCGGGAAGGCGGGGCCCCGGCCCGGCCTCGTCGCCAGTCCGAAGTGAAGCCGAGCTGTAACCGAGTTGAAATCGGGTGGCAGTTAACCCTATATTCATCTTCAGAGCCTCCCGCCGCGACGAACCCCCCAATGGTCGCGGCGGGAGGCTCGATCCATGCCGCCCTGAGCCGGCGAAGCTCGCACTGAATGAGCGCATCACCCGCGCGGACGGCGTGACCCGCCGCCAGGGCCAGGACAGGAAGGGTCCTTTCCTGCGTCCTAGGACACGATCCGACCCGCAGCCACCAGCGCCGCCAGGACGCCGCCCAACCGCGCGAAGGCGACCCAGCCAGAGCGCGACACGATTGGGTAGCGCGCGGCAAGCACAAGCCCGAGCAGCGCAGCGTCCGCCACGGCAAGATAGGCCATGACCATGATAAGAAGGCCCCGCATCAGCGCGGAGCAGGCATGACGTCGAAAGCATCGGCGAGCTCAGCCACCAGGTCGTCACGGTCAATGCAGTCGAATGTTCGCTTCGCTTCGACGAGGTCACCCAGAGTGGGGCCGCGCTCTTTGCCAAAGTCCGCGCCGCGCACCGCTGCGAGACGCTCCCCGAGTGAGGATGGCTTGCCGGTGACCAATGGTTCATCCATCGAATTCGATGCCCCCATGAACCCAACCCTACCCGAAAGCTGGGAGCTTCCTGAGAAAACTGGGAAAACACTGAATCCCCTTCCCAAGCCAAAGACGAAAACGGCCCAGAAACACTGCTGGCCCGCCATCCCGGGGCAAAGCCCCCGGAATCACGGGCCAAAAGAGGGTGGGTCCTACCGGGATCGAACCGATGACATCCACGGTGTAAGCGTGGCGCTCTACCAGCTGAGCTAAAGACCCTTGACGGGGGCGATCGACGTCCCGACGGGGTACCACAGTACCCCAGCGGCCGCCCGCCCGCGAATTGCGGCGAGGGGCGCCGTCGTGCTCCGCTGCGGCCCGTACACGGATCGCAGCGGCCGGAACCTAAGGAACGGGGATGCCCGAAATCTCCGCCAGCGCGGCCCGGTATTCGGCGATGTCGCGCGCCTGGCCGCGGGGATTGATGACGCGGTAGCGGACCACTCCGTCGCTGTCGATGATGAAGGTCCCTCGCACGGCCATGCCGCTCACCTCGTCGAAGACGCCGAAGCGCCGGGCCACCTCGCCGTGGGGCCAGAAGTCGGCGAGCAGCGAGAACTCGTATCCCTCCGCGGCGGCGTAAGCCCGCTGGGCGAACTTGCTGTCAACGGAAACCGCGAGGACCTCGGCGTCAACTTTCGCGAACGCGTCCCACCCGTCGCGGATCTCACAGAGCTCGCCCGTGCAGATCCCGGAAAAAGCGAACGGAAAGAAGAGGACCACCACGGGCCGCCCCCGGAACGACGAGAGCCGGACGGGTTCCCCGAATTGGTTGGGAAGCTCGAAGTCCGGGGCGACTTCGCCGACCTGGGGCGACTTGGCGCCCAGCGGCAGCATCACTGCTTCTTCCGGACAAGACGGGTGGCGCTCCAGTCCTTGGAGACGCCGACCGAGGAGGTCGAATGAAGACCAGCCGGGGGCGCGGCCTCCTGGATCTCGACCGGACGCACGTGGCCGGCGCGACCCTGCTTCGGAGTCAGGAGCCACACGAGGCCCGGCTCGTTGAGGGTGGTCTGGGCGTCCATGAGCATGTCGACGAGGTCGCCGTCGCCCTCGCGCCACCACACGATGACCGCATCGGCGACGTCGTGGTCCTCCTCATCGAGGAGATCGGAGCCCACGGCCTCCTCGATCGCATCCCGCAGATCGAAGTCCACGTCCTCGTCGTAGCCGAATTCCTGGATCAGGTCTCCTTGCTTGATACCCAATCGCTCCGCCACATTGCTATCCGCGGCGGTGTCGGTCTCGCCCACGTCGTCTCCTCCTTTGTCTGCTGTGCACTCGGCACGATCACGGCGGCGCCCCGAAGGCATCCAGGGAGGGATGCCCACCTTGACCGTTACTCCCACCGTAGCTATAAGCCAACTACGTTTGGCCCGCCGCTTCAAGCACGCACCGCCCCCTAGCCTCGATCGACAGCGATTTCGAGCCCTCGGGACGAGCTAGCGCGCCCACCATGAGAGTACGCGGCTCCCCGTAAACGTGGTGACCAAAGTCCCCAACGGCGCAGCTTGGCTAACAAACCCTTCCCGGGCGCCGCTAGAGTGGCATCTGAACGCCCACGGCCCAAAAGACCCCTTGGTCCGGGGCGTCCACAGTACCAACGGCCCTGCACGCACAGGGCACCGCGACGAGACTGCCCGCCGCCGGCTGCCACCAGCTCCGGTCCAACGGGCTCGAAGAGAGGTTTGGACGTGTCTGTAGGAGAGGAAACCTCGCACATCCTCAGCGGCCTGACGAATCAGCTGCCGGACCGCGATCCCGATGAGACCGCCGAGTGGGTTGAGTCCCTCGACTCCCTGATCGAAGAGCACGGAACGGAGCGCGCGCAGTACATCATGCGTAGCCTCCTCCAGCGCGCGGGCTCACGCAGCGTTGGTGTCCCGATGGTCACCACGACCGACTTCGTGAACACCATCCCGGCGGATCAGGAGCCCGAATTCCCGGGCAACGAGGAATTCGAGCGCCGCTACCGCGCATACATGCGCTGGAACGCCGCCATCATGGTCCATCGCGCGCAGCGGCCGGGCATCGGCGTCGGCGGCCACATCTCGACCTACGCGGGAGCGGCGACGCTCTACGAGGTGGGCTTCAACCACTTCTTCCGCGGCAAGGACCACGCCGGCGGCGGCGACCAGATCTTCTTCCAGGGCCACGCCTCCCCCGGCATGTACTCACGCGCCTTCATGGAAGGGCGCCTGAGCGAAGAAGACCTCGACGGGTTCCGTCAGGAGAAGTCCAAGGAAGGCCACGCCCTCTCCTCGTACCCGCACCCGCGCATGATGCCGGAGTTCTGGGAGTTCCCGACGGTGTCGATGGGCATCGGGCCCATGAACGCGATCTACCAGGCGCAGACGAACCGCTATCTGCACAACCGCGGGATCAAGGACACCTCGGACCAGCACGTGTGGGCGTTCCTCGGCGACGGCGAGATGGACGAGCCCGAGAGCCGCGGCCTGCTCCAGCTCGCGGCCAACGAGAACCTCGACAACCTCACGTTCGTGGTCAACTGCAACCTCCAGCGCCTCGACGGCCCGGTGCGCGGCAACGGCAAGATCATCCAGGAACTCGAGGCCTTCTTCCGTGGTGCCGGCTGGAATGTGATCAAGGTCATCTGGGGCCGCGAGTGGGACAGCCTCCTGGCCCGCGACGACAACAACCAGCTCGTCAAGATCATGAACGAGACGCTCGACGGCGACTACCAGACCTACAAGGCCGAGTCCGGCGGATTCGTCCGCGACCACTTCTTCGGCAAGACGCCGGAGACCAAGGAGCTCGTCGCGGACTACACCGACGAGCAGATCTGGAACCTCAAGCGCGGCGGCCACGACTACTGGAAGGTCTACGCCGCCTACAAGGCTGCAACCGAGTTCAAGGGCAAGCCGACCGTGGTGCTCGCCATGACGGTCAAGGGCTACGGCCTGGGTCCGCACTTCGAGGGCCGCAACGCGACCCACCAGATGAAGAAGATGACCCTGCAGGACCTCAAGGACTTCCGCGACCACCTGCGGATCCCGATCCCGGACGAGCAGCTCGAGGCGAACCCCTACGAGCCCCCGTACTTCCACCCGGGCCAGGACGCTCCCGAGATCCAGTACATGATGCAGCGGCGCCAGGCGCTCGGCGGTTTCCTGCCGGAGCGGCGGGATCCGCACGAGGGCATTGCACTGCCCGCCGAAAAGTCCTTCGAGGTGGCCAAGCGCGGCTCTGGGAAGCAGCAGGCCGCGACCACGATGGCGTTCGTGCGGCTCCTCAAGGACCTCATGCGTGACAAGGAGTTCGGCAAGCGGATCGTTCCGATCGTTCCGGACGAAGCACGGACGTTCGGCATGGACGCGTTCTTCCCGACTGCGAAGATCTACAACCCCAAGGGCCAGAACTACCTGTCCGTGGACCGCGACCTCGTCCTCGCGTACAAGGAATCGCCAGAGGGGCAGATCCTCCACGCCGGCATCAACGAGGCGGGCTCCATCGCGGCGTTCACCGCGGCCGGAACCTCGTACGCGACGCACGGCGAGACCCTCGTTCCCGTCTATGTGTTCTACTCGATGTTCGGCTTCCAGCGCACGGGCGACGGGATCTGGGCAGCAGGCGACCAGATGGCCCGCGGCTTCATCATCGGGGCCACGGCGGGTCGCACTACCCTGACCGGCGAGGGTACCCAGCACGCGGACGGCCACTCCCCGCTCCTGGCCTCGACCAATCCGGCAGTCATCAGCTACGACCCGGCCTACGGGTACGAGATCGGCCACATCGTCAAGGCTGGCCTCGAGCGGATGTACGGCGGCAAGCACGAGCATCCGAATGTCATGTACTACCTCACGGTGTACAACGAGCCGATCGTCCAGCCCAAAGAGCCGGAGGAGCTCGACGTCGAGGGTCTGCTCAAGGGCATCTACCTCCTCGCACCGGCGAAGATCGACGGCCCCCGTACCCAGCTGCTTGCCTCCGGCGTCTCGGTGCCGTGGGCGCTCGAGGCCCAGCAGATCCTCGCGGAGGAGTGGGGCGTCTCCGCGGATGTCTGGAGCGTCACCTCGTGGACCGAGCTCCGCCGCGACGGCCTCGCCGCCGAGGAAGAGTCGTTCCTCAACCCGGGCCAGGAGCCGCGGGTGCCGTTCGTCACGCACCAGATGGCCGGCGCCACCGGACCGATCGTCGCCGTGACGGACTACATGAAGGCCGTTCCGGACCAGATCCGCCAGTTCCTGCCGAACGAGTTCGCCACCCTGGGCGCCGACGACTTCGGCTTCGCGGACACCCGGGCTGCGGCGCGCCGGTACTTCCACATCGACGCCCACTCCGTGGTGGTCCGGGCACTGCAGATGCTCGCCCGCCGCGGCGAGGTCGACGCCGACGTCCCGCGCCAGGCGTTCGACCGCTACCGCCTGTTGGACGTGAACGCAGGAACCACCGGTAGCGCGGGCGGCGACGCGTAGCGCGCATGAGCTGAGCCTCGGCGACCACCGACGACGGCGGCCCTCCCCACTGTGGGGAGGGCCGCCGTCGTGCGTCATCGGGTCGGTGCCCGACACGGTGTGGCCACGCACACGGCGTCTTGTAGCCTTCACACAAAACGGGCGGCTCGGGGTCGGTATGCTCGAGTGCATGGCGCAGCCTCAGCACCCCCCCGGCAGCGAGTCGAATGGCAAGCTGACCATCTCACCGGCCAAGGCAGAGACCGTGAAGAAGCTCCGTGCCAATGTCGGGCAGCTCTCGACGACGACGATGCGGGAGCTCGAGCGCGCCCTTCCGTGGTATTCGCGGCTCAGCGCCGACGAACGATCGGCCCTCGGCCTCGTGGCCCAGAACGGGATCGCCGCGTTCGTCACCTGGTACGAGCGCCCCACGCTGCCCACCTGGATCCTCTCGGACGTCTTCGGCACCGCGCCCACCGAGCTCACCCGCTCGATCAGCCTCCAGAAGGCGCTCCAGCTCATCCGGATCGTCGTCGAAACGGTCGAGGACCAGGTGCCGCATCTTGCTCCCGAGGAAGACCAGCCAGCACTCCGCGAGGCGGTGCTCAGGTACTCGCGAGAAGTCGCGTTCGCCGCCGCGGATGTCTACGCCCGAGCTGCAGAGACGCGCGGATCGTGGGACACCCGGCTCGAGGCGCTCATCGTCGACGCTGTCCTGAGGGGCGAGAACACCGATGCCCTCCGCTCTCGCATTGCGGCGCTCGGGTGGAAGGCACAGGAGCGCTTCACCGTCATGGTGGGCTCCTCGCCGCTCGAACCGAGCCCCACGTACGTGGGGGAGCTCCGCCGGACTGCGGGACGGTACGCCCAGGACGCGCTCGTCGGCATCCAGGGAGATCGGCTCATCCTGATCCTCGGCGGCCTGCACGATGCAGAGCTCGCGCTGTCGCGCCTTGCAGAGCTTTTCGCGCCCGGCCCGGTGGTCTACGGTCCCGAGGCGGCAACGCTGCCCGAGACGAGCGCCTCCGCGCAGGCGGCCTTCGCCGGCCTCTCGGCAGCACGCGCTTGGCCCAACGCTCCGCGGCCCGTCTCGGCCGAAGACCTCTTGCCCGAGCGGGTCGCGGCCGGCGACGACGCGGCGCGGCGGGCCCTCGTGCAGAAGATCTACCGCCCGCTCGTGGCAGCCTCGAACGGGCTCGTCGAGACCCTCAGCGCGTACTTCGAGCTCGGGCACTCGCTCGAGGCAACCGCGCGCGAGCTGTTCGTGCACGCCAACACCGTCCGATACCGCCTGCGTCGGGTCAGCGACGTCACGGGGTGGGATCCCCTCCTGCCCCGCGAAGCCTTCGTGCTACAGACGGCCCTCGTCGTCGGGCGCCTCGCCGCATCCCCGAAACCGCCCACTGAACGGCAAGCGTCACGCTCCTGATGTCCCCTCCCCCGGAGAGCCTCGTTGTAGACTTCCCACAAATGGCGTCCTGCAGCTTGGTGGGCGTCCCCTCCGCTCCGAGACGCTCTGATTTGGAAAGCTTGGTTACGTGCTAGCAATTGTCTGCCCTGGACAGGGCTCCCAGACGCCAGGGTTCCTGGCCCCCTGGCTCGAGCTGCCCTCCGTCGCCGAGCGCCTCGGTGCCCTCGGCGAGGTCGCCGGCCTAGATCTGGTGGCCCACGGGACGACCTCGGACGAGGAGACGATCAAGGACACCGCCGTCGCGCAGCCGCTCATTGTGGCCGCCGGCATCGTTGTGGCCGAGGCAATGTTCGACGTCGACCTGTCCGAGCTCCCCGTCGTGCTGGCAGGGCACTCTGTCGGAGAGATCACGGCGTCTGCCCTGGCTGGCGTCCTGAGCGCAGAGGACGCGATGCGGTTCGTCGCGACCCGTGCGCGGGGCATGGCGCGGGCCGCGGCGGTAACGCCGACCGGCATGAGCGCCGTGGTCGGAGGCGATCGGGACGAAGTGCTCGCCGCGATCTCCGCCGCCGGTGCCGAGCCCGCGAACGTCAACGGCGGCGGCCAGGTCGTGGCTGCCGGAACCTTCGACCAGCTCAAGGCCCTCGCTGACCATCCCCCCGCCAAGGCGCGGGTCATCCCGCTCAAGGTTGCCGGCGCGTTCCACACCCAACACATGGCCTCCGCCGTCGCGGACCTCGAGGCGCTCCGCCCGGAGCTCGCGGTCAATGACCCGGCCGTTCCGCTCCTGTCGAACTACGACGGCGCCGAGGTGGCCTCGGGGAACAACGCCGTTGCGAGCCTCATTGCCCAGGTGTCGCGCCCGGTCCGCTGGGACCTCTGCATGGACACCCTTTCGGCGCGCGGCGTCACCGGCCTCATCGAGCTGACCCCGGCCGGCACCCTCGTGGGCCTCGCCAAGCGCGGTATGCCCGGTGTTAAGACCGTGGCTGTCAAGACCCCTGCCGACGTCGATGCCGCCCTCGGGCTGTTCGCCGCCGACGCCCAGAGCGACAAGGAAACGGTATGACTACCCCCACGCTGAAGCAGGCTGAGACCAACGCGCACTCCCGGATTCTCGGCATCGGAGGGTACCGCCCGTCCGTGGTCGTCACCAACGACGACGTCTGCCAGTGGATCGACTCCTCCGATGAGTGGATCCGCCAGCGCACGGGCATCGTGACCCGCCGCCGCGCGCCCGAGGACGTCACCGTCCTCGACATGGCCGAGGGTGCTGCGCGTGATGCTCTCGCGTCTGCCGGCATCCAGGCCAGCCAGTTGGGCGCCGTCATCGTCTCGACCGTCTCGCACCCGTACGCGACGCCGTCCGCAGCCGCTGCGCTCGCGGACCGCCTCGGCGCGACGCCAGCGCCCGCCTTCGACATCTCCGCGGCATGCGCGGGCTACTGCTACGGCATTGCCCAGGCCGACGCGCTCGTGCGGTCTGGGGCTGCGGACTATGTGCTGGTCGTCGGGGCCGAGAAGCTCAGCGACCTCATCGACAACACCGAGCGGAGTATCTCGTTCCTGCTCGGCGACGGCGCGGGCGCCGTCGTGATCGGGCCGTCCGAGACTCCCGGGATCGCTCCGTCTGTCTGGGGCTCCGACGGGAGCAAGTGGAACGTCATCGGGATGACCCACTCGCTCCTGGATGTCCGCGACCTCTCCGAAGAGGCTGAGCGCAACGGCGCGAGCAACGCCGCCGCTGTGCTGGGCACGGAGGCCAAGATCTGGCCGACGCTTCGCCAGGACGGCCAGAGCGTCTTCCGATGGGCCGTGTGGGAGATGGCCAAGGTAGCCAAGCGTGCGCTGGACGCCGCAGGCCTCCAGCCCGAGGACCTCGGCGCGTTCGTGCCGCATCAGGCGAACATGCGCATCATCGACGAGATGGTCAAGCAGCTCAAGCTGCCTGAGTCCGTCCTGGTGGGCCGGGACATCGCCGACGCTGGAAACACCTCCGCGGCCTCGATCCCGCTCGCCACGCTCCGCCTCCTCGAGGAGCATCCGGAACTCCATGGCAAGCCAGCCCTGCAGATCGGCTTCGGCGCGGGCCTCGTGTTCGGCGCCCAGGTTGTGATTCTCCCCTGAAACCATGGCGCGCTCCTCACGGTGCGCGTCGAGACCATGCCGCGGAACGCGGCTGGAAACCCTGATCCGGCCACCGCCGGGAACCAAGAGAAGGAGCCGACATGGCAAGCAACGAAGAGATCCTCGCCGGTCTGGCCGAGATCGTCAACGAGGAGACGGGCCTCGCGACCGACGCGGTCCAGCTGGACAAGTCCTTCACGGACGACCTCGACATCGACTCGATCTCGATGATGACCATTGTGGTCAACGCCGAGGAGAAGTTCGGCGTGCGCATCCCCGATGAGGAAGTCAAGAACCTGACGACGGTCGGCGACGCTGTCGACTTCATCGCCAAGGCCCAGGCCTAAGCACGGCTCCCGGCGGGCGGGGCCCCGGGGGCGGCCGCCCCGGGTTTGGGGCGCCCGGCGCAGGCCCCCCGGAGGGACCA
>NZ_JAVFJK010000006.1:0-257874 GCF_030908215.1 Sinomonas sp. ASV486 | reverse complement strand
GCTGCCCAAGCCCCCGCCCGCCCCCGCCCAACCCCCGGCCGCCGGGGGCCGGGCGCCGGGCCCCCGCCCGCCGATTGTTTCCCGCCAGCGGCGCTGGCAACCTGTAATGCAGACGAAAGTAGCGAAGCATGGCGCGCAAAGTTGTTGTGACCGGCCTCGGTGCCACGACGCCGATCGGCGGCGATGTCCCCACCCTGTGGCAGAACGCACTCAAGGGAGTCTCCGGTGTCCGCAGGCTCACCGATGACTGGGTCGAGAAGTACGAGCTGCCGGTCAAGATCGCTGCCAAGCTCTCCACTCCCGCCGACGAGGTCTTGAGCCGCGTCGAGATGAAGCGCATGGACCCCTCGACCCAGTACGGCGTCATCGCAGCCCGCGAGGCGTGGAGGGACTCCGGCATCGAGGAGGTCGACCACGACCGCCTCGCGGTTGCCTTCGCAACCGGAATCGGCGGCGTCTGGACTCTCCTGAGCGCGTGGGACACTCTCAAGGAGAAGGGACCACGCCGAGTCCTGCCCATGACAGTTCCCATGCTCATGCCCAACGGCGTGGCGGCGGCAGTGAGCCTGGATCTCGGTGCACGCGCCGGGGCCCACACCCCCGTCTCGGCGTGTGCATCGGGCACCGAGGCCATGGCCGTCGGACAGGAGCTCATCCGCTCAGGCAAGGCTGATGTGGTCATGGTCGGCGGAGCCGAAGCTGCGATCCACCCGATGCCGCTCGCCTCGTTCGCTGCAATGCAGGCTCTCTCCAAGCGCAACGACGATCCGGAACGTGCCTCGCGTCCCTACGACATCGACCGCGATGGGTTCGTCATGGGCGAAGGCGCCGGCGCGCTCGTGCTCGAGGCGGAGGAACACGCCCTCGCCCGCGGTGCGCGCATCTACGCAGAGCTCATCGGTACCTCGGTGACTGCCGACGCGTACCACATCACCGCGCCAGACCCCGAGGGCCTCGGCGCAACCCGTGCCCTCAAGGCCGCGATGTTCGACGCACGTGTCCAGCCCGAGGACATCGTGCACGTCAACGCCCATGCGACGTCCACACCCGTAGGCGACAAGCCCGAGTACACGGCGCTCAAGGCCGCACTGGGCAACCACGTGGACCAGGTGGCAGTCTCGGCCACCAAGTCCCAGATGGGCCATCTCCTCGGCGCCTCGGGCGCCGTAGAGGCCGTGCTCACGGTGCTCGCGGTGAAGGAACGCAAGGCTCCTGCCACCATCAACCTCGAGCACCAGGATCCCGAGATCCCGCTCGACGTCGTCACCACCGCCAGGGACCTCCCGAAGGGCGATATCGTGGCGCTGAGCAACTCGTTCGGCTTCGGCGGGCACAATGCGGTCATCGTGATCCGCAACCACTGACGCGTTCGCCGCGCGGATTTTCGGCCGCTCAGGGTGACGTCAACTGTACCTGCACCGTGAAGGGGCCCGCCGTTCGGCGGGCCCCTTCGTCGTTGTAGCCGGACGAGTCTGCGGTGTCAGCCGACCTGGTGGAGCCAGCGGACCGGCGCGCCTTCGGCGGCGTGCCTGAAGGGCTCGAGCTCCTCGTCCCAGGCCTCGCCGAGAGCCAGAGAGAGCTCGTGGTAGACGACGCTCGGATCGCCGGCACCGGCCTCATAGGCGTAGCGAATGCGGTCCTCGGATATCACGATGTTCCCGTGGACGTCCGTCATCGAGTGGAAGATACCCAGCTCGGGAGTGTGGGACCAGCGGGCGCCGTCCACGCTGGGGCTCGGCTCCTCAGTTACCTCGTAGCGCAGATGGGCCCAGCCGCGAAGCGCCGAGGCCAGTTGGGCACCGGTTCCGGGCTTGCCAGCCCAAGACAACTCGGCGCGAAGCATCCCCGGAGCGGCTGGCTGAGCCGTCCAGTCAAGGTCTGTCCGCTTGTCAACGACCGAGCCGATGGCCCACTCAACGTGAGGGCACAGCGCGCTCGGTGCCGAGTGCACGAACAGCAGTCCACGGGTCATCACTGCAGACATTCCATCCTCCATCGCTGTCGGTACGTCTTCCCCTACGACCGTCAGCAGGCGGTGTCCAGCGACCTGCGGCTATTGAGTTGTCTGCCTCCTGCTGGCCGAGAGCCGCTCCGAGCGACTCACGGCGACCGCGCTAGAGGCCGTTTCGCGACCATTCTGCCCGACCTCGGCCCGATATGCCAGTAGCCCGGCCGTCTATGCGCGCGGGTGCGCCGCGAGATAGCTCGCCCGGAGCCTCTCGACGGATACGTGGGTATAGAGCTGGGTGGTTGCGAGGCTCGCATGGCCGAGGAGTTCCTGGACGCTGCGAAGGTCCGCTCCGCCGTCGAGGAGATGGGTTGCTGCGGTGTGCCTCAGAGCGTGGGGCCCCCGGGCCGAGGTATCGCCCAGCTCCCGGAGCGCGCTGTCGACGACGTCGCGGGCCTGCCGCTGTCCGAGCCGCCCGCCGCGCTTCCCGAGGAAGAGTGCGGATCCACTGTCCGCGTTCAGGAGTGCGGCACGGGCACCCAGCCACCGGACGAGGGCGTCCGCGGCCGGCACCCCGAAGGGCACCGTGCGCTGCTTGTTCCCCTTGCCCAGCACGCGCAAAGTCCTGCGTTCGAGGTCGATCTCGTCGACGTCGAGCCCAACGAGCTCGCCGACTCGTATCCCGGTCGCGTAGAGCAGCTCGAGGACTGCCATGTTGCGCACTGCGACCGGATCGCCGGCCAGCGCCGCGTCGACCGCCGTATGGACGAGGCGCTGGGCCTGATCCTGGTGGAGGACTTCGGGCAGGTGCTGCTGACGCTTTGGCGCCGCGAGTCTGATCGAGGGATCCGCATCAATGTACCCCTCCCGCGCTGCCCACCCGAGGAAGGAGCGGGCCGCGGCAGACCTGCGCGCCAGAGTGGATCTCGACAGACCCGCTTCGCTCTGTCGCCCGAGCCAGCGACGCAGCATCCGCAGGTCGATGCCGCTGAGGTCCACAGCGCCGTCCTCTGCCGCGGAGCCCAGCATCGCCCTCAGGTCGGATTCGTAGGCCCGGACGGTGTGTTCCGAGCGGGATCGTTCGAGGGCGAGGTAACGCAGGAAGGCTGCCAGCGGAACAGTCAGCGGATCCACGGAGTCGGGCCGTGGCTCACCACCGCTCATGCCCCGCCCCCTCACAATGCGTTCTTCCGTGTCCTGCGCCGCATCCCGCTACCCATCTTCTCCCGCGCACTCCTGCAGGCGGCGGAGGCAGGCGAGCCGACACGCTCGGGTCGCCGTAGGGCAGGCCTTCCCACCAGGTACGCCTCGACGCCGCGCGGCACCTTCCCTGCTCCTTCGTCACGCCTCCCGTGTCCGTCGCCACCCGCCCTCGGATCGTTCGGCCATCCCGAGCAGCGAGAGCCTTCCCAACCCGGCACGAACCTCGGCCTCGCTCAGTCCCGCCACCACGGCCAGGTGCTCGAGTTGTGAACCACGCCGCACCGGCAACGCCTCAAGGACCATGAGGTCGACGAGGGAGAGTCCGTCGTGTGGCTTCGTCGGGGTGTCCCGCTCCTCAGGGAGCCCCTCGCCCGCCGGTGCAATGAGCTCGTACGCCTCCTTCGCCTCGGTGACACACATGGCGCCATCACGGAGGAGGCCGTGGCATCCGGCCGAATTGGCGCTGTACACGGATCCGGGAACCGCTGCGACCTGCCGCCCAAGGTCCACAGCCCTCCGCGCGGTGCTGAGCGCACCTGATCTCCAACGCGCTTCGACGACAACCGTCAGCATCGACATCGCGGCGATGAGTCGATTCCTCTTGAGGAATCGATGTTTGGAGGGGGCGGCCCCCGGCGGAAGCTCAGAAATGAGATGCCCCCGCCGGGCGACCTCCCTGAGCAGCTCCTCATGCCCCGAGGGGTAGTAACGGTCGACTCCCCCAGCCAGGACGGCCATCGTGGGCACCGCCGGGCCGGACGACGTCAGCGCCGCGCGGTGGGCCTGTCCGTCGATTCCGTATGCGCCTCCGCTGACGACCGTCACACCGAAGTCGGCGAGTCCACGCGCCAGCTCTCCTGCCACTGAGAGCCCGTAGCCCGTGGCGTCCCTTGAACCGACGACAGCAACGCACCGCTCCGTGTCGGGCAACGGCTCCTCGCCGCGGACCCACAGGCACAGTGGCCCGTCAGTTCCAAGCTCGGTGAGTCCGACGGGCCATTCGGCATCCTCGGGAATGACGAGCCTTCCGCCGAAGCGCGCGATGGTTTCGAGGTCACGTTCGGGTGCAAGGTGCGCCACTCTGGGACTCCACCTCTCAAGGGCTGCGGCCAGGCCGCCGCCAGCCTTTCCTGTGCCCGACTGAAGAGTTGCAGCCGGGCCTCTGCCCGCGCCGTCCAGAACCCGCGCCAGAGCAGCAAGGTCGTCGGCCGGCGCTTGCCCACTGGCGATCCTGAGTGCCTCGAGGGGGCCGAAGGCCTCCACGAGAAGCATCCCCACGGGGTCGAGCGGCTCGAAGAGCCGAGAAAGTGCTGCGCGCGCGATTCGTGTCTGGTCCATGTCTCGCCCCTCTGCGGCGCCGATCCAGCCGCCGCGTTCCTGATGTGTGGTCTTCATGCCGCACCCACCGCCTGACGGAGAAGCAAGGCCTGCCCCACCTCGTCGTCGCCGGGCCGGTCAATGCCCGCGAGGTCCGCCACCGACCAGGCGAGTACGAGAACAACGGACTAGCAGACCAGAAAGGGAACCCGAAATGTCCACTTCAACCAACCCCACCCCCGGCACCCGCGTCCTGAGCCGCTCCTTCGGGCTCGGCAAGGTCGAGTCAGTACCCGCGCCCGACGCCGTGCGCGTCGAGTTCGACAACGGCCACACGGTCGTCGTCCGCGCCCGCGACCTCTGGACCGCCGAGGACGACCTGACCGTCGCCGAGCTGGCCACCGTCGCCTACAGGCTCGGCGTCCACTTCTCCGACCTCGTGGCCGGACTCCGGAGCCAGGGCGGTGACCCTCGGTGATGAGCCGTTTGAGGGCACACCTCGTCCAGGGCACCGTCGCCGACGTCGCCGCCGAGGCCTACCGTCACGGCGTCAGCTTCGCGGATCTGGTGGCCTGGCTTGAGGCGACCGGACCGAGAATCCCGCGTCGCACTTGACGCACTAAGCACACTAAGACACACTTGAAGCACGAGATCCTCCATCCGGCAGGGTCCCCGGACCTCGGAGGGGAAAGCAATGACAACGATTCAGGACAACACCGGCCCCATCGAGGTCTGGCTCCGCGACAAGGCGCGCATGGGCATCGAGTGCATGGTCGTGTTCGACGACGAGCGCACCGATGTCCTCGACGTCGAAAGCCTCTCCATGAGGGGTGCCCAGCGGGAATTGACCGGGTGGCTGAAGACCTTCGGATACAGCCCGGTCGGACGGTGGGCTGCCGAGGACGCCAACGGCGGCGAGACGAGCCGGACCTTCAAGCGCGAGAAGCCGAGTCGGGAGTATCCGATCAACGTCTACGGATTGCAGTTCGACGAGAACGGGAATGAGCTTCGCCCGACCGCGACGTTCGACGATAACGAGACCCCCATACTCGTACTGAATCCAAAGAGCGACCCCGGCGGTCGGCCGGGCTGGGTCCTGAGCTACATGGAGGCGGAAGGCAACGGCGTCGATGATTTCTGGGTCACCAATGACCCTGAGTTCGATCGTGACTGGGTAATCAAGAAGGCGCAGACGCACCTAAATGACATCAGCTACCCGTGGCCCCGCCGCAGGCGAGAATTCAAGTGACGACACCCGTGACCGTGCTACCCATCTTGGCAGGCGCCCGGCGAGTTGCCCCCCAATGCCGCCGGGCGCTTCTAGGCCCCCCGAGCCGCTGAACGGCCCGTAGACGCGACAGAACAGCCGCGGATGGCTTGGTAGCCATCGGGGGCTTTCTCGTGGGGTCAGTTCCGTCCGGCGCGCTTACTTGGCCGGGTAGTCCCACTCCCAGCCCTTGGTCGCCCCGGGCTCGGTGTAGATGAGAGTGCCGTTGCCGGGGGGAACGTCGAAGGCCATCTTCCCAGTGGCGTTCTCGGCGGGACCCATGCTGCTGGGGAGCTGCTGGGTTGAATCGAGGCAGCCGAAGCTCGCGATGTTGCCGTTGACGGTCGTGCCGTTCCCGGCAATGGCCTTCCACCCGAAGATGTTCAAGTCCCAGGTCTTCATTGGTGTGCTGGCAAGATCGGATGTGGTCTGGGCGTCGAACGTCACGATTACGATCTGGCCGTTCTTGGGCTTGGGCGCATATTGCGCGGGGCAGGCCGTTGTGATTTCGATGGACTTGGCGACGAAGGTGGCCACGGTCTTGTCGTTGTAGGTGAGGCTGGCGGGCTGGCCGACGGCCTTGATGAGGTTCCCGCGGCTGCTCTTGGGGCCTTCCGTGGCGGTCGGCGTCGGAGTCGCCGAGGCACTGGCGGGCCCGGCAACTGCGACGCTGGGGGTGCTGTCCGGGGTGGCCTGCCCTGTGCTGCCGCACCCGGCAACAAGGAGCGAACAAAGGGCTCCGGCTGCGGCGATGAACTTCTTCTTCATGTGCGGTCTCCTGGAAACTCCCCCGGCGCCGTCGCAAAGGGCCACCCACGTAACAGGATACTCACATCTTTACACGTCTAATGCTGGATTTTCGATCTTCTTCCGGATGCGGTCGGTCCGGGCCGCGGCGTGCCCATGCGATCCACGCCTGGCACCGCTCCTGGTCAGTCCACGGGGTACGGGTTGGCCCGAGGGGTACGGCCCGCGTTGAACGCGGCGTACCCCTCGGATCGCACCTCGTGCGTCTCGTCGCTGCTGAGCATCACGAACACCATCCTTCCATCGTGCCTACCTCCGGATCTGGACTTCCGCGCTGGGGATGACCCACGTGGTCAGGCTCTCGGCGATGCGTCGACGATGAGCACCTGGGCGTTGCCCGCCGGTCATCACATAGGCGTCGCGGAGGCTCGATGTAGAACTTCGCACCGCCGCCGCGTGAACACTACCCGTGATTTCCAATGCCCTCTGGTCCAGGCCTGTCTGCGCCCGGCTATCCCATAGGTTCAGTCGTAAGGCCCTAGGAAGCGCTCTCCGTTGAAGTGGATGAGATGGCTTGGATCCTCAGCGCACCACACCTCGGTCTCCCATGCGATCTGGTGCAGGTACTTCCGCATTTCGCGTCGATCCGGGAAGCAAGACACGTACACGAGGCCCGGGCTTGCGTCAGCGAATAGCGCGGCGAGTTCGCTATGTCTCTTGGCGTCCACCGGCCCATGCGAAGAAGCAGCCTCCATGAGTACGAGCCATTGCCTGTCCGGAAGGTGCACGACGAGGTCCGGCATCTTGCCATGCTCGTCCACGGCGACTCCGAGCGCTTCGAGTCCGTCCTTCTCGAAGTGCGCCCACTTGGCGTCGGCGTCGCCGATATAGAGCACTTCCCCACCGGGTGTGAACTGCGGGCAGAACTCCTCAACCATCTGCTTGATGAGAACGTTTTGGCCGCCAGGTGACAACGTGAACGGCTGGCCGTTCGGAAGCGTGATTGGGATACGGTTCATCTCCCGAGCGGCTGCGTATTGCACCTTCAGTCCGGGCACCGCCGAGAGGTAGGCAATCAAGGCCGGACCAAAAGCCGCAGTCCCGTGCTTCTGGATCACGGCGAGCGCCTGCGGTGTGACTTGATAATTCCACTTCGGTGAGTTCACGGGCCGGTCTGGGCGGTCGGGATTCTGCTGTACCAGCAGGGCATCGCCAAATTGATGGAGAGTGAATCTACGGATGGTCTCGCGGGTGTTCGCCGCGTACTCGCGCTGGTATTCGTCACGGATCCAATCCATGATCGCCCGCGTTCCCAACATGGGGCTAGCGGCCGCCGACCAGGGGTCGCCTGGCCGAAGATGGAGCAATGCGAGGAATGTGAGGGCTGAGCGTTCATTGGTGCGCTCAGCGTCCATACCGAGCATGCCCAGGAGGATGCGTGCCTCCGCCACAATGTCGTTCGCGTTCATGCGGCTACCTCGGCCGAGTAGAGCAGGCGGGCAACGAGTGCGTCGATCGCGTCTTGGCCAGGAAGAGCTTCCGGTGCTCCCGTGCCGAGCCGCACGAGTGCGGCGGTGTCCGGGAAGCGCATCGTCCGGAGATCAGTCGCATTGACCTGTGTGTGGCCCGAGAAGGTCCTGAAGAACTTGTCCACGACCGAAGAGTTCAGCCATAGCGAGAGACCGTAGGCCAAGTGGCGGTCGAGGCCCCCACCCTTCACATGAAGTACGTTGACGTGGTTCTCGAAGGCGACCGGGCCAGGGGTGGTCTCAGGAGACCATACCGCGGCCACTATACGTCGCCGCTCTTCCTTGGCCGAGAACCTCTTAACGACGCAGTACCAGCCCTCGGGGACGAGCATCTTCTCGTCCCCCTCGGTGAGGGGTATGAACCACTGCGCCTTCTGAATCTCCCGGGGCCAGAGCACGCGGCCCTCGCGAACATTGCCGGGGTAGATCAGGGGAAGCCCCCCTTCGATGCCTTCGTAGCGCAGGCACTCGCGCGACCGGAAGTCGACGACACGACCTGTGGACACGGTTACGCCGAGCGAAGCGAGCGTACACGGCAGGCCCATCATTTCCTCGGCGATGGCAGTGTCGGCGTCATCCGTGGCGATCCGAATGAATTGGTTGAGGTCGTCGGGGCGTAGCACGTCGGCGTATGGCACTTGGCGGTGGGACGCGTCGTCCTCGTGGCCCCTACTAATCGAAAGTGTCACTGTCTCTCGTCTGCCGTGCTTCGTTGCCGAAATGATGACGTTCTCCTGCAATACCCCGGTGTCGGCGAAGACGGTCGACCGGGACTCGAACACATGCACACGGTCGAGGGCGAGTTCATGGAGGAGGTAGGAGCGGAACGCTCCAAAGTACGGCCCATTGCAGAACGAGCGCGGCGTGATCGCCACCAATTGGCCCCCCGGCGCGAGAGTCTGCGCCGCGACGGCCAGGAAGGCCGCGTACAGGTTGGGGGCGTCGGCCCCGAACTCGCGAACTGCGGTCCTCACCGGCGACGATGCCGCGAGTTTGGCGTACGGAGGATTCTGGATGACCAGATCGAAGCCTGTGAGCCTCGGGTCAGCGATGAAGCCCGTAGCGACAGAGATGAAGTCGCCCGTCACAATATCGAACGTTACTCGACCCCCACCCGCCACCACGCACGCTTCAAGCGTGTCGGCCAACCGCGGTACCACAGCCTCGTCACACTCAACCGCAACCACATGAACGGATACGTTCGGTCGCTCGGCGAGCACTCGCGAAACGATGGCCGCAGACAACATCCCGGATCCAGCTCCGGGATCAAGAACAGAAATTCGACCTTCCTGGGGCAGTCTCGGCATGCTCGCGATGAGGACTGCTGCCGCTGCCGGAGTGAAGAACTGTCCGAGCCTGTCTTGGCTCTTCGAATCGAGCCCGGCTAGGGCTGCCACCCGATTGATCTCGGCATGGGCAAGGAGGTCGTCGTGCATGCTAGCAATCCTGCCCCATCTCACCACCTAGGAGTAACAAGCCCCGCGGAGACCAACGAGGCCGTCACATGCCGGGCCGCCTCGCCATTCGCCCGGTCTAGGTGCCGCTGTCCTCGTCGTGGCGGGCCGCCTCATGGCATTGGTGCGGTCCCCGGGGCCGGGTCAGGAGCCCCGGCGCCGGAAGCTGTGGTGGTCAGTCGGACGGGGCCGGGGCCGCCCGGCCCTCGGTGAGCGGCGCGCGCTGGAACGAGCGTCTGAACGCCTCCGAGCTGGAGTTGTCCGGATGCGTTACCTCGGTCGGCGAGTCGTGCGGGGGTCCGCTGACGATCTGCCCGGAGGCGCCGTCACGGTGCTGGACGCCGCTCATTCGGCACCTCCCAGCCGTGGGAGTGCTTCGGGGTCCACCGGGGTCGGACGGCTCCGGGCGCTGGCGAACACTGCGGTCGCGAGCGGCACACCGGACAGGTTCGAGGCGAGGGCCCTGTCACCATCGGGTCCCTTGGTCACCTCGCCGGTCGGGGCGATGCCCGGGACGATGTGGACGCCGCCGAGGCGGGCCATGACGTCGCCGTGCTGCCAGTCGGTGGACGACGGGCTCATGCGAGCCGCGTCGGGGTCCGGCTGAGGCGGGGCGGGGGCGGTTGGGGTGTTGTCCATGACGTGTGTCCTTTCTCTTAGCCGTTGACGAGGTCGGCGGCCGTGATCGGCCCGACCTTGTTGATGAGGATTCCGAGGGCGGGGCGGGCGATGTCCGAGTTCGGGTGCCGTGCCTGGCGGACCAGTTCCTCAAGCTCGCGGTCCTGGAGTCGCCGGACGCGGTCCGCGAGGGTCTCGGGTGCGCCGACGATCTTCTCGACCACCTCGATGAGGCCGCTGTGGGCCCGCTTCGCGAGCGTGAACCGTGAGCGCGGGTTCGCGGGGAAGTCCACGAGGGAGATCTCCGAGAAGATGCCGTCCACGACGCGGCCATTCTTCGCGATCCGGTCGTGGACCACCCTTGGCTGGGAGACACCCACGGAGTACGCGGAGTACACGCCCGCTTTGACGAGCTGCACCGCGGTGGGCTCGACGACGTGGGTCCGGACCCAGATGCCCTCCGGCCGGACCTCCATCTGCACCGCCTTGCCAGCGGGCGCGAGGTTCGGGGAGTGCATGACCCGGACGTTCCCCCAGTCCGCGAACCACGTGCCCAGGCCCTTGATGGCGAAGTCGCGGTCGATGATCTGGGAGTCGAGATCGAGATCATCATCCGTGCACAGGCCTTCGACGTAGACGGTGGAGTCTGGCGCCGCGTCGGCCGCGATCGCCTTAGTGATCGGGACGTCGAAAGTGATGGTGTCTTCCGGTATCACTGGGTGCCTCCGGTCATCCACGCCCACTCGGTCGCCGCTGTCTCCTGGGCGGGTGTGGGCACGCTCACGGCCAGCCCTTGGGCCGCGTCGCGAGCCTGAGCCGCGGCATTCCAGGAAGCCGCGTTCTGTTCTCGCCGGTGCTCGGCGAGGACCTGGGCGGCCTCCTCGGGCGTGATCTCGTGCGGGGCCGGTTCGGGTGTGTCGGGGCCGCCACGTGGGACGCATGCCATGAAGCCCTCGGGGTCCTCCTGTGCGTACGCCGCGACCAAGTCAGGAATCCGCGGGAGCACCGTCTCGACGAAGTGCACAAGGTCATCGCCCGGCCACGCCTCGACGAGTGCCACGATCTGGCCCCTGGCGACCGCATCGACATCACTCCGGGGAACGCCGATCGGCGCCGCCGCGAGTGCATCGGCGGCCTCCTGGGCCTCTTGGGCGGCCGTCGCGATCTGCTCGGCAACCTTGGCCGCATCGGCGCGCACAGCCTCGGTGCGGAGCGCCCGGGCCTTCTCGACACGGTCGAGTGCGCCGAGGTAACTGGTCGCCGCCGCGACCGCATCGACGTCGCCGCGGTCGGCGGCTGCGTCTGCGTCGGCCTCAGCCGCGGCCCTCTGGGCGGCACGGGTCTGGACCTCGGCCGCGAGGTCCGCGAGCTGCCGGTCCACTTCGTCGCGCCGGTTCTTCAGCCGGGCCAGCGCCTCCCGGGCGCGTTCCGCGGCGTCCGCCAGGCGGGCATACGCAAGAACTTGTTCGTCGGTGACGGTGAGGCGGTAGTACGGCCTCAGTTCGGCCCCGGGCGCCTCCGTCGGCTCCAGGAGTTCGGGTTCAGCGATCGCCGTCATCGCGGGCCTCCTCTGCGTCCTCGGGGTAAGCCGCCTCGATGGCGCGCCGCACGACGCCCTTGATGAGGCGGTCCTCGCGACGGGCGATCATCTTGATCCGCTCGTAGGTCTTGGGGTCGAGGTCAACCTGCATCACGGCCTCCCAGGCGCGCAAAAGCCGGAGACGCTTGTCTCCGGCTTGGTGATCTTCAGTTTGGAAGGGGCCACATAACTCCAAGAGGGGGGTCGGTTCGGGGGAATTGCTTCCGGTCTCAATTGTATGAGCGAATGGGAGGAAACTCAATTATGCTAATAGGGTGCTATCGAAGATAAGGGACAGCCACCATGGCTGAGAACGAGCGGTTCTTCCTCCGGCCGGACAAGGACATCGACGAGATGTCCGAGGACGAGCTGGACGAATTCGCCATGGGCCTCGCTGATCGGGTCAGCACCCTCGCGAGGAGAAAAGCCACAGGAGCCCCGCAGAGCGATTCGACCCCCCTATTAAGGCAATCACACCACCCCTGCCCTGAAAAGCCGGGAGAAGCCTGATTCTGGGTCGCCCAGCCGCAAAAAAGGGCTCCTGCCAGGCGTGCGCGTGAATTTCCCTATTCCATGGCCTCCCGCAAGACCTCGACGGCGGCCAGCATCGGGCCCATCGGACCCACCGGCTCCTCGGCCAGGTCCAGGGAAACCTTCATGGCGACCTGGACCGCGGACAGCAGCACGAACGCCAGCTCATCGCGCGACCGGGCCGCCAGCAGGAGCCTCACCGACGGCAGGTCGTCACGGTCGAACGCCGCCGCGAGGTCCAGCACGAGCTGGAGGGCCTCACTCGGCGTCACCGGACTCCACCTCCCCAAGATCCTCAGCCTGCGCCTGCTCTATCAGCCTCGCCATGTCCATGCCGGAGGCGGACTTCCTCGCCAGCATCAAGTCGCGGCTAAGCTTCGCGGCGCTCACCGGCGTCAAGCCCAGCGCCGCACGCCGCTGCCCCGCTGTGCGCTCCCACCTGCCCAGCTGCTCAAGCGCGCTCTGCTGCCTCACCGTCCGCGCGCGACGGCGACTGCTGCCACCCTCGGACACCTGGACGCTCTCGTCCGTGTCCTGGGTCTCCTGGAGCCACTCCAACGGGTCCGACCCGGCCAAGAACTCCCTGAGCCTCGCGCACACCGCTTCGCTCCAGCACCAGCTCGCGACCTCGGCGGAGTACCTCGCATCGTCGAGATGGGCCGGCCAGTCACTGCTCGCCCGCGCCTCCGCCTCGATCTCCGCGGCCAACGGCGCCAACATGCGCTCACTGCGGGCGCCGTGCTGCACAGACTTCGTGTGGCCCTTCGCGAACGGTGCACGACTCCACGGTGGACGCTTCTCAACCTCTTCGCTCACAAAACTCCTAGTTGTTCGATGAAAACCTCGGGCTACGCGCGCACGTGGCGTACACGTCGAGGGGGTAGTCCGGGTTGGCGGCACCACTCCGGATAGATTCCACCCCCCACCCCTGGGGCCCTGGCTGGCCCGTGGGGGCTCCGTGCCGGTGGGGGTTCTGTGGCCGGGCAGGTACCCCCACCCTGGGGGTGGCCCCTCACAGGGGCTCCCTCTCGGCCCTGCTCAGCGCCCGGTACAGGGTCGAACGGTCCACGCCGAGCCTCCTGGCCACCTCGGCCTTGGGGAGGTCGTCAGCGATGAGCTGGCGGGCTTCTGTGAGCTGTGCTGGCTTGAGTGCTCGACCTCGGCCCTTGTACACGCCGCGTGCCTTGGCTGCCTTGATGCCGTCTGCCTGTCGCTCCTTGATCAGTGAGCGCTCAAGCTCTGCCACTGCGCCCAGCACGTGCAGCTGGAAGACAGCGAACTTGTCCTCGGCGCCGGGCTCGAACGTGAGGCGCTCCTTGACGAACTGCACTGCGGCACCCTTGGCCACGATCTCGCCGACGATCGCCTTGAGGTCGATCAATGAGCGGGCCAGCCGGTCCATTGAAGCGACCCGCACGAGGTCGTCGGCGCGGATGTAGCCGAGCATCTCCTGGAGGGCTGTACGGCCGTCACGGCTGCCGCCGGAGATACGGTCCTCGAACACGCGGTCCACTTCGCCGACGGCCTCGAACTGGCGTACGGGGTTCTGGTCGAGGGTGCTGACGCGGATGTACGCGACGGTCTGACCCTTCGCCTGTTGCATCATGTCTTAAGTCTACGCCTCACGTGTCGCGCAATCCAGTAATTGGCCCTACTGCACCGCATAGCTTTGTTGGAATACCGCGTTGCATTCGGGAGTACCCCAACACGACGCCACAGGGTGAGAATGATTCGCGTTCGCACACGCGCGCGCACGCCTGGGCGCGGCATTCGAGCACTGCGGCGGGTGGGCGGCTGGGCGGGCGATGGGTTGGGCTATGGTGGGCCTCATCGCACTCACTTAGGGGGAATGTAGAGCATGATCGAAGCACTCGCTCAGTCGGGTTCAGGCCTGCGGCAGTTGCATCTCATGACAGTCCTGGGCGGATTCGAACCCACCGTGGACCACCAGGTCGAGATCGGGGACCTGGAAGCCGACCCATCACGTTGGGGATTCACAGATTCAAGCCTCGGGGGTGACTTGGAGGCCCTTCAGTCCAGAGGCTGGATCGAGTTCTGGCCCACGTATTCGGGGATCGGGTCGGTGGTGCTGAAGCAACCGGGCATCGATGCCGCACGGGAGTTCCAGCAACTCCAAACGGACCCGGTGCGCCGCTACAAAGAGGCTCGGGACGCCTTGCTTCGATGGCTCTACGAGGCCAACCTTTCGGGCTCAGCGCCTTCGGGAGTCCAGGACTTCCTGTTGTCGCCGACCTCCAGCTACCTCGGCTCGCAGTACACCGAGGACGAGGTTCGCAGGGCGGCTGACTGGCTGCTTGAGAAGGGGTACATCAAGGGACACCGCACGTATGTCGGCAGCTTGTTGCGACCATCGATTACATCGGCGGGGATTGACGCAGTCGAGACGGTGCAGTCGGCAAGTGCTGCACTCACAGGGGCAGGAATCACAGTGAACAACATCAATGTCACCGGCTCGCAGGGTGTGAACCTCTCGGTCGCCAGCAGTCATGTGAACCAGTCGAACACTCTGACGCAGAACCAAGTCGATGAGGTTGCCAAGGTTATCGACTCGGCGCGGGCGCTGTTGAACTCGTCGTCGATGGGCATCTCCCGAGACGCCGAGGCCGAGGCACGCGGTGTGGTCGATGACCTTGACGAGGAGATACAGCAGGAGAGTCCTCGTACTGGCATCATCAAGGGCCTCGTCGCAAAGCTTGCCGACCTTGCTGCGACCGGCACCGTGCAGTGGGCCGTTGATGCGTTCACGGCCCTCACGCAGCACGCGATCGGTATGATGTAGCGCCCCCCCGGATTGCTCCGGATCTCTGACCTCAACCCGAACCCTGCATAAGGGGTCGGACTCACATCCGTTCGAGGCGGTCCCGTAGGGCGTCGAGGTCTAGGGCGGCGTCTTGTGCGCGCTGCCTGCGTCCCCATGCGCGGTGTGCAGCCGCCCTGTTGAGGATCTGCTTGATCTTGGCGTCGAGTTCGCGTGCGCGGCGCTTCTTGACTCCGGTGTCGTGCTTCTGCTTGGCCACGGGTCAGTCCTCCGTCGTGATGCCGCGGGAGGCACGGTAGAACTTTTCCAGTGATGCCCTGGTGGCGAGGTACAGGGTTCGCCAGTACAGGGCGTCGGCGTGTGCCTCGGCGAGTTCGTCGCGGAGGTCTTGGTTTTCGGAGGCTTCGCGGCCTTGGCCGCGGGCAGCGTAGTTCACGGGTTCATCTCCTGCTGTTCTTCGAGCGGCAGGCTGCCCTGTGCTGGCTTGCTGCTGTGGCGGGGGCAGTGGGTGCCGAATGCGTTGACGCGGGCCCGGCAGGGGGCTCCTGAGTGGGTCTGGGCGCCGCACAGCAGGCCGAGCCGGTCGCGGATGTCCCTGGGGAGCTTCCCTAGCCGCTCGTGGGTGGGGATCTGTACGGTGACTTCGCTGGGGCCCTCGGTGTCCAGGATCCAGTAACTCGCCTCGCCTAGATGGTTCACGCATTCGGCGATGCGGTATCTCGGGCTCATCGACCAGTGCCTGGCCGGGTCGATGAGGGGTCGTTCGGCGGTCATCGGGTGCTCCGTGTCGTCGTCTCGGGTTCGGGGAGTGGGATGAGTCCCCAGGGCTCTTCTGGGCCGGTCTCGTCGGCTGTGGTGGTGCGGATGGTGGGCTGCTGGTCTTCGACGATGCCCCAGCCGTCGGCGCGGGCTGCGGCGATCTGGTCGTGGGTGGGCTCGGGGTAGGTCCGGACCTTCGGAATTTCCGAAGTCGGATGTCCGGCCGTCTCGGGTTCTGGTCCGGACGGCGGTGGTGTGCCGACGGCGCTGCCGCCCCAGGGGTCGATGCGGGGGTCGGTCATCCAGGACGGAGTGCCGTGGTCGGGCTGGTGGCCGGTGCTGCGTCCGCGTCGCCATGGCAGGCGCTTGAGGCGCTCTTCCTCTTCGGGGTCGA
Organism: Sinomonas sp. ASV486; assembly: GCF_030908215.1. GTDB lineage: Bacteria > Actinomycetota > Actinomycetes > Actinomycetales > Micrococcaceae > Sinomonas > Sinomonas puerhi. Next base: position 241,749 of record NZ_JAVFJK010000006.1, on the reverse strand, counting down.
GTGGCTCGTCGTCGTTCGGTGGGATGTCGTCCCACCCGGCGGGTTCGGTGTACATGGCAGGCTCCTTGTCGGCGGTGTCGGCGGGGTGGGTCTCTTCGAGGTCGTGGTCCTCGGGCTCGGTCTTCCGGGTCCCTGGCCGTCGTCGTTCGAGGGCTTCGTGTGCAGCGGCCTGTTCGTGTTCGTCCTCGCGCGCTGGTGAGACTTCCGGAGATGGTGACGTTCCCAAAGTCTTCGAGCTGGTAGGTGAGAAAGAAGCATGAGCTGGTCCTGTGCTGGTAGGTGCCGGTCCACCGGCTGTTGTGGACTCCGAAACCGGCGGTTGTACAACCGTCGGTCCACCGGCGGTTGTGGCATCCGCAACCGCTGATCCACCGGCGGTTGCGGATGGGGGCACAACCGCCGACCCACCGGCGGTTGTGCTGTCGTCGGGTGCCGTTGGTACAACCGGAAGTGGGTTGCCGGTTGTGGTGGACGTCCCCGGTTCCGGGACTGCTGTGGTGCCTGTGTCGGTCTGCACGTCGCCCTGGTCCGGGATCGCGAGCCGATAGCGGCTCGCCCGTGCACCCTGGTTGCCCCTGTTGACACCACGGGTCTCCTGGACGATGAACCCGCGCGCCGCGAGCACCTTCAGGTGCTGCCTCACCTGGCTCTGGCCTACGCCAGTCTTCGTGACGAGCGCGTCGATGCCCGGGCGGGCATTGCGCCCGGTCCTGTTGTCAGCGTGGAACCCCAGGCATAGACCTACGAGCTTCGTGGTGGGGGCGAGGTCACTGGCCCATAGCGCGGTGCACCATGTGTGGAACGGAACCGGCGGCGGGGCTGCTGCCCCACCTGCTCTTGCGTCGCGGGTGCTCACGCGTGCCCCCCGTCGTCGGCGAGGTGGTCCAGCATGTCCTCGGCCCGGGCCATGCGCGCGGCTAGGGCTAGCCCGTCGGCGAGGCCTCGGTCATACGCGAGGGTGTCGAGGTCGCGTGGCACAATTGGATCGGCCCATTTGGCGATGGTGACCGTCGGAGACGTCCTACCGTTCCCCCATGCGGTAGGACGTCTTCCGTTCTGTTCGGCATCTGCCACATAATCACCGGCCCGACTTGGCGGTCCGCAGGATCGCGGCGAGCTGGGCCAGGCGCTCGGGGCTCAGCGGCGGGGCCTGGGCAACGATACGGGCGACGGCGGCCTCAATGTCCGCCGCGCTCACTGGAAGGCCCCCTTGCCGTCAGGGCCCTTCACGAGCCCGTAGACCTCATCCGCTGTGAACTTGACGAATCGGCCGAGCTTGAGCGGCGTCAGGGATCCGTCCTTGATGCGTAGAAGGACCCATCCGCGGGAGACGCCGTACATCGACTGCACGTCGGCGATGCTGAAGAGTTTGACTGGGCTGCTTACCGGGTTGACCCGGCTGGGTGCTGGCTTGGGTCGGACATGACTCCTTAGAACGGGCGGTCTGGGCCGAATTGCCTTTCCGCCGAAGCGAAGCTTTTCTTTATCGCCTCTATCTTGAGTGTATGAAAGTGCCGTTCGATGACCAACAGGCAATTACCCGGCCAGCCAGCGGGATAGCCCGAATAGGAATTCTTGGGAATTGCGGCTAGCAGTGGCTGGCAATAGCTACGAATTGCTGGCAGCAGAAAGCGACCCGCCCAGCCATCCTGAACATGACTTGACGGGCCGCTGATTGATGCCAGATCAGTATCAGACCTTCCATTCGATCGTCACGGTCTCGGGACGGAACGTCCGGGTGCCCCTTCCCGGAGGGTAGATCGTGACCGTCATGAGGGTGTCGATGGCTCGACGCTGTGAGGACGTACTGAGCCCGTCCCACTGTTCCTGCACGTCCTCCGCGGCGATGAGTGGGCCCAGGACGTCCACCTTGCCAGCGTCGGCCAGGGTGGCCTGGATCTCGGCGTCGCGCTCCCGGAGGATCTTGGTGCCGGTGGCAAGCTGGGAATCGGTGATCTGGCCCACTGCGTACTGCGCGGCCAGCCAGTCGAGCCGCTCCCGGATGCCGTTGGACTCGGCGAGCAGCCGGTCGGCGTCGGGGTGGTCTCTTGATGACACGAGTTCCCTGGCGTCGGCCATGGACAGCCTCGCGACGACGATGCGGGCGACGTAGTCCTCCACAGGCTCGGCCATGCGTGCGAAGTGGCCCGTGGAGCCCGAGCACCGGTAGTTGGCGACCCCGGGCCGCGTCGTGCCCCCTGCATGGACCGTCGCCCCGCAGAGGCCGCACACCGCGACACCGGAGAGCAGCCGCCGCGCGCTTGTAGCGGTCCGTCGGCGCCGGTCGGGATTGGTCAGCACTGCCCGTACGGCCTCGAACGTGGGGACGTCCACAATCGGCGGCCAGACGGCATCCGCGACCACCTCGCCCTTGTATGCCCTCCTGGCGACGTTCCGCGGATTCAGGAGCACTACGCGAACGCTGTCCCGCCGCCATTGGGAGGCGCTGCCCTTGTGGCCCTCCGCGTAGCGCTTCTGCTCGGGCAGGAGGCCGGCGGCGTTCCACCTCCGAGCGACCTCCCCGAGGCTCTCCCCCGCGAGCACCGCGGCATAGCCTTCCCGGATCGCCTGCGCCTCCACCTCGCGCACCTTCAGTCCGTCCGACTCGTAGCCGAAGGGACGGCGTCCACCCGAACGCCTCCCCTTGCGTGCAGCCTGGGCCTGTGCGGCCGCCTGGCGGTCTGACTTGAGTTCGATCTCATATCTGGCCAGCGAGCCCAGCTGATCGGCCACGAGGCGCCCTGTGGCTGTCCTGAAGTCCAGTTCCGGCCCGTTGATGAGGGACAGCCCCGCCTCTGCGGCCTTGCACGCCTCGTAGAGACGGAGTTCGTCCCGCCGATTGCGCTGTAGGCGGGTGAGGTCCCACGCCACGACGAACTGGGCGCGCCCATTCTCGATCGCGTTCAGCATGGCCTCGAACCCGGGCCGGCGGCGCTTGCCCGCCGCGGAGACGTCGTTGTCCTGCTCGACCGCGACAACCGTCCAGCCGCGCTCCTCGCAACGTTGTAGGCAGGCGTCTCGCTGCCGCCCGACGCCCGCCTGCTCACCCGTGCGGTCCTGGCTGATTCTGAGGTATACGATCGCATCCACATCTGCTATTCTAGCGTCTTAGCTAGGCGGAGGACCCTGTCGAATCCACGGGCCGTGAGTGTGTTATTGGCCATCGCCCGGTCCAACAACCTCGTGGCGCCCGGGTCGAGCCTGAGCTGACCACGGAGCAGGCGCCCGGGAACCTGGGCATTCGTCTCGAGGCCGTATGGACCCAACCGGTCCAGCTGCCGGCGTCGCGCCTCGAGGACGCGCGGCGCCACGACCGCCGTCGCCTCGCCAGTCGTACCGGCGCCGAAGTCCACCGCCGAGAGCCTGTTGACGGGCAGCTGGATGTCCACTCGGTCGAGGAGCGGGCCCGAGATGCGTCCGAAGTACCGCCGCTTCGACTGGGCAGTGCACGTGCAGTCGAGTCCCTTGCCGCTTCCCTGGCCGCACGGGCAAGGATTGGCTGCGAGGACGAGCTGGAATCTAGCAGGGTAGGCGGCCGCGCCCGCCGCCCTGTGGATGACGAGCTCACCGCTCTCGAGTGGCTGGCGCAGCGAGTCCAGGACGCGTCGTTCATACTCGGGAGCCTCGTCGAGGAACAGCACCCCACGGTGGGCACGCGAAGCTGCGCCGGGTCTCGGAATTCCGGAGCCGCCGCCGATGATCGCGGGCGCGCTCGCGGTATGGTGCGGGCTCTCGAACGGAGGGCGTCGAATCAGGTCGCTGCCCGTCCCGGGGATACCGGATAGGGAGTGGATTGCCGTCACCTCCATCGCAGCCTCGTCGTCGAGATCCGGCAGAATGCCGGGAAGGCGCTCCGCGAGCATCGTCTTCCCGGCACCCGGCGGTCCGACGAGCATGATGTGGTGGCCTCCCGCGGCAGCCACCTCGATCGCTGTACGGGCCTCAGGCTGTCCGGCGACGTCGCGCAGGTCCGGTGCGGCGAGCGGTACTGGCACCTGCTGCCTCGCAGCCTCGGTTCGCCCGGTATCGTGTTCGGGCGGCACCGAGACGGCCTTCGGGTCGGCCCCGAGTTCCAGTGCGAGCTGACCCAGCGATTCGTAGGCATGGACCCTCACCCCTGGGACAAGCGAAGCCTCCTGCGCATTCGCCGCAGCGACCACCACGTCGGGCCGGCCAGCCCGGACGGCTGCCATCACGGCGGGAAGGACTCCGCGTACAGGCCGCAGCTGCCCGTCGAGCCCCAGCTCGGCCAGGAAGACGACGCCGGCGGGCGGCCTGAGGTCCTCGGCCGCCGCGAGAGAAGCGACAGCGATGGCCAGGCCAAACCTTTACAATGGCATTTATGGCACAGCCCACAGCAGCAGCGGCGGCAGCGGTGTACTGCCGCATCTCAAGCGACCCAGAGGGCAAGGCACTCGGCGTCGAACGGCAAGAAGCGGACTGCCGCGCGCTGGCGGCGCGGCTCGGCCTCGAAGTGGCCCGCGTGTTCGTGGAGAACGACACTGGCGCCAGCACCAAGTCCCGCAAGGCGCGCCCGCGCTACGAAGAACTGATCAAGGGTGTGCGCGCTGGCCTGTTCGGGGTGATCCTGGCGTACAGCAATTCCCGCCTCACGCGTCGCCCACTGGAGTGGGAAGCCCTGATCCGGCTGCACGACGAGACCGGCGTGCTGATCCGCACCGTCGTGTCCGGCCAGTATGATCTCTCGACCGCGGATGGGCGAGCGCTGGCGCGCACCGTGGCGGCATGGGACGCCGCCGAGGCCGAGCGCACCGCTGAGCGCGTGGCGCGTGCCAAGGCCGACAACGTGGCGCGCGGCGAGTGGCGCGGCGGGCGCAGGCCCTTCGGCTACGAGGCCGACGGCGTCACTGTCCGGCCCGACGAGGCCGAAGCCCTGGAGCGCGCGGCTGACGCGATTGTCTCCGGAAGCAGCCTTGCCAGCGCGGCGCGGGACATGCGGGCGGCAGGCATCACGACCTCATCCAAGAAGGCCCAGCCGATGACCCCCATCGCGCTCCGCAGCCTCCTGCTTCGCCCACGGAACGCCGGGCTGATGGAGGCGGGCGGCAAGATCACCGGGAAGGCATCGTGGCCCGCGATCATCCCCGAGGACAAGTGGTACGCCGTGCGCAGCATCCTCACGGACCCCAAGCGCCGCACCCAGTACGGCTCCGACGTCCGGTGGCTCGGCGGCGGACTGTTCCGGTGCGGGGTCTGCGGCGCCCGGGTCCGCTCCGCCGCGACATCGGGCACGGGCCGGACGGTGCGCCGCATCTACCGATGCTCGACGGGGCCGCACCTGACGAGGGACATGCCCCAGACGGACGCCTACGTGAATGCCGTGATTGCGGCTCGCCTTCGGGCCCCCGATGTTCGAGAGCGAATTCTCACAAGACGCAGCCAGCAGCGACCGCACCGCGCCGATCTGGAGAAGCTGAGGGCCGACCTGAGGGGGTACCGGGAGCGGCTCTCGGGACTGGGCGACGACTACGCGCTCGGCCTGCTGGACGGCCAGCAGGTGCACGCGGCCACGGCGCGGCTGGACGGCCTGATCGAGGACGCCGAGCAGAAGCTGTCCGCCGCCGCGGACGGCGACGTGCTCTCAGAGGCCATGAACGCCGCAGACCCGGGCCAGTGGTACCTCGACGCCCCGGTCAATCGGCAGCGCGGCATGATCGACGCGCTGGCCACCGTCACGATCGAACCGGCGCCGCGCGGCAGGCCGAAGGGCCACATTCCGGGCAATCCCTATTTCAATCCTGACTATATTCGCGTCGATTGGAAATAGTAGCGCGGCGGCGCAGCAATTGATTGATTGGAAATAGCGCGGTTGCGCAGTCCGCTTGTCACGACGCATTGTGCCAGCTACAGTAATTCGTATCGGGCCTCAGCGGGGAGGCCGCTTCCCCATTCTCCGCAGAACACCGGAAAACCGATAGGGCCGTCGCCCACGGGGCTCGCCGCAAAGGTGTTCTGCAATGCCATCGAAGAATCCCAAGGCCCGCTCGCTCGCAGGCCAGATCGCCGTCGCCTACTCTCGCGGAAAGGGCGACAGCCCCGCCGTCCAGGCGCTCCAGCGCGACCTCCGCGCCCTCAATCTCGAAGCGCAGGTGGCGCGCGTGGTGGCGCAGGCCCCGCCGCTCACCGACGCTCAGGTGGCGCGGATTGTCGATCTGCTCGTAAGCGGTGATCCGGCGTGAGCACAGAGGAAGACCCCGAAGGGGGCGAAACCTCCGGGGCCGACCGAGACAATGCAAGGCTACCGTACTTCACCCATGATGGGCAGTGGGTGAGTTTCGGAGACATTCGCGACCGCTGCCCTATTCCGTCTCCCGAGGAATTGCAGCTCCGGGGCATTGACCGCCTGCTCACAGCGGCGGAACGGCTCGAACGTCAGGTCGTAGAAAGCGCCTCGGAATTCAAGGACGGCGAGCTGAGCCGGAATTGGCTCATTTCCTGCCCGTCGCCGGCTCACGCTCATGGCGACCGCAATCCATCGCTGTCGGTGCGGGAGCTTCCCGACGGCAAGGTCCTCGTCCACTGCTGGTCCTGCACGACGCCGCGAGAGCAGATCCTTGAGATCTTCGGCATCAGATGGGCGGACATCAGCGGCAGGCCCAGCACCGCGGACGAGGATTTCGGTGCCGTGCCCTTGCCGCACGACGAGCAGCAGCAGGAGCAGGAGGGCTCGTCATTCGAGCGCGAGGTGGAACAGCAGCTGCGCCGCCTCCGAGTAGTCGAGGCTGCCAAGGGCAGGTTTGCCGCTGAGCAGCGCGGGGTCATGGCGCCCCTCGATGGTGGCATGCTGGCCGACATTCTGGCCCGACCGCCCGCGCCGCCGCCGCGCATCGAGGGTCTGCTCGGGGCCGAGGCCAACATGCTCGCCGTCGCCATGCGCAAGACCGGCAAGACGGTGTTCGCCCTGAACCTCGCCCGCTCGGTCATCACGGGTGAGCCGTTCCTGGGCTCGTTCCTCGTGCGGCCCGTGCAGGGCACCGTCGGGTTCCTGAACTACGAGGTCAGCCCACACCAGATCGCGCAGTGGGCGCAGCGGCACGGCATCCCGCCCGACCGGCTCTACATCGCCAACTTCCGCGGGCGCACCAGTCCGCTGGACCATCCAGGCGAGCGGGCGCGGCTGGCCGAGCAGCTTTCCCTCCACGGAGTCGAGGTTCTGATAGCGGACCCGTTCGGGCGCGCCTACACCGGGAAGTCGCAGAACGACGCCGGCGAAGTATCGGCGTGGCTGAACGATCTGGACCGGTTCGCCCGGCAGGAGGTCGGCGCGACGGAGATGGTGCTCACCGCCCATGCGGGCTGGGAGGGGGACCATGTGCGCGGCTCTACGGCACTTGAGGACTGGGCCGACTCGCTCGTCTGGCTCCGCAAGGAAAAGGCAAGGCCCACGCGGTACTTCCGCGCCACAATCCGCAGCGACCGCGAGAGCGAGATATCCGAGGATGCCCTCTACTTCGACCAGGACACGCTGACGCTCTCGCTGTCCGGCATGGGCGGCCCACGGCAGGCCGCCGAGGCCGCCCGCGAGAGCGAGATTCAGGCCGCTGTGGAGGAATACGTGAAGGCGAATCCGGGCGTCAGCCGGACCGCCATAGTTCGGGACGTGGTCGGCGCCGACGGCAGCGTTCGCGCCGCCATAGAAGCCGCCATAGTTTCGGGGGTCCTTGTGGCCAAGCCGCACAAGGGCAAGGGAGGCGGAACAGACCTGTTCTGCAACACCGGCTAACTATGGCGCAGTACGGCGCGCCGCAGTTCCAAACTACTGCGGCGGGCGGGCTTGCTAAAGCCCGCCGCAGTTGTTCAAAGGCCACAGTTCAATCCACCACGAAGGGAACCCATCACCCATGCATGACACCGACCCCGTCGCCCCGGTGCTGTCCGTCGTGTTCCAGAGGAAGTGGCCGGTCACGTGGCTGCTCACCGTGCTCTGTCCCTACTGCCGCCGGAAGCACCTCCACGGCAGCGGCGGCCCCGAACTCGACGGCGACCTCGGCCACCGTCTGGCTCATTGCGCCCATGGCGGTTCGTACCGCCTCGTGATCACCGTCGAGACCGACCTAGGAGATTGACACATGACCGAGAAGGATCGCCGAAAGAACCTCCCGAAGCCGAAGGGCCTCCTCAATCATCATGGTGCTCCGTCGCCCAAGGCACCGCCGCCCGAGGGCGAGCCGTGCAACCGTGCTGCACGCCGCGCGGCGGCCCGGAAGAAGCACCGGTGACCCGCGCCGTGCGCGCCCAGCTGATCCGGCGATTCCTGGCCCGCGAGCAGCTGGGGCGCGTGCTCCACGACGATCCCCCGATGCAGCACGCCTTCTTGGTGTGGTCTCTCAGGAGCCTCGCCTCCGACCTCGGGGAGCAGCCCATCCAGCCCGGTGAGACGTACGGCAAGGCCCGCGCCCGTCTGATTGATCGCCCATCCCTTCCAGATGCCGCCGTGGCGGTCTCGCCCGATCAACCCGGCACAAGTACCCACAGGAGCCCGAAATGACGCCACAAGACGCCCCACAGCCTTCCGACGAAGAGATCGCCCAGTACGCCAAGCAGATCGAACGAGAGGCCCGCGCGGTACAGGAGGCCGAGGAGAACCTGCTCTTCGACATCCCCCCGTGCGTCGTGTGCGGCACCGCAGCGCACGCGCCCGATTGCCCACTCCGCGACTAGAACCTAAAGTGATAGTGCACTACCAATTGAATATCAAGGAACAAGAGCTTTAGCTCGCGTCCCCCCGCCGCCGCCGCCAGAGCGGTGCCGCCGCCGCCGCAGCAATGCCGCCGCCGCCGCCCGCCGAGTGCCACCGCCGCCGCTGGATGTAGCTGGTCGAGCTCAATCGAGGGTCCATCGGACCTTCCGGCCATCGCCCACATTCACCTTCAAGGGGACATTCCAATGCCTACCGGCAACCAGAACCAGATCAGGCTGATGCAGCTGAACGCGGAGGCGCAGCTCATCCGCGACGATCTCACGCTATCCAACACGCAGAAGGTCCAGCGCCTCACGGTCATCGGCCAGAAGATGCGAGACCTCAACGGCTACTCGGACGAGCAGGTCAAGGCGCAGGCAAGGCGCCTCGCGGTCGGCGCCAGCGCGCTGTCCGAGGAAGACGGCACGTTCGACCCCGACGCCCCGCGCCGTGGCAAGGCGGTGCCGAGCCTCAAGATGCCCACCGAGGTCACGCGCGAGGCCTACGCGCGCATCAAGTCGGGCTCGAACTTCCGGGCCGAGCTCGGCCTCAAGGACACGACGTCGAGCACTGCCACGGACGGGCAGCTGCCGCCCGAATTCGGCGGCCTCGTTCCGAAGATCCACGAGCCCACGCGCATCCTCGACCTGCTCCCCTCGTCGGCGATGTCCGCTCCAAGCATCGAGTTCGTGCAGCACAGCTCCACGAGCGTGGCCTCGAACCAGATTGCCGCGCCGACCCTGGCTCTGGGCTCGGCCTCGGCTGGCGGCACGTTCGGCGCCGGCTCGTATTTCTGGAAGGCCACGTACGTCACGCCGACCGGCGAGACCACGGGCAGCACCGAGGTTACGGCAACCCTGACCGCGAACCAGCAGCAGGCCCTGAGCGTGGGCGCCTTCCCGACCGGCGTCACCGGCTGGAACCTGTACCGGGGCAACACGGCAGGCAACGAGAGCGTGAAGGTCAACGCTCAGCCCATCGGCACCACGTCCTACACGGACACCGGCAGCGCTGGCGCGGCCTTCACGGTTCCGAGCGTCAACACGACCGGCACGGCTGGCGCCGTGGGCGCTGGCCAGACGATGCCCGAGGCCGTGCTGAACACGACGCAGCTGATTCTGACCGCCCAGAAGGTCGGCATCTTTACAACCTTGACAGATGAGATCACAGCTGACTTCACATCATTTCGCGATTATGTCAACACCGAGCTGACTCGGCTCATAATTGACCAGGAAAACTACCAACTCCTTTACGGGAATGGTACGGCGCCCAACATCCGCGGTCTTCTCCAGACAGCTGGAGTGCTGACCCGTGCCAAGGGCAGCGAGAACAACCTGGATCTTGTCGAGGAGGCCATCGCCGATCTGCGCAACGGGTCCGCCTACACGGAGCCCGACGCGATCCTGCTGAATCCCAGCGACTGGTCGCTCATTAGGCGCACCAAGGCCACCGGCACCGGAAACTATCTTCTGGGGAACCCGGGGGAGGTCGCCGTTGATTCGCTCTGGGGGGTGCCCGTCCACACCACGACCCAGCTCACTCAGGGTACCGGCGTCCTTCTTAATACCTCACTTGCAGGCGTTGCTTTCCTCCGACAGGGCATCACCCTCGAGATGACCAACTCCAGCGGCACCGACTTCCAGTCGGGCCTCGTGAAGGTTCGGGCGACCGAGCGCCTCACTCTTGGTGTTGCAAGGCCCGCAGCGGTGTCTGTGATCAGCGGCATCGCCTAGAGACGGGGCGGCGCGCACCTGTGGAGTGGTCCTCGTGCGCGTCGCCCTCCAAACGGCTCGGCGTCAGAGGATCGCATCGCTCCGCCTTCGCTCCCGGAGCGCGTGCGGCCGGGACACCCTCTGGCGCCGAGCCGTTCTGCGCCGCGACGCGATGCAACTGATGCACGTGCCACCGGGCGCCCGCAGCCAAGGCGCGGCAGGGGTAGGGGCAGGCAAGAAAGCCGAGGCCAGATCGGGGCTGAGCGCTTCGCCGGGTAGCGCTCTGTGCGCCGGTGGATCGTTTGCAGTGGATCTGAGGCCCGAAAGCCCGCCCGACCGGCCAAGACGTCGCTCTCACGCGCGCGATACACGCGCGCACGTTCGCGCGCGAGCAGCAAGGACGCTGGGGAAGGCTGTGCGTCTTGATGGCGTCTTTGACCCCTTCCCTGCTATGGCCATAAGGGTCGATCGAGATCGCAAGACCGATAGTCAACTACGGCATGTCTGGTGCATATCAGTAAACGCTCGGCTAGGTTGAGGGCATGGATCCTGTATGGGCCGCATTCCTCGGGAGTGCAGTCGGTGGCGCAATCGGTGGCGCGGTCATCTCTGGTGTTTTCGCGTGGATGATCCACATCTCATCAGGGAAGCGGGAACACAAGATCTGGCTCCGTCAGCTTATGTACGAGTTCTACATGAAGCAGCTTGGAGCGATGGAGACGATTTCCTCAATGATCCTCAGGAACTCCGATGGGCTTCGGGATGACCGCATAGAGGCCTTGACCGACCAACTGATCGGCAGCGGCGTCGAGGTCCTCGCACCGCCCAAGGTCAACAAGGCCTATGCCGACGTAATCGTGAGTCTGATGCAACTGCGGCAGGCTGACCTTCCAGCGCAGAAGATGCCTCTTGTGGCACGAGGCATACCTGAGGTTTCGGCGTACAGTTCGGCGGTCGAACGTTTCGCCGACGGTGTGCGAGAAGAGTTGGGTATCGAGTCCTCGGCCAAGCGTGGCTGGAACCCTCAACGCCGCAGTTCTTCCGTCCTGTAGCCTTCCCTTCGGAGGCACTCAAGCGAAGGGTGGGGAGAGCTAATGAACGAGCAAGATGAGCACAAGGTGTATGCCGCTGAGCTTCATGGGGGCTACATTGGCCAACTGATCAGATTGGGTCTGACGGATACCGCCTACGTGGTCGGGAAACTGGAAAGCTTCAGCGTCGAGACAAATCGTCGGGGGGAGATCTCCCCATTGTTCTTCGACGTAACCCTCACAGTCGGAGGGCAGAGGATACACCGCGACGGAAAGGATCCCCTAACGTTCTTGGGGATCACCGAAGCGCCGCAGCGTCCGGACATCAAAGCGATCGCGCCGCGCGGCTACATCGCCACAGATCCGAAGGATGTCTGATCCTCGCGCTTCCATGAAAATGGGGCCTCCTTCGGGAGGCCCCTTTTTCGCAGCGGCAGGGTTCAGAGGCTCAGGCCCACTCGTCCTGCCTCTCGGTGAAGAAGATAACCACATGACCGCTCTTGGACATCCACGGTTCGCGGCGATCCGGCGCCTTCTTGATCATGGCCGCGAATTCGGCGGCCTCCGCCTCCCCAGCGAGCTTGGTCAACCGCTTGACGGTGTCTGCCCGGCGGACGTTCCACGCCTTCGAGGTCTTGCCCGTCTTGGAGTCCCAGTAGAAGAGGTCCTGGACTGTCGATGCTGCCATTGTTCTCGCCCTCTCGGTGTTCTCGGTGTTCCGGTTGGTTGAAGCTTCAACCTACCTGCCGCCAGTATGCGCCGAGGCGATCAACGGCTGCAAGGGGTGCCAAATTTGCGGTTTGGCAAGATCGAAGCCCGTGCCGCGCTTCGGCAGCGACGCCGGAATGAGGTTCACCGTGAGCTTTCGCCGGCTCAACGGGAGCCCGCTGTTCTTCGCCGCGCTGCGGATACGCTCGCGGGCCTCGCTGAGCGCGGAGTCGGGAAGTCCGAGCAGCACGAAGCTGGGCAGTGTCTGCCCGATGTCTGCCTCGACCTCGACGAGGTAGCCGTTGAGGCCCACGAGAGCCACCCCAAGAGCCCTGCCGATGCCGGCCATCAGGCCACGCCCTTGAGGTGCTCGATGACCGAGCGTTCCCCGGCCGGACCCGTCACGGCGATGACGTCAATGCGCCTGGCCCGGCTGTGGACCCCGTGCACCGCGGCCCACGCGCTCAGGAGGTGCACGATGCGGCCGAGCTTCGCGGCGTCGACCGCCTCGAAAGGATGCCCGAAGTCCCACGAGCGGCGCGCCTTGACCTCGACGGCCACAAGCGTCCCGGCGTCCGCGGCGACTATGTCCAGCTCTCCCTCGCGACAACGCCAGTTGCGGTCCAGAATGGCCGCGCCCGTTGACCGAAGGTACTCTTCCGCGAGGCGTTCCCCGCGCTGACCGAGTCTGTCCTTGGCTCTCATGGAACCAGACTGGTTCGATCCCATCGGGCGCGGAACGGGCCTCCAGCGCTATGTGGACGACACGCCGGAACCGGCTCTTGTGGAGGAGAAGCGAAGGGCGCTAGGTGCCGAGGCCGCCCTTGGGCAGACCGAGGTCCTCAACCTTGGGAAGCTCCTCGACATTGACGTCTTTGAACGTGATGACGCGGACGCTCTTGACGAAGCGCGCGCTGCGGTACACGTCCCAGACCCACGCGTCCTGCAGAGTCAGGTCGAAGTAGACCTCGCCGTCGGCGGAGCGTGCCTGTAGATCCACATGGTTGGCGAGATAGAACCGGCGCTCCGTCTCCACCACATAGCTGAACAGCGAGATGACGTCCCGGTATTCGCGGTAGAGCTGGAGCTCCATGTCCGTCTCGTAGTTCTCAAGGTCTTCGGCGCTCATAGTCCTATCTTCCTCCCGCCGAGGTCCCCCTCGGACACGATGGCTTCCTCGGCAGTCTGCTCATCCTCGGCAGTGCCGAGGTGCCAGGAACGGCGGTGCAGCTCGGTCGGTCCGTGCTCGAGGATCGCCGCCCGGTGCTCGGCGGTGGCGTACCCCTTGTTAACAGCCCAGCCGAACCGGGGATCGACGCTGCCGTAGCCGACCATGATCGCATCCCGCGCCACCTTGGCCAGAATGCTCGCCGCCGCCACCGCCTGGCACGAAAGGTCCGCCTTGATCGTGGTCTCGACGGGAACGGCAGGCAGCGCAGCAGGAGGGTCGAAGAGGGACGCCTGGCCTCCGCGCGAGAGCCAGTTGTAGTTGCCATCGAGATGAACTACGTCAGGGACCACGCCGGCCGCAGCAAGCTCGTCGAGAGCTCGCACGCCAGCGAGGCGGAGCGCGTCCATGATTCCGACCTCGTCAATCTCCTGTGCACTGGCGTGCCCGACGGCACAGCCCACGCCCCACGAGCGCACGAGGGGGACGAGTTCGACCCGGCGCTCCGGAGTGAGCAGCTTGCTGTCCCGGAGCACGGTGCGGGTCACGACGCTGCGCGCATCGACCACCACGATCCCTACGCTGACGGGTCCCGCGAGGGCTCCGCGGCCCACCTCGTCGCACCCGGCGATCAGGGGACCGTAGGCTGCAGCGAGCCGGTTCACGAAACGCAGAGTGGGCGCCGTCGTGCGCCGCGGCGCGAGGCCCCGCGTCCTGCCGACTGCTGCGTGGGTGCTCATTTCGGTGCGGGCACGTCTTTGAATGCGTCCGGGTAGCTGTCCAGCGAGCGGATCCGGTTCAGCGGCCACGCGATCACCGCTGCCTGTCCCTCGACGTCTCCGATGGAGACAAACCCGGAACCGGGCTGGATGCCCTCATGGTAGCGGGAATCCGCCGAGTGGTTGCGGTTGTCCCCCATAACCCAGATGCTCCCTGCGGGCACAGTGACGTCGAACGGGACCACCCGAGGAGTCTCGGCGGGGTTCACGTAGGGTTCGGTGAGCGCCTGCCCGTTGACCGTGAGGCGCTGGGAGGCGTCGCAGCAGACCACGTGGTCGCCGGGAAGCCCGATGACCCGCTTGATGAGGTGCTGCTGGGAGGTGTCAGGGAGCAGGCCGACGAACTCGAGGGTGTCCGTCACGGGATTCGAGGTCGTGGCCGGGACGGCTGGCAGCCACCCCTTGGTGTCCTTGAACACCACCACCTCGCCGCGCTCGAGCGCGAAGTTCCGGGGCACGAAGAGGTTCACGAAGATGCGGTCGTTCTCCTCGAGTGTGGGCACCATCGACTCTGAGGGGATATAGAACGCCTTGAAGAGGAAGGTCTTGATGAGGAACGAGAGGACGATGGCAACGCCGAGGATGATGGCGATCTCCCGCAGCCAGGCCATAAGGCCGCTACGTCTGGCGCTGTGGTCCTCAGACGCGGAAGCTCCGGGTTCCGGCCCCGCTCCGGTGGCGTCGGGTCCGGCGTCTCGGCTGCGCATCAATGAGTGTCCTTCGGTGTCGCGTGAGTGGTCAACCCGCCCAATCTATCAAGTGGCCACAGGATCGCCGTCGGTCGCCCGATGACCTTGTCGGTGCGCACAAGCCCACCCCCGGGAGCACCCAGGAGGGCCCTGGAGTCCGAGGACACCGAGCGGTGGTCGCCGAGGAGCCACAGGCGCCCGGACGGGACGACGACGTCGAACGCCTGTGTGCTCGGCGCGTCACCGGCGTAGACGTACGGCTCATCGACGGGCTCGCCGTTCACCTCGATCTTCCCCCCGGCCGTGCAGCACCGGACGTGGTCCCCGCCGACGCCGATCACACGCTTGACGTAGACCGTCTCGTTCGGCACGAGGCCGAACCATTCTGCGGCGCTCTGGACGAGATCCGCCCCCCAGCCCCGGCCGGAGCTCAGCGGCGCGAACGAGCCCCTCCCGTCAAAGACGACGACGTCCCCACGGCGAATCGGCTCGGAGTCGGAGGACGTCCGCACGACGGCGATCCGGTCGCCGGGAGCAAGGAGCGGCTCCATCGAACCGGAGGGGATGTAGAAGACGTCGAGAACGAGGGCCCTGATGACGCCCCAGACGATGAGCGCGACGGTGACGGCCAGAACGACCGAACGCCAGCCCCGCAGACGGGACTGGCGTTCTGGCCTTACCACTTCTTCAGGTATGGAAGCGTTGAGCACGCGAAGCAGCGCTGAGGCTACTTGGCGTTGCTGTAGTCGCGCTTCTCCTTGATCTTCGCGGCCTTGCCGCGGAGCTCGCGCATGTAGTAGAGCTTCGCGCGGCGCACGTCACCCTTGGTCACAACCTCGATCTTGTCGATGATCGGGGAGTGCACCGGGAAGGTACGCTCGACGCCGACACCGAAGGAGACCTTGCGGACCGTGAAGGTCTCGCGCACGCCGTGGCCCTGACGGCCGACGACGAAGCCCTGGAAGACCTGGACGCGGGAGTTCTTGCCCTCGATGATGTTCACGTGCACCTTGATGGTGTCACCGGGAGCAAAAACCGGAATGTCGGACCGCAGCGAGGCGGCGTCGACGGAGTCGAGAATGTTCATGATCTTCTCCTGGCAGATGCCACAGGTCACCCGCTTTGGTGCGCGGTCCGCGCCGCATGGAAGCGACCGGACCCGAATCCTTGACCGCCAGCCGAAGGTCCCGGCGAGGCGGTGTGCCCTCATCCGTTGGCCAGGGCCCCCTGTGGCAGGTCCCGTGCCCGGTAGACACAACGATCCATTGTGCCACAGACGCCGGGTCCGGCGCATATCGGCGCCGCGCCGTTCAGGCCCGGCGGAGCCTGCCGTCAGCGACCTCGTAGCCGAGCTCGCGCAGGACCGCTCGCTCGGCCTTCCCGTAGGCGGCGGCGTCGGCGCCGTCGAGGAGCTCAGGCCGGCGCGCCGCGGTGCGCCGGAGCTGCTGCTCGAGCCGCCATGTGGCAATCTTGCCGTGGTTCCCCGAGAGCAGGACCTCCGGGACCTCGTGCCCGCGCCACGACGACGGCTTGGTGTACACGGGATACTCGAGTAGTCCGTCGGAGTGGGACTCCTCGACGAGGGACTCTGGGTTGCCGACGACACCGGGCACGAGGCGCCCTATGGCCTCGACCATGGCCATGACCGCCACTTCTCCCCCGTTGAGCACGTAGTCGCCGAGGCTCACCGGGCGAACGTCGAAGGCCTCTGAGGCCCACTCGAGGACCCGCTCGTCGATGCCCTCATAGCGTCCGCACGCGAAGGCCAAGGTCGGCTCCTCGGCGAGCTCGTAGGCCATGGCCTGCGTGAACACGGCCCCCGCTGGGGACGGGACCACGAGCACGGGGCGGCGGGGGGCGACCGAGGCGCCGTCGTGAAGGTTCGCCGCAGATGCCTCCCCGGTCTGCTCGGCGAGCACCGCCTCGAGGGCGAGCGCCCAAGGCTCCGCCTTCATGACCATCCCGGCGCCGCCGCCGTAGGGGGTATCGTCCACGGTGCGGTGGCGGTCGAAGGTGAACTCACGGAGATCGTGCACCGCGAGAGTCAGGAGCCCATCCTCCTGGGCCCGCCCGAGGAGCGAGAGCGCCAGCGGCGCAAGGTACTCCGGGAAGATACTGACGACGTCGATGCGCACCTAGGCTTCCCCGTTCGGCTGCCGCGCTGGCTCGCCTTCTGGGGCTGCGTCCGGAGCCTCGCGGTTGAGCTCGAAAAGGCCGGGCGGGGGGACGACGACGATGAAGCCGCCCTCCGTGTCGACCTCCGGGACGATTTCCTCGACGAAGGGGACGAGCACCTCGCCCTGGGGAGTTTCGATGACCAGGAGATCCTGGACCGGAAGGGTCCGGAGCGCGGCCACGGTGCCGACGTCCTCACCGTCCACGCGGACGGTGAGGCCCACGAGCTCGTGCTCGTACCAGCCCTCGTCGTCGTCCTCGAGCTCCTCGGTGTCGACGAAGAGCATCGCCCCGCGCAGCTCCTCGGCGCGGTTCCGGTCGGAGACCTCGGCGAAGGAGAGCAGGAGGATGTCCTTGTTCCACCGTGCCCCGAGCAGGGTCAGGGGTCCGTGCGCGTCGGGTTCGACGGTGAACTCCACGCCGGGCACGAACCGGTCCTCGGGGGCGTCCGTGAAGACCTGTGCGGTGACCTCTCCGCGGATGCCGTGCGGCTTACCGAGCCTGGCGACCTGAACATGCATCGGGTTGTGTGCTCTCCTGAGTTGTTGTGCGGGCCGGGAACGGCACGGCCCCTCCACCCTAGCGGGCGGAGGGGCCGGATGCTGCTGTGGGACTGCGTCAGCGGCGATGGTCGGTGTCGACCACGTCGACCCGGACCGCCTCACCGTCGGCGAGGGCCGCCACCACGGTGCGCAGGGCGCGGGCGGTGCGGCCCTGACGGCCGATCACGCGGCCGAGGTCCTCCTGGTGGACTCGGACCTCGAGGATGTCCCCACGGCGGTTGCTCTTCGCCTGGACCGTGACGTCATCCGGGTTGTCCACGATGCCGCGGACGAGGTGCTCGAGTGCCTCAGCCAGCAAGTTACTCAGCCTCAGCCTCGGCGGAAGCGTCAGCTCCAGCAGGGTTCTCGGCCGGAGCCTCTTCCTTGGCTGCCTTGGGGGCCTCGGGGACGATCACGGAGCTCTTCTCGGGGGCCACGAAGGCCTCCTTGCCCTGACGCGTCCGGAGGGTGCCCTCGGTGCCCGGGAGACCCTTGAACTTCTGCCAGTCACCGGTGATCTTGAGCAGCGCGGCGACCTGCTCGGTCGGCTGGGCGCCGACACCGAGCCAGTACTGGGCACGCTCGGAGTTGACCTCGATGAACGAGGGCTCCTCGGTGGGGTGGTACTTGCCGATCTCCTCGATGGCACGGCCATCGCGCTTGGTGCGCGAGTCGGCGACGACGATGCGGTAGTACGGGGCGCGCATCTTGCCGAAGCGCTTGAGTCGAATCTTAACGGCCACGGTTGTGGTCACTCCTGTTTCTGAACATGAGGCGAGCCCGGACCTTTTCGCTCCCGTGGGGCGGGCCGTACTTCGTCAGGGCTCTTTGTCAACACGATGCACACGGAGAGAGGGGGCCGCGCGGATCGAGTACCTGTCTATTGTGCCAGATGCCGCGGTGTTTTGCATTCTGCCTGCGCCCCCGGGTGCTTGCGCGAGGGGCCGGCTCAGGACCCCGCCCAGACGTAGAGCTCCTGCCGATCCGAGTCGTCGACGTCGGCCGCGAGTTTGGCGAGCTGCTCGACGTAGTCGTAGGCCTCCCGCGCCTCGAACGGCAAATCCTCCTGATCGACCCATGCTGCGGCCACACGCTCGACGGCGTTCCCCTCGCCCTCCTCGGACTCGTAGCCGAGGAGGTCTGCGAGGGCCCGGACCATGGACGATGGAACGGCCAGGAGGCTGTCCGAGCCGACATCGACCATGCTCAGCTCGTAATCCGCCCCGGGCGCATGCACGGCCGCGCCGACAAGGGTGCCGAGCTGTTCGATCTCGTAGTCGGAAACGCCCGGAATACGCAGACCCCCGGTGTCGTCGGAGACGCCGCCGTCGAGCTTGGCTGCCCTGGCGATCGCATCTTCATGGGTGGAGACGAAGATCTCAGCGAAGGGACTGGGAGCGGACACTGGTTCCCCCTCAATGGGCACTTGGCTCTCTTGGCACGTGGCGGCTCGCCATGGCTGCCGTTCACGGTGTCCGCGGCGAGCGCGGACACGTTGAGCGTAGCGCAGGGAGTGTCAGGCTTCCACGACGGCCATGCGGATCTGGTTGCGCCACGGATCCTCGAAGCGCAGCTCGGCACCCGTGTGCTGGGTGGCGATGCCGCCGACCTTGAGGCGATCGGCCGCTGCGAGCACATCATCCTGCGCCTGGACCTTGATGAGGACCTCGCCGAGGCCCAGCGTGTCCCGGCGGGGCCCGACGCCGCGTGAGTTCCACACATTCATCGCCATATGGTGGTGGTACCGACCTGCCGAGACGAAGAGCGCCTGACCGTGCCATCCCGCGGTCTTCTCGAAACCGAGCGTGTCGACGTAGAACCTCTGGGCGGTCTCCACGTCGCCGACCTGGAGATGGACGTGCCCGATGCCAGCCACCGACTCGCGCTGACCGTCGAGGGATGCCTCGGTGAGGTTCTGGTTCAGGAATACCTGTGGGGGCAGGGGAAGCGAGTCCATCACCACGTGGTCGCCGTTCCACTGCCATGTGTCGCGCGGCTTGTCGAAGTAGAGCTCCACGCCGTTGCCCTCGGGGTCGGTGAAGTAGAACGCCTCCGAGACCAGGTGGTCTGCGCTGCCGGCGAACAGACGCGGCTCGTACTGCGCGGCAGTCGCCACGGTGGCCGCGAGATCCGCGCGGCTGTCGAAGAGGATCGCGGTGTGGAACAGGCCCGCCTCGCCGCGGCCGGGAATCTGCAGGCCAGCAGCCGGGCTGAGGTGGATCACCGGAAGCCCCTGCCGTCCGAGGTAGACGCCGCCAAAGGACTCGGAGATCGGGACGAGCCCCAGAGCACGCTGATAGTAGTCGAGCATGAGCTTCATGTCGCCGACCTTGAGCATCACCGTGCCCATGGTGAGATCAGCGGGCAGGAGGTCCTGCGTGGCGGCGGACGAGGCTTGCGTGGTCATGGGTGGCTCCTAGAGTGCCGGTCGAGTCTGATTCAAGTGTATGGTTACTTGAAGCTTCAATCAACCGGAGATATTCCCTCGCCTACTCCCCTGCCCGCGACCAGCGCACCGTTGCGGAACACGGCCAGAGGCGCGGCGAGCGTCCCGACGTCGCGGCGCGGATCGTCCGCCACCACCACGACGTCGGCCGCCTCCCCCTCATCGAGCGCCGCAACGCCGAGCCAGCGCCTCGAGGACCAGCAAGCGGCGTCGAGCGCCGCTGCGGGGCCGATGGCGACGGCGAGCTCCGCCACCTCATCGGCAATGCGCCCGTGGGCGATCACCGTCCCGGCGTCGGTGCCCGCATAGACGGGCACGCCGGCCGCATGTGCCGCGGCGATCCGCTCGTGGCGGCGCTCCCAGAGGGCGCGCATGTGCGCTGCATAACGCGGGAACTTCGCCTCGCCAGTGGCGGCGATCTGGGGGAACGTCGCAATATTGACCAGGGTCGGCACGATGGGAATGCCCGCATCGGCGAGGCGAGGGAGGTGCCGCTCCTGGAGGCCGGTCGCGTGCTCGAGGCAGTCGATGCCCGCATCGATGAGGTGGTCGATCGTCTCCTCGGCGAAGGTGTGCGCGGTGACCCTTGCACCCTCGGCATGCGCCGCGGCGACGGCCTCGCGCACGATGGCGGGTGGGAACGCGGGTGCGAGGTCGCCGGCTTCCCGGTCAATCCAGTCGGCCACGAGCTTGACCCATCCGTCGCCTGCGCGCGCTTCCTTGCGCACGGCCTCGACGAGGCCCTCGGGCGCTACCTCGTGCGCGAGGCCGCGGAGATAGCGGTGCGACCGCGCAAGATGCCGGCCGGCCCGCACGAGGCGAGGGACGTCGTCGCGCGCCTGCAGCCAGCGCGTGTCGGTGGGGCTGCCGCAGTCCCGCACCAGGAGCACCCCGGCGGCGGCCTCGGTCCGAGCGTGGGCGAGCGCCGCGGCGTCGTCGGGCGCCCCTCCCGGAACCAGCCCGATGTGGCAGTGCGCGTCCACGAGGCCCGGGACGGCCCAGCCCGCAACCGTTCGGGCCACGGGCCCCGGCGGTGCGACATAGGTGATCCGACCGCCCGCCATCCAAGCCTCCGGCCGTTCGTCGTGGAGGCCTGCCAGCACGGGACCACTCAGGTGGACAGCGTCATGCATGCACCCAGCGTAGCGACCGTGCTAAGGTCCAACGCGTCCACACGGGTGCCCTCGCAGGGGCTGAGATCAGGCTGACGCGGCCTGCGACCGTCGAACCTGTCCGGGTTATGCCGGCGTAGGAAGTGAGAACTCCATGGAACACCTGCAAGAACAGCACCCTGCCCACTCGCTCGCTTTCGTTGAGGATCCCGAACACGGCCTCAAGGTGCCGGTTACCGAGATCGCGCTCGACGACGCGCCGAACGGCGAGGCCAACGCGCCGCTGCGGGTCTACCGGACCTCGGGCCCGGGCAGCGATCCCGTCGTGGGGCTGCCGGCCTTCCGATCCGCGTGGATCGCTGAGCGTGGGGACACCGCGCCGTACGAGGGCCGCGAAAGGAACCTCCTCGACGATGGCCGCTCGGCCGTTCGGCGCGGCGAGGCCTCGGCGGAGTGGAAGGGCGCGAAGCCCGTGCCGCTGCGTGCCAAGCCCGGACAGCGGGTGACGCAGATGCACTACGCGCGGGCCGGCGTCGTGACTCCCGAGATGCGGTTTGTGGCGCTCCGCGAGAACTGCGATGTCGAGCTCGTCCGCTCCGAGGTCGCCGCGGGTCGGGCCATCATCCCGAACAACATCAACCACCCCGAGAGCGAGCCGATGATCATCGGCAAGGCCTTCCTCGTGAAGATCAACGCCAACATCGGCAACTCCGCCGTGACCTCCTCGATCGAGGAGGAGGTCGACAAGCTCCAGTGGGCGACCAAGTGGGGTGCCGACACGGTCATGGACCTCTCGACCGGCGACGATATCCACACCACCCGCGAATGGATCATCCGCAACTCCCCCGTGCCGATCGGCACTGTGCCGATCTACCAGGCGCTCGAGAAGGTCAACGGCGACGCTTCGGCACTCACATGGGAGATCTTCCGCGACACCGTCATCGAGCAGTGCGAGCAGGGCGTCGACTACATGACGATCCACGCCGGCGTGCTCCTGCGCTACGTGCCCCTGACCGCCGAGCGCGTCACGGGGATCGTCTCGCGCGGCGGGTCGATCATGGCCGGCTGGTGTCTCGCCCACCACGAGGAGAACTTCCTCTACACGCATTTCGACGAACTGTGCGAGATCTTCGCGCGGTACGACGTCGCGTTCTCGCTCGGCGACGGCCTTCGCCCAGGCTCGACCGCGGACGCGAACGACGCCGCGCAGTTCGCCGAGCTCGACACGCTCGCCGAGCTGACGAAGCGGGCCTGGAAGTACGACGTCCAGGTCATGGTCGAGGGGCCCGGCCACATTCCGTTCCACCTCGTCCGCGAGAACGTCGAGCGGCAGCAGGAGCTGTGCGACGGCGCCCCCTTCTACACGCTCGGTCCGCTCGTGACGGACGTGGCCCCTGGCTACGACCACATCACCTCGGCTATCGGGGCGACCGAGATCGCGCGGTACGGGACGGCGATGCTCTGCTACGTCACGCCGAAGGAGCACCTCGGTCTGCCGAACAAGGACGACGTCAAGACCGGCGTCATCACGTACAAGATCGCCGCGCACGCCGCGGACCTCGCGAAGGGCCACCCAGGCGCGCACGAGCGCGACGATGCCCTCTCCAAGGCCCGCTTCGAGTTCCGCTGGCGAGACCAGTTCTCGCTGTCGCTCGATCCCGCCACGGCTGAGGCCTTCCACGACGAGACGCTGCCTGCCGAGCCGGCCAAGACCGCGCACTTCTGCTCGATGTGCGGGCCCAAGTTCTGCTCGATGCGGATCTCCCAGGACATCCGCAACGAGTTCGGCTCGAAGGCGGCTCAGGAGGAGCTCGTCGACATCGCGGCCGGCATGCGGCAGAAGAGCGAGGAGTTCCTAGCCACCGGCGGCAAGGTGTACCTGCCCGAGACCATCACGGTCGGCGCCCCGGAGTAGCCGGTCCTCCTCCCGCCGAGGTCGGGCCTCCTGACGCCGAGGTCACCCCATGTGAGCGCGAGGTCACCCCAAGTGAGTGCGAGGTCACCCCATGGGGACGCGAGTTCAGTCCCGTTTTCGCCGAGCCAAGGTTCGGAATAGGGCAAGTAGTGATGCCCTTTGCGCGCAACAACCCGACTTCGCCGGGGCCGCAAAGGGTGGTCTGCGGCTCGCTCAGGTGACCTCAGCGCTACCCGGGGTGACCTCGGCGGCACACGGGGTGACCTCGCGCTCAGGGGGCCGGAACTCGGCGTGGGGAGGCGCACGACGGCGAAGGGGCGCCTCCCGCTGTGTCTGGGAGGCGCCCCTTCGCCGTCGTACTTTCGCTGACGTCCGCTCGCCGTCCTACTCTTGTACGCCGTTTTACCGGTTTCGGACTACTTGCCGAGGTACTTCTCGAAGCCCTTGGGCAGATTGAGCGAGGACGGGTCGAAATCCTGCGCCTGCGCCCCGCCGAAGGAAGACCCCTGTGCGGTATCGAGCGCCTTGGATGCACCGGCGGTCCGCCTGGCCTCCGCCTCACGGAGCTGCTGCGCCGCCTTGGCCGGATTGCCCGACTTCGCCTTCTTCTTGCCCTTCGCGGGACCCTTCTTGGCTCCGCCGAAGCCGCCGGTGCCGGGGATCCCTGGCATGCCGGGGATCCCGCCGCCCTGGGCCATCTTGCGCATCATCTTCTGCGCCTGGCCGAAGCGCTCGAGCAGTCCGTTGACCTCCGAGACGTGCACCCCAGAGCCTCGCGCGATGCGGGCACGGCGCGAGCCGTTGATGATCTTGGGGGCCACGCGCTCGTGCGGCGTCATAGACCGGACAATGGCCTCGACGCGGTCGATCTCCCGCTCGTCGAACTGCTCGAGCTGCTGCCGGAACTGGGCGGCGCCCGGCATCATCATGAGCATCTTCTTCATCGAGCCCATCTTGCGGATCTGCTGCATCTGGGCGAGGAAGTCCTCGAGGGTGAAGTCCTCCTGGTCGGCGAACTTCTTCGCCATCCGGGCGGCTTCGTCCTTGTCCCAGCTCTGCTCGGCCTGCTCGATGAGCGTCAGGACATCCCCCATGTCGAGGATGCGGGAAGCCATGCGGTCCGGGTGGAAGAGCTCGAAGTCGTCGAGGCCCTCACCGGTGGAGGCGAACATGACCGGGCGCCCCGTCACCGACGCGACCGAGAGCGCAGCACCGCCACGGGCATCGCCGTCGAGCTTAGAAAGCACGACGCCCGTGAAGTCGACGCCCTCCTCGAACGCCTTGGCCGTGTTGACGGCGTCCTGGCCGATCATCGCGTCGATGACGAACAGCACTTCGTCCGGGTCCACGGCAGCGCGGATGTCCGCGGCCTGCTGCATCATCTCGGCGTCGACG
This sequence comes from Sinomonas sp. ASV486, assembly GCF_030908215.1. Taxonomy (GTDB): domain Bacteria; phylum Actinomycetota; class Actinomycetes; order Actinomycetales; family Micrococcaceae; genus Sinomonas; species Sinomonas puerhi. Next base: position 217,376 of record NZ_JAVFJK010000006.1, on the reverse strand, counting down.
CCGAGACGGCCGGCGGTGTCCACGATGACGACGTCGTGCAGCTTGGCGCGCGCCTCGGCCACGCCGTCCCGTGCCACCGCGACCGGGTTGCCCGTCGGGGCCTCGAACTCGGACTGGATGCCGGGGTGGGGGGCGAACACGGCCACGCCCGCGCGCTGGCCGACCACCTGGAGCTGGGTGACGGCGTTGGGGCGCTGGAGATCTGCTGCGACGAGCAGCGGGGAGTGGCCCTGGGCCTTGAGCCACTTGCCGAGCTTTCCGGCGAGGGTCGTCTTGCCAGCGCCCTGGAGGCCCGCGAGCATGATGACTGTCGGCGGGTTCTTAGCGAGCCTCAGGCGGCGCGTCTCGCCACCGAGGATGCCCTGCAGCTCCTCGTTGACAATCTTCACGATCTGCTGGCTCGGGTTCAGCGCGCCGGAGACTTCCGCGCCTAGCGCACGCTCGCGGATACGGGCGGCGAAGTCGCGGACCACGGGCACGGCGACATCGGCGTCGAGCAGCGCCCGGCGGATCTCCCGGACTGTGGCGTCGACGTCCGCCTCGCTCAGGCGGCCCTTGCCGCGGAGATTCTTGAACGTCGCAGTGAGACGGTCAGAGAGGGAGTTGAACACGTGCCCCAGTCGCTTTCAGTCGTGGTTCGGTGAGCGTCACTGCCGGACGCTTAGTCCGGCCGCAGCATCGCCTTTGAGTGGTATCGCCTTGGAGCCCGACCCGCCGAGGACGGATCTGACCATCCTCAAGGTTACCAACCGGACGAGGTGGCATGCTTGCCCCGTGACGCAGACACCGGATACGACACAGCACACTGACCACACCGATGAGACACGGCCTGCCGCCGAAGCGCCGCGCGGGTCCTCGCCCGCCGTGCGTAGCCTGCTGATCCTCGGGGCATCCGGCGACCTCACTGGCCGCCTCCTGTTCCCCGGCCTCGCGAGGCTGCTCGCGACGGGCCGGCACGCGGGCCTCACGGTAGTGGGCGCGGGTTCCGAGGACTGGACCGCGGACCAGTGGTCGCAGCGGGTTCACGACGCCACGGAGGATTCCCTCAAGGACGCCACGGACGCCGGGCGAGCCGAACTCGAACGGATCCGACGCGAGTCGACCTACGAGAACCTCGATGTCACGGCGCCCGGCGCGCTCGCCGGCGAGATCGCCAGGCTTCCGGCTCCGGTCGCGGTCTACTTCGCCCTCCCGCCCGCCGTGAGCCAGAAGGCGTGCAGCCTCCTCAAGGCCTCCGAGCTGCCCGAGGGCACGCGTCTGGCCCTCGAGAAGCCGTTCGGCTCGTCCGAAGCCTCCGCGGCGGAGCTCAACAACACGCTCCGCCAGCTGGTCCCCGAAAGCCAGATCCACCGGATAGACCACTTCCTCGGCAAGGGAACGGTCCTGAACATCCTGGGTCTGCGCTTCGCGAACAACTTCCTCGAGCCTGTCTGGAACCGCGACCACATCGAGAAAGTAGAGATCTTCTTCGACGAGGACCTCGCCCTCGAGGGGCGCGCGGGCTACTACGACCGCGCCGGCGCGCTCCGGGACATGATCCAGAGCCACCTGCTGCATGTGCTTGCGATCATCGCGATGGACGCGCCCGCACGGCTCGACGAACGCGACCTGCGCGATGGCATCAGCTCCGTACTGCGCTCAGCCCGGGTTGAGGCGCCGTTCAGCGGCTCGACGCGCCGTGCCCGCTACACGGCCGGGAACCTCGCCGGCCGCGATGTCCCGGACTACACGTCGGAACCCGGAGTCGACCCGTCCAGGGGCACGGAGACGCTCGCCGAGATCACCGTGACCCTCGCGAGCTGGCGTTGGGCGGGGGTGCCGTTCATCCTCCGCTCCGGCAAGGCCCTCGGGGCCAAGCGCAAGGAGGCCGTGGTCACGTTCAAGCCCGTGCCGCACCTGCCCGAAGGATTCCGTGGCGTCGACGAGCCGAACCGCCTCCGCATCGGGTTCGGCCCTGACGTCCTCCAGCTCGACGTCGACGTCAATGGACCCGGCGACGTCCTGAACCTCAACCGGGTCACACTCGACGCCGACCTCGGCGAGACCGATCTCCTCCCCTACGGCGAGGTCCTCGACGGCGTGCTGAACGGCGACCCCCTGCTGTCCGTGCGCGGTGACACCGCCGAGAGCTGCTGGCGCGTCGTCGAGCCCGTGCTCAACGCGTGGGCCGCTGACGAGGTGCCGATGGATGCCTACCCGGCCGGCAGCGGTGGTCCAGCGGGCTGGGCCACCTCGGCGAAGGGCGAGGACGGAACCGAGGGAGGGCTCGAGGGCCCGACGTCGGGCGACGACGCCTGAAGCGCTGCGTGCGCCTCCGGCCCCTGACGGCAGGTCAAAGGCGGGCGGACGACGGCGGGCTGGTCCCGCCGTCGTGCGCCCGCCTCGCCGCGGGACTGCTCACGGGCACCGCGAAGGGGCACCGCCCAGGAAGTCGGCCTCAGATGGCTGAGGCGCCGCGCTCCCCGGTGCGGACGCGAACCGCGTCCTGGACCTCGACGACCCAGATCTTGCCGTCGCCCTGGGAGCCGGTCGAGGCCGCAGTGATCATGGATTCGAGGATCTCCTCCGCCTGCTCGTCCGTGGAGAGGACCTCGATCCGGATCTTGGGGATCAGGTCCACGCTGTACTCGGCGCCGCGGTACACCTGGACGTAGCCGCGCTGGCGGCCATAACCGCTCGCACCACTCACGGTCAGGCCCTGGACGCCCTCGGACTCGAGCTGTTCACGGATGGCGTCGAGCTTCTCGGGCCGGACGATGGCGGTAATGAGCTTCACGGGCCAACAGTACCTGCCGGAACCATTCCGGCGAGCACCCCCTCTGAATGTGCTGCAGTGCGCGTCACACCAGGCTGGTGGAGCTTCTCGAGATGCTGTTCGAGGATCGTCTCGACGGTGTGGCGCACACCCAGCGGGTGGAAGCCGCCGCCCACACCGGCCGGAACTGCATGCGCGGCGTACGCCGTCTCGGCGTGGATCACGAGGTCGACGCCGGCCTCCTCGACATCCCGGGCCACCCGGAAGCCCATGACCGCCTTGATCGCGAAGCCGAGTCCGAGGGCCACACCGAAGGAGTAGACGAGGACGGCACCGGTTCCGAGGGCCTGGGTTCCCAGGAGGGCGAAGCCGCCGCCGTAGAACAGGCCCTGGCCCGGAACTGGAGCAGCCGGATCGGCCACGAGGCCGATGAAGAGCGTGCCGACGATGCCGCCGACGAGGTGCACGCCCACCACGTCGAGCGAGTCGTCGAAGCCGAGGCGGTACTTCAGGCCCACGGCCAGTGCGCAGACCGCGCCAGCGACGATGCCGAGCGCGATCGCCCACACGGGGTCGATCGTGGCGCACGACGGCGTGATCGCGACGAGGCCCGCGACCGCACCGGAAGCGGCGCCGAACGAGGTGGCGTGCCCGTCGCGCACCCGCTCGACCACCAGCCACGAGAGCACGGCGGCGCATGGGGCAACGAGCGTGTTGATCCAGGCAAAGCCCGCCTCGCCGTTGGCGGCGAGGGCCGAACCGGCGTTGAAGCCGAACCAGCCGAACCACAGGAGGCCGGCGCCCAGCATGACGAGCGGGAGGTTGTGGGGGCGGTGCTCGGGGTCCTTGCCGAACCCGACGCGCTTGCCGAGCACGAGGGCAAGGGCGAGGCCCGCGGCGCCTGCGAGGACTTCGACGGCTGTGCCGCCCGCGAAGTCGATGAGGCCGAGGTGGTTGAGCCAGCCGCCGATGAACGTGCCCGAGGCGTCCTTCTTCGAGTCGAACACCCAGTGGGCCACAGGGAAGTAGACGAGCACGGCGAACAGGCCCGCAAAGACCATCCACGAGCCGAACTTGGCGCGGTCGGCGATGGCGCCCGATACGAGTGCCACCGTGACGGTCGCGAAGACGCCCTGGAACCCGACGAACACGATCTCGGGAATCGTGCCGACGAGCGGCATCGAGCCGTCCGTCGCGAGGAGGTTGTGCAGGCCGAAGTCCTCGAACGGGTTGCCGAAGAGGCCTCCTCCAGCGTCCGTCCCGAACGCGATCGAGTACCCGAACAGCACCCACAGCACACCGACGAGGGCGAGGGCCCCGAAGCTCATCATCATCATGTTGAGCATCGACTTCACCCGGGTCATGCCCCCGTAGAAGATGGCCAGTCCCGGAGACATGAGGAGCACGAGGGCAGCCGAGACGAGGACCCAGGCTGTGTCGCCAGTGTTCATGTTCGCGTGGCCTTTCGACGGGACTGGAGCAGTTACTCAAGAATCCCGTCCCGGTGTTTCCTTCCCGCACCGCCCATGTTGCCCTCGCGTTACAGGATCGGGCCCATTGTTAAGTGCCGGTCACGCAAAGGTTAACGCCATGTTTCGCGGAGCCCCTCGCTGATCCTGTCCGGTCCGTCTCCGCGCCCCCACCCAAGCGGACGACGGCGGGTGGGAACCCGCCGTCGTCCGTCCAGTTATCTGTCTTGTCTCTCGTATCTCCGTGGGGCCGCTAGATCGCTGCCGCCCCGCGCTCACCGGTCCTGACCCGAATCGCCTCGTGGACGTCCACGGTCCAGACCTTGCCGTCCCCGGCCCGTCCGGTGTTGGACGTCGTGATGATCACATCGAGGATGTCATCGGTCTGATCGTCCGTGGCGAGGACTTCGATGCGGATCTTCGGGAGGAGGTCCACGCTGTACTCGGCGCCGCGGTAGACCTCGGTGTAGCCGCGCTGCTGGCCATAGCCGCTCGCCGCACTCACCGTGATGCCCTGGACCCCGTAGGCCTCGAGGGCTTCCCGGATCACGTCGAGCTTCTCGGGTCGGACGATCGCCGTGATGAGTTTCATGCGTTGATCTTCTTTCCACTCTGCTTGCCTGATGGCCGAGCCAGGAGGTCGTCTGCGTTGAACGCGTCGACCTCGGCCTGGGCCTTGGAACCGAGCGGGTGGAAGCTGGCGCCCGTCGAGCCTGCCGTGCCGGCCGAGTAGGCCGTCTCGGCGTGGAGCGCAATGTCGACGCCGGCCTCCTCCGCCTCGGTCGAGACCCGGAAGCCCATCGTCTTGGAGATGATCCAGCCGATCACGAGGGAGAGGACGAACGAGTACACGAGCACCGAACCCGCGCCGATAGCCTGCTTGCCGAGGAGTTCGAAGCCGCCGCCGTAGAACAGGCCCTGGCCCTTGGACGGGGCACCGGGTCCCGCCGCGAGGCCGATGAAGAGCGTGCCGACGATGCCGCCGACGAGGTGGACGCCCACCACGTCAAGCGAGTCGTCGTAGCCGAACCGGTACTTGAGGCCTACGGCGAGGGCGCAGACCGCCCCGGCGAGGAGACCGAGCACGATGGCCCAGAGCGGCGAGATCGCGGCACACGCGGGGGTGACGGCCACGAGGCCGGCCACTGCGCCCGAGGCCGCACCGAGGGATGTCGCATGGCCGTCGCGCAGCTTCTCCACGATGAGCCATCCGAGCACCGCCGCGCAGGGGGCCACGAGCGTGTTGATCCAGGCAAACGCGGCCACGCCGTTGGCCCCGAGGGCCGAGCCCGCGTTGAAGCCGAACCAGCCGAACCACAGGAGGCCCGCGCCGAGCATCACGAACGGGAGGTTGTGCGGACGGTGGTTCGGGTCCTTGCCGAAGCCGTTGCGCTTGCCCAGGATGAGGGCGAGCGCCAGACCGGCCGCGCCGGCGTTGATGTGGACGGCGGTGCCACCGGCGAAGTCAATCACGCCGAGACCGTTGAGCCAGCCGCCGATGAAGTTGCCGTTGGCGTCCTTGTTGGCGTCGAACACCCAGTGGGCAACCGGGAAGTAGACGAGGATCGAGAAGAAGAACGCGAAGACCATCCAGGCGCCGAACTTGGCGCGGTCGGCGATCGCGCCGGAGATCAGCGCGACGGTGATGATCGCGAAGACGCCTTGGAAGCCCACGAAGGCCAGTTCCGGGATCGTCCCTGCCAGCGCCATGTCGTCGCCGGTCGAGAGCGTCCCGTGCAGGGCGAACTTGTCGAAGTTGCCCACGAGGCCACCGAACCAGTCGGTGCCGAAGGACATTGAGTATCCGATGAGCACCCAGAGCACGCCCACGAGGGCGATTGCACCGAAGCTCATCATCATCATGTTCAGGACTGACTTGGCGCGCGTCATGCCGCCGTAGAAGAACGCGAGCCCGGGCGTCATCAGCAGCACAAGCGCCGCCGCGGCGAGCACCCAGGCGGTGTCCCCAGCGCTGAAGGTGGTGGTCATGGGATTGCCTTTCGGGGGGTGGACGGAACTGCCAGGCCCCTTCGGTTGCTGTTCCCAGCTCCCGCTCGGGCCTTCTGGAACCAGAGTCCTCCGGAGGTGTTTCGATGAGGCGCGGGCCACATTGCGGCACCGTTACAACTCCCAGCGGTGTGTTAAGGCTCGGTCACACGAGTGTTTCGGGGACATTTCGTTAAGGTGGAGCCATGCCCAGCCGCTCTCCGCGATCTCCGGTGCCCCGCGACGTCTGGGTGCTCATCACCGCTGCGTTCGTCATTGCCCTCGGCTTCGGGCTCGTCGCCCCCGTGCTGCCCCAGCTGGCCACGAGCTTCGGCGTCGGGGCCACGGCAGCCTCGGTGATCGTGAGCGCCTTCGCGCTCGCCCGTCTCGTCCTCGCCCCCACTGCGGGTTCGCTCGTGGACCGGCTCGGGGAGCGGCCTGTGTACGTCGCCGGGCTCCTGCTCGTCGCGGCCTCGAGCGCTGCCTGCGCGTTCGCGCCCGACTATTGGACCCTCCTGGCCGTCCGGGGCCTCGGCGGGATCGGCTCGACCATGTTCACGATCTCGGCGTCCGGGCTCATGGTCCGGCTCGCCCCGCCCGACGCCCGGGGCCGTGTGAGCGGGCTCTACGCGGGGTCCTTCCTGCTCGGCAACATCGCCGGGCCCGTCATCGGCGGCCTCCTGGCCGGCTTCGGGCTGCGGGTGCCGTTCATTGTCTACGCCGTCGCGCTCGTGGTGGCGGCCGCCGTCGTGCACCTCCTGCTGGGCCGAGTCTCCGGGGGGCAGCGCACGACGGCGACCGCGCGCCCGCCGCTCGACCTCACCGAGGCGCTCGGCCAGGCCCCCTACCGAGCGGCCGTCGGATCGAACTTCGCGAACGGGTGGGCCGCCTTCGGGATCCGCATGGCGCTCGTGCCCTTGTTCGCCTCGGCGGCCCTCGGCGCGGGGCCCCAGGCCGCGGGACTCGCGCTCGCGCTGTACGCGGCCGGGACGGCAACGGCCCTCACCTTCTCTGGGCGGCTGGCGGACCGCTGGGGCCGTCGGCCGGTGGCCGTGCTCGGCCTCGTCGCCACCGCCGTACCGACGGCTTTCCTCGGCTTCAGCGGCTCGGAAGCAGTGTTCTTCGCGCTCTCCGTGGCCGCGGGATTCGGCGCGGGCTTCCTCGGACCGTCGCTTCAGGCGACGGTGGCGGACACCATCGGCTCGGACCGCAGCGGAGGCCGGCCCCTGGCCGTGTTCCAGATGTCCTCCGATGTGGGCAGCATCCTCGGCCCGCTCGCGGCGGGCGCGCTCGCCGACGGCGTCGGCTATGGGTGGGCGTTCGCGGTGTCCGGTCTCTGCCTGCTCGCGGCCCTGCCGCTGTGGACGTGGCGGGCAGCCGCCGCGTCGGAGCGCCAGCTCCCGATCCGCGAGAGGGACGTGACCTGACGCGCCACCCGGTCGAGGCGGTCAGGGCCGGATCAGCCGTGTCTGAGCACCACGGCCGCAGCGAGCCACGTGGTGCGCGCTCCGGTTGTGAACGCAGCCGACGGGGTTGCCCCGGCGGCCGGGAGCTGGTCCTCGACCACGAACTCCATGTCTTGGGTGGACGAGACGTTAACCCGCTGGGTGAAGCCGACGCCCGGGCCCAGAGCGTCACCGAACCCGGAGTCGGCGTAGAACCCGATCGCGAGCTCATTCGCACCGGAGACGGCTGTGGTGGCGCCGGAGGCGACGGACCCGCCGGAGCTCCCCGTGGTCCCGGTCGCGTGGGCCTGGACGTCGAGCGCTCCAGAGCCGGCGGCCGTGGAGAGCCCGGCGTACTCGAGCACGCCGACTCCGACGTCCGCAGGCGCCGTCGTCGACGCCGTGACGCTCACCGGTGACGCTCCGCCGCCCGTGATCGGGGCACTCCAGACGCTCAGCTCGGTGTGATCCGAGGCCGTGAAATGCGTCAGTTCGGTGTAGGTGTTGCCGGCCGAGTCCGTCACCCCGCTCGCCGTCGGCGACCCCGGGCCCCAGACCCCGACCTCGACGACGAGCCTGTCGCCGGAGCGCACCGGCTGGCCGGTGGACACTGTCGCCGACGGGACGTTGGCGACGTGGGTGGAGGCCTGCTGGACGAACGCGGGCACGACGGCCACGGACGGCGTGACGCTGTTCGAGGGCGCCGATGCCGCAGACGTGCCAGCCGCGTTGGCCGCCGTGACCGTGAACGTATACGCTGTTCCGTTGGTCAATCCGGTCACGTTAGCGGTGGTCGGGACCGGGCTGCCCGTCACCGTGGTTGGAGCCAGGGGCGATCCGGCGGTCCACGGGGTGACGGTGTAGGACGTGATGGGGGATCCGCCATTGTCAGGAGCGGTCCAGCCGGCGATGGCCGACGCATTGCCGGCCGTGGCCTGAACAGCCATGGGCGCCGCGGGGACTGAGGGCTGCGGTCCGATGTGCACGGTCGCCGCCATGGACGGCACCCCGCTGCTGTTGACGATGAACAGCATGTAGTCCCCCGGCGGCGTCATTCCTCCGTTCGCCGGCGCTTGGACGCTCAGCGCCCCGGGCCCGGCCGTGAAGGTCAGGGGCACAAAGTGCTGGTCCATGTCCGCCTGGTGGGTGTCCGCGCCGAACGAGACGAGGTTGACGGCCGAGATCGATGCCGCGTCCTGAGTGCCCACACTGAAGGTGGTCCCGTAGTAGGCGGCGGCCGGCGTCTGGCTGATCGCCGGTCTCGCCCCGGATTGCAGGTACGACGGCGAGTACACCTGGGCGCTGTACTGTCCCGGATTGCTGAGGGAGTCCTCGTGCCCGCCCCCGGCCACGAGGACGCTCCCGTCGGGCTGCAGCACTGCAGTCGAATGGTAGGTGCGGGCGGCGGCGAGCGAGCCGATGACGCTCCACGCGCCCGTGGCCGGGTCCCAGATCTCCGCAGGCAGGACGCCAGTCGTCACCTGGGTCTGGTCAGAGCTCGGCGCACCGCCCACGGCGAGCACCCGGCCGTCGGCAAGCGTCACGAGGGTGTGGTAGACGCGGGGATAGTGCGTCGGTGCGATCGGCGTCCAGGCGGGTGACGCCGATGTCAGGTCGATTGTTGCCGCCCCGGCGCGGGCCGGTGTCGTCGTGATCACGCTCTGGGCGCCGCCCGTGTAGAGGATCCTGCCGGGCCGGTACATGACCGCAGACCCATTCGTGATCCCGCTCGCCCCGACCGGGGTCCAGGTCTGGGCGGAGGCGTCAAGCCAGTAGGACACGTCCTCAGCCGGGCCGATTGTGAAGACCTTGCCGTTGGGCGCAAGGAAGGAGAAGGGGTACTCCTCCTCGTGGATCTGAGGGGTGCTGATCTTGGACAGGGAGGTCCACGTGTTCGCCGCAGGGTCATAGACCTCCGGGGTGTCCGCCCATGCCGAGGCACTGGAAGAATTCCCGCTGATCGCCACGAACCTTCCATCGGGGAGCTCGACGAGGTCCGGATACCACCGCGGCGAGTTCATGCTGGCCACCCGGTTCCAGGTCTGGCCCGCTGGGTCGAACACGCTCGCGTCCGTCAATCCGAGATTGCCGGTCGTCGTGACGCCGTAGCCGCCCGCCACGAGCACCCTCCCGTCCGGGAGTTTCGCGTTGCCCGAGCAGAAAATGCTCGAGGGCGCGGTCACGGTGGTGAACGTCTTCGCCGCGGGGTCGTAGACCGACGTCGGCTCGGGTGTCTCCCAGCCGTCCCACACGAGGAGCTTGCCGGAATCGAGGACTACGGAGTGGACGGCGACGACCGGCCAGGTCGCCAGGGCGCTCCACTGGCCGTTCGTAGTGGTGCTCGGGATGACCGCGTTCGAAGGTGCCGATGCGGGCCCGGTGCCGACTGCGTTCGTGGCGGTGACCGTGAACGTGTAGGACGTGCCGTTCGCGAGGCCCGCGACCTGGACCGAGGTGGCCGGCGGGGCGCCGCTCACCGTTGTGGGAGTCTGCGCCGCGCCGCCGGCAAGGGGCGTGACCGTGTAGGAGGAGATCTGCGAGCCGCCGTCAGGGGGCGCGGTCCAGGACACCGTGGCCGCGGCGTTGCCGGCAGTCGCTGCTACGCCGGTCGGTGCGGCCGGGGCGGTGGGGTTCGCTGCGCTGGCAGGCCGGAACACAATCGTGGCCGCGAGCCACGTGGTGTTCGCCGCGGTCGTGAATGCCGCGTTCTCAGCGACGCCCGCGCCCACGGCGGCATCCTCGACGGCGAGCTCCATGTCGGAAGCATTGGAGATGGCCGTCCGGAGCGTGAACCCGGAGCCTCCCCCGAGGGTTGCCCCGAAGCCCGAATCCGCGTAGAAGCCCACTGCGAGTTCGCCGTCTCCGGACGTGGCGGGGGTGGGCCCGGACGCGACCGCGCCGGCCCCCGACGTCGTCCCCGACGTCTGGGCGTGCACATCCATCGCGGCGACCCCGGCCGCCGTCGAGAGTCCTGAGTACTCGAGGACGGCGAGGCCGACATCGGCCGTGGACGTCGGCTTGACCGTAACCGTCGGCTTGGTCCCGCCGCCCGCTGTGATGGGCGCGCTCCACACGCTCAGCTCGGTGTGCTCGGATGCTGCGAAGTGGATGAGCTCGGTGTAGGTGTTTCCGGCCGTGTCTGTGACGCTGGCGGCGGTCGCCGAAGAGGAGTTCCAGATCCCCACCTCGACGATGAGGCGGTTCCCCGCTGTGACAGCCGAGGCAGGGGTGACGGCCAGGGAGGCGGCCCCACCCTTGTGGGCGGACCCCTGCTGCACAAAGGCGGGCGCCGAGGCGGCGTGCGCCGGGACAGCCACCAGGCCGAACGATGCGATGAGGGCCGCGGTCGCGGCGGCGAGGACGGACGTTCGGCGGGCGAAGAGCATCGCTCCTCCTAGTGCTCAGGCCAGGAATGGAACGCGCCCCGCCCCAATACGGTGCTCCGTGCCGAACACCCGTGTCAAGGTCCCGCGGCGTGCGCTACGCCGCCCGCTACGCCGCCTCAGGCGAGGATCGCGTCGACGAACGCCTCGGGGTCGAAGGGCGCGAGGTCGTCGGGGCCCTCGCCAAGACCCACGAGCTTGACGGGGACACCGAGCTGCTTCTGGATGGCGACGACGATGCCGCCCTTCGCGGTGCCGTCGAGCTTGGTCAGGACGATGCCCGTGATGTCAACGACTTCACCGAAGACCTTGGCCTGCGTGAGGCCGTTCTGGCCGGTGGTCGCGTCGAGGACGAGGAGGACCTCGTCGACCTCGGCCTGCTTCTCGATGACGCGCTTGACTTTGCCGAGCTCGTCCATGAGCCCGACCTTGTTCTGCAGCCGCCCAGCGGTGTCGATCATGACCACGTCGACCTCCTGCTCGATGCCCGCCTTGACCGCCTCGAAGGCCACCGAGGCCGGATCGGCGCCGTCGACGTCGGACTTCACGGTCGGCACGCCGACGCGCGCGCCCCACGTGGCGAGCTGCTGCGCTGCGGCGGCGCGGAACGTGTCGGCCGCGCCGAGGAGCACATCCTTGTCCTCCGCGACGAGGACGCGGGCCAGCTTGCCCACCGTCGTCGTCTTGCCGACGCCGTTCACACCGACCACGAGGACCACGGCGGGCTTGCCGTCCACGCGCGAGATCCTGAGCTCGCGGTCCATGCCCGGATCGACCAGCTTGACGAGCTCCTCGCGAAGCATCGTCTTGACGTCCTCAGGGCTGCGGGTACCCATGACCTTCACGCGGTCGCGCAGCGTGCCGACGAGCTCGAGGCTCGGCTCGGTGCCGATGTCTGCGAGCAGGAGGGTCTCCTCGACCTCGTCCCACACGTTCTCGTCGATGGTGTCGCTCGAAAGGAGGGCGAGCAGCCCCTTGCCGAACAGGCTGTTGCTCTTGACGAGCCGTTCGCGCAGGCGCTGGAGCCGACCCGCGACAGGCGCGGGGGTCTCGGTCGGAACGCGCTCGGCGACCGCCTCGTCAAGGACGTCCTCCTCGGGCGCGCCAGCCTCCGGCTCCGCCGGGGCCGGGAGCGTTCCGACGCCGGCTCCCGGCGCGGGTTCGCCGTCGACGGCGCCGCGCGGGGGCGCCGGGGCGACGGTCTGGTCGTTCGCGTCGCGCGGGCCGGTGTAGGTGATCTTCTTCCGGCGTCCGCTCACGAGGCCGATGACGATCCCGGCAACGATCAGGACCACGATCCCGACGATGATGATGATGGGCAGCAGGGCGGAGAGGTCTGTCACGCCCCCTAGCTTCTCACAGGGCGGCGATGTGCATGAGCGTTCATCAGGTCTGCGATAACCATCATTGTTCTGCACATTTGCCGTTGACATACTCGGGACGTCTGGCGTGGCGGAGATCACATCAGGGAATCGGCAGTCAAAGGGAGACATCCATGAGCGTGCAGCACGGCACCGGTGAATCAGTGGCGAAAGGGCTGAGGAGCGTCGTCGGCGCATCCATGGCCGGGACCGTCGTGGAGTGGTACGAGTTCTTCCTCTATGCGACGGCGGCCAACCTCGTCTTCGGGAAGCTCTTCTTCCCCAACGCCCACTCCGAACTCGACGGGATCATGGACGCGTTCCTGACCTATGCGGTCGGTTTCGTGGCCAGGCCCGTCGGGGGCCTTGTGTTCGGGCACTTCGGTGACAGGTTCGGCCGGAAGAAGCTCCTCCAGCTCAGCATCGTGCTCGTCGGCACCGCCACCTTCCTCATGGGCTGCCTTCCCGGATTTGCACTGTGGGGCTATGGGGCGCCGATCACCCTCGTGGCCCTGCGGTTCCTGCAGGGGTTCGCGGTGGGAGGCGAGTGGGGCGGAGCGGCCCTCCTCGTCGCCGAGCACAGTCCCAACCGCTCACGCGGCTTCTGGGCTTCCTGGCCGCAGGCGGGGGTGCCGCTGGGCAACCTGCTTGCGACCGCGGTTCTCCTCGTCCTCTCGGCGACCCTCAGCCCGGAGTCCTTCCTGGGCTGGGGATGGCGCATCGGCTTCTGGCTCTCCGCGGTCATCGTGGTGATCGGCTACTACATCCGGACCAAGGTGAGCGACGCACCGATCTTCCTCGAGTCGGCGCACGACGACGAGTCGGCCGAACGCTCGGGCGTGCTCGAGGTCGTGCGGCGCTATCCCCGACGGATCCTCACCGCGATGGGCATCCGCTTCGCAGAGAACGTCATCTACTACCTCGTCGTGACCTTCTCCATCACATACCTGAAGATCATCGTCCACGTCGATACCTCGCGCATCCTCCTCCTGCTCCTCGTAGCGCACGCGATCCACTTCTTCATGGTCCCGGCCGCGGGGCGGCTCTTGGACACGTGGGGGCGCAAGCCAACGTACTTCCTCGGTGCGGTCGCCGGCGCAACGTGGGGATTCCTCGCCTTCCCGATGATGGACAGCGGTAACGACGTGCTCATCCTGTGCGCGATCCTGTTCGGACTCGCGTGCCACGCGCTCATGTACTCCGGGCAGCCATCGATCATGGCCGAGATGTTCCCCACGAGGATGCGCTACTCCGGGCTGTCGATCGGGTCACAGGTGACCTCCATCGCCTCGGGATCGGTGGCCCCGATCATCGCTACGGCCCTGCTGGGCACCTACCAGTCATCGACACCGATTGCCCTGTATCTCCTCGGCTCGTGCGCTGTCACGGCGGTCGCGGTGCTGGCACTCAAGGAGACACGCGGCATCGACCTCCGCGAGCTCGATGTGCAGGACGCCGCGCTGCATGGTGCATCCCCCGCTGCGGAGGCGCAGGCGGCCCCTCTGGACGGGGCACAGGCCCGCTGAGCCCACGCAGCTGCGCGGCCGGGACCACTCCCGGCCGCGCAGCTGCGTGCCGACGCGGTTATGCCTCCTCCTCGTCCCAGATCCTCGGAGGAGGAAGAAGCTGGTGCCGGCGGCGCTGGGCCTCCTCAAGGAGGTACGAGACCACCGCACGGACGGCGGGCGAGCGCATCGACTCCGATCGTGCAGCCGCCCAGAAGCGGACGTGGCGCTCGAACTCATGGTGGAGCACGGGCACGAAGTCGCTGTGGCCCCGGACCACGTACTCGGGGAGAAGCCCGATTCCGGCGTTCGCACGGACGGCCTCGGCCTGGGGGAAGATGCTCGTCGCCTGGAAGGCAGCCGGCTCATCGGTGATGCTCTGCCGGCCGTAGGCGAGTTCAGCGACTTGGAGCGCCGATTCGGCGTACCCCACGAACGCGTGGCCGGTGAGCTCCTCAAGGGAGTGCGGCATGCCGCGCCTGCGCACGTATCCCCTGCCTGCGTACAGCCGACGTACGTGGTCTGTCACGACGACGGCCTGGACGCGGGGCGCCTCCGCCGTGCCCGGGACGATCTCGAGATCGAAGCCCGAGCGGTTCCGGCTCAGACGCCTGGTCGCCGTCACGAGCTCCACGCGCAGGAGCCGATGCTCCTCCTGCAACCGCGCGAGGGCTGGGGCCACGATCAGCGCACCGAACGCATCCGACGCGCCGACCCTCACGTGGCCGGTGAGGGACTCGTCCTTATTCGCCATGCTCGCGGAGAGGTCGCCGAGGCTCGATTCGATGCCCTCAGCGGCTGCAACCGCACGCCGTCCTAGTTCGGTCAGCTCCCACCCATGGGGTGTCCGGGCGAGCGTCCGCCCGCCGAGCCTCCTGTCGAGCGCGGCGACCCGCCGAGAAACCGTCGTGTGCGTGGTTTCGAGCGCCTCTGCGACAGCCGTGAAGCGCCCGAGCCGCGCCACCGTGAGGAGGATGAGCAGATCATCCGGACTCGGCAGCCCCTTGAAATCGACCATCGGCCCTCCCTGCCCATTGATGTGCACTCATGCACATGCATTCTGCCCTATCTGTTCTTGCCTGCACTGTATCAAGGCTGTGATCGTGGAAGGGCCCGGGGCTGGACGCCCTGGGATCCCAGCGCCAGATGCACGCAGCACCGCATCCCAAGGAGTCCTCACGATGAACCACACACCACGGCCAGACTCGGTCCACGCCGGGAAGGCACTGCCTCTGGACGGCATTCGGATCCTCGACCTCAGCCGCGCCCTTGCTGGTCCTTGGGCGACTGCGCTGCTCGGGGATCTCGGCGCCGAGATCATCAAGGTCGAGAGCTCCCGAGGGGGCGACTCAAGCCGTTCGTGGCCGCCCTTCGAAGGCGAGCACAGCCTCTACTTCGATTCTGCAAACCGGAGCAAGCAGTCGGTCGCCGTCGACCTCTACACCGACGAAGGCCGAACGATCCTCTGGGACCTTGCGATGAGCTCCGACGTGGTCGTCGAGAACTTCCGGCCGGGCGTCCTGAGCAGCATGGGACTCGACCCGGACGCGCTCCGCCAGGCCAAGCCGGTGATCATCATCGCGTCGGTGAGCGGATTCGGCGCGACGGGTCCGCTCAGCCAGTCGGCAGGCCTCGACCAGGTGGCCCAGGGAATGTCGGGGCTCATGTCTGTCACGGGCGAGGACGCTGAGCATCCCCTGCGCGTGGGCGTTCCCATCATCGACATGGTCTCCGGGATCTATCTCGCCCTCGGCGTCGCTGCCGCGCTCTGCGGGCGTGAACGCTCGTGCGGCGGGCGCGAGGTCTCCACGTCCCTCCTGGAATCCGCCCTGTCCCTCTCGGCCTTCCAAGGCCAGGCCTACCTCAGCGCCGGCACCGTGCCCGAGCCCCAGGGCAACAGTCACCCCGTTCTCGCGCCTTATGGCGTCTTCCAGACGGCAGACCTGCCGATCATCGTGGCGGTGGGGACCGAACGCCAGTGGGAGCAGCTGTGCTCCCTGGTCGGGGCACCCGAGCTCGCCTCCGATCCCGCCTATTGCACCGGGGCGCTGCGGAGCCAGAACAGGTCAAGTCTCTCAGCCGCCCTCGAAGAGAAGCTCCGCGCACAGCCTGGGAACCATTGGCTCGCCGTCCTGCGAGAAGCCTCGATCCCCACCGGCCCCATCTACACCTACGCCCAGGCCTTCGCCGACGAGCAGGTCAAGCACCTCGCAATGGTCACGTCGGTCCGTCGCGCGGACGGCTCGCATCTTCCGCTCCTGCGCGGGCCGCTCTCGCTCGACCGCTCGCCGCTCGCGGTGCGGAAGGCTCCCCCGGCCCTCGGCGAACATACGAGGGATGTCCTCGAGGAGCTCGGGCTCCCCCCGCGACGCGTGACAGCGCTGATCGACGCCGGCGTCATCCTCACAGCCGACGGGCGAGAGCAGGCAGTCGCATGAAGGCCGAAGTCCTGAGGCACATCGACGCCGTCAACACGCCTTCGGCCCGCGAGCAGGGCCAAGGCCCGGGGCGGCTCAGGATCGAGCGGGAGGGACCGATCGCCCGGCTCGTGATCGACAATCCGGGGCGCCGCAACGCTCTCTCGCGCCACATGTGGCAAAGCTTCGCGCCAGCCCTGGCAGGGCTTGAGCGCGATCCAGACATCAAGGTCCTCATCGTTCAGGGGGCCGGCGGGACGTTCTCGGCAGGTGCCGACATCCGCGAGGTCGAGGCCATCCTCCGCGGGGACTCGGAGACCAGCGAGGGCGGCGACCTCACTGTCGCCGAAGAGGCCCTCGCAGGCTTCAGGAAGCCGACCATCGCCGCGATTGACGGCCACTGCGTCGGCGGCGGGTGGGAACTCGCGGGTGCGTGCGACCTCCGCGTCGCCACTGAGGACGCCATGATCGGCATTACCCCCGCACGACTGGGCATCGTCTACCCGTTCTCGGGAATCGCGCGCCTCGTGCGGCTCGTGGGTCCGGCGACTGCGAAGCGCCTTCTCCTCACGGGCGACCTCATCACTGCGCCCGAAGCACAGCGTGCCGGTCTCCTGAGCGCCACCGTGCCACGGGCGACACTCCGACACGAGGTCGACGGACTCGCACACCGGCTCGCGGATGGCTCGCAGTTCTCAGCCTGGGCGCATAAGTCGCTCATCGACGAGATCGCGGCAGGCTCCCACGGCCTCGCGGAGCTCAGCTCCTACTGGCAGCGCGAGATGGCACACAGCCCCGACGCGGCCATCGGCGTCAGCGCCTTCCTGGCCAAGGAACGGCCGGCGTTCGCGTGGCGAGGGCCATGGAGCAGCGCGGCCCAGATCTAGCCTGACCCGACTCGCTCACGCCTCGACGCGCTCGAGCTTCTGGCTGATCACCGTCGAGACTCCGTCGCCGCGCATAGAGACGCCGTAGAGCGCGTCCGCGACCTCCATGGTGCGCTTCTGGTGAGTGACGACGATGAGCTGGCTCGATTCGCGCAGCTCCTCGAAGATCGTGATGAGGCGTCCCAGGTTCGTGTCGTCGAGGGCCGCCTCGACCTCGTCCATGACGTAGAACGGCGAAGGTCGGGCCTTGAAGATCGCCACCAGCAACGCGACGGCCGTGAGCGATCGCTCGCCGCCGGAGAGGAGGGAGAGTCGTTTGATCTTCTTTCCGGCCGGGCGTGCCTCTACCTCGAGGCCAGTGGTGAGGAGGTCGTCGGGATCTGTCAGCACCAGCCGCCCCTCCCCGCCCGGGAAGAGCCGGCCGAACACACGCTCGAACTGGACGGCCGTGTCCGTGTACGCCTCGGCGAAGACCTTCTGGACCCTCTCATCGACCTCGGCGATGATCTGCAGCAGATCCTTGCGGCTCTTCTGCAGGTCCTCGAGCTGGGTAGCGAGGAAGCGATGCCGCTCCTCGAGGGCAGCGAACTCCTCGAGGGCGAGCGGGTTGACCCTGCCGAGGGCGGCCAGGTCCCGCTCCGCCTTCCGCAGCCGCTTCTCCTGCTCGGCCCGCACAAAGGTGATCCCGCCCTCGAGCGGACGGCCGTCGTCGTCGACCGCGACGCGCAGGGCGGCCCACTTGTCGTCGCCTTCCTCGGCGGGGACCGGAACGGGGCGATCGGGGCCGAACTCACGCACCAGATCGTCGGCCGAAAGGCCGAGTTCATCGACGGCCCGCTCGGCGAGGGCCTCGAGCCGGAGCCGCTGTTCGGCCCTGGCGAGATCATCCCGGTGGGCCGCGTCGTTGAGGCGGCCGAGTTCCCCGGCGAGCTCGTCGTTGCGGCGGCGCAGCACAGCGAGTCTCTCGTCGAGCTCGGACCGGCGCGCCTCGGCCTCCTCGCGCTCGGCATCGGCCGCGGCCACGGCCTCGTCCATGCGGGCCAGCCCGATCCTCGCCGCCGAGACCACCGACGCCGCCCGAGCCGCCTCGCGTGCGCGCTGCTCCGCCCGGCGGCGGGCCTCCTCAGCCGCCCGGCGCTCCGACTGGGCTGCGCGCTCGAGGGACTGCACGCGTCCCTCGAGCGAGCGGTGCTGTTCCTCCGCGGCGCGCAGGGCGAGCCGCGCCTCGAGCTCCCGCGCCCGCGCGCCGGCGGCCTGGGCCTGGAGCCGGTCGCGGTCACCCGAGTCAGGTTCCTCGGCGTCCGGGGCGTCCTCGGCGAGCTCGAGCCGCTCGGCCACGGCCTCGAGCGCCACCTGTTCGGCCTCGAGCTGCGCACACGCGGCGTCGAGGGCGGCGCGCTGGCGCTGCTCTTCGGCCGACGCGCTGCGCAGCTGCGGCCCAAGAGCCGCAAGCTTCTCGGCCACGGCCGCGAAGCGCGCGTCGGAGTCGTTGAGCGCTGCCAGCGCCGCGTCCGCACGCTCCCGGGCCTCATTCTCGCGCTCCTGCGCGCCCGCCAGAGCGAACCCGCATCGCTCGTTCTCCGCTTGGGCGGCCGCGTGCTCGGCGCGGGCCGCGTCGACGAGCCCCTGCAGCTCGATCGTCGACGGCGCCCCCGGCGATCCCCCGCGCAGGCCCGCGGCGGTGACCAGATCGCCGTCGTGCGTCGCGGCTGTGAGCTCGGGACAGGAGGACGTCAGCTCGATCGCCTCGCCGAGCGTCCGCACGACGGCGGCGCCGCGCAGCACGTGGGCAACCGCACCGGCGATGCGTGGATCGGGTTCGACGACGTCCGCGAGCCACCGTGCGCCCGCAGGCAGTTCCACCCTCACCCACTTCTCCGTCTCGGGTATGGATCTCGCGCCCGATTCGCCGTCTCCGGTATGGATCTGGCGCCTCATCTGCCCCTCCGGATACGCGGGCGCACCAGCCCCGTGTGCGCCAACGAGCAGTGCCGCCTGCCCGGCGTCGTCCGTCTTGAGGTCGGACAGTGCCTCCGCTGCGGCCTCAGCGTCAACCAAGGCGAGGCCCTCAGCAAACGGTCCGAGCACGGCGGCCGCCGCGGCCTCGAAGCCCGCAGCGACCCGCACGAGGTCTGCGACCCTCCCGAGCACACCGGAGGCCGAGCCCGCCACGGTGCCCGTGGCGTCCCGATCCTTGAACCCTGCGGTCAATGCTTCGATGCGCGCCTCGAGCGCCTGCTTCCGAGCTGAGGCCCGGCGACGGCGCTCGAGCAGGCCCTCCCGCTCGGCTTCGGCGGCCGCCAGCTCCGCCGCCGCCTGCTCGTAGGCGGTGTCGAGGTCCTCCTCCCCTGCCTCGACGCCGGCGATCTGCGACTCGAGGGCCACGTAGTCGCTCTTGGCGGCTCGCTCTCGCCCCGCCGCGCCGGCGAGGGTTTCGCGCAGTCGGCCGATCTCACCCTCGGCCGACTCCACGCGGCTCCGCGCAGCCGCAACCTGCCCTGCGAGCCGAGCGAGCCCTTCCCGATGGTCCGCCTGCGCCCGAAGCAGCGCGGTGTGCCGGCGGTCCTCGGCTGTGGCGGCCTCTTCCGCTGCGAGGCGGCTCTCCTCGGCCTCTGTCAGTGCCTCGACACGCAGCTCCACGGCATCGGAGACCGCCTCGAGTTCGAGGCGGAGGTCTCCGGCCTGCTGCTCAAGTGCCTCCGGATCGCGGCCGCGGGAGGGCGGATCCGGGGATCCGAGGAGCCTGCGCCGCTCTTCGGCGAGCGCCGCAAGCGCGCGGAGCCGTTCCCGTCCCTGCGACAGCCTGTACCAGGTCTCGCGTGCAGCATTCACGTGCGGCGTCGCTGCGGCGGCGGACCGCTCGACCTCTGCTTGGGCCCTTCGGCCAGCATCCAGCTCCCCTTGTGCGGCGGCGCGGCGGGCATCGAGGGCGCTCTGGTCCGCCTCCTCTTTCTCCATGGCTGCGCGCAGGCCCGCGATGTCGTCCGCGAGAAGCCGCGCCCGGGCGTCGCGGACGTCGGCTTGGATCGTCTGGGCCCGGCGTGCAACCTGTGCCTGCCGCCCGAGCGGTCCCAGCTGCCGGCGGAGCTCGGCCGTGAGATCGCCGAGCCGGGCAAGGTTCGCCTGCATCGCCTCGAGCTTGCGGACCGTGCGTTCCTTGCGCCGGCGGTGCTTGAGGATTCCGGCGGCCTCCTCGATGAACCCGCGCCGGTCCTCGGGAGTCGCGTGGAGGACGCGGTCAAGCTGCCCCTGGCCGACGATCACGTGCATCTCGCGGCCCAGGCCCGAATCGGACAGGAGCTCCTGGATGTCCAGGAGACGGCACGAGCTGCCGTTGATCGCGTACTCGGAGCCGCCCGAGCGGAAGAGCGTGCGCGAGATCGTGACCTCGGCGTATTCAATGGGCAGCGCGCCGTCGGCATTGTCGATGGTGAGCGAGACGTGCGCACGGCCGAGGGGCGGGCGGCCCGCGGTCCCGGCGAAGATGACGTCCTCCATCTTGCCGCCGCGCAGCGTCTTGGCGCCCTGCTCCCCCATGACCCACGCGAGCGCATCCACGACGTTCGACTTCCCGGAACCGTTGGGGCCGACAACGGCCGTCACGCCAGGTTCGAATTCGAAGGTCGTGGCAGAGGCGAAGGACTTGAAGCCTCGGATCGTCAGGGTCTTGAGGTGCAAAGGTCTGTTGGCCTCCTGATTTCTGTGGGTAGCCCGTCGTGTGGCCTCATTGTGCCATTGAGGGCCGACAGAACTGGTGCTACCAGCGAGCGTTGCGCGGAACCGGCTGGCACACGGTGCACCGATAGGAGGATCGGTTCATGAACGGTTCCCGCACAATGACGCCTGGCCGCCCCTCCTGCGAGCACCGTCGGCATGGGAGCCCGACACGGCCGTAGGCGTCGAGCGAGCGCGAGAAGTACCCCGAGGCGCCGTTGACGTTGACGTACAGGGAGTCGAAACTCGTGCCGCCGGCCGCCAGCGCGCGGTCCATGACATCACGGACGGCGTACACGAGCCGCGCGGTCTCCGGACGGCGCAGCGTCTCGGTCGGCCGGGCGTAATGGAGTCGGGCGCCCCACAGGGCTTCGTCAGCATAGATGTTGCCGATCCCGGACACGAGCGTCTGGTCCAGGAGCGCGCGCTTGATCCCGGTGCGCCTGGCCCGCAGGCTCGTGTGGAAGGCATCCGGATTGAAGAGGGGGTCCAGGGGATCACGGCCGATGTGCGCGACCTCTGCCGGGACGAGCGCGAAGGGAATCTCCGCGCGGCCCCCCGCGCCGCCGTCGTGCGTCGGGGCGAGCGGCACGACCGCGAGCCCGCCGAAGATCCGCTGGTCCACGAAGCGCAGTTCCGCCGGCAGGTCCGGGGAATCGCTGAGCCGCAGCCGCACCTTGAGGTGCTTCTCGTCCGGCTGGGAGGAGTCTTCGACCAAGAGCTGGCCGCTCATTCCGAGGTGCGCGAGGAGTGCCGTGTGCGGGGCGTAGCCGGGGTCGGCGCGGTCGTCGTCCGGGTCCGCGAGCGGCATCCACAGGTACTTTCCGCGGCGAACGGCATCCAGGACGAGGGCGCCCTCGAGCTGCCCGGAGAAGTCCTCGGGTCCGAGCAGGTGCCGCCGTACCGAGCGGGGATCCACGACGTCGGCACGCTCAATGCGCCGGCCGGCGACCCACGATGCGAGGCCTCGGCGGACGACCTCGACTTCGGGCAGCTCGGGCATCTCTACTCAGTGGCTGCGAGCGTCGCGTCAGGCCCGAGGACCTTCCACGCGTTCGCCGCGGACTGCTGCTCGGCTTCCTTCTTGGAGTTGCCGGTCCCGGTGCCGTACGCCGTTCCGCCGATGAGCAGCGTGGCCGTATAGGTGCGGGCATGGTCGGGGCCTTCGCCTACCACGGCATAGTGGATGGTGCCGAGCTGTCGGTTCGCGGCCAGCTCCTGGATGTGGGTCTTCCAGTCGGTGCCCGCGCCGAGCACGGCTGCATCGGCGAGGAGAGGCTTGACCAGGCCGACGACGAACTGCCGGGCGGCTTCGAGCCCGCTGGAGATGTAGGTGGCGCCGATGAGCGCCTCCATCGTGTCCGCGAGGATGGACGACTTGTTCTTGCCGCCCGTCACCTTCTCGCCCTGGCCGAGGAAGATGAAGTCGCCCACGCCGAGGCGGCGGGCAATCCCGGCGAGGGCACGGGTGCTCACGACGGCGGCGCGCCGCTTCGCGAGATCGCCTTCGGCGAGGCCGGGGTACTCCCGGTACAGCAGTTCTGTCACCGAGAAGCCGAGGACCGAGTCACCTAGGAACTCGAGCCGCTCGTTGGTCGGTATGCCGCCGTTCTCGTAGGCGTAGGAACGATGGGTCAGGGCAAGCCGGCGCGTCGCGGCGTCGAGGTCGCCGCCGCGACGCTCCAGAAGCTCGTCCTGAGGGACCATTCGAGAATCGACCGACTCAGACGTCGGCGACCTTGCGGCCCTTGTACTCGAGGAACAGCTCGGTACCGGCGGAGTCGGTGACGACCTTCGCCTGGTGCGGGAGGCTGTACGTCACGCGGCCGTTCTCGACGGTCTTGACCAGGGTCGGAACCGAGGCCTTCCACTGGGAGCGACGGGCGCGGGTATTCGAGCGAGACATCTTCCGCTTGGGAACAGCCACGGCTAACTCATTTCTCTAAAGTGCCAACACTTACTCATCGTCGTGCCGGTCTGGCTTCGCCAGATCCGCCAAGGCGGCCCACCGGGGGTCGACGACCTCATGGTGGTGCCCCGGCTCGTCCGCGAGGCGAACTCCGCATTCGGAGCACAGGCCTTCGCAGTCTTCCCGGCACACCGGCTGGAACGGCAGCAGCGGTACCACTGCGTCCCGCAACACCGGCTCAAGATCGATGGAATCGTGCTCGACTCGACGTTGCTCTTCATCATCTTCTCCATTCGGGGACCCGAGGCCCTCGAAGAAGAAAAGCTCTTGCACCTCGGCATCGAGTCCGTACTCGATGGGATCCAGGCAGCGGCCGCATTCGCCCGTCACAGTGACGTGCGCCGTTCCCGAGACCAGGATCCCCTCGTGCACCGACTCGAACCTCAGGTCCAGATCCACAGGGGACCCTTCGCTGACGCCGATGAGTGCTACACCGAGGCCACCCGGTGCGGGTACATGCTCCGTCAGGGTCCGCATTGTCCCCGGGCTGCGCCCGAGGTCCTTGACATCGAACGCCAGAGGCGAACGTGCTTCGCGCTTAATGAGAACTCCTGTAGAACATAGACCGACACACTATCCTAGCCTCTGCGGCGGCAGGCCCCAAACCGGGCACACAGCCACGGCGGACAGCGTTCACCCGACAGCGGCCTGCTGGCGGCGCCCGGCCATTCTACCCGTTCGCGGTGCCCAACGCTCCGAGGTCAGCGTTCGGGGCGTGTCTCGGCTAGCCGGACGAAGACCGAGCGCGGGACGTACTCCGAGACGTCGCCTCCGAGGTCGTGGACCTCTTTGACAAGCGTCGAGGACAGGTGGACGTAGTGCGACTCGGCGGCGAGGAACACCGTCTCGACGCCCGTGAGCTGACGGTTCATGATCGCCATCGGCAGCTCGTAGTCGAAGTCCGACGACGACCGGAGCCCCTTGACGATCGCGCTGGCCCCGCGCTCCCGGCAGTACTCCGCGAGCAGCCCGTCCCCCATCGGCTCGACGAGGATCCCGCTGATGGCTCCTAGCGTGCGCCGGGCCATGGTGAGCCGCTCCTCGAGGTCGAACCGGTACTTCTTGGCATAGTTCGTCGACACGGCCACGATGACCTCGTCGAAGAGGTTCGCGGCCCGCGCGATCACCTCGAGATGCCCATTGTGGATGGGATCGAAGGAGCCGGGGCATACCGCGCGTCGCATACGGCCAAGATACTGCATGGCGCATGTCACGATGCGGCGCTGCTGTGCCGCGCCGCTGCGCCGTGCCGCGGGGCGCCGATAGCATGGCGGGATGACACCTGATGCACAGCGGCGCGGGCCGCGGGGATCCGCGTGGCAGCGCACGGCAGCCGGGGCGAACCTCCTCGGCGCGGACGGCAAGCTGGGCCTGACGATCTTCGAGGAGATGACCTCGCTCGCCGTCAAGCATGGGGCGATCAACCTCGGCCAGGGGTTCCCCGACGAGGACGGCCCCGCCGAGATGGCGGAGGCCGCGCGCGCCGCGATCCTGGCCGGCGCGAACCAGTACGCCCCGGGTCAGGGCATCCCGCGCCTGAGGGAGGCCATCGCCGCCCACCAGAAGCGCTTCTACGGCCTCGAAGTCGACCCGTGGCGCGAGGTCATCGTGACCACCGGTGCCACGGAGGGGATCGCCGCGGCCGTCCTCGCGCTCGCGGGACCCGGCGACGAGGTCATCTCGTTCGAGCCGTTCTACGACTCCTACGGCGCCATGATCGGGCTAGCGGGAGCGGAGCACGTCACGGTGCCCCTGCATGCACCGACGTTCCAGCCCGATCTCGTCGAACTCGAGGCGGCGTTCAGCGCGAAGACGCGCCTCGTCGTCGTCAACAACCCGCACAACCCCACGGGCGCGGTGTTCGGCCGGGAGGTGCTGTCCCGGATCGTCGAGCTCGCCGCGGCGCACGACGCGGTCGTCGTCACCGACGAAGTCTACGAGCACCTCGTGTTCGGCGAACCGCATCTTCCCGTCGCCTCGTTGCCGGGTGCGGCCGCGCGCACGCTGACGATCTCCTCAGCGGGGAAGACGTTCTCCTTCACGGGCTGGAAGATCGGGTGGGTCACCGGCCCCGAGGAGCTCGTGGGCCGCGTCCGCACCATCAAGCAGTTCCTCACCTACAGCTCGGGCACGCCCTTCCAGGAGGCGGTGGCGCTCGGCCTCGGCTACCCCGACGAGTTCTTCCGCGGCATTGCGAGCACCCTCAAGGCAAAGCGGGACCTCCTCTCGGACGGCCTGCGCGCTGCCGGGTTCGAGGTGTTCTCGCCCGCTGGCACCTACTTCATCACAGCGGACACCAGGGCCCTCGGGTTCGACGACGCCGCGGACCTCGCTCGGCGGCTTCCCGAGCTCGTCGGGGTCGCGGGTATCCCCGTCTCCGTCTTCTGCCATGCCGACGGCGCCCGACGGACGCGTTCGCTCCTGCGCTTCGCGTTCTGCAAGAAGGAGCCTCTTCTGGCCGAAGCCGCCAACCGGCTCGCACGTCTCGCGGACCTCGTGTGAGCGCGCACGACCGCGCGCGGACCACCCGGTACCTCCGCGGCATCGGGGCCCACGCGAGTGTCGAGCCCGATGTGCACGTTCCCGGGGCGTACGTCCTCTCGATCGCCGGCGCCGAGCAGTCCCACGTGGACCTGGCCGATCCGGCCCACGTGTTCTATGCGTACCTGCGCCGTGTCGCCAACGTCGTCGACCTCATCGCCTCTGCCGGCTCGCCCATCCGCGCGCTCCATCTCGGCGCCGGCGCGCTGACTCTCGCGCGGTACATCGCGGCGACCCGGCCCGGATCTGTCCAGGCCGCCGTCGAGCTCGAACGCGAGCTCCTCGACTTCGTGCTCGAGCAGCTGCCTCTCGCGCCCGGAACGGATCTGACGCTTCACCTCGGCGATGCCCGCTGGGAACTCCCCGCCGTCGCCGAGCAGGGGCCGTTCGAAGTGATCGTGTTGGACATCTTCTCCGGTCCGGAGGCACCGGGGCACATCGCGCACCCGGACTTCTATCGGGAAGCGGCGGGGCTCCTCTCGCCCCGCGGTGCCCTCCTCGTGAACATCGGCGACGATCCGCCGCTCACTCTGGTGCGCTCGCAGCTGCGCGCAATGCGCTCCGCCTTCGACGAGGTCGCAGTGCTGGCCGAGCCGGACATGTTCACGGCGCGGTTCCCGGGGAACATCGTGGCGATCGGGCTCCGGGCACCTTGGCCCGAGGAGTGGACGGCAGCCCTGCCCGCAGCCGGACCCCACCCGACACGGCTCGCGCGCGGCGTCGACCTCGATCCGCTCGCGGGATGACCGTCAGCTCGCGAGCTTCTGCTCCGCAAGGCGCTTGACCCATTCCGGTGTCGGCCGCTTGAGCCTCTCGTCGAGGACCACGCGCAGCTTGGCCGCGGCGATCTGGACCCTGCGGTCCGACGCCCCGGGGCGTCGCTCGAGCGTCTGCTCCGCGTCGGTCTCACCGGTGTCCTTGCCCTCGCCCTTGCCGGGGAGCGCGGCCTTGCCTTCGGCGTCCTTGCTCACAGCATCTCCTTCCCTGCCTGCAGGTACGAGCGCTGGCGGATCGTGCTGAGCCCGACGATCGCCGCGACGACAGCGGCCGCGAGCGTCCCGACCGGTGCGAGGGCCGCGACGATCTCCCACCAGAACGGCACAGACGCCGCGGCGGTGTCCGCGCTGGCAACATCCGCGCCGACCACATCCGTGCTGGCTATATCCGTGCTGGATACCTGCGTGCTGAACGCAATGGCCGAGCCCGGGAGCATCATGGAGCCAGGCTATCGGGGGAATCCGACACGTCTGCGTCCCCAGCGCGCCCCGCACCCACTTCAGTTTGAGGCGCCGGCTCCGCAAACCACAGATGCGTCTCACCGTACTTGCGGTCGGCATAGTGGGCGAGGCCCGCGGGCCACACCGGCTCGGGCGAGCGCGTGGACCGCTCGACGACGACGATCGCGTCCTCGGCGAGGTGGGGCGCCAGCAGCGTGAGCACCTGGGCCAGCTGGTCCTCTGCGAGAGGGTACGGAGGGTCCATGAAGACGAGGTCCCAGTGACGCCCTGGAAGGGTTGCCGCGAGGAAGGCACCGACCTTGCCGCGGTGCACGGTCACCGCACGCCGGCCGACGGCGTCGTTGACGGTGCGCGCGTTGCGCTGGCACACTGCCACGGCCTTCGTGTCCGATTCGACGAGCTCGGCCGTGGAGGCCCCGCGGCTCACCGCCTCGACGCCCAGTGCCCCGGAGCCTGCGTACAGGTCGAGGACGCGTGCCCGGGAGATCATCCCGAGCGCCTCGAGCCTCGAGAAGAGCGCCTCTTTGACCCGGTCCGTGGTCGGGCGGGTGCCCGAACCGGCGACGGAGGCGAGGGTGGTACCGCCGGAGATCCCAGCGATGATCCTGCTCATCGGGCGATCCGAATCATCTCGGCTATGCCGGCGGCCTGGGCCACCCTCGTTGTCTGTGCCACACGGATGGGCTCGGCCACGCCGGTTGTCGGGGGCATGCCGTTGGCCTCAGCCACGCCCGTTGTCTCAGCCACGCTCGAGGAACACCTCCTTCTCCGGTTCGAGGTACGCATCAATGGCGGCGCGCAGTGCGCCATGCCGTTCCAAGCCGGGGTCGTCGGCGACGATCTCGAGGGCATCGGCGCGGGCGCGCTCGATGACCTCGGCATCGCGGAGGACCCTCAGGAGCCGCAGGGTCGAACGGCGCCCGGACTGCGTGGCTCCGAGGATGTCGCCCTCGCGGCGCTGCTCGAGGTCCTTCTGGGCGAGGACGAATCCGTCGGTGCTCGCGGCGACCGCCTCGAGGCGCGCACGGCTCGGGTGCCCCGGTTCGAGCGAGGTCACGAGCAGGCACGTTCCCGGATACCCGCCGCGGCCCACACGCCCTCGGAGCTGGTGGAGCTGCGCGATACCGAACCTGTCGGCGTCGAGGATGACCATGAGGGTCGCATTCGGAACGTCGACGCCCACCTCGACGACCGTCGTCGCGACGAGCAGGTCCGTGGCCCCGGAGGCGAAGTCCTCCATCGCGGCGGTCTTCTCAGGGCCGGCCAGACGGCCGTGGAGCACTCCGATGCTGGACCCGGCAAGGGCCGGCTCCTCCGCAAGCTGGGCCACGGTGGCCCCGACTGAGACTGCGGGCTTCCGGGCCTCGCCCGGTCCTAGCGCGGTTCCGCCCCACGTGGCCTCGTCGAGCGACTCGAGGTCTCCCTCGTCCTCGCCGGACTCGCCGATCGCGGGGCAGACGACGTAGACCTGGCGTCCGGCGTCGACCTCCTCCCGCGCTCGGGCCCAGATGCGGCGCCCCCACGCGGGGTTCTCGAGGAGCCCGACAACGTGCGTGGCGATCGGCGAGCGGCCCGCGGGAAGCTCGCGCAGAGTCGACGTCTCGAGGTCGCCGAACACCGTCATGGCGACGGTGCGGGGAATCGGTGTCGCGGTCATGACGAGCAGGTGCGGCGTGGCGAGGCTCTTGGCCCGGAGGGCATCGCGCTGCTCGACGCCGAACCGGTGCTGCTCATCCACGACCACAAGCCCGAGATCGGCGAACTGCACATTCTCAGACAGGAGCGCATGGGTGCCGACGACGATCCCCGCGCCTCCGCTCGCGGCCGCGAGGAGCGAACGGTTCCGTTCCCCGGAGCTCTGCGAGCCAGTGAGCAGGACAACCTCGACGCCATCCGCGGCTCCGAGGATCCCCTCCCGGGCCAGCTTCCCCAACGACCGGCGGATAGATTCGTAGTGTTGGCCCGCGAGCACCTCGGTGGGCGCAAGGAGGGCTGCCTGCCCGCCGTCGTCGACCACCTGCAGCATGGCTCGGAGGGCAACCACCGTCTTGCCCGAGCCCACCTCGCCCTGCAACAGGCGGTTCATGGGATGGTTCAGCGCGAGCTCCGCGGCAAGCGTCTCCCCCACCTCACGCTGGCCCTCGGTGAGGGTGAAGGGCAGCTGGGCGTCGAAGGCATCGAGCAGTCCGCCCCGGCGGGCAGGGCTCGGGCGGGACGGCAGCTGAGCGTGCTGGGCCTTGCGCCGCGCAAGCGCGGTCTGCAGCACGAGGGCCTCCTCGTACTGGAAGCGCCGCCGCGCCACGGCCCACTCCTGCGCCGTGGCGGGGGTGTGGATCATGCGGTAGGCGTCGGAGAGGCCGGGCAGCCGGTACTTCCCACGGAGCGCCGACGGGAGCGGATCGGGGAGCGAGGCGAGGTCGAGCTGCCCGAGGAGAGTCGCGGCGGACTGGGCGACCTTCCAGCTGGGCAGCTTGGCAGTGGCCGGGTACACCGGGATGGGCTTATTGGCCAGTTCCTCGGCGCTTGCGCCGTCCGCGGCATCGTCGTCGAGCAGCACGTAGTCGGGATTGGTGAGCTGGAGCCGGCCGCGGTACGCACCGACCCGTCCGGAGAACATCGCGACAGTGCCCGGCGTGAGCTGCTTGGCCGCGGCGAACGAGTTGAAGAAGGTGAGACTCATCGTCTCGAGCGCGCCATCGATGCCGTCGCTGACCACGACCTCCGTGATGCGGCCCTTGCGAGTGGTCATCGTCCGGCTCGTGGCCTTCACCACGCGCGCGAGGAGCGTCACGTCAGTGTCAATCGGAAGCTCGGCGATGCGCGTGAGCTCGCCGCGTTCCGCATACCGGCGGGGGAAGTAGTCGAGGAGTTCGCCCGCCGTCGCCAGGCCGAGATGGTCCTTGAGCTTCTTGGCCGAGGCTCCGCCGAGGAGCCTGGACAGGTCGAGGTCACGCTGTGCGGCCACGCCCGGTGTCCTCCACGAAATGCTCCGCCGGCTGGCCGTCCGACCCCGGGGCATCGGACCGCAGCTCGGTGAGGGCCAGACGTTCCGGCTCGCCCACCGTGCGGATCAGCTCCAGGGTGCTGTCCGGGTCCGTGACGTGGACGTGCACACGCCACCGGCACGCACCGGCGACGTCGTCGAAGGCACCCACCGGGCTCATGATCACGGAATCCCCCACCTCATCGAGGCGCCGTCTGAGGTCGGCGGCATCGAGGGGGCTGAGGGTGATCGTGCACATGATCTCGACCCCCTGGGTCTCGGGCTGGTCGCCGTGGATGTGCGGGTCCTGTACGCGGAATCCATGGAGTGTCTCGAGGGTGTCCTCCGGGATGCCTTCCCCGAGGACTGCGGTGCGCAGCGCGGCGAGGACGAGGAGCAGGCCGACCCCGCCGGCGTCGACCACACGCGCCTTGGTGAGGACGCCGAGCTGGGTCTCGGTTGCCACGACCGCACCCAGTGCGGCCTCGACGACGGCGTCGAGCGCCGCGGCCAGGGCAACGTTGCTGTCCTCATGGGCCGCCCTCCCGGAAACCGAGGCCGCGCCGTCGGCCGCAGCCTCGAGGACCGAGAGCATCGTCCCGCCGACAGGCTCGCTGAGGGCGGACCATGCGCGGATCTGGGCACGGTGAAGAGCCCTCGCAAGCAGGGGCGCGCTGAGCCTCTGGTGTCCGGCGAGCGATGCGGCAAAGGCGTCGAGGAACACGGCGAAGAGAGTCCCGGAGTTGCCCCAGGCGTCCTCCATCGCGGCCTGGCCCGCAGCGGCGAGCAGGGTTCCGACGTCGTTTCCGGGCGCCTCTGCCGCGGCAGCGGAGGCGGCGCAGACCGTGTGGTACAGATTGGTGCCGGTATCGCCGTCGGCCACCGGGAAGATGTTGATCGCGTTGAGGCGGTCGCTGTGGTTGGCCAGCACGGTCTCGGCATCCGCGAGCCACCGGCGCATGGCGGCGGCGTTCGAGGCGATCTTAGCGTGCAAAGTGATCCCATCCGCTCGGTTGCGCGGGACGCCCAGCGACGGCGACTCCGCCCGGCCCACCGGCCGGAGGCACCACCGAGCCTATCGCAGTGAAGCCATGAGGCAGCTGTGATGTTGCGGGAAATGCCGCGAGGAGTCCGTGGTCCTCTCCGCCGCCCAGGACCCAAGGGAGCGGGTCCGCCCCCAGGACCTCTGCCGGCCCGCTGAGGAGCGCCGCGTGATCCCTGATCGCCGCCTCATCGAGGTCGAGCACGACGCCGCTCGCCCGGCCCATGCGGTCGCCGTCTTTGAGGAGCCCGTCCGAGAGGTCCATGAGCGCCGTCGCGCCGGCACGAGCGGCGGCGGGGCCGGCCGCGAGCGGTGGAATGGGACGGCACTGGCTCTGGACCACGTCGCGGAGATCCGCGTCCAGTACGCCGTACGCTGGCCCGTGCTCGAGGAGCGCGAGGCCCGCGGCCGCCGAACCGAGCCGCCCGGCCACGGCGAGCACGTCACCGGATCGGGCGCCTGAGCGGAGCACTGGAGCCCGGCCCTCAAGGCTCCCAAGGACCGTGACCGTCACCGAAAGCTCACCGCCTCTCCCGAGGTCACCTCCGGCCACCGTGCAGCCCTTGGCTCCGAGGGCTCGGATGGCCTCGACGAGCCCGTCGGCGAGGCCTTCGACCCATCCAGCCTCTGTCTCGGCGGGGAGGGTGAGGCTCACGACCATGCTCGTCGCGACGGCGCCCATCGCATTGATGTCGCTCAGGTTCTGGGCGGCCGCCTTCCACCCCACGTCAGCGCCGGTCGTGCGGTATCCGTTCGGCCACTCGAACCGGAAGTCCTGTCCCTCGGTCTGGGTGTCGGTGCTGATGACGACGCGGCCGTCTGGGACTGCGACCACCGCGGCGTCGTCCCCGGGGCCGAGGATCGGCGAGCCCAGGACAGCCAAGCGGGGAAAGATCCGCTCAAGGAGCTCTCGCTCGCTCAGGTCGCATACGCGGGCCCTGCGCCGCTGGGAATCCGTCACCTCCTTAGCGTATCGGCAGCTCCTCGGCGTCGGCTCCGCAGCCGGCAGCGGTCCCCTGCAGCGGTAGTCTGGGGGGACCCCCAATCCCCGGATGGAGCAGCATGCCCGCACGCAGCCTGACCCGCGCAGCCCGGATCGGCATCCCGCTGATGCTCGCGGTCCCCGCTCTCGCCCTCTCGGCCTGCTCGGCGCCTGTCACGGTCCAGCCCGCTCCGGGTGCCGCCAACCCCGCGTGCGCGCCGCTCATGCTTGCGCTCCCCGACTCGCTCGGCGATGCGTCACTGCGGAAGACCACGAGCCAGGCCACTGCCGCGTGGGGCGACCCCGCCGCCGTCGTGCTCCGGTGCGGTGTGGCGTCCCCTGGTCCCACGACCGACCGCTGCGTCAGCGTGAACGGCGTCGACTGGGTCATCAAGGAGACCAATGCCGGCGCGCCGGACGCAGGTCCGTCGTCGTCTTCGCCGAGCACGGCGTCCTCAGTGCCCTCGGCATCCGCGCCCTCGGCAGCATCCTCGCCATCGGCTGCGGCCACAGACGGCGGAACCTTCACCCTCACCACGTTCGGCCGAGAGCCCGCCACCGAGCTCCTTCTGGATTCTGGCCGGATCAGCTCGGCGACGGTGCTCGCGAGCCTCTCGGCCGCGGTGTCGAAGGTTCCCGCAACCAAGCACTGCGTGGGGCAGGAAGACCTCGCCAAGCTGCCCGCCAACGGCTGAGCATTGGCAGGCAGCGGCCCTCGCTCTGGAGGGCGGGCGAGCTAGCGGAGGCCTGTCGGCCGTGCGAGGGCAAGCTGGATGAGCTCGTCAATGAGCTCGCGGTAGCCGATCCCCGTCGCGGCCCACATCGCCGGATACATGCTGATGGGCGTGAAGCCCGGCATCGTGTTGATCTCGTTGATGACGAACTCTCCCTCGGGTGTGTAGAAGAAGTCCACCCTGCTCAGGCCCTCGCCGGAGACGGCGTCGAACGCGGTCGCTGCGAGTTCGCGCACCCGGTGGATGGCCTCCTGCGGAAGGTCGGCGGGGCATGAGAGCGAGGCGGCATCGTTCTCGACGTACTTCGCCTCGAAGTCGTAGAACGCATGCTGCCCTCCCTGCACGACGATCTCGCCGGGCAGCGAGGTGCGGGGCGCGTCGCACCCGCGGCCCTCGAGCACGCCGCACTCGATCTCCCGGCCCGTGATGCCCGCCTCGATGACGAGCCGCAGGTCGTGCCGGCGTGCCTCCGCGATTGCGGCGTCGAGTCCCTCGGGACCGTCTACCTTGGAGATGCCCACTGAGGAGCCCGCGCGGCACGGCTTCACGAACACGGGGAATCCGAGGCGGCCGACGGCGTCACGCACCGCTTGGGGGTCGCGGCGCCACTCCTTGTCGGTCACCGTGACGTACGGCCCGACACTGAGGCCGGCCGCCTCGAAGGCCACCTTCATGAAGTGCTTGTCCATCCCGACCGCGGACGCGAGGACACCGGCGCCCACGTAGCGGACGTCGGCGAGTTCGAGCAGGCCCTGGACCGTGCCGTCTTCGCCGAAGGCACCGTGGAGGAGTGGGAAGACGACGTCGACGTCGCCGAGCTCCCTCGGCACCTGGTTCGGCTCGGTCACCACGAGGTGGGCTGCGCCGTCGGATTCGGAGAGGCGCACCGTCTCGCTGCTTGGCTCGACCTCGGGTGGGTGGCCAGCGTTGAGCGCCCACCGGTGCCAGTCTCCGCGCGAGAGGACCCACTGGCCTTCGCGGGTGATCCCGATCGGGACCACCTCGTACTTCTCAGCGTCGATGGCGCCCATCACTCCAGCGGCCGTCACACAGCTCACGGCGTGCTCGCTCGAGCGCCCCCCGAAGAGAAGTGCGACTCTCGTCTTTGTGCTCTTCCTGGTCTCTGTCACGCTTCTAGTCGCCTTCTGACTTGAGCTGCCGCGCCAGCAGCAGCGGTTCGAGCTGGTCTACGGGGAGTTCCCCCCTGAGCACGGCCACCACGGCGGCCGTGATGGGCATGTCGACCCCGACCCGCTGGGCGAGCTCGAGCACAGCGGGCGCCGACTTGATTCCCTCGGCGACCTGGGTCATCCGGGCGCCCACCTGATCGGCGTCCAGTCCCTGGCCCAGGAGGCTGCCCGCGGTGTGGTTTCGGGAGAGTTTGGACGAGCAGGTTGCAACGAGGTCACCGAGGCCTGCGAGCCCGGCCATGGTCGTGAGATCGCCTCCGAGGGCTACGGCCAGGCGGGTCGTCTCGGCCAGTCCGCGCGTGATGACGGTGGCCTTCGTGTTGTCCCCCATCTCCTTGCCCTCGCAGATGCCGACGGCGAGGGCGATCACGTTCTTCACGATGCCGCCGATCTCGACGCCGACGACGTCGGTGCTCATGTAGGGGCGGAAGTACGGCGCGGTGCACGACTCGGCGATCCATTGGGCGGTCTCGTGGTCGGTGCACGCCACGACCGACCCCGTGGGCTGGGAGCGGGCGATCTCGAGGGCGAGGTTCGGGCCCGAGAGCACCGCGATCTGGCCCTGCGGCAGGCCCGTGAGCTCGGCGATCACCTCGCTCATGCGCTTGTCGGTGCCGAGCTCGAGCCCCTTCATGAGGGAGAGCACCACGGCGTCCCGGGGGATGTGGGCGCCCCAGTCGGTCAGCTGGGCGCGCAGCGACTGGGCGGGTATGGCAAGAACGACGACCTGGGCACCCTCGAGCGCCTCGGCGGGACTCATCGTCGCGGTGATGCTTTCGGGCAGCGCAATGTCCCCGAGGTACTTGGTGTTGCGATGCCGGCCGAAGTCGGCGACCACGTCCGTGGTGCGCCCCCAGACGCGGATGCTGCGCTCGATCCCGTGGCTTGCGGCGGCGTCGCCGAGGACCTTGGCGAACGTGGAGCCCCAGCTCCCCGCCCCCATCACCGCGATCTGCCGCAGCGGCCCGCGCGCCGTCCCAGTGCCGGGCGCACCCGCCTCGTTTCCAGTCGTCACGCGGACTTCCCGCCCCGCTCGACGTCCCGTCCGTGGGTGCTCTGCTGGTGCTGCGACGGGTCCCAGCGCTGGGCCGGCGGCTGCTCGCCGCGCAGTTCGGCCACGAGCGCCGTGATCGCGTCCATGATGCGCTCGGTGGCCTCGACGAGCGTTGACTTGTCGAGAGGGCGACCCGCAAGGTCGCTCAGATCCACCGGGTCACCGACGAGGACGACGGCCTTCTTCCGGGGGAACGGGTACAGCCGCTTGGCATACCGCGGGAAGAGCTCGTGGTCGCCCCAGTGGGCGATGGGGACGACGGGCGCTCCGGTCTTGAGCGCGAGCCGGGCCGCACCGGTGTGGCCCTTCATGGGCCAGAGTCCGGGGTCGCGCGTGAGGGTCCCCTCGGGGTAGACGATGATCGCCCCACCCTCGTCGATGACCTCGCGCGCAACCTCGAGCGAGGCCCCCGCGCCCGTCCCGCCTCGGTCGACAGGGACCTGTTTGGTCCCGCGCATGAGTTGGCCGAGGACCGGGGGCTTGAACAGACCGGCCTTGGCGAGGAAATGCGGCGGGCGGCCCTGGTTGTAGAGCATGTGGCCGACCGTGAGGGGGTCGAGCTCAGTGCAATGGTTGGGGCATGCAATGAAGCCGCCCCGGCCGGGGAGGCCCTTGAGCTTCTCCGTGCCCTGCCACTCCTTGCTCATGAGAAGGTTCATGATGGGCCGGACGACGGCGGCCGCGATGGCGAACGCGACCTTCTCGCCCGTGCTCTCGCGAGCCCCCTCGCGGGGCGATGTGCTCACTTCGTCTCCTCGAGGTCGAAGTCCGCGCCGAGGGCGCTGAGCTTCTCGGTGAAATGCTCATAGCCGCGACGGATGATGCCGACCCCGGTAGCCCGCGACACGCCGTCGGCCGCGAGAGCCGCGATGACGTGGCTGAATCCGCCCCGCAGGTCGGGGATGTCGAAGTCGGCGCCGTGCAGCGGCGTGGGGCCGGAGATGACCGCCGAATGCAGGAAATTGCGCTGGCCGAAGCGGCACGGAACGCTGCCGAGGCACTCGCGATGGAGCTGGATCGTGGCACCCATGCGGCCGAGCGCCTCGGTGAAGCCGAAGCGGTTCTCGTACACGGTCTCGTGCACGATCGACACGCCCTCAGCCTGCGTGAGGGCCACGATGAGCGGCTGCTGCCAGTCGGTCATGAAGCCCGGATGGACGTCCGTCTCGAGGACCAGCGGGGAGAGCTTGCCCCCGGGATGGTAGAAGCGGATCCCCTCGTCGGTGATCTGGAGGCCGCCTCCGATCTTCCGGTAGACGTTCAGGAAGGTCATCATGTCCCGTTGGCTCGCACCTTCGACGAAGATGTCGCCGTGGGTCGCGAGCGCCGCCGACGCCCAGGAGGCCGCCTCGTTGCGGTCTGGGAGGGCGCGGTGGGTGTAGCCGCCGAGCTCGGGAACGCCTTCGATCCGGATCGTCCGGTCGTTGAGGACCGCGATGATCGCACCCATCTTCTGCAGGACGGCAACGAGATCGATCACCTCGGGCTCGATCGCGGCACCCTTGAGCTCCGTGACGCCCTCCGCGCGGGTTGCCGACAGGAGCACCTGCTCCGTGGCGCCCACACTCGGGTACGGCAGCGAGATCCGTGCGCCCTTGAGTCCGCGGGGAGCCGAGATGCTGATGCCGCCTGGACGCTTGTCCACCACGGCGCCGAACTGGCGCAGCACGTCGAGGTGGTAGTCGATGGGGCGGTCGCCGATACGGCAGCCCCCGAGGTCCGGGATGAAGGCCTCGCCGATCGCGTGGATGAGCGGGCCGCAGAACAGGATCGGGATCCGCGAGTCACCGGCGTGGGCATCGATGTCCGCCACGGCCGCGGTCTTGGCGTTGGTGGGGTCGAGAGTCAGATCGCCCGTGGCGGTGTCCCGGTTGACCGAGACCCCGTGGAGCTGGAGCAGGCTCGTGACGATGTCGACGTCTTTGATCTCCGGCACGCTGCGGAGCGTGGACGGTTCGTTGCCCAGGAGCGCGGCCACCATGGCCTTGGGAACGAGGTTCTTGGCACCACGGACCGCCACCCGTCCCGAAAGGGGGACGCCGCCTCGGATGGTCAGGACACTGCTCATCTGCACCTTTTCCTCACTGGCCCCCATAGCCTCGGTCAGTACCCCGCCGGCACGGGACCCTGCTAAGCATAGAAGCTCGCGTCCGGGGAGGTGAAAACCCGGGCGCGAGCCTCAGTGCCGTGGTGCGCGAACTGCGCGCGCTCAGGTCCTGGCGGGGAGGGTCGTGGGCTTGAACGCCGGACGCCCGGCCTCGTACGCCTCGATCTCGTCCTCGTGCTGGAGCGTGAGGCCGATGTCGTCGAGGCCCTCGATGAGGCGCCAGCGCGTGTAGTCATCGATCTCGAACGGGGCCACGATGTTGCCGCACGTGGCAGTCTTAGAGGTCAAGTCGACGGTGATCTGCGTGCCCGGGTGGTTCTCGAGCTCCTTCCAGATGAGCTCGATGTCATCCTGGGCCACGACCGCCGCCACGAGTCCCTGCTTGCCCGAGTTGCCGCGGAAGATGTCTGCGAACCGCGAGGAGAGCACGGCCCTGAAGCCATAGTCCTTGAGCGCCCACACCGCGTGCTCGCGGGACGAGCCCGTTCCGAAGTCGGGACCGGCCACGAGGACGGAGCCCCGGCTGAACGGCTCCTGGTTGAGGATGAACGACTCGTCCTTGCGCCAGCTGGCGAAGAGTGCGTCCTCGAAGCCTGTACGCGTGATGCGCTTGAGGAAGACGGCAGGGATGATCTGGTCCGTGTCCACGTTGCTCTGGCGCAGCGGGACACCGATGCCGGTATGGGTGGTGAACTTCTCCATGGCTGGGTGGTCCTTCCTTAGGCAGCCGCGCCGGCGGCTTGGGAGTCGGGCACGGGATCGAGGTCCGCGGGCGACGAGAGTGTGCCACGGATCGCGGTCGCCGCCGCGACGACGGGTGAGACGAGGTGCGTGCGGCCGCCCTTGCCCTGGCGGCCCTCGAAGTTGCGGTTCGACGTCGAGGCGCACCGCTCGCCCGGCTGGAGCTGGTCGGGATTCATGCCAAGGCACATCGAGCAGCCTGCAAAGCGCCACTCGGCACCGAAGTCCTTGAACACCTTGTCGAGCCCCTCGGCCTCGGCCTCGAGGCGCACTCGGGCAGACCCCGGGACAACCAACATGCGGACCGTCGGGTCCTTGGTGCGGCCGCGGACGATCTCCGCGGCGGCCCGGAGATCCTCGAGACGGGAATTGGTGCAGGATCCGAGGAAGACCGTGTCGACGCGGATATCCTTCATCGGCGTTCCCGCACTGAGGCCCATGTAGTCGAGGGCACGGCGCGCGGTGGCCTTGGCGTTCTCGTCCGCGAAGTCGTCC
The DNA here is from genome assembly GCF_030908215.1 of Sinomonas sp. ASV486. Lineage (GTDB taxonomy): Bacteria > Actinomycetota > Actinomycetes > Actinomycetales > Micrococcaceae > Sinomonas > Sinomonas puerhi. The sequence goes on along the minus strand of NZ_JAVFJK010000006.1, from coordinate 179,378 downwards.
GGATCCGGCACGGCCTGCGAGAGCGAGACGCCCTGGCCGGGGTTCGTTCCCCAGGTGACGAACGGCTCGAGCGTGTCAGCGTCGAGGAACACCTCGGCGTCGAACACGGCGTCGTCGTCGGTCCGCAGTGTGTCCCAGTACTCGACGGCCGCATCCCACTCGGCGCCCTGCGGGGCGTGCGGGCGGCCCTTCATGAAGTCGTAGGTGGTCTGGTCCGGCGCGACCATGCCTGCGCGGGCGCCCGCCTCGATGGACATGTTGCAGATCGTCATGCGCGCCTCCATTGAGAGGGCGCGGATCGCGGAGCCACGGTATTCGAGGACATAGCCCTGGCCGCCGCCGGTGCCCATCTTGGCGATGACGGCGAGGATGATGTCCTTGCTGCTCACGCCGGGCTTGAGCGTGCCCTCGACCGTGATGGCCATGGTCTTGAACGGAGTGAGCGAGAGCGACTGCGTGGCCATCACGTGCTCAACCTCGGATGTGCCGATGCCCATGGCAAGGGCACCGAACGCACCGTGCGTCGACGTGTGCGAGTCGCCGCACACGATCGTGAGCCCGGGCTGTGTGAGGCCGAGCTGCGGGCCCACCACGTGCACGATGCCCTGCTCGCGGTCACCGAGGGAGTGCAGTCGGACGCCGAACTCCGCGCAGTTGGCGCGCAGGGTCTCGATCTGCGTACGGCTCGTCGGATCCGCGATCGGCTTGTCGATGTCGAGCGTCGGGGTGTTGTGGTCCTCGGTCGCAATCGTGAGGTCGGGTCGGCGCAGTCTGCGGCCGGCGAGCCGGAGGCCCTCGAACGCCTGAGGCGACGTCACCTCATGCACGAGGTGAAGGTCGATGTACAGCAGATCGGGCTGCCCATCCGCGCCCTTGCGCACCACGTGTGCGTCCCAGACCTTCTCGGCCAGTGTGCGTCCCACGGCCTACTCCCTCCAGCTCGTGCCAGTTGTCTGGCCAGCCGCCATGGCTGTCTACGTACCAGTGCACCAGCGCCGCGGCCCTGCTGGCCACTCCGCCAACTTGCATCTCAGATACTGAGACGCCAATATCATCCTATGGACAACTCTAGTGGCGTCGGCGTCATCGACAAGGCCGCCCTCGTGCTCGACGCCCTCGAGGCGGGGCCTACGACCCTCGCTCAGCTCGTAGCGGCGACCGGCCTCGCCCGGCCCACCGTCCATCGGCTCGCTCTCGCCCTCGTGCACCACCGGCTCGTGGCGCGGGACATGCAGGGTCGGTTCGTGCTCGGCTCGCGGCTCGTCGAACTCGCCTCCGCCGCGGGCGAGGACCGCCTCATCGCCGCTGCAGGCCCCATCCTCGTCCAGCTCCGCGATGCAACCGGCGAGAGCGCCCAGATCTTCCGCCGACAGGGCGACTGGCGCGTGTGCGTCGCCTCGGCCGAGCGCCCGGTAGGGCTGCGCGACACCATCCCCGTGGGCACCCAGCTGAGCATGAAGGCAGGCTCGGCGGCACAGGTGCTCGTAGCATGGGAAGACCACGACCGGCTCCTCGAGGGCCTGAACCAGGCGCGCTTCACGCCCACAGTCCTCGCGGGAGTACGACGCCGCGGCTGGGCCCAGTCGCTCGGCGAACGCGAGCCGGGGGTCGCCTCCGTCTCCGCCCCGGTGCGGGGACCCTCCGGCCGGGTGATCGCAGCGGTGTCCATTTCGGGGCCCATCGAGCGCTTGACCCGCCAGCCGGGCCGCCAGCATGCTGAGGTCGTATGCAATGCCGGACGGCTCCTGACGGAGGCCCTGCGCAAGGGCAACGACTGAGCCAGCAGCACCGAGACAAGGCGGACGAGGGGGGCCAGTGGCCGAGTACGCGGTGTTCCTGCGCGGCGTCAACGTAGGCGGCATCACGCTCAAGATGGCGGACGTCCGCGCGACTCTTGCGGCGCTGCCGGTCTCTGGCGTCAAGACGCTGCTCGCGAGCGGCAACGCCGTTCTCTCTGCCGAGAAGACCACGACCGAGGTCAAAGACCTGGTCGAGCGGGCGCTGCGGTCCGATTTCGGCTACGACGCATGGGTCGTGGTGCTCCCGCGCGACGAGGTCGACTCGCTCGTTGCAGCCTGCCCGTACCCGGCCGACGAACCCGCGGTCCATGCGTACATCACCCTCGCCTCGGACCCCACGGCGCTCGACGGCCTCCTTGACACCGCGGCGGCCCTCGCGGAATCGCGTCCGGAGACCGGCAGCTCAGCCGAGACGGAGCACATGCGCCTCTCCCCGATGGCGCTCGCGTGGCGCTGCCCGAAGGGTTCCACCCTTGACGCGCCCATCTCCAAGGCCAGCGCCAAGCCGGCGTTCAAGGCCACGACCACGACGCGCAACCTCCGAACGCTCCTGAAGGTCCAGGCAGCCTTCGCGTGAGGCCATCCAGTCCGAGAAACGAAGGAGGGCCCGGTCCGAAGACCGGGCCCTCCTCTGAGGTGACCCCAGCGGGATTCGAACCCGCGTTACCGCCGTGAGAGGGCAGCGTACTAGGCCGCTATACGATGGGGCCCTGCACTGCGCCAGCCCGTTGCCGGACGGCGCTCCTGCCTTCCTGAGGAAGGCTCTTTCAGAAAGGGTCCCGGCGCAATTGCCGGCACCCTGTCCGTGACCCCAGCGGGATTCGAACCCGCGTTACCGCCGTGAGAGGGCGGCGTACTAGGCCGCTATACGATGGGGCCGTGGTACTTTACCGTGCTCACAAATGAGCATTCCTTTGATTCCGCACAACGGCGGAACATCAGGAGCTGGGATACCAGGACTCGAACCTAGAATGACGGTACCAGAAACCGTAGTGTTGCCAATTACACCATATCCCACTGGCTATCGGGGCTCTGCTCGGCTCTTCGCGTCAACCTTGGTGGTCCACCCGAATGCTCCCGTGCCCCTCAGCACGAGTAATTACTCTACCCGATGCTCTGTCGGGCGCAAAATCCGCAACACGGTCACGGAACCCCTCGCGCACGTGATCCGTGTCATGTTCGCGCGATGAGAGCCTGACCTGAGACCCCACAGCACAACGCCAGAGACCCTACAGCGTTGCGGGGTCTCTGGCAGGACGTTGCGGGGTCTCTGGCAGGACGTTGCGGGGTCTCTGGCAGGACGTTGCGGGGTCGCTGAGCGTCAGAGGAGGCCGAGGATCCCCGGGATCTCGCCCAGGCTCGCAACCTGCTCGGGCACCAGCAGTGCGGCCGCGGGGTCGAGGACCGTCGAGCGGCGATTGAGCCAGATCCCGCGGATTCCCGCGCCGGCCGCCCCGACGACGTCGTGCGCGGGGTTGTCCCCGACGTACACCGTCTGCTCGGCCGCCGTGCCGAGCCGGCGCAGTCCCTCACGGAAGATGGCCGGATCCGGCTTCGCAACGCCCACCGCATCGATGCCCACCAGGACGCTGATGCGCTCGAGACCGGCGACATCGAGCTTGGCCCGCTGGTAGTCGTGCACGTTGTTGCTGACGGCGCCGTAGGCGATCCCCGCGGCCTCGAGGGCATCGAGGAACGGGTGCACGTCGTCAAACGCCCGCACGTATGAGGGCTGCGCCGTCTCGTACTCGCTGAGCCACTGAGCAGCCTGGGCATCGGAGGCGAAACCCGTCCCGAAGTGCGCGAGGCACCGCTCGGCCCGCAGCACCCGCTGCTCGGCGAATGTGATCTCGTGCGCCATGTAGCGCTCATAGATGTCGTCGGACCCGCGCGTGAAGATGCGGCAGAACGTCACCCACTCCGCCTCGACCAGGCCGGGGAGGAGCGGAGCGCTGACTTCACGAAGCGCCCGGTCCATGGCGCCCTCGAGATCCACGAGAGTCTCGTCGATGTCCAGGAGCACGCCCTCCACCTGCGCCGTTCCGACCACGCCGGGCACGCGAACGACGGCGGGTGCGCGGCCGCCGTCGTGCGTCGCCGGCGTCGCGGGTCCTGTGCTCTCGGCCAGCGCCTCAGCCACCGTCGCAGTCACCGTGTCAGCCACGGAAGGCCTTGATGCGTGCGAGGGACGAGTCCTTGCCGAGGATGACCATGGACTCGAAGAGCGGCGGCGAGATGCGGCGGCCGGAGATGGCCGTGCGGACTGGCCCGAACGCGAGGCGCGGCTTGATGCCGAGTCCCTCCACGAGGGCGCTGCGCAGGGCTGCCTGGATGTCCTCAGCCGACCAGTCCGTGACCGGCTCGAGGGCCGTGAGGGCGGCGTCGAGGACCTCGGGCAGGTTCGCGGGCATGCCCTTCAGCGCATCGTCGGCGATGCGGATCGCGGAGTCCTCGGCAAAGAGGAAGCCGAGCATCTCGGGGGCCTCGCCGAGGAGCGTGATGCGCTCCTGGATGAGCGGCGCGGCCTCGGTCAGGATCTCGTCCTGGCGCGGGGTGAGGGCCTCCCCCACGATGCCGGCCTCGCGCAGGTACGGGACCAGGCGCTCGCGGAAGTCGGCGGCCTCGAGCAGGCGCACGTGCGTGCCGTTGATCGCCTCGGCCTTCTTGAGGTCGAAGCGGGCCGGGTTGGGCAGCACGTCGGCGATGTCGAACGCGGACGTGAACTGCTCCACCGTGAAGATGTCCTCGTCCGCCGAGATCGACCAGCCGAGCAGCGCGAGGTAGTTCAGGAGGCCCTCGGGGATGAAGCCGCGCTCGCGGTGGTGGAAGAGGTTCGACTCCGGGTCGCGCTTGGAGAGCTTCTTGTTCCCCTCGCCCATCACATACGGCAGGTGGCCGAAGATCGGCATGTAGCTCGCAACGCCCACCGCGTGGAGCGCGTAGTAGAGCGCGACCTGGCGCGGGGTCGAGGACAGGAGGTCCTCGCCACGGAGCACGTGGGTGATGCCCATGAGAGCGTCGTCGACCGGGTTGACGAGCGTGTACAGGGGCGAGCCGTCCGCGCGCACCACGACGAAGTCCGGCACTGTTCCGGCCTTGAACGTGATCTCGCCGCGGATGATGTCATTGAAGACCACGTCCTCCTCGGGCATGCGGAAGCGCAGCACGGGCTCGCGTCCCTCGGCACGGAAGGCTGCCTTCTGCTCGTCCGTGAGGTCTCGGTCCGAGTTGTCGTAGCCGAGCTTGGGATCCCGGCCCGCCGCCTTGTGGCGGGCCTCGATCTCGGCCGGCGTGGAGAACGACTCGTACAGGAACCCCGCGTCCTTGAGCTTCGCCGCGACGTCCTTGTAGAGGTCGAGACGACGCGACTGCCGGTACGGCTCGTGCGGGCCGCCGACGTCGATCCCCTCGTCCCACGTCAGGCCGAGCCAGCGCAGGGCCTCGACGATCTGCTCGTAGCTCTCCTCGGTGTCCCGCTGCGCGTCGGTGTCCTCGATGCGGAACACGAACGTGCCGCCCGTGTGGCGCGCGTAGGCCCAGTTGAACAGGGCAGTGCGCACCATGCCGACGTGCGGCGTGCCCGTCGGAGAGGGGCAGAAGCGCACACGCACCGGCGTGTCGGGCACGACGGACGGGATGGAGGCGGGGTCGAGCAGAGGTGCTGGGGGCGAGGAAGTCATAGTGCCCCTATTCTAAGGGGCCTCTCCCTTGGCTCGGCTCGCGTCATCCCAGCTGTGGTGCGCACGACGGCGGGCTCCCGACCCGTGCGGGCCGGCCACGCGGCGTCGTGCGCGCCGCAGGGAAGCACACGGCATTCAGCCTGCGGCGCAGCGGCTACCGACGCACGATAGGGTTCGAGAGGACCCCGAGGCCCTCGATCTCGATCTCGACGCGGTCACCCTCCTTCACGAGGCCCACGCCGGCAGGGGTGCCGGTCATGATGACGTCGCCGGGCAGGAGGGTGAAGGCTGCGGAGACGGCAGCAACGAGCTCATTGACGCCGAAGACCATGTCTGCGGTGCTGCCGTCCTGCCTGACCTCGCCGTTGACCTTGGTGGAGAGGCGGAGATCCTCGACGTCGAGGTCGGTCTCGATCCAGGGTCCGAGGGGCTTGGACGTGTCAAACGACTTGGCTCGCGCCCACTGGAGATCAGTGCGCTGCTTGTCGCGTGCCGTGAGGTCGTTGCCCACGGTGTAGCCGAAGATGACATCCCCGGCCTTCTCTGCTGGCACGTCCTTGCAGATGCGTCCGATCACGACGCAGAGCTCGCCCTCGTAGGAGACTTCCTCGGTCCACTCCGGCAGGACGACCGGGTCGCCGGGGCCCACCACTGCCGTGTTGGCCACGAGGAACATGGACGGCTCGGTGGGCAGGTCGTTGCCCATCTCCTTGGCGTGGTCCGCGTAGTTGCGGCCGATCCCCACGACCTTGCTGCGGGGGATGATCGGCGCGAGGAGGCGCACGTCCTCGAGCGGGTGGGTGACGCCCGTCGGCTCGACGCCGTTGAAGAAGGGGTCGCCCTTGATGACGGCGACGGTCTCGTGGCCGGGCTCCCCCTGGACCACGCCGTAGAAGGGTTCGGAGTCGAGTACACAACGGGCAATGCGCATGGGGTTCACCCTATCGTGACCGGGCGGGTGGCCTGGCGGCACCGTGAGGGGCAGCCTCCGACAGCGCGTCCCTGGGCAGGCAGGCGGGATGCCCGCCTGAGCCGGGGACGCGCCGTCGTGCGCAGCACAGCGGAAGCCCGGTGCGGCGGAACCTCGGTTTCGACTCCGCTCAACCAGCGTCTTCGGGTCCGCTCGATCAGCGCAGGCTACGCGAGCTGCGTGAGCCAGCCGTGCAGGTCCTCGACCGTGCCGGTCTGGATCCCGAGGAGCTGCTCGCGGATGCTCATCGCGACCGACTCGCCCTTGAGCTCAGGCGTCACGAGGGAACCGTCGGCGGTCTTGAGCTCGCCGATAGGCGTGATGACGGCCGCGGTGCCGCACGCGAAGACCTCGGTGAGCGTCCCGTCGGCGACGGCCTGACGCCATTCGTCGATCGTGATCTTGCGTTCCTCGACCGTGAGCCCGCGGTCGCTCGCGAGCTGCAGGACAGAGTCGCGGGTGACGCCGTGGAGGATGTTGCCGTTGAGCGCCGGCGTGACGAGGGTGTCGCCGTTGAACACGAAGAAGATGTTCATGCCGCCGAGCTCATCGACAGCGAAGTCGTTGGTCGGGTCGAGGAACAGGACCTGCTTGCACCCATTCGCCTCGGCCTCGAGCTGGGCCGCGAGCGACGCCGCGTAGTTGCCGCCGCACTTCGCCTCCCCCGTGCCGCCGTGGCCTGCACGCGCATAGTGCTCGGAGAGCCAGATCGAGACAGGCTCGAGCTCGCCGCCGAAGTAGTTGCCCGCGGGCGAAGCGATGACGCGATACGAGACCTCACGGGCCGGACGGACGCCCAGGAACGCCTCGGTGGCAATCATGAACGGGCGCAGGTACAGGGCCTCGCCGTCGCCGTTCGGCACCCAATCCTTGTCCGCGGACACGATCTGCCGCAGAGACTCGATGAAGACCTCAGTCGGCAGCTCGGGCAGCGCGAGGCGCTGGGCCGACTTGTTGAAGCGGTGAGCGTTCGCCTCGGGACGGAACGTCCAGACGGTGCCGTCGGCGTGGCGGTACGCCTTGAGGCCTTCGAAGATCTCCTGGCCATAGTGCAGCACCGCCGCAGCCGGATCCATCGCGATCGGGCCGTACGGCTCGACCCGCGCGTTGTGCCAGCCGCCCTTCCCCTCGGGATCGACCTTCCAGTCGACGACGACGGTGTGGTCAGTGAAATAGTCGCCGAACCCGGGGTTCTCCAGGATCGCCGCACGCTCCTCGGCGCTCTTCGGGGTCTCCGAGAGCCGCCGTGCGAATTCAACGCTGAGAGCGTTCTGAGTCATGATTCCTCCACATCGATCGGGCGGACGGCCTCACTGCCGTCAGGCCCGGGGCCTGCAAGTGCGTCCAGCTTACGCCTGCGCACCCGTCGGGATTCGGTGCGAGGACGACGGCGGGGTGGCACCCGCCGTCGTCCTCCTTCCTTCGGTGCGGCGCGCTAGAGGCGCGCCGCGACGGCGTCCCCAACGGCAGACGTCGTGCGCGCCTCGCCCGGGGTACGGGACTCGACATCGGCCCGCACGGCAGCCTGGATGCGCGCAGCTGCCTCGGGCTGGCCGATGTGGTCGAGCAGGAGCGCGGCCGAGAGGATCGCGGCGGTCGGGTCGGCCTTCTGCTGGCCGGCGATATCGGGGGCCGAGCCGTGGACGGGCTCGAACATGCTCGGCGCGGTGCGGTCGATGTTGATGTTGCCGCTTGCGGCGAGGCCGATGCCGCCCGTTACTGCACCCGCGAGGTCCGTGAGGATGTCGCCGAACAGGTTGTCGGTGACGATGACGTCGAATCTGGAGGGGTCGGTGACGAGGAAGATCGTGGCCGCGTCGACGTGCAGGTAGTCGTGCTCGACCCCCGGGAACTCGGCGGCGACGGCCTCGACGGTGCGCTTCCACAGGTGGCCCGCGTACACGAGGACGTTGTGCTTGTGGACGAGCGTGACCTTGTTGCGGCGCTGGGTGGCGCGGCGGAAGGCGTCGCGAACCACGCGCTCGACCCCGTAGGCCGTGTTGACGGAGACCTCCGTGGCAATCTCCTGGGGCGTGCCGACCCGCAGGGCGCCGCCGTTGCCGGTGTACGGGCCCTCGGTGCCCTCGCGCACCACAACGAAATCGACCTGCCCCGGGTCCGCGAGCGGGCTGGGAACTCCCGCGTAGAGCCGGGACGGTCGCAGGTTGACGCAGTGGTCGAGGCTGAAGCGGAGCTTGAGGAGGATCTCGCGTTCGAGGATGCCCGAGGGGATGCGTGTGTCACCGGGGGCGGCACCCACTGCACCGAAGAGGATGGCATCGCGGCCGCGGATGTCCGCGAGGGTCTCCTCGGAGAGCGTCTCCCCCGTCGTGAGCCAGTGCTCCGCGCCGAGGCTGTAGCGCGTCTCCTTGACTTCGAGGCCCGATCCCTCGAGCGCCTTGTGGAGGACCTTGAGGGCCTCTGCCGTCACTTCGGGGCCGATGCCGTCTCCGGGAATCACTGCAAGATCGAGCTGCGTCTGGGTCATGATCGAAAGACTAACGCGATCATCCACATGCTGGTCACATTGGTCTCACACTGCGGACGCCATAGCGCCGAAGTCACCCCCGGCGGGCGCGAGGTCACCCCCTGTGGACGCGAAGTCACCCCCTACGGCCGCGACGTCGCCCTGGAGCTGCAGGCGCGCGACCCTTTGAGTTATCCACATACAAGGTCGCGACGCTGCGGATGACGAGTCGGGACGGGAGACTCCCACCATGGACCTCGACCTCGACCTCACTCCCCACGCCCGGAACCGGATTGGTGATCTGGCCGCCTCAGCGGCTTCCCCCGTCCCCATGCTCACGCGACGTCAGCTTCGCTCCGCCGGTCTCGATGACCAGACCATCCGGAGCCTCACCGACTCTGGCGACCTGTCCCGACAGGGACGCGGTGTCTATGCGCCGATGGGGGTTGGCACTCCTGATCCCATGATCATCAGAATCTGCGCGCACCATGCCGCCTCGACCGGTGCTTCGCACGTATACACCCACACATCGGCGGCGCTGATCTGGGGCCTCTCGGTGTGGCGTGCGCGGCCGCTCGTACATGTCGCGCATGCTGGCCGTCGGGGAAACTCCGGTCCCGCGTGCGACATCGTGCGGCACAACCAACGAATCCCTGACTCACAGGTCACGACCAGGGGCGGGCTCAGGGTGACCTCGTTGGAGCGGACCATCATCGACTGCGCGCGGTTGCTGCCCTTCGAGCTGGCCGTGATCATCGCCGACTCCGGGCTCGCAAACGGCGCAGATCGTGAGACCATCCGTCGTCTCGTCGTCGAAGGCAGGGGCACGCGTGGAATACGGCGAGTCCGTGAGGCGCTGGCCGCCGCCAACGGGCTCTCGGAATCTCCGGCCGAGACACGCTTCCGTCTGCTTCTGGAGGAATGGAACCTTCCCGAACCAGAGCTCCAGCTCTGGATCGCGACTGCGGGTGGTCGTGAACGCGTCGACTTCGCCTGGTCAGCGAGGCGGCTCGTCATCGAGGTTCATGGGTACGCGAAGTACTTCGACTACGGACCGCCGGACACGAAGGTTGTAGCGCAGCGTGAGCGCGAGGCACGGCTGGTCGCTGCTGGATGGCGCGTTCTCAACGTGTACTGGCCCGAGCTCGACGACGTCGAGGCTCTCCGCACCAAAGTGCGTGCCTTCCTCACGACGCCGCATGCCCTGTTCGACGTCGCGTGAGAGACACTGCCCAGACGCGTTGCGGACAGCGATGTTCAGTCGCCGCCGTGCCGCCGGATGACCGCGGCCACCGGGCGACCTCAGCGCCAGAGGTGACCTCGACACCACACCCCGTGACCTCGACACCACACCCGGTGACCTCAACACCCACCCGGTGACCTCGACACCACACCCCGTGACCTCGACACCACACCCGGTGACCTCGACACCACACGGCGTGACCTCGGCGGGAGGGAGGCGGTCAGGCCTCTGCGGGCTCCTCGTAGCGCGGGAAGACCGGCACGGGGGCGGGGAGCTGAGTGCCAGGGGCGATGGGGGTCGCGATGGCGGCGAACTGGCGGGATTCGCCCTCAGGCTGGCCGAGCACGTCCAACAGCTTCGCTGCGGATGCGGGCACCACGGGCTGCACGAGGAGCCCCACCGTGCGGACCACCTCGAGCGTCACGTACAGCACGGTTGCCATGCGGGCGGGATCCGTCTTGCGCAGAACCCACGGGGCCTGGTCAGCGAAGTAGGCGTTGGTGTCGCCGAGCACCGTCCAAATCGCCTCGAGTGCGCGCGAGAACTCCTGCTTGCCGAACGATGCCCGCACGGCCGCCAGCAGACCAGCCGCGGCATCGAGGATCGCCCGGTCCGCGTCGCTGAACTCCCCCGGCGAGGGCACGACGCCGCCCAGGTTCTTGGCCACCATCGAGAGCGACCGCTGGGCGAGGTTCCCGAGGTTGTTGGCGAGGTCCGCGTTCATGCGGCCCACGATCGCCTCGTGGCTGTAGCTGCCGTCGGCACCGTAAGGCACTTCGCGCAGGAAGAAGTAGCGGACGGAATCGAGCCCGTACTGGGCGATCATGTCCGCTGGCGCCACCACGTTGCCCAATGACTTGGACATCTTGACGCCGTTGTTCTGCAGGAACCCGTGGATCATCACCCGTTGGGGCAGCTCGAGCCCCGCGCTCATGAGGAACGCGGGCCAGTAGATCGCGTGGAAGCGCGAGATGTCCTTGCCGATGATGTGAACGTCCGCTGGCCAGTACTTCCGGAACGGCTCGGAGTCCGTGTCCGGGTAGCCCACGCCGGTGAGGTAGTTGGTCAGCGCGTCGACCCAGACGTACATGACGTGGCCGGGGGCGTCCGGCACGGGAACGCCCCAGTCGAACGACGTGCGCGAGATCGAGAGGTCCTCGAGCCCGTGCTTGACGAAGGAGATGACCTCGTTGAACCGGTACTGCGGTGCGCCGAACTCGGGGTGGGACTCGTAGTACGCCAGAAGCCTGTCCTGGTAGGCCGAGAGGCGGAAGAAGTAGCTCTCCTCAGCGGTCCAGGTGAGCTCGGTGTCGGTCTCCTTCGAGTACCGCACGCCGTCGCGCACCACGGTCTCGTCCTCGGTGTAGTACGCCTCATCGCGGACCGAGTACCAGCCCTCGTACTTGTCGAGGTAGATGTCCCCCGCGCCCTCCATGCGCTTCCAGAGATCGCTGGCCGCGGCGTAATGGTCCGAATCGGTCGTTCGGATGAGGCGGTCGTAGCTCGTGCCGAGGAGTTCGTGCACGTCCCGGTACACCGCAGCCTGACGGTCGACGAACTCCTTTGCCGTGAGCCCCTCCTTCTCGGCGGTCTGGGCGATCTTGAGCCCATGCTCGTCGGTTCCGGTGAGGAAGAAGACGTCGAATCCGTCGAGTCGCTTGAAACGCGCCATCGCATCCGCGGAGATGTACTCGTAAGCATGGCCGATGTGGGGCGCACCGTTCGGGTACGTAATGGCAGTGGTGAGGTAGAAGGGAACCTTCTCAGATGCGGACGTCACCCTACGAAATTACCGGATGCGGTGGACCGTGGCGAAAAGTGCCCGCTCCGGCCTCCACGTGAGCCGTCGGCGCCGAGGAGCGTTAGCGCCGCCGCCCGTTCCCGGCCCGGACCGCCGGCGCCCAGTCCGCAGCCCGCGGGAGCCAGGACACGATGCCGAGGAGCGCAAGGACGAGGATGAGCTCCACGCCGCCCGTGGCGAAGTAGAGGGCCTGCAGCCAGCTGAACCCTTGGATCATGACCGTCTCCGTGAGGATCCAGATCAGCATGGCGAACCCGGCAACGGCGGTCCACAGGAGGGCGGACGCGCGCCGGCCAATCAGGAGTACCGTCGCGAGCGTCTGGGTGCCACCGATGACGATCAGCAGGATGAGCGCCGGCACGAGGAACGAGTTGAAGGGACTGTTGTCCAGGAACGATCGGGGCATGCCCAGGCCGTCCGTGAGCAGCATGCCGACTCCGCCCGCGACAGCCGACAGCGCGTTGAAGACAGCCACTGCGATCAGGCTGCCCCGCGCAGCTCTGGTCAGTCCACTCGCGCGCATGGTTCGCCTGCCTCTGAATCAGGAACATCCCTGATGACGACAGTAGGAGGGCTCGTTCCGCCGTGCCAGCGTCGAAAGTCCCCCGTCGGCGGATCTCGGCCGCCCTGCTGGGCGCCCACGGACTGCGGGCCACGGACAACGGCGACCCCCACCGCGTGCGGTGAGGGTCGCCGTCGTGAGTCGTCGCCTTGGACGCGGCCGGTCAGTCCTCGAGGTCGACCTCGCGCAGCACCGTCGCGCCGATCTCGCGCTTGACGGTCTCGAGGACCGTCGGCGGAATCGCGGAGTCCACGGTGAGCAGCGCCATCGCGGTGCCCGTGGCGTCGGCCCGGGCCACCTGCATGCCCGCGATGTTGATCTCGTTCATGCCCAGAATGTGGCCGATCGTGCCGATCACGCCCGGGCGGTCCGAGTAGAACATCACCACGAGGTGCTCAGAGATCGGGATCTCGACGTCGTAACCGTTGATGCCCACGAGCTTCTGGACCTGCTTGGGGCCCGTCAGCGTACCGGCCACCGAGACCTGCGTGCCGTCCTGGAGAAGGCCGCGGATGGTGAGCACATTGCGGTAGTCCTCGGCCTCGGTCGTGGTGAGGAGGCGGACGGCAACACCGCGCTGCTCCGCCAGGACGGGCGCGTTGACGTAGGAGACCTTGTCCGACACGACGTCCGTGAAGACGCCCTTGAGTGCCGCGAGCTCGAGGGCCTTGACGTCCAGGCTCGCGATCTCGCCTGCCACCTCGACGTCGATCTGGGTGACCGAGTCCTGCGCGAGCGCAGTGAAGATGCGGCCGAGCTTCTCGATGAGCGGGATGCCCGGGCGGATGTCCGGGGCGATGACGCCGCCAGCCACGTTCACAGCGTCGGGCACGAGCTCGCCCGCGAGGGCGAGCCGCACGCTCTTGGCAACGGACACCCCGGCCTTCTCCTGCGCCTCGTCGGTGGACGCACCGAGGTGCGGCGTGACGACGACGCTCTCGTGGCCGAAGAACGCGAGGTCCGTGCTCGGCTCCTTCGAGAACACGTCGACGCCGGCGCCGGCGATCTCGCCGTCCTCGAGCGCCCGGGCGAGGGCCTCCTCGTCGATGAGACCGCCGCGGGCCACGTTGACCACATAGGCGGTCTTCTTCATCTTGGCGAACGCGTCCTTGCCCAGCATGCCCACGGTCTCTGGCGTCTTGGGCATGTGGATCGTGATGAAGTCGCTCTGCGCGAGGAGTTCGTCGAGGGTGACGAGCTTGACGTTCAGCTGGGCCGCGCGAGCCGCCGTCACGTAGGGATCGAAGGCGAGGACCTCCATCTCGAACGCCTGCATGCGTGCGGCGACGAGGGCGCCGATGCGTCCGAGGCCGATCACGCCGAGCTTCTTGTCGAGAAGTTCGGTGCCCGCGTACTTGGCACGCTTCCACTTGCCGCCCTTGAGCGAGATGTTCGCGGCGGGGATGTTGCGGGCGAGGCTCAGGATGTGGCCGCACGTCAGCTCGGCGGCGGAGACGATGTTCGAGGTCGGGGCGTTCACGACCATGACACCGGCCTGCGTGGCGGCCTTGATGTCGACGTTGTCGAGGCCGACGCCGGCGCGGGCGATGACCTTGAGCTTCTTGGCGGCGGCGATGGCCTCGGCGTCCACCTGGGTTGCGGAGCGGACGAGGATCGCATCCACGTCCGCGATTGCGGGCAGGAGCTGGGCGCGGTCGGAGCCGTCGGTGTAGCGGATCTCGAAGTCCGGGCCGAGTGCGGCAATCGTGGCGGGAGAGAGTTCTTCGGCGAGGAGGACGACGGGCTTGGTGGTCACTGGGCGGGGCCTCTCCAGTTCAGGCGGGGTAACGGCGGGAATAGCGGTGCTGAGGGATGCGGGTAGGTGAGGCGATCCGCCCCAGAAGCCGCGGCGGCGGGGCGCTCAGGTCGCCCGCCGCCGCGGTCGGCGGGGGTCAGCGCGCGGCAGAGCCCTCGGTGTAGTCGGCGTCCTGCTGCTTCCAGGAGAAGTGGGAGCGCAGCTCGCGGCCAGTGGCCTCGATCGGGTGCTGAGCCTCCTTCTCGCGCAGCGCGAGGAACTCCTTGGCGCCGTTCTCCTGGTCGTCGATGAAGCGCTTCGCGAAGGCACCCGACTGGATGTCGGCGAGGATCTCCTTCATGGACTCCTTGACGGCCGGGGTGATGACGCGCGGGCCCGAGACGTAGTCGCCGTACTCGGCCGTGTCGGAGATGCTCCAGCGCTGCTTGGCGATGCCGCCCTCCCACATGAGGTCCACGATGAGCTTGAGCTCATGGAGAACCTCGAAGTAGGCGATCTCCGGCTGGTAGCCGGCCTCGGTGAGCGTCTCGAAGCCTGCCTGGACGAGGTGGGACACGCCGCCGCAGAGCACCGCCTGCTCGCCGAAGAGGTCCGTTTCGGTCTCTTCGGTGAACGTGGTCTTGATGACGCCGGCGCGCGTGCCGCCGATGCCCTTGGCGTAGGCCTTCGCGAGGTCCCAGGCCTTGCCCGTGGCGTCCTGCTCGACCGCGATGATGTCCGGGATGCCGCGGCCCGCGACGAACTCCCGGCGCACCGTGTGGCCCGGAGCCTTCGGGGCCACGAGGATCACGTCGACGCCGGCCGGCGGCTGGATGTAGCCGAAGCGGATGTTGAAGCCGTGGCCGAACACCAGGGCGTCGCCCGCCTTGAGGGCCGGAGCGATCTCATCGGCGTACAGGTGGCGCTGGGCCTGGTCCGGCGCGAGGATGACGACGACGTCCGCCTCCTCCGCGGCCTGGCGCGGGGTGAGGACCTTGAGGCCCTGCTCCTCGGCCTTGGCACGGCTCTTGCTGCCCTCCTGGAGGCCGACGCGGACGTCGATGCCCGAGTCACGGAGGTTGAGCGCATGGGCATGGCCCTGGCTGCCGTAGCCGATCACAGCGACCTTGCGGCCCTGGAGGATCGAGAGGTCGGCGTCGTCGTCGTAGTAGAGCTCTGCTGTCACTTGGTGTCTCCTTGAGTCTGTTTCACATGCGGGGGTGCCGACGGCGGTCACCGCCGGCCGAGTTCGAAGGGGCGTCAGGCTAGCCCGCGCGCAGGGCGCGGTCGCTCATCGACCTGGAGCCGCGGCCGACCGCGAGCGTCCCGGACTGGACGATCTCGCGAATGCCGAACGGCTCGAGGACACTCAGCAGGGCCTGGATCTTCTCGGTCGTGCCGGTGGCTTCGACCACGACCGAATCGGTCGACACGTCCACGATAGACGCCCGGAACAGGTCCACGGCCTGGGTGACCTGGAGCCGGGTCACAGCGTCCGCACGGACCTTGATGAGCAGATGGTCCCGCTGGACCGAGCTCTCAGGCTGGAGCTCGACAATCTTGATGACATTGACGAGCTTGTTCAGCTGCTTGGTGACCTGCTCCAGGAGGTCGCCTTCGGCGTTCACCACCACGGTCACCCGCGAGACGCCCGGGACTTCGGTGGGTCCCACTGCGAGCGAGTGGATGTTGAACGCGCGGCGGGCGAAGAGACCGGCAACGCGGGTGAGGACGCCGGGCTTGTCCTCGACCAGCACGGACAGGGTGTGGCGCGACATGCTCAGTCCTCCTCTTCCCAGTCGGGAGTGGAATTGCGGGCGACCTGGATGAGGTCGTTGCTGACGCCGGAGGGCACCATGGGCCAGACCATGGCATTGGGGCTGACCACGAAGTCGATGACCACCGGCCGGTCGTTGATCTCGAGCGCCTTCTGGATCGTGGCGTCGATGTCCTCCTCGCGCTCGACGCGGAAGGACGCGCAGCCGTAGGCCTCGCCGAGCTTGACGAAGTCGGGGATGCGGACCGTGTCGGCGCCCGTCTGGAGGTCAGTGTTGGAGTAGCGGCCGTCGTAGAAGAGCGTCTGCCACTGCCGGACCATGCCGAGCGAGGAGTTGTTGATGATCGCGACCTTGATCGGGATGTTGTTCAGCGCGCATGTCGCGAGTTCCTGATTGGTCATCTGGAAGCAGCCGTCACCGTCGATCGCCCAGACCACCCGGTCCGGATTGCCCACCTTGGCGCCCATCGCGGCCGGCACGGAGTAGCCCATCGTGCCGAGGCCGGCCGAGTTGAGCCACGCGTGCGGCCGCTCGTACTTGATGAACTGCGCAGCCCACATCTGGTGCTGCCCGACGCCGGCGACATACACGCCCTCCGGACCGGTGAGCTCACCGATCCGCTGGATGACGTGCTGCGGTGAGAGGAGTCCGTCCTCCGGCTCCGTCCAGCCGAGGGGGTAGTCCTCGCGCAGCTTGTTCAGGAACGACCACCATGCGGTGAGGTCGGGCGCGCCGTCCTTCTCGTAGCTGGCCTTCACGGTCTCCGCGAGCTCGGGGAGGATCTCCTTGACCGAGCCCACGATCGGCACGTCGGCCGTGCGGTTCTTCGAGATCTCGGCCGGGTCGATGTCGGCGTGGATCACGGTCGCGTTCGGAGCGAAGGTGCTCAGGACGCCGGTCACGCGGTCGTCGAACCGCGCGCCGAGGGTGATGAGCAGATCGGCCTGCTGGAGGGCCGTCACCGCGGCGACGCCGCCGTGCATGCCCGGCATGCCGAGGTGCTGGGGGTGCGAATCGGGGAATGCGCCACGGGCGGTCAGGGTCGTGACGACGGGGGCACCGGTCACCTCTGCAAGCGCAAGCAGCTCCGCCGAGGCATGGGCCTTGACGACGCCGCCGCCCACGTACAGCACGGGCTTGGACGCGGCGGCGATGAGCTTGGCTGCCTCGCGGACCTGCTTGCTGTGGCCGCGGGTCACGGGCCGGTAGCCCGGCAGGTCGATCTTCGGCGGCCAGCTGAAGACCGTCTTGGCCTGCTGGGCGTCTTTCGCCACGTCGACGAGGACGGGTCCGGGGCGGCCGGTCGAGGCAAGGTGGAAGGCCTCGGCGAGGACCTGGGGGATGTCCGCCGGATTCGTCACCAGGAAGGAGTGCTTCGTGATGGGCATGGTGATGCCCACGATGTCCGCTTCCTGGAAGGCGTCCGAGCCGATCACGGAGCTCGCGACCTGACCGGTGATTGCAACGAGGGGGACGGAGTCCATGTGCGCGTCGGCGATCGCGGTCACCAGATTGGTGGCTCCCGGACCTGACGTCGCAATGCAGACTCCCACACGCCCGGTGACCATCGCGTACCCTTGGGCCGCGTGGCCTGCGCCCTGCTCATGGCGCACGAGAATGTGGTTGATCTTCGAAGCCATCAGAGGGTCGTAGGTCGGCAGGATCGCGCCGCCCGGTAGACCAAAGACATCGTCCACGCCCAGTTCCTCGAGCGAGCGGACAATTGCTTCAGATCCAGTCATCTCTGTGGGCTCAACAACACGGTTGGGCCCCAGGACGGCAGAGGCAGAGTCGACGGTGTCGACAGGATCCGCGGCCTTGGCCGAGGACGGCTTCGAAGCCATCAGCGATGGGCTGATTGGCGTTCCTTTGCTCATCAGTCTCTTCCTTAGGATCTTCGTGGCGAAGGTTGTGTGCTCAGAAACGAAAAACCCCTCGGCCGCCTGGCGTCTCGAGGGGTTGCGCGTGACAGATCGTGCCAGACGGACTCAGTGAGCCACGCGCTTGGCAAGGACGACGACATCGAGCACTCTGCTCGTCGGAACGGTCTGCATGCGGACAGTCTTGCCAATCTCGCTCTGGCGTGTCAATCTGGCCCGCGCCCGTCTCAATATACGGACGCTTATCCAGCACGTGAGACTCAGGGGCGCGGTCACCCGCAGAGGGGTCACCCGAGGACGGCGCCCTCACTCGCCGAGTGGACGAGCTTGGCGTATTTCGACAGTACTCCCCTGGTGAACCTGGCCGGCAGCGGCGCCCAGCCCTCGCGGCGCGACGCGAGCTCCGCGTCGTCGACCAGGAGGTCGATCCTCCGCTGCGGGATGTCAACGCGGATGCGGTCGCCGTCGCGCACGAAGGCGACCGGGCCGCCGTCGACCGCTTCCGGGGCCACGTGGCCGATGCAGAGCCCCGTCGTCCCGCCGGAGAATCGGCCGTCGGTGAGGAGGAGGACGTCCTTTCCGAGGCCGGCTCCCTTGATCGCGCCCGTGATCGCGAGCATCTCACGCATGCCCGGGCCGCCCTTGGGCCCCTCGTAGCGGATGACGACGACGTCCCCCGCCGCGATCTGGCCGTTGTCGAGCGCATCCAGCGCGGCCTGCTCGCGCTCGAAGACGCGCGCGGTGCCCTCGAACACCTCGGCGTCGAAGCCTGCCGTCTTCACGACAGCGCCGTCCGGAGCGAGCGAGCCGTGCAGGATCGAGAGCCCGCCGGTGCGGTGGATCGGGTTGTCCATCGCGCGCACGATCTTGCCGTCGAGGTCCGGGGGTGCGATCTCGGCGAGGTTCTCCGCGACCGTCCTGCCGGTGACCGTGAGGGCGTCGCCGTGCAGGAGACCGGCGTCGAGCAGGGCGCGCATGACGACGGGAACCCCGCCCACCCTGTCGAGGTCGTACATGACATACCGGCCGAACGGCTTGAGGTCTCCCAGATGGGGAACCCTGTCCCCGACCCTGTTGAAGTCCGCGAGCTCGAGCTCGACCTCGGCCTCGCGGGCGATCGCCAGGAGGTGCAGCACCGAGTTGGTCGAGCCTCCGAACGCCATCGTCACGGCGATCGCATTCTCGAACGCCTCGCGCGTGAGGATGTCGCGTGCGGTGATGCCCTGCTTCAGCAGATTCACGACGGCCTCCCCCGAACGGTGGGCAAACATGTCCCGCCTCCGGTCTGCGGACGGCGGGGCTGCCGAGCCCGGCAGGGACATCCCGAGCGCCTCGGCAGCGCTCGCCATGGTGTTCGCGGTGTACATGCCGCCGCAGGCGCCCTCGCCCGGGCAGATGGCCCGCTCGATCCGGTCCAGGTCCCCGGTGGACATCCTGCCCGCCGCGCAGGCGCCGACGGCTTCGAAGGCGTCGATGAGCGTGACGTCCTTCTCGGTGCCGTCCTCGAGCTTGACCCAACCCGGCATGATCGAGCCTGCATAGAGGAAGACGCTGGAGACGTCGAGGCGCGCGGCGGCCATGAGCATGCCGGGCAGCGACTTGTCGCAGCCCGCGAGGAGCACCTGCCCGTCGATCCGCTCGGCCTGCATGACCGTCTCGACCGAGTCGGCGATGATCTCGCGCGAGACCAGCGAGAAGTGCATTCCCTCGTGGCCCATGGAGATGCCGTCGGAGACGGAGATCGTCCCGAACTGCATCGGGAATCCACCCGCGGCGTGGACGCCCTCCTTGGCGGCCTTGGCGAGGCGGTCGAGGGAGAGGTTGCAGGGGGTGATCTCGTTCCACGAGCTCGCAATGCCCACCTGCGGCTTGGCGAAGTCCTCGTCGCCGAAGCCGACCGCACGCAGCATGCCGCGCGCGGGGGCAGCGTGGATGCCGTCCGTCACCACGCGGCTCCGCGGCTTGGGGTCGACCGGCGTCGAAGGGGCCGCCGACCCCGAACGAGCCGTCGACGCTGAAGGATCCGCTGACACAGTCTGGGCCATGCTCTGCTCGGTCATGGCGCACAGTCTAGGACCGGAGGGTGAGGCAGATCACGGGTCCGGGAGGTGCAATCGCGAGCGGGTCCCTTCACCCGCGCAGGAGGTCGTCGTGCAGGACTCGGCGCGCTTCAGCGTGGACCATGTCCATGACGCTGCGCACCGTGGGCCGCGCGGCCACCTCGGCGCGCGCAAGGAGCACGATGCTACGACCCGCGTGGACTCCCGTGAGCGGCCGCAGAACGAGTCCGCTCGCGAGCGCCCCACGCGCGGTGAAACGCGGGAGGAGGCTCAGTCCGTGCCCGCCCCGCACGAGGGCCTCCATGGCCCTGAGGTCCGGCATGAGCTGCGTCCGCTCGATGACATGGCCCGCCTGCAGCTCGACCTGCCGCAGCACGGTGTCGAAGGGGAACCCCGACGGCACGCCGATCCACGGATAGCTGGCCACATCGGAGGGTTCGAGCGCTGCCTTGGCTGCGAGCGGATGGGCCGCGGGGAGCGCAACGTCGAGCGGCTCCTCGAGGAGGAGCTCGACCACGAGGCCGGGCCTCGCGAACTCGGCGGGCCCGTTGACCGAGTGGGCCACCACGACATCCACATCCGCCGCGAGGTCGATGAAGCCCTGTACGTTCGGGTCCTCGAGCCGAGCATCGAGGCGCAGGCCCTCACGCTCCGCGACCCGGTCCAGCAGGCCCGGGAGCAGCATCTCAGCCGAGCTTGGGAAGAAAGCCGCCGTCACAATCGCCTGTTCTCCGCGGCGGTAGCCATCGGCCGTGGCCTCCGCGCGGGCCATGGCGACGGCCACTCCGGCCGCGGCAGCCGCCATCGCCTCCCCTGCCTCGGTGAGCCGCACGCCGCGGCCCTGGCGCTCGAGGAGGACGATCCCGAGTTCCTCCTGGAGGAGCTTGAGCTGCTGCGAGACGGCCGACGGCGTGATCCCGAGGGCGTCGGCCGTCGCGCCGACGGTGCGGCGATCGGCCAGTTCCCGCAGGAGCAGGAGTCTGCGGAAGTCCATGCGCACAGGCTACTGGGCCGGGCCGCCGTCCGGCCCCGCCGCCAGACGGGATACGTAGACTGTCCACGGTGAAAGGAGCATGAATGAGCAGCACAGCCGCCGGAGACGTTCCCGGCTCGGACGTTGCGTTGAAGGCAGCGCTCCACCATGTCTTCGATACCCAGATACCCAACTACGGCGACTACAACCTCGTATGCGCCTCGGAGTGCGGCGGGACAGTGACGGGCCAGCGCCCGGCCGCACCTGTCCCGGCGGGCATCATCGTCGGGTACCGTCGCAGGCCTGTCGAGCTGATCCTGACCCCGTTCAACCGCGCGACGCTCGCGGCGCTCGACCGACCGGTTGCCATCGACCTCTCCAATCTCGCCTTCGTCGCCGAGGCCGCCCCCGGCGCCTTCGACATTGCCATGAGCACGGGCCGCATCATCACCCTCACCCTGCGCGCGACCTGCGTCCTGGGCCCCCATTCGGCCAGTACGCTCTCACAGGACGAGGATGCCGCCGATCTCGCCTCCTTCCTGCGCGATCTCGCGGACCTCTAGGCACTGGACTCCGGCTGGGCACGAGTCGTTCAATAGGCACATCCGTCCACAGCGACGGGACCTTCACGGAGGCTGCCATGGACGTGGTGCTGATCGGGATCTCGGGCGCCATCACGCTCGCCCTTGCCGTATGGACGGTGGTCCGCGAAGATGCCTCGACGGCGCGTCGCGGACGGCATCGTGGATCTCTCCGGACGCTCACCTCGGCATCCGCGGTGCCTCGCGGTCCGGCCTCGGCCTGAACGCATTGAGGGCCCCGGCGTCAGCCGGAGCCCTCAATTTCTTCCGTGCGCCCCCCGGGACTCGAACCCGGAACCCATTGATTAAGAGTCAATTGCTCTGCCAGTTGAGCTAGAGGCGCATTGTCGCTGCAGGAAGATTTCGACGATCCGTTTGGATCATCTCCGTGCCCCGCAACGACATGAAACTCTACAGGAGTCCCTTCGAAAAACGAAATCGGCGCCGAGCCTTTCCGGCGTGAGCTCGGCCACCGCGTCGACGGCTGCCCTGTCGCTCTACGGGGGCCGCTAGGCTCGTCGTCGTGACCACTTCTGGACCTGAACGCCGCCTCACCGCGGGCGATGCTGCCCCTGCCTTCTCCCTCCCGGATTCCGAGGGAGGCACGACGTCGCTCGCGGACCTCGCAGGCGAGCGCACGATCCTGTACTTCTTCCCCCAGGTGGACACGCCTGCGTGCACCCAGGAGGCATGCGACTTCCGCGACAGCCTTGCGGGCCTGAACGGGGCCGGACTGAGGGTGGTGGGCGTCTCCCCTGATCCGGCCGCAGACGTGCGGAAATTTGCCGCCGCGCAGCACCTGGGGTTCCTCCTGCTCGCGGACGAGGATCACGCGGTCGCCGAGGCGTACGGCACGTGGGGCGAGAAGGTCAACTACGGGCGCGTCTACCAGGGGCTCATCCGGTCGACCTTCGTGATCGGCGCCGACGGGCGGATCGACGTTGCGCAGTACAACGTCCGCGCGAAGGGGCATGTCGCCAAGCTCCACCGGGACCTGAAGATCCTGCCGGTAGACTGATCGGGTTGCCCCGCCGTGGCGGGGTCCGCGCGAGTGGTGGAATTGGCAGACACGCAGGATTTAGGTTCCTGTGTCCTAGGACGTGAGGGTTCAAGTCCCTCCTCGCGCACTGCCTCCGGCCCAGTCCCGCCGTTGCGGTCGACCCGGCCAGCGGTTGATCCGGCCGAACAGGTCGACACCCAGTCATGACGGCGCCGGGCATGCGGCGGAAGCGAAAGGCAAAGAAGTCGTGAGCCGTTCACGGACCATCGGGCGCAGGGAACTGCTCCAGGCTGCGGCGACAGCGGCGCTGCTCGCCGGCTGCACGCCGTCGCCCTCCCCGGCACCGTCGCCCACCCCGAGTGGCTCAGCGGGCCCCACCGCCAAGTTCACGTTCGCGACCCCGGCGCCGCCGATCGCCCTTGACCCGGCGGTGACACCGGACATCGAGTCATCGCGCATCACCCGGCAGGTCCTCGAGTGCCTCCTGACCACCGATCCGGACACAGGGGCGCCGGCGCCCGCCCTCGCGACCGCGTGGACCCAGAGCTCGGACCTCCTCTCCTGGACGTTCACCCTCCGCAGCGGCGTGAAGTTCCACGACGGAACGCCCTTCAATGCCGCGGCCGTCAAGGCCAACTTCGACCGCTGGTTCGCGTTCACCCCGCAGTTCCGCGCCTCGCACCCGGGCCTTCCCTTCACTGCGGTGTTCAAGGCGCACGCGGATCAGGCAGCGCTCTCCCTGTACAAGGGCTGCACCGTCCTGGGCGACCACGAGGTCCGCATCGACCTGACGCAGCCGCTCACGAGCTTCCTGGCGGCCATGACCGCGCCGGGCTTGGCGATCTCCTCCCCTGCTGCCCTCACGGCCAGCACCGCGGACGTGGAGGACCAGACCTCGTCCGGGGTCCCGATCTCGCGCTACGCCCAGCATCCCGTGGGCACCGGGCCCTTCCGGTTCCGTGCATGGACCAAGGACGCTGTGGTCGTCGAGTCTTCACCGGACTACTGGGGGGAGCGCGGACAGATCTCCCAGCTCTCGTTCGTCGTCTACGACACTCCCCAGAGCCGGCTCCAGGCGCTCGTCGCGGGCACGATCGACGGGTACGACGCCGTGACCGTGGCGAACATCGAGACGCTCGTCCGCAAGGGCTTCCAAGTGGTCCGCCGCGACCCGTTCTCCGTCATGTATGTGGGGATGAACCAGTCGGTGCCGCTGCTGCAGAACGACAAGGTGCGCCAGGCGATTGCGATCGGCATCAACAAGGATGCGGTGATCAAGCCGTTCTTCCTCGAGGACACGAAGACGGCGTCCCAGTTCGTTCCGCCCAAGCTCAGCGGCTTCAACACCTCCGGCGGCTTCCCCGGCTACGATCCCCAGAAGGCTAAGCGCCTGCTGAGCGAGGCCGGCTACAAGGGCGAGGAACTCCCCTTCTACTACCCGCTGAACGTGGCCCGCCTCTACCTGCCGAGCCCCGAGAAGGTCTACGCGGAGATCGCCTCCCAGCTGACGCTGCTGGGCCTGAACATCAAGCCCGTGCCGGTGGACTGGTCCGACGGATATCTGCAGAAGGTCACTTCCCCCGGGGACCACGCCTTCCACCTCCTGGGCCGGTACGGCACGTACGCCGACCCCGATGACTTCCTCGCTCCGCTCTTCGGCGCCAAGAACGGCGAATTCGGGATGTTCGACGCCCAGATCTTCAGCAAGATCGAGCGCGCCCGAGGCCTCCCTGACGGCACCGACCGGACGCAGGCGTACCAGAACATCAACGGCCAGATCGGCTCAACGGCGCCCGCGGTGCCTATCGCCTACCCGATCTCGGCGGTTGCAGTCTCGGCGCGGGTGGCGAGCTATCCGACGTCGCCCGTGCTCAACGAGACCTTCAATCATGTGACCCTTGTCTCAGCCTAGTGAAGGCCGGAAAAATATCCTTCAAGGGGCTTGACTGACCGGCACCGGAGGATTTAGCGATCCGGCCATGGCGGGGATATTCTGCCACTGGTCCAATTGTGCAGGGAGACTTCAGTGACCTTCATTTCCACCACCCGATCTGCCGACGTCGTTCTGATCGGCGGGGGCATCATGAGCGCCACCCTCGGCGCCTTCCTCAAGAAGCTAGAGCCCAGCTGGAGCATCGTCCTCTTCGAGCGCCTCGACGATGTGGGGCTCGAGAGCTCGGACCCCTGGAACAACGCGGGCACGGGGCACGCGGCGTACTGCGAGCTGAACTACTCGCCCCAGGCCAAGGACGGCTCGGTGAGCCCGGCGAAGGCGCTGGGGATCAACGAGGGCTTCCAGCTCTCGCGCCAGTTCTGGTCGCACCTCGTCAACGACGGCAGCATCGGCGCGCCGTCGAACTTCATCCACACGGTGCCGCACATGAGCTTCGTGATTGGCGACGCCCACGCGGACTTCCTCAAGGCCCGCTACGAGGCGCTCCACCCGAACGCGCTCTTCTCCTCGATGGAGTACAGCGAGGACCCTGCGAAGATCGCCGAGTGGGCACCGCTCGTCATGGGCGGCCGCGGCGCCGGCCGCGTCGCCGCCACCCGCGTGGCCGAGGGCACCGACGTCGACTTCGGCCGCCTCTCGAGGGAACTCGTCGGGTTCCTCGCGGGCAACGGAGTCGAGGTCAACTACGGCACCGACGTGACCAACCTCGAGCGCTCCCGCGGCGGCTGGAGCGTCGCGACCAAGCACAAGGCCTCGGGCGAGCGTGGCGGAATCCACGCCAAGTTCGTGTTCGTCGGCGCCGGCGGCGGTGCGCTGCACCTCCTTCAGGCCTCCGGGATCGCGGAGAGCAAGGGCTACGGCGGCTTCCCCGTCTCGGGCCAGTTCCTGCGCAGCACCGATGAGTCGGTTGCCGCCCAGCACAACGCGAAGGTGTACGGCCAGGCGTCCGTCGGGGCCCCGCCCATGTCGGTCCCGCACCTGGACACGCGCTACGTCAACGGCAAGCGCTCGCTCCTCTTCGGCCCGTACGCGGGCTTTTCGACGAACTTCCTCAAGAACGGCTCGCTCTGGGACCTCCCCGGCTCGATCCGCCTCGGCAACATCATCCCCATGCTCGCCGTCGGCAAGGACAACATGGACCTCACGGCCTACCTCATCAAGGAAGTCGCCAAGAGCCGCGATGCGAAGGTCCAGGCCCTGCGTGAGTACTTCCCCGAGGCCGCAGGCGACGGCTGGGAACTCATCACCGCGGGCCAGCGCGTGCAGATCATCAAGAAAAGCGCCTCCAAGGGCGGCGAGCTCCAGTTCGGCACCGAGGTCATCACGGCCCGCGACGGGTCGATCGGTGCCCTCCTCGGAGCCTCGCCGGGCGCTTCCACGGCCGTGCCGATCATGCTGGAGCTCATGCAGCGCTGCTTCCCGAAGAACTTCAAGGGATGGGAACCCAAGTTCAGCGAGATGATGCCGGGCTACGGCCTCAAGCTCAACGAGAACGCGGACCTCGCTGCCGAGATCGCCGCGGACACCGCGACGTCCCTCGGCCTCGCGGCCCCGGCCCGCTAAGGCGGTCCCTCCTCGGCCCGTGACCTCTTCAACGAGGACGCGGGCCGTTCGCTACCCGTCCACCTCTCCCCGGCTCGGCCGGGACCCCTGCGAAAGGGCCTCTGATGTTCCGGCTCGCCCGACTGTCCATGGCGAACAGGGCGCTGATCGCGCTCATCATGGTGTTCGCCTCGGTCTTCGGCGTCATCACTGCGGGAAGCCTCAAGCAGGAACTCATCCCGTCCATCGAGTTTCCCCAGCTCACGGTCGTCACGGCGATGGCCGGCGCGTCGCCGGACGTCGTGGACAAGCAGATCGGCCAGCCGCTGGAGAAGTCGCTCCAGGCCGTCGAGGGCCTCGAGAGCAGCGCATCGACGTCCCGCACCGGGGTCTCGACGATCCGCCTCTCGTTCCAGTACGGGACGAACCTCGACCGCGCGCGCAACCAGATCGACCGGGCGATCTCCAACGTGAAGTCCCAGCTGCCCGCCGATGCCTCGCCGAACACCCTCGCGGGCAGCATCAGCGACTTCCCGATCGTCTTCATCGCAGTCTCCTCGGACAAGCGGCTCAGCGAGCTCGACACCCAGCTGATCCAGCAGGCGGTCCCGAAGCTCACGAAGATCGACGGAGTCCGCAGCGTGGACGTGACCGGGGGCGCGACGCAGCACCTCCAGATCCAGCCGGACCAGGCGGCCATGGCGAGCCGCGGCGTCGACATCGGTTCGATCCGCACGGCCCTGCAGAACAGCGGTTCGCTCGTCCCGATCGGCACGGTGTCCGAGCAGGGCAAGACCCTCTCCCTCCAGGCCGGGAGCCCCGTCGACTCGACGGATGCGGTCAAGGGCCTGCCGCTCACCGGCGCGAAGCAGCCGACCACCATCGGCGACGTCTCAGCCGTCACGATCGAGGACGACGCCGCGACGTCGATCACCCGCACCGACGGCAAGCCCACTCTCGCGCTGTCCGTGACGAAGAAGCCGGAGGGCGACACCGTGGCGGTCTCGCACGCCGTGCGCGACGCGCTCCCCCAGCTGGCCTCGGACCTCGGCTCGAACGCGAAGATGACCGCCGTCTTCGATCAGGCGCCGTTCATCGAGAAGTCCATCCGCGACCTCGCGACCGAGGGACTCCTGGGACTCGGATTCGCCGTCCTGACGATCCTCGTCTTCCTCCTCTCCGTCCGCTCGACCCTCGTCACGGCCGTCTCCATCCCCCTCTCGCTCCTCATCACGTTCATCGGGCTGTACGCCTCGAAGTACTCGCTGAACATCCTCACGCTCGGGGCGCTCACGATCGCGATCGGCCGCGTCGTCGACGACTCGATCGTGGTCATCGAGAACATCAAGCGGCACCTGAGCTACGGCGAGGAGAAGACGACGGCGATCCTGGGCGCCGTGCGAGAAGTCGCCGCCGCAGTGACCGCCTCGACGCTCACGACCGTCGCGGTCTTCCTGCCCATCGCGTTCGTCGGCAACCTCGCGGGCGAGCTGTTCCGGCCGTTCGCGCTCACGGTCACGATCGCCCTGCTCGCATCACTCGTCGTCTCTCTCACGATCGTTCCGGTGCTCGCATACTGGTTCCTCGGGCACAAGTCACCCGGCGCCGTGAACCCCGCAGAAGTCGAAGCCCAGGCGCACGAGAAGGAGCGCCGCAGCCTGCTCCAGCGCGGCTATCTTCCGATCCTCCACAGGACCCAGAAGCACCCCGTCATCACGCTCGTGGCGGGCGCGCTCATCCTCGTGGGCACATTCGCCCTCACGCCGCTCCTTCCGACCAACCTCCTCGGCAACACGGGCCAGAACAACTTCACCGTGACGCAGAAGCTAGACCCGGGCACAAGCCTCGACGCGACGAGCACGGCCGCCGCGAAGGTCGAGGACGCGCTCCGCGGCATCGACGGGATCCAGACGGTCCAGGTCACGATCGGCAACTCCACGACCGGCTTCAGCGCCTTCCTCTCGTCCGGCGCCTCGAACGCGACCTTCACGGTCATCACGGACGAGTCCAAGGACCAGGCTGCGCTCCAGCAGCAGGTGCGCGACGCCGTCGGGCGCCTCAGCGGGGCCGGCACCGTCTCGGTGGGGAGCCAGCAGAGCGGTTTCGGCACGGCCTCGACCGTCGATGTGACGGTCAAGGCACCCGACTCCGCCGCGCTTGCGAAGGCCAACGACGCCGTCTCGGCAGCTCTCAAGGATGTCCCCGGCGCGACGGGCGTGACGAGCAACCTCGCCGCCGGCCAGCCTGTGGTCCAGGTGAAGGTTGACCGCGCGAAGGCCGCTGCCGCTGGCCTCAATGAGCAGCAGATCAGCACGGCGCTCGCCGCGACCGTGAGCCCGATTCCCGCGGGAACCGTGCGGATCGACACGACGGACTACCCGGTCCGCATCGGCAAGGGAACCCAGTTCCAAAGCATCGATGCCGTCCGAGCCATGCCGATCGCCGGCGCGCCGGGCGGGCTGACGCTTGCGCAGATCGCTTCCGTCACAGCCGTCGACGTCCCGGTGACGGTGACGAGCACGGCCGGACAGCGCACGGCGACAGTCTCCGTGACGCCCGGCGACACGAATCTCGGCTCGGTCAGCGCCGAGGTCACCAAGCGTGTGGCGGATCTGACGCTCGACGGCGGCGCGACGGCGTCCGTGGGCGGCGCGGCGAGCCAGCAGACCCAGTCGTTCCAGCAGCTCGGTCTGGCACTCCTCGCGGCCATCGCGATCGTCTACGTCATCATGGTCGCTGCCTTCAAGAGCCTCCTCCAGCCGCTGGTGCTGCTCGTCTCCGTCCCGTTCGCCGCGACAGGCGCGATCGTGCTGCTCCTCGCGACGCGGATTCCGCTGGGGCTGCCATCCCTCATCGGCCTGCTCATGCTCGTTGGCATCGTCGTGACCAACGCGATCGTCCTCATCGACCTCATCAACCAGTACCGGCGGCCGCACCGCGGCAGGCCCGCGCTGCCGCTCGCCGAGGCGATCGAACAGGGCGCGCGCCAACGACTGCGGCCGATCCTCATGACCGCGCTCGCGACGATCTTCGCGCTCACGCCGATGGCCCTCAGGCTCACCGGCGGCGGGGGCTTCATCTCGCAGCCGCTCGCCGTCGTCGTCATCGGCGGTCTGGTGTCCTCGACGACGCTCACACTCGTCCTCGTGCCCGTCCTGTACCGGCTTGTGGAGGGCCGGCTCGAGAAGAGCAGGCTCCTGCGCGGCCTGAAGCGCACCCCAGAGCTCCCGGCCGACGACGTCGATGACACAGACGAGGGCGATTGGACGACGGGTGCCGTGCCGAAGGTCACCGGACGGCGGGCCGCCAAGGCATAAGGCATAACGGACCCGGGAATGATCAGGGGACCTCACCCGTTGAGATAGATGCAAATGCATTTATCTCAATGTGCGGCAGCTCAGGGCAACCGCGTGAGGAAAGGTCGTTCCATGCAGTTCGGTATCTTCAGCGTCGGAGATGTCACCCTCGACCCGACGACCGGCCACATGCCGTCTGAGGGCGAGCGGATCCAGGCGATCGTGAAGATCGCCAAGCACGCCGAGGAGGTGGGGCTCGACGTCTTCGCGACGGGCGAGCACCACAATCCCCCGTTCTACCCGAGCTCGCCGACCACCCTCCTGGGGTACATCGGCGCGCAGACCGAGAAGATCATCCTCTCCACGACCACGACCCTCATCACCACCAACGATCCGGTGAAGATCGCCGAGGACTTCGGGATGCTCCAGCATCTCGTGGGCGGCCGCACGGACCTCGTGCTGGGCCGCGGCAACACAGCACCCGTCTACCCCTGGTTCGGCAAGAGCCCGCAGGACTCCCTCGAGCTGACGATCGAGAACTACGCGCTCCTGCGACGCCTGTGGGACGAGGAGACCGTCACGTGGAGCGGCAAGTTCCGCACCCCGCTGCACAACTTCACGGTCACGCCGCGCCCCCTCGACGAGGTGGCCCCGTTCGTATGGCACGGCTCCATCCGCACCCCGCAGATCGCCGAACTCGCCGCCTACTACGGCGACGGCTTCTTCGCCAACAACATCTTCTGGCCGAAGGAGCACTACATCCGCCTCATCAACCTCTACCGCGAGCGGTTCGAGCACTACGGGCACGGCACGGCGAGCCAGGCGATCGTGGGCCTCGGCGGCCAGTTCTTCATGCGCAGGAACTCCCAGGACGCCAAGCGGGATTTCCGCCCCTACTTCGACAACGCACCCGTCTATGGACACGGGCCATCGATGGAGGAGTTCACCGCGCAGACCCCGCTGACCGTGGGCAGTCCGGCCGAGTTCGTCGAGAAGACCCTCGCGTTCCGAGACTACTTCGGCGACTACCAGCGCCAGCTGTTCCTGGTGGACCATGCGGGCCTTCCGCTCAAGACCGTGCTCGAACAGCTCGACCTGCTCGGCGAGGTGCTTCCCGAGCTCAAGGCGGGCTTCGCCGAGGGGCGTCCCGCGGACGTCCCCGAGGGGCCGACGCACGCCGCGCGAGTCGCAGCCCGCAGCGCTGCCATGTCCGGGTCAGAGACGGCCGAGACGGACGCAGGCTCCGGGACCGGGTCGGCTGCGACGGCGTCCGCTGAGGCGACCGCCGGGGCGACGGCGCGGTGAGCACGCAGCCGGTGGCCGGCGCCGCTCCCGGGCCCGACACCGCGCCCTCGCTCATGGCAGCTCCGGCGCCTTCCCGCCCGGCGGCTCCCGGGCCCACACCCTCGGTGAAGGACGTCTCGGAGGCCTGGGAGTCGCTCTTCCGCGCCCAGGTGGCGGTGATGCGCCGCCTGCAGCGCGACCCGGCCTTCCGGAAGCTCGGCATGAATGCCTACGACGTGCTCTTCACCCTGAGCACGTGCGAGGGCGCGGGCCTTCGGCTCAACGAGCTCAACGACCACGTGCTGCTGGCCCAGTCCAGCCTGTCGAGGCTCGTCGAACGACTCGCCAAGCAGGGCCTCGTGGCGCGCGAGAGCTCGCCCGAGGACGGGCGCGGCGTCGTCGTGCGGCTCACGGACGAGGGCGCGCGGCTCCAGCGCGAGGTGGGGCGCGCCCACGTGAGGGAGATCCAGCGGATCATGGGCGACGCCCTCGACACTGGGGGGCTGGCCGAGCTGCGGGACCTCACCGAGCGCGTCCGCGCGCACGTCGTGGCCCACCACCCGCTCTGACCGCACCCCGCGACGTAGGGGTGCGGAGGCACAGCTCGCGAGCCCTCAGGCTAGGCGGACGGAGGCCCGGGGGTCCTCGAACGGAAGCTCGTCGGCCACGGCCGTGACGGTGAGCTTCTTGAGCACGATCCGCCCGCCGACGGTCGAGAGGAACGCCGTGTCCGCGGAATCCCGGCCGGCCGTGATGCGGACCATCGAGGCGCGCGGGGCGAGGCCCGTCGGGTCGATCACGTGCCACGCGCCGTCCACGTAGGCCTCGGCCACCGCATGGAAGTCCATGGGCCTCAGCCCGGGGGCATACACTGCCGCGAGCCGCGCCGGGACGTCCTTGGCCCGCAACAGCGCGATCGCGAGGTGGGCGAAGTCGCGGCACACACCGCGCCGGTGGAGGAGCGTCTCCACCGCACCGTCGGTGCCACGGGACGAGCCGCTCACGTAGGCGAGCTGGCGGTTGACCCAGTCACGGACCGCCTGGACGAGCTCAAGACCCCGGAGAGTCCCGAATTCGGCGTACGACGTGGGCAGGAGCCGGTCGCTCTCGGCGTACCTGCTGGGGCGCACGTAGCGGATCAGCTCGATCTCGTCGACGGGCTCCGGCTCGCTCGTTCCCTCGACGCGGGCCGTGTAGGCGACCTCGACGTGTGCGGGCTCGGGCAGCTCGAGCACGTGGAATCGCCCGCCGTGGCCGTCCAGCAGTTCCCGCGGTTCCACCGCCGCCCCGTCCGCGGTGACAACGAGTTCCTCCTCGAAGGACGTGTAGCCGGGGTGGCGGGCGACGGCAATCGCCATCGCCAGCTTGGTCTGTGCCGCGGTCGTGAACGACAGCTGGGCACCGACGGTGCGCTGCATGGGGCTCCAGTAGGGCTAGTTCTGGGTGAAGGTCAGCGACATGATCATGCGCTGCGCGTCCGCGAAGTCGCCCGAGTCGCGGACGTAGGCCGACGCCTGAGCTAGGGTATCGAAAGATTTGAGGGGCGCAACCTTCGCATCGGTTTGGGGGGGTGTGGCCGCGATGGTGTCGGCGAACGAGTAGCCGCCGATGCCCGCGGGACCGGGCACGACATTGACGAGCACGCACGCCTTGCCGTCCTGGGCGGAGGTGGCGAGGCCCGTGAGGCCGAACGTGCCGAAGAACTTGTAGCCCTGGATCACGCGGAACACGAACCGCGGCGTGATGACGTTCGGGCCATCCGCGAACGGCACTGTCACGGGAAGGCTGTTGAGCACTGAGTAGGCCTTGGCCTGTGCGGGGTCGCAGGTGGACGGCGCGGGCACCGGGAGGCCCGTGGCGAGCGCCGCGACGAAGGTCCCGTCCGCCTTCTTGACCTCCAGGCGCAGGGACCCAGCGGCCGCACCGGGAGCTGGATCGGTGGACTGGACGATCCATGCCGCGGGCAGATCGAACTTCACCTTCTTGGCCGGATCCGTATACGTCTTCCACTGGGCGCTCGTGGCGCCCGGCGAGGGCGTTCCCGACGACGCCGCGGGACCACTCGCCGTCGTGCCTCCCGCGCCCGGGCTGCCGGACGTCGGGCCGCCGGGTGCCGCCGACGACGACCCGCTCGGAACGCCAGTCCACACCGGTTCCGTGGAACCCGCGCCGCACCCGGCCAGAGCAACTGTGAGAACCGCGGCGACGGCGATCGCGGCGCCCGCCGCGATGACATGGTTGGCGGCTGCTGCCCGGTGTCCAGTCCAGTGTCCGGTCCAGTGTCCGGTTCGGTGTCCCGTGCGCGGTGCACTGTGGGGTGCACTTCGGGGCGTGACGTCCATGCCCCCACCCTAGCGAAGCGGGGCCCGAGTAGTCTTGCGCCATGCGCGAGGATCACAGGGACGCAAGGTCGGACGGCCAGGACGGCCAGGGCGAACAGGATGGCCCGGCCAGCCCAGACAGCACGGAATGGTCCGACGCCGAGTGGGAGGATGCCCAGGCGGCCTTGGACCTGCCGGCGCACGAGGTGGTCGACTGGCGCCTGCGCATGTTCTCGGTCTACGAACGGGTCCGGGCGGCGGCCAGCCCGCGCGAAGCCCACGCGCTGTGGCGGCGCGAGCGTGACGCACTCATGGGAACGCACCCCGCGTCGCCGCTCCTGTTGCGGGACCGTGCGGCGTTCACCGGCCTCTCGGTGGCCGACTACGATCCCGCGTACCGCTTCGAACTGCCACTCAGCCCCGGGGGCGCGGGGCAGGAGCGCCCCGTGCGGACCGGCACCGATGGCGTGGTGCCGTTCGTGCGGCTCGGAACCTTCGAGGTCCCGGGGATCGGTTCCGTCGCCGCGTGGCGGCATCAGGGCTACGGCGGCGGAATCTTCGTCCCGTTCCGTGATGCTACGGCGGGGAGGACGGGCGGTGGGGCGGGATCGTACGGGGCTGGCCGGTACCTCATCGACACGATCAAGGGCGCGTTCCTCGGAGTCGCCGAGGAGACGGCCGCACGGAACTCCGCTGCCCCGGACCGTGCGCACGACGGCGCGCGGCTGGGTCCGCGCTTCATCCTCGACTTCAACTTCGCGTACAACCCCAGCTGCGCGTACAACGAGGCATGGGCGTGCCCGTTGCCCGGGCCCGAGAACCGCGTCGAGGCTGAGATCCCGGTTGGCGAACTGTACGGGTGACCGGCCGGCGCGTGGCTGTGAATCCATGTGTGCCGTGACCCTACGCAATCCTGCTCCCCGCGCCACTATCGCTTCCGCAACGCCACTCCCCCGCGCCATGCCCCAGGCGGCCCCCGGGACATAGGATGTCCATTGTGACCGCCTCCCCCGCCCCAGCCGCACCCACCTCCGCACCTCCGCTCCGCATCGCCCGCGTGAGGCCGGCAGACGCCCCCAACGCACAGGAGTCCTTCTTCGTGGCCAGCGGCGCAGAGGACTTCGCCTCCCCCCACGGGCAGCGCTGGACCGTCGTGGAGACACCATTCCCAGGCTCGCCGGGCAACGCGGCCTCGCCGTCTCGCGCCGGTTGGGAGGCGGGCGCCGAGGTGACGCAAGACGCCTTCACCTTCCTCGCACCCTGCTCTCCGTCCAACGTCCTCGGCATGGCGCACAACACGGGGGCAGCTGGCCGAGCACTTCCCCCGCAGGCGTTCCACAAGGCCGCCACGAGCGTCATCGGACCGGGAGACGCCATCGAGGCACCGACGGGCGCCCGGGTCGAGCCCGAGTCCGAGCTCACGGTCGTCATCGGGGCCCTCGCTCGGCATCTGACCACCGAGAACGCCATGGAGGCAGTCCTCGGATTCACGATCGGCAACGACGTGACCGACCGGCTGGCACAAGGCCGCGACGAGCTCTGGATCAGCGCCAAGAGTGCTGACACGTTCACCCCGCTCGGCCCCTGGATCGTCACGCAGCGTCCGCACGATGATGCGGGGATCGGTGTGGGGATCGACGGCGCTCGGCTCCCGGGCGGAACGGTTGCCGATCTGGGATGGGGCATCGAGGAAATCCTCGTGTACGCGAGCTCGTTCATGACCCTGCATCCCGGGGACGTAATCCTCACCGGATTCCCCGGAACATCGGGCACCATCACCGCCGGGCAGCACGTTGAATGCCGCATCGACGGGATCGGCACGCTGACGAACAGCGTCGTCGCGGCACCCTAGGGGCGAACCCCCCGACGCGCGGCCTGCCACCACCAGACAGGGGCCCTTGCTGCCCGTTTGACAACGCAGTGTGATCGCTGCCATAGTCGTGGCGTGAACCTGTCAGACAGCCGTACACCCAGGCAGTCGGCTGGCCAGACCGCCCAGCGGCCGATTGTCCGTGTAGGCGCCGCCGAGGCCGTGCTCGCCGACCTGCGCGGCGACATCGAAGCGGGGGCGGTCCCCGTCGGCGCAAAGCTCCCCTCCGAGGCTGCGCTAGCTGCGCGGTACGGCGTTAGCCGCTCGGTGGTCCGCGAGGCCCTGCGGTCGTCCGCGGCACTGGGGCTCACCGAGACCCACACCGGCAAGGGCACGTTTGTGGTGTCTAGCCGGATTGCCGGCGACCTGGTCCTGGGACGGTACTCAGCGCGGGACCTCACCGAGGCGCGGCCCCACGTTGAAGTACCGGCCGCCGGGCTCGCCGCCCTCCGACGTACGGAGGAGGACCTGGCGACCCTCAGGGGAATCGTCGCCGAGACCGCCGTCGAAGACGAGCCTGCCAGAAGGGTCACCCTCGAGGCGGCCTTCCACGGCACCATCGCCAAGGCGAGCGGGAACCAGATCTTCGAGGACGTCCTCGCCGACCTCCGCGAAGCCTTGGCCCATCAGTCGGAGACGCTCAACCTGCTCGCCGACCGTCAGGCCGCCTCAGACAACGAGCACCAGGAAATCCTCGACGCCATCGAGGCAGGTTCGGCCGAGCGCGCCAGCGCCGCCATGGCCAAGCATCTTGCGGCCGTGGACGAGGCTCTCGGGCTCCTCGGACCCAACCCCTGACACCCGCTGGCGGCCACACAACCGGCCTATCGCCCCGCACTGCCCGGCGCCGTCGGGCCTCAACCCCGGCCGCACCGACCGCACGGACTCCTGACCACCGATCCCCTACCGTGAGCGAGCCATGATCCCTCCCGCATCCGCGGCACTCACCCTCCAGGACGCCGCAGCAGCGGCCCGCGCCGTCGCTGACTTCCCCGCCCACGTCCCTCTCGCCGCCCAGACCCGCGGCGGCATGATCGAGGGAGTGCACTACGGCAGCGTCGCCGCGACCGACGCCGATGGCGTTCTCCTGTGGGCGGCCGGAGCCGCCACCGCTCCCGTCTTCCCGCGCTCGGCGCTCAAACCCCTCCAGGCGGTTGCGATGGTCCGCGCAGGGCTGGCCCTCCCAGACGAGCTCCTCGCCCTCGCCGCCGCGAGCCATTCTGGCGCGGCCATGCACCGGGACGGCGCGCGCAGGATCCTGTCCCTCAACGGTCTCGACGAGTCGGTCCTCGCGAACACGGAAGACCTTCCGTATGGCATCCGCGAGCGCGAGGAGTGGCTCGCCGGTGGCGGGCACGCGGACCGCGTGTGCCAGAACTGCTCCGGCAAGCACGCTGCCATGGTCTCGGTGTGCGTGCTCAACGACTGGCCTCTCGAGGGATACCTCGATCCCGGACACCCGCTGCAGCAGCTCATTGCCGCGACCGTCGAGGAGCTCACGGGAGAGGTGCCCTCCCTGTGGACCACCGACGGCTGTGGCACTCCTCTCCCCGCCGTGAGCCTTGCGGGGATGGCCCGTTCCTACGGTCGCCTCGCCCGCGCCGCTGGCGGGACAGCCGAGGCTGCCGTTGCCCGTGCCATGACCACGCACCCGGAGATGGTTGCAGGAGCCGACCGTGACGTCACGCTCCTCATGCGGGCCCTTCCTGGAACGGTGGCCAAGGACGGCTTTGAGGGCATCCAGCTCGTGGGGCTGCCGGATGGCCGGGGCCTCGCCATCAAGATCTCGGACGGCGGCGATCGCGCCCGTCTGCCGATCACGGTCCGCGCCCTCGCCGCCCTCGACGTCCCCGAGGCGGCCCCTGACGGGCCGCTCGCGGCCCTCGCAACCCGCCCGGTGCTCGGTGGTGGCCGTCAGGTCGGCGTGTTCGCAGCGCTCGACGGCGCGTTCCCGGCCCCGGCCGTCTGATCCGTTCGCCTGTACCCCTGGCCGTCTGTACCCCTCGTCTCCTCTCTCCCTCACGCCCCCACCTCCTCCAGAAAGTGACCCCTATGGTCTCCCCCATGACCCCGACGACCGTTGCGAGCAGCACAGCGGCCCTCGCCACGATCGCCGTCGACGAGCCC
The DNA here is from genome assembly GCF_030908215.1 of Sinomonas sp. ASV486. Lineage (GTDB taxonomy): Bacteria > Actinomycetota > Actinomycetes > Actinomycetales > Micrococcaceae > Sinomonas > Sinomonas puerhi. Next base: position 142,455 of record NZ_JAVFJK010000006.1, on the reverse strand, counting down.
GCCGGGTTCCGCACCGAGCACGATCTGCTCGGCGACCGCCGCGTCCCCACGGCCGCCTACTGGGGCGTGCATACCCTGCGCGCGATCGAGAACTTCCCGATCACCGGCCAGCCGCTCTCGACCAATCCCCATCTGGTTCGCGGACTCGCGGCCGTCAAGCTCGCCGCGGCCCGGGCGAACCGTGAGCTCGGCCTGCTCGACGCCGAGCGTGCGGACGCGATCGAGGCCGCCTGCCGGGAGATCCTGGACGGGGAACTGCTCCGCGAGTTCGTGGTTGACGTCATCCAGGGCGGCGCGGGGACGTCGTCGAACATGAACGCGAACGAGGTGATCGCGAACCGCGCACTGGAACTGCTCGGCCAGGAGAAGGGCGACTATGCGGCCTTGCACCCCAACGACCACGTCAACCTGAGCCAGTCGACCAATGACGTCTACCCCACTGCCGTCCGCATCGCGACGGTGATGGGCATCGACGATCTGCTGGCCGCGCTGAGTGAGCTCGAGGACGCGTTCGCAGCCAAGGCCACCGAGTTCCGCACTGTGGTGAAGATGGGCCGCACGCAGCTCCAGGACGCCGTGCCGATGACCCTCGGACAGGAGTTCGGCACGTATGCCGTGACGATTGGCGAGGACCGCGAGCGCCTGCGCGAATCCGCCGGGCTCGTCCACGAGATCAACCTCGGGGCGACCGCTATCGGCACAGGCCTGAATGCCCCCGCCGGCTATGCCGAGGCGGCGTGCCGCCATCTCGGCGGGATCACGGGACTGCCGCTCGTGACCGCCTTCGACCTGATCGAGGCGACTCAAGACATGGGCGCGTTCGTCCATCTCTCGGGGGTCCTCAAGCGCGTGGCGGTCAAGCTGTCGAAGATCTGCAACGACCTGCGCCTTCTCTCGTCGGGCCCCCGCGCGGGGCTCGCCGAGATCAACCTCCCGCCGGTGCAGTCGGGTTCCTCGATCATGCCGGGCAAGATCAACCCCGTCATCCCGGAGGTCGTCAACCAGGTGGCATTCGAGGTGATCGGCAACGACGTGACCATCACGCTGGCTGCCGAAGGTGGGCAGCTCCAGCTCAACGCGTTCGAACCAGTGATCGTGCACAGCCTGCACAAGAGCATCACGCATCTCACGGCCGCCTGCCACACGCTTTCCCGGCGCTGCGTCAGCGGGATCACCGCCAACGCCGCACGGCTGCGGGAGAGCGTTGAGCACTCGATCGGACTCGTGACAGCGCTGAACCCCTACCTCGGATACGCCGAATCGACGGCCATCGCGCAGGAGGCGCTTGCGAGCGGGCGCGGTGTCGCCGAGCTCGTCCTCGAGCGCGGGCTCCTCACCGCCGAGCGCCTCGAAGAACTGCTCCGGCCCGAGCGCCTGGCCAACCTGAGCGCCTAGAACCCGCCCAAGCCGCCGGTGGGCGGCCCGCCCGAGGCCCGCCCCTGATCAGCACCCCACTGATTCGCGCGGTTCCGTCTTCCCACTTCTGATTCCCGCCCGACCCCCTCGCACTCTGGTAACCCCCAGCCACCTCCATACCGAAAGGGACCCGATGTCCTCCCCCACGCCTGCTGCGCCCCAGAGCCCTCCAGACATCCCTGACCACCTCGAAGACCACGGCCACGCCCACGCGGCCGACCACGTCATCCACGCCGAGGACACCGGCTACCACAAGGGGCTCAAGGCCCGGCAGATCCAGATGATCGCCATCGGCGGCGCCATCGGCACGGGTCTCTTCCTCGGCGCTGGCGGACGGCTCGCGCAGGCTGGGCCGTCGCTCGTGCTCGCCTACGCGATCTGCGGTGCGTTCGTCTTCCTCATCCTGCGCGCCCTCGGGGAGCTCGTGCTGCACCGCCCCTCGTCGGGCTCCTTCGTCTCCTACGCCCGCGAGTTCTTCGGTGAGAAGGCCGCGTACATCTCCGGATGGCTCTACTGGATCAACTGGGCCATGACGACGATCGTCGACACCACCGCGGCGGCGCTCTACATGCACTTCTTCGGGAAGTACGTTCCGTGGATCGCTGCCGTCCCGCAGTGGCTGTGGGCCCTCATCGCGCTCGCACTCGTGCTCTCGCTCAACCTCGTCTCCGTCAAGGTCTTCGGCGAGATGGAGTTCTGGTTCGCGCTCATCAAGGTCGCGGCGCTCGTGGCGTTCCTCGCCGTCGGCGTCTACTTCGTGCTCTTCGGCACCCCGAACGGCGATCCCACCGGACTCTCCCTCATCTCGGACCACGGCGGCATCTTCCCGATGGGCATCGCCCCGATGATCCTGCTCATGCAGGGCGTCGTGTTCGCGTACGCGTCGGTCGAGCTCATCGGAACGGCAGCCGGAGAGACCAAGAACCCCGAGAAGATCATGCCCCGCGCCATCAACGCGGTCGTGTTCCGGATCGCGGTGTTCTACGTCGGCTCGGTGATCCTCCTCTCGCTCCTCCTGCCCTACACCGCGTACCAGAAGGGCGTGAGCCCCTTCGTGACGTTCTTCGGATCGATCGGGATCCAGGGCGTGGACGTCATCATGAACCTCGTCGTCCTCACCGCGGCCCTCTCCTCGCTCAACGCCGGCCTGTACTCGACCGGCCGCATCCTGCGGTCGATGGCGGCCGCGGGCTCGGCACCGAAGTTCGCGCTGCGCATGAACAAGGCCGGCGTTCCCTACGGCGGCATCGCCATCACGGCCGTCGTGTCGCTGCTCGGTGTGCCGCTGAACTACCTTGTGCCCTCCGACGCGTTCGAGATCGTCCTCAATGTCGCGTCTGTCGGGATCATCTCGACCTGGGCGACCATCGTGCTGTGCCAGATGCAGCTGGCGCGGTGGGCGAGGAAGGGCTGGACGGTGCGCCCGTCCTTCCGTATGCCCGGTGCGCCCTACACGGGGTACGTGACGCTCGTCTTCCTCGTTGTGGTACTCGTCATGGTCCTCATCGACTCGCCGTGGACCCTCCTGGCCACGGCGGTGGCGTGCGTCCTCATGGTGGCAGGGTGGTACGCGAGCCGCGAGCGCATCCACGAGATCGCCGAGGCACGCGACGGGTTCACCGGCGCAGCCCCCGTGATCGCGAACCGCCCGCTGCCGGGACGGTCCGAGTAGTCACCGCTGGGCCACAGCGCGTCCACAGCGTCATCGTGAGAGGCTGAAGGCATGGACAACCCGCAGACACGGTCCCAGGACCCTGAGGCAGGCGTGCTCATCGCGCCGGTGCTCGGGGCCCTCGGCCGTCTCCCCGGCCTTGCCGCGGGGGCGCTGGGCCGGGCGTGGCGGACGCCGCTCATGCGGCAGCTCGTGCGGTTCACGGGCGTGGGGCTGGTCTGCACGGTGACGTCCCTCGCGCTGTACGCGCTGTGCCGGCCGACCCTCGGCTCCCAGGCCGCGAACGCCGTCGCCCTCATTCTCACGTCGGTCATGAACACCGCGCTCAACCGGCGCTTCACCTTCAAGCTGCGCGGGTCCTCGAAGCTGGCCCAGGACCACCTCAACGGCCTCGTGGCCATGGCTGTGGCCCTCGTGCTCACGGCCGGAAGCCTTGCCGGCCTCCATTGGGTGGACCCCTCGGCATCCGTCGCGACCGAGCTGTGGACGACGACGATCGCAGGCTGGCTCGCGACCGCCGTGCGCTTCAGCCTCCTGCGGCACTGGATCTTCCGCCGCGCGCGCAACGCCTGATACGGCCGCTGACGCATGACGACGCCGCGCACCTCGCGCTGGCTTCCTACCTTCGGGCGATCCCGGTGACAGCGGCGTAGGCGTCGCGGAGGGCGGATGCGGTCTGATCGAGGTCGTCGGCACCGACTGATGCCGGGAGTGTGAATCGAACGGCCGTCTGTGCGGTCTCGGGGTTCAGGCCCATCGCCAGGAGCACGTGTGAGGGATCGCTCGAGCCCGCCGCGCACGCCGACCCTGAGGAGCACACGATCCCGCGCCGCTCGAGCTCGAGGAGGACCGACTCGCCGCTCACCCGAGGGAAGCAGAAGGACGCGCTGCCCGGGAGCCGCTCCGAGGGGTGGCCGGTCAGGAGCGCATCCGGCACGAGTTCGATGACCCGTGCGATGAAGGCGTCGCGGAGCTCTGTGAGGCGAGCCGCCGACGTCATGCGTTCCGACTCAGCGAGCCGCAAGGCGGTGGCGAGCGCCACGGCCCCGGCAACGTTCTCGGTGCCGGACCGGAGACCGCGTTCCTGTCCGCCTCCGTCGATGACGGGCTCGAGTGCAAGCCGTCCGGCGGCGTACAGCGCACCAACGCCCTTGGGCGCGCCGATCTTGTGCCCGGAGACCGAGAGCGCGTCGACCCCGAGCGCCTGAACGTCAAGCGGCAGCCATCCGGCGGCCTGGACGGCGTCGGTGTGGAAGGGCACCCCGGCTGCGCGGGCGACGGCGGCCAGCTCGGCAACGGTCTGCACCGTCCCCACCTCGTTGTTCGCGTACATGACCGAGACGACGGCGGTTTCCGGGCCGACGACGGCGGCCAGCGCATCAGGCTCGACCCGCCCGAGAGCGTCGACCCCCACCTCGTCGACGGTGAAGCCGTGCAGCCGCGCGAGAGCCCGCGCGGACTCGAGCACCGCCGGATGCTCGATCGAGCTGACCGCGAGCCGAGCGCGCCCGGCGCCGGCAGCCCGCCTGCCCAGCGCGATCCCCTTGACCGCGAGGTTGTCCGCCTCGGTCCCCCCGGACGTGAACGTGACCTCGGACGGCCGGCAGCCCAGCAGACCCGCCACCTCCGCGCGGGCTCCCTCGAGCGCGTCACGTGCCCGCGCACCGAGCTCGTGGTGGCTCGAGGCGTTCCCGAAGTCGCCCGTGAGGTACGGCCACATGGCTTCGATGACCTCGCGGCGCACGGGGGTGGTCGCGGCAGCGTCGAGGTAGATCACGCCGGGTCCGCCTCCCCGCGGTCGATCACAATGTCCAGCCCTAGGTCGAGGTTCACCACGGAGTGCGTGACGGCGCCCACAGAGATGACGTCGACACCGGTCGCCGCGATTCCGGACACCGTGTCGAGGTTAACCCCGCCGCTCGCCTCGACGATGGCCCGCCCGTCGATGAGTGCAACGCCCGTGCGGAGGTCGTCGAGGCTGAAATTGTCGAGCATGATCGTGTCCACGCCGGCCGCGAGCACCGGCTCGATCTGCTCGATCCTGTCCACCTCGACCTCGAAGTGCGTCGTGTGGCCAAGACGCTCACGCGCGGCCCGGAGCACTCCGGTGAGGCGCGAGGCGTCGCCCCCCGTCAGCACGGCGAGGTGGTTGTCCTTGGCCATGACCGCGTCGGAGAGGCTGAAGCGGTGGTTGCGGCCTCCGCCGCAGCGTACGGCGTACCGTTCGAGCTCGCGCAGTCCCGGCGTGGTCTTGCGCGTGTCGACGATGCGGGCCTTCGTACCTGCTGTGAGGGCAACGTACCGGGCAGTGAGAGCCGCAATCGCGCTCATCCGCTGCACGAGGTTGAGCACCACACGCTCGGCCGTGAGGATCGCCTGCGCGCGTCCGGTCACCCGCGCGAGGACGGCGCCGGCGTCGAAGGGCTCTCCCTCGGCGACGAGAAGCTCGGTGCGGGCGGAGCGGTCGTGGAACCGGAACCCGGCCTCGACGATCGGTCCTCCCGAGAACACGCCGGGCACCCGGGCGCGCAGCTCCGCGGTCGCGCTGGCTTCGGCCGGGATGAGCAGCAGCGACGTGAGGTCACCGCTCGGGGCGTCCTCGGCGTACGCTGCCTCGAGCACGCGGCCTACCGCGGCTTCCGGGAGCGGGATGGGCGCTACACGGGCTGGAAGCCCTGAGGGATGCTGCACGACTTCTACTGTCCCCGCTGTCTTGATTGTCTGGGTCGGAGCTATCTGGGCCCGGGCTGTCTGGGCCGTGATGTGCACTGTCATCTCAGGCGCTCCTCCCTGCCAGGGCTGGCTGGGGCGCGCGCCGGGACGGACGCGGCGACGCGTTCCGGGAGGGCTTCCCGACCGCGCGCACCACGTCGATCCGCCCCTCTGCGCGCACGTCGCCGCGGCCCCGGCCGTCCGGGCCCGGCGCAGGGAAGCGGCGCTCTGGGAAGTCGAGACGGTAGTGGGCGCCGACGGATCCCTCGCGGTGCGCGGCGGCCTCCGCGAGCAGCCGACCGAGGACCAGGAGGTGGGCGGTCTCGGGCTCGTCCGAGGTCCAGCCGCCGAGCGTGCGTGAGAGCCGCGCGAGGCCGCGGCCATCGCGGATCACGCCTCCGTCGAGCTGCATCGCGTCGGCGAGCCGGGCATGCCCCGCCAGGCCGGCCAGAACCTCGGCATCGGCGCCAGGGGCCACGTTGACCTGGAGCGGATCGGCTGCGCGCACGGGACCGCCCCAAGCCTGAGCGTCCCCGGCCAGCGCGTGGCCCACGGCGCGGCCAGCGAAGACAACGCCTTCGAGCAGCGAATTCGAGGCGAGGCGGTTGGCCCCGTGGACCCCGGTGCACGCTGCCTCGCCCACGGCGTACAGGCCGGGGACGCTCGTGGCGCCGTTCACGTCCGTCGCGACCCCGCCCATCCAGTAGTGGGCGGCCGGCCCGATGGGAAGCGGTTCGCGCCGCCAGTCGTACCCCGCATCCCGGACCATCGCGTTCAGCGTCGGGAAGCGTTTGGCCAGGAGGCCCTCGCCGTGGTCCGCTTCCAAAGCGGTGGCGTCAAGGTAGGCCTGGCCGCCTCCGGCGCGCGCGTGCAAGGCCATAGCGCGGGAGACGGCGTCGCGCGGCGCCAGCTCCGCGAGGGGGTGGTAGTCGCCCACGAAACGGTGGCCCGCCGCATCGCGGATCACTGCGCCCTCGCCTCGGACGGCCTCGGAGATGAGAGACGACCGCAGAGTTCCGTCCGGCCCCACGATCTGCAGGGCCGTGGGGTGGAACTGGTAGAACTCGAGGTCCCTCAGCACCGCCCCTGCCATGAAGGCGAGCGCCGCGCCGTCGCCCGTTGCGACGTCCGGGTTCGTGGTCTGGGCGTAGAGCTGGCCTGCTCCCCCGGTGGCGAGGATCACGGCGTCCGCCGCTACTGTGCGGCAAGCCGTCCGAGCGCCCTCGGCCGCGCCACGCGGGGTGTAGGCAACGCCGGTGACGGCACCGGCGTCGATCAGGATCTCGGTGGCCATCGCGTCCTCGAGAACGGTGACGCGCCCGGTCGCCTCAAGCTCGCGGACCCGGGCGATGAGGGCTCGGGTGATGCCCGCGCCGCTGGCATCGCCGCCCGCGTGGAGGATGCGCGGGAACGAGTGGGCGGCCTCGAGGCCGAGGAGGAAACGGCCATCGGTGCCACGGTCGAACACGACGCCGCGCGCCGCGAGCTCCAGCACGCTCTCTGCAGCGGCCCGGCACATCTGCTCAATGGCTGGGCGCGACCCCACTCCGGCACCGGCGGAAACCGTGTCGGCGACGTGGCTGACCAGGCTGTCGCCGGGGGTGCGCTGGCCCTCGGGCAGCACGGCTGCATAGCCGCCCTGCGCGAGCATGCTGTTGCTGTCGGCGAGCCGGGCCTTCGTCAGGAGCACGACGTCGGCGCCCGTCACCTCGGGCGATACCGCCCCGGACGAGGTTCCGCTGGCCGTGGCAGCGGTGATCGCCGCCGTCAGCCCCGCGACACCGCTCCCTACGACGACGAGGCGCCGGGACGCCCGCCGGGGCTGGCTCACGGCCGCGCCGCCAGCATCCGCTCGAGCGCGACGCGCGCCGTTCCGGCGACGTCGGCCGGGACTTCGATGCGGTTGCGCACCTCGCCCTCGGCAAGGCCCTCGAGGACCCAGGCGAGGTAGCCGGGGTGGATCCGGTACATCGTCGAGCAGGGGCAGATCACGGGGTCGAGGCAGAAGATGGTGTGCTGCGGGTACTCGGCGGCGAGCCGGTTGACGAGGTTGACCTCGGTGCCGATGGCGAAGACGGTCGGCTCGGCTGCGGCCGCGATGGCCTTGCGGATGTAGTCGGTCGAGCCGTACTCGTCCGCGGCGTCGACGACCTCCATGGGGCATTCAGGGTGCACGATGACCCGCACGCCCGGGTACTCGGCGCGCGCCTTCTCGATCTGGGCGACGTTGAAGCGGCGGTGCACGGAGCAGAACCCGTGCCACAGGATCACGCGCGAGTCCCGGAGCGTCTGCGCGTCATTGCCCCCGAGCGGCTTGCGGGGGTTCCACATCGGCATGTGCGACAGCGGCACGCCCATGGCCTTGGCCGTGTTGCGGCCGAGGTGCTGGTCCGGGAAGAAGAGGACCCGCTGCCCACGCTCGAACGCCCAGTCGAGCACCGTCGCCGCATTCGAGGACGTGCAGACAATCCCACCGTGCTCGCCGCAGAAGCCCTTGAGCGCGGCGGAGGAGTTCATGTAGGTGACGGGGATGACCGGAACGCGGCCATCGGCGTCGGGGTCCGTGCCGAAGAGCTCCTCGAGTTGGGCCCAGGCCTGCTCGACCGAGTCGATGTCCGCCATGTCCGCCATCGAGCAGCCCGCGGCGAGGTTCGGCAGGATGACGGCCTGGTCCCCCCGCGAGAGGATGTCCGCGGTCTCGGCCATGAAGTGCACCCCGCAGAACACGATCGCCTCGGCGTCCGGCCGGGTGAGCGCCGCGTTGGCCAGCTGGAAGGAGTCGCCCACAAAGTCCGCGTGCTCAACGACCTCGTCCCGCTGGTAGAAGTGCCCGAGCACGACGACGCGCTCGCCGAGCGTTTCCTTGGCTGCGACGATCCGGGAGTGGAGCTCCGCCTCCGAGGCGTCCTTGTACTCCTGCGGGAGCTGGCCCTGCCGTGGCGTTGCGGCCGGAGCCGTGTCCGCGCTCGAGGCGCCGGGGCCGTAGGCGGGCATCCCTGCGAGCGCCTCCGCGGCGTCGAACTCCCAGGGGCCCTTGGCGAGGTCCGCCCCGCACGTGCTGGCGCCGGCATCCGTGAGCGGAATGAGGCTGATGGCGGTGGCAACAGAGGTCATGGGGTGCTCCTGGTGGATGCGGTCAGGTCGGAGGGGGTGGAAACAGGACGGGGCTGCGGTGCTGGACGCGGCCGTTGTGCGGAAAGCGCCTCCGGCGCGGAACCCAGCAGGGGCGGCGCGGTGGTCGTATCGATGGCTCCCCGGGCTCCGGTGTAACGGTAGAGCCGCGGGGGCCGGTGCCGGCCGCCCTCCAGGACGTGCTCGGTCGGCTCGATCTCCGCCATCCCCTTGAGCTGGCGGCGGAAGTTGGCGGGGTCGAGCGGTTTGGCGAGGATGGCCTCGTAGACCTCGCGGAGCTGCGCGAGGGTGAACGTCTCGCCGAGGAAGTGATAGGCGATCTGGGCGTACTCGAGCTTGCTGCGCAGCCGCCACAGGGCGTAGTCGACGATGTCGCGATGGTCGAAGGCAAGCCCACCGTCGCCCGAGCCGGCTGTGTCTGCACCGTCTTTGTCTGCACCAGCAGAGTCTGCGCGGTGCCACGCAACGTTCCCCGTCGCTTCCCCGGCACCGAGGAGCTCGGCCTCGGTCGGCCGGACGAGCGCCCAGTAGACGATCGACACGACGCGCTGGCTCCCCCGATCGGGCCGGCTCGAGCGGTTGAGGCCACCGAACGCGTAGAGCTGCTCGAGGTACTCGGGCGCGAGCCCTGTGGTCTCCTTGAGGTTGCGTCGGGCCGCATCCTCCAATGACTCGGTAGAGGTCAGCGGGCCGCCGGGGAGCGCCCACTGGCCTTTGAACGGCTCCTTGACGCGCCGCACGAGCGGGATCCAGAGGGTCGGGCGCCCTTGGCTGGCCTCGCCCCGGGCGCGGTCCGGAGTGAGGGCGAAGATCACCGTGGAAATGGCCAACGACGGCGGCAACTGCGCCCGCTCCGCCACATTGGCGCCGTGCGGCGCGGCAGGTCGCAGCAGCGTCGGGTCGAAGATCCCGCCCATGCGCACCTCCCGATACCGCGTGCCGGTTCACCAGGGCCAAGTTCATCGCTAGGCAACAAGTTCACCGCTAGTTAAAGTCAGTTTGACTCTAAGTCATGATACGCCTAGCCCGGGTCCGAAGACAAAAGGTGACGTAGCGGCGGGGTTGCGCCTCAGCTCTCCGCGGAGGCCTCGAGCAGCGGGAGGGTGCGGCCCTCGAAGTGGGTGTTGAGGACGATCACCGACGACGAGCGGACCACGGCCCGGGTCGCCGTCACGGCATCCAGCACCCGCTGCAGGTCCGAGTTGGAGCGTGCCGCGACGCGGGCCATGAGGTCACTGTCGCCCGAGACCGTATGCACCTCGAGGACCTCCGGGATCTCAGCGAGAGCCGACGCCACGGCGTCGTGCCCGAAGTCCTGGTTGATCGTCAGCGAGCAGAAGGCGACCACCGGAAACCCGAAGGCCTGCGGCTCGGGGTGTGGCGCCCACTCGCCGATCACTCCATTGGCGACCATGCGGTCGAGGCGGGCCTGCACCGTGGCGCGGGCCACCTTGAGGATGCGGGACGCCTCGAGCACGTTCATGCGCTGCTCGTCGGTGAACAGGCGGACGATCTTCGCGTCGAGCTTGTCGACCTTCATGCAAGCCTCCAGATGGTCGCAACGGCGTTGGTCGTATGCTACAGATTGATGATCGCTCCCGCATGTACTGCGCATTCTGCCATGCCGTGCGACGCATCTCACCCTGATACTGCACACGATGCACGGTGCAGTGAACCAGACCACACTGACCGGCGGCGCACGCGCTATGGTCAGTGGGTCCTCTGGCCGCACAGGCGCCCATCCCGCGCTCGGCCACCGCAGATCCGAAAGACGGAAATGACAGCTATGCACACGTCAAAGGGCCTCGGCTCCTCGTCGACGACGACGCAGGAACCCAAGCTCGGACACTCCATGTCTCCGCGCCAGCTCACGATGATGGGGCTCGGCAGCGCGATCGGCGCCGGCCTCTTCATCGGCTCGGGCGCAGGCGTCCAGGCCGCCGGCCCCGCCGTCCTCATCTCCTACCTTGTCGCGGGCACCCTCATCATCATTGTGATGTGGGCCCTCGGCGAGATGGCCGCCGCCAACCCCAACAGCGGCGCGTTCTCCGTATACACCGGCAAGGCCCTTGGAGGCGTCGCCGGCGCAACAGTCGGCTGGCTCTGGTGGGCTCAGCTCGTGGTGGTGATCGCAGCCGAAGCCCTGGGCGCGGCCGGCCTGCTGGCCACGGTGTTCCCCGCGCTGCCGGTATGGCTCATGGCCCTGGTATTCATGGGGGTCTTCACCGCAGTGAACCTGACGGGGGTGCGGAACTTCGGCGAGTTCGAGTTCTGGTTCGCGCTCCTGAAGGTCACGGCAATCGTCGTCTTCCTGCTGATCGGCGCAGCCCTCCTGCTCGGCTGGATCCCGAATGCCGCCTCGCCGGGCCTGGGCCACTTCACGGCCGCAGGCGGCTTCGCGCCTCACGGAATGGCGGGCATCGCAACCGGCCTGTTTGTGGTGGTCTTCGCCTTCGGTGGCACCGAGATCGTCTCCGTCGCGGCCGCCGAGACGCGGGACCCCGAGCGCAGCGTGGCCCGTGCCGTCCGCACGGTCGTGTGGCGCATCCTGGTGTTCTACGTGGGTTCCATCTTCGTGATCGCCGCCGTGATCCCGTCGGACTCCCCCGAAATCAAGAGCCCGTTCGCGGGGGTCCTCGACATCGCGGGCCTTCCGGCCGCCGCGACCGTCATTACGCTCGTGGCCGTGGTAGCCCTCCTCTCTGCCCTCAACGCAAACCTCTACGGCGCCTCGCGCATGATCTTCTCTCTCGCCGAGCGCCAGGAGGCCCCGAGTGCACTCAGGCGCCTCACGGGGGCGAGGGTGCCAGCGATCGCCGTGGCCGCCTCGGTGGCGTTCGGCTTCATCGCCACGGTCCTCGAGCTGCTGTTCCCCGAGCATGTCCTCCCCCTGCTGCTCAACTTCGTCGGCTCCACGTGCCTCGTGGTGTGGGGCTCCGCCCTCGTCTCGCAGATCGTGCTGCGCCGCAGGGCGGATGCCGCTGGAACTCGGCTCCCGCTCCGCATGGCCGGGTTCCCCTGGCTCTCGGGGTTCGGCGTGCTCCTGCTGGCCGCCATCTTCCTCGTGGGCCTCATCGGCGAGGACAGCCGCATCCAGCTCCTGAGCACGTTCGCCCTCGTCGCGGCTATCGCGCTCGCCGCATGGCTCGGACGACGCGCACGCGCCCGCCAGACCGAATTCGCTACGTCGGGTGACGGGGCGGTCGAGACCGACATCGCCGTCCAAAACCAGCACAGCTGAGGCGGCGGGCCGGCACGGGCCCAGAAGCAGCGGGTCCGGACCCCGAGCGCGCGAGCGCGGGTCCGGAGCCGCTGCTGCATCCGGCCCGCTGCTGCATCCCGCCCCCTGCCGCATTCCGGCCCGTGCTGTGCCACTCATGTGCGGCTGGACACTGTGCACAGTGATATACGGCACAACCCCGGTGTTCTATACAGATTGCATTGCTCGAAACTCTTGTATTGCACAGGATGTTTGCTCAATCTACGGTCATGCTATGCAGACTTCAGCAATTGCCACGGCCTCTCCGGGCCGTGCCGGGCTGGCCGGGGGGCCACGGAAGCCGCTCCCCGAACTCCCCTCGGCTACGCCGGCGACCGACGCCGAGCTCCTCGAGCTCTATCGCCTCATGACGGCCGTTCGCCGGCTCGACCAGGCCGCCATCGCGTGGCAGCGCCAGGGGATCCTTCCGGCCTACGCCCCTGAGCTCGGCCAGGAGGCCGCCCAGGTCGGCTCGGCCCTCGCCCTCGACCTCTCCCGGGACTTCGTGTTCCCGACCTACCGCGAGCTGGGCGTTGCACGTGCCGCCGGGGTCAACATGGTCGAGTACATGTCCACGCACCTCGCCACATGGCACGGCGGCCTCTGGGACCCCGCGGCCTCCCACGTCGCACCGATCCAGGCCGTCGTGGCCGGGTCCGTGCTCCACGCTGTCGGCTGGGCGCATGGTCAGACACTGCTCGCCCGCACCGCCGGCGCCGCAGCCGAGGGGCTCGCGGTCGCGGTCACCTACCTCGGTGACGGCGCGTCGAGCCAGGGCGACGTGCACGAGGCCATGAACTTCGCGGGCGTGTTCGCGGCCCCGGTCGTGTTCTTCGTGCAGAACAACGGCTGGGCCATCTCGGTGCCCACCGAGAAGCAGGTCGCCGGCGGAAGCGTTGCCGCCCGCGGGACTGGGTACGGCATGCCGTCGCTCCAGGTCGACGGCAATGACGCCGCGGCCGTGCTCGAGGCGACCCGCCGCGCCGTCGCCCATGCCCGCGCAGGCCACGGTCCGGCGATCGTCGAGGCCATGACGTACCGGCGAGGCCCCCACGCAACGAGCGACGATCCCGGCCGCTACCGCACCCTCGATGAGGAGAGGCTCGACGGCGGTGCCGATCCCCTCGTGCGACTGCGCGAGCGGCTCCTGGCGGCCGGGATCGCCTCCGAGTCGACCCTTGATGCCCTCGACGAGACGGCGACCGCCGAAGCCGAGGAGGTGCGCGCGGGCGTGCTCGCGCTCGGTCCGCGGCCCGGCGCCGAGATGTTCGACTTCGTCTTCACCGAACCCACCGACGAACTGCTGCGGCAGAAGGCTGCCTGGCGCGAGGAGTCCGAGCATGCCTGAGACGGTCGCTGTACCTGAAACCCGCACGCCCTCCCCCGTGCTGTCCCTCCAGGGGGCACTCAATCTGGCCCTCGACGAGCTCCTCGCCGAGGACGAGAAGGTCCTTGTGCTGGGCGAGGACGTCGGCACGCTCGGCGGAGTCTTCCGCGTCACGAGCGGCCTCGCGGCCTCGCACGGGGCGGAGCGCGTCTTCGACACCCCCCTCGCCGAGTCCGGGATCCTCGGCATGTCGATCGGCCTAGCGATTGCCGGATTCCGGCCCGTGCCCGAGGTCCAGTTCGACGGCTTCGCGTACCCCGCGATGAACCAGATCGTCACGCAGCTCGGCCGCATGCACTACCGCTCCCGCGGCACCCTGCCCATGCCAGTCACCCTCCGGGTCCCGAGCTTCGGCGGCATCCGGGCACCTGAGCACCACGGCGAGAGCCTCGAGGCCGTCTTCGCGCATGTCCCGGGCCTCAAGGTCGTTTCCCCCTCCGACCCGCAGCAGGGCTACACGCTGCTCAAGGCAGCCGTGCGCATGAACGATCCGGTCATGTTCATGGAGCCCAAGTCGCGGTACTGGCAGAAGGGGCCGGTCGTGACCGAGGCGGAGGGCGCGCACGACGGCGACTCCTCGCCGTCGCGCGTCGATTCGCCTTGGGGGGCGCGCGTCGCCCGCGCGGGGCGGCACCTCACACTCGTCGCGTGGGGCGCGATGGTGGCCCGCTGCCTGCAGGTGGCCGAGCTGGCCGCGGAGGACGGGATCGACGTCGAGGTCGTCGACCTGCGCTGGCTCAAGCCGATCGACGCCGAGACCCTGGCGGCGTCCGTCGCGAAGACGCGGCGCGCCGTCGTCGTCCACGAGGCCCCGCTCACCGCGGGCCTTGGAGCCGAGGTGGCCCAGCTCATCACCGAGCGCTGCTTCGGAGCGCTCAAGGCACCCGTTGAGCGCGTCACCGGCTTCGACGTACCGTATCCCTCAGGTGACCTGGAGGACGAGTACATCCCGAATATCGACCGCATCCTGTTCGGCATCCAGCGAGTATTGGAGTACAAGCGTGGCTGAGATTTCCTTCCCCCTCCCCGATCTCGGCGAGGGACTCATCGAGGCCACCGTCCTCGACTGGCTCGTCGCCGAGGGCGACCAGATCGAGCGGAACCAGCCGATGGTCGAGGTCGAGACCACAAAGTCCGCCCTTGAGCTTCCCTCCCCCCAGTCCGGGGTCGTGAAGAAGGTCTACGGCGCGCCCGGCGAGGTCATCAAGGTGGGCGAACCCCTCATCGTCTTCGAGGTCGCGGACGAGACCGCGGGGATCGTCGGCACCGTGCCGTCCGAGGACGCGCCGAAGCGGCGTGTCCGTCTGAGCGCAAACCTCGACGAGGACTGAGCGAGGATTGATGCCGCAGGGACCTACGCTGGACCTTGATGCAGCACGCGGCACGGCCACGCACGATGAGGCCGCGCAGGACGAGGGGATGGCGCACATGATGGCAGGACAGCACGCGGGGTCGGCGGCACAGCACACGGTCGAGGGGACCGACCCGGGGCTCCACGTGGTCGTGGCCGAGCCCGAGTCGCCCGCGGCCCTGCCGCCCGTCCTGCTGATCCACGGGTTCGCCTCCTCGGTCGCGCTCAACTGGGAGCAGAGCGGCTGGATCGCGGCACTCCTCGAGGCAGGACGGCGCGTGGTCGCCGTCGACCTCCCCGGGCACGGCAGGAGCACGGCACCCGAGGACGTCGATTCGTACACTCCCGGACGGATCCGCGCGGACCTCCTTCAGATCGTGACCGATGCGGGCGCACGACCGCTCGATCCGCGCCACGCCGACAGCGGGCTGGACGTGATCGGGTACTCATTGGGCTCGCGCCTCGCGTGGGAGTTCGGCGCCACCCAGCCCGCACTCGTGCGCCGCCTCGTCCTCGGCGGCCCGAGCAACCGCGACCCGCTTGCCGAGTTCGACCTCCCGGCAGTCCAGCGCTTCCTGGCCGACGGGACGCCGATCGAGGACGCATCGACCGCCTCGCTCGTGACGATGGCCCAGGCCTCCCCCGAGTCCGACATGTACGCGCTGCTCTCGCTCGTCGAGGGCATCAAGGAGGAGCCGTTCGACGCCGCAGAAGCCGTGCCGCGTCAGCCCGTGCTCATGGTCGCAGGAGAGAAGGACGAGCGGTTGGGTGCGCTCGAGGTCCTCAAGGGGCTCGCGCCCTCCGCCGAGATCGTCGTGGTCCCGGGCCGGAACCACGTCAACGTCGTCACCGCGCGGGCATTCAAGCAGGCGGCCATCGAGTTCCTCGCCCGCCCCTGATGCGGAGTCACCTCTCAACGTTGCGGAGTCACCTCCCAACGTTGCGGAGTCACCTCCGCACGATGAGGAGTCACCTCTCTACTGTGGCAAGGCCCACTCTCGAGACGTGACCCCGCAACCTCGAGACATGACCCCGCAACCTTGAGAGGTGACCCCCCAGCGTCGAGGGGTTGACGGGTTGCAGTGTCCCACGGCACACTGGATCGTATACGATGATCGTATACGATCCAGTTCCATGAGAGCTGGCCGACTCGAGGAAGAGGACCACGTGCAGCATCCAGGGCAGCTCGCAGACCAGGTTCGCCAGGACACGATCGACGCCGCCGGCAAGGTCATCGCAGTCCACCTCAACTACCCGAGCCGCGCAGCCCAGCGCGGCCGCACCCCCGCAGTCCCCTCTTATTTCCTCAAGCCCGCAACGTCGCTGGCGCTCAACGGCGCCGAGCTCAAGCGCCCGCAAGGCGTCGAGCTCCTCACGGTCGAGGGAGAGGTGGCACTTGTCATCGGAGCCCGCGCCCGCAACATCTCCCCGGAGAACGCCTGGGCGCACGTCGGCTATGTGACGGCCGCGAACGACGCCGGACTTGCCGACCTGCGCTGGGCAGACAAGGGCTCCAACCTCCGCTCCAAGGGCGTCGACGGCATCGCGCCGATCGGTCCGACGCTGCTCCCCGCGCAGGAGCTCGACCCCGCGGCCCTGCGCGTGCGCATGTGGATCAACGGCAAGCTCGCCCAGGAGGACTCGACGGCGACGCTCTTCTTCCCGTTCGCGCAGCTCGTCGCGGACCTCTCCCGCCTCATGACGCTCGAGCCCGGCGACATCATCCTCTCCGGCACTCCTGCCGGCGCAACGGTGGCCCAGCCGGGTGATGTCGTCGAGATCGAGGTCGACGGCGTCGCGTCCGACGGCGCGTCGCTCACCACCGGGCGCCTGTCGAACGCGGTGGTCGACTCGGGACTCGTCCTCGAGTCCTACGGCGCCCTGCCCAAGCTCACGGACGCCGACCGCATCGACGCGTGGGGCTCGCCCGAAGCAGCCGGACTCCCAGCGGATGGCGCGGGCGAGGCAAAAGCCAGCGGCGCGCCGTCGTCCGCCGTTCAGACCGAGGACACGCGGCCAGTGAGCGTCGTGACCCCCGAACTCGAGGAGAAGCTCCGTTCGGTCGGCACGGCCACCCTGAGTGTGCAGCTGCGCAAGCGCGGCATGCAGAACTGCCACATCGAAGGCCTCATCCCCACCAAGCCGGGCGCGAAGGTCGTCGGGACGGCCCGGACGCTGCGCTACATCCCCGCACGCGAAGACCTGTTCAAGACCCACGGCGGCGGTTTCAATGCACAGAAGCGGGCCGTCGATTCCCTCCGCCCGGGCGACATCCTCGTCATGGATGCGCGCGGCGAGAAGGGCTCCGGCACGCTCGGAGACGTCCTCGCGCTCCGTGCCCAGGTGCTCGGCGCCGCGGCAGTCATCACCGACGGCGGCATCCGGGACTTCGGCCCCGTCTCGGCCATGGACATACCGGCATGGGGCGCGAACGCCCACCCGGCCGTGCTCGGGCGCAGGCATGTCCCCTGGAGTGTCGACGACACCGTCGCGTGCGGCGGTGCTGCAGTCCAGCCCGGCGACGTAATCGTGGGCGACGAGGACGGGATCGTCGTCATCCCGCCGGCGCTCGCCGAGGAGGTCGCCGACGACGCCGTTGCCCAGGAGCGCATGGAAGCCTGGGTCGCGGAGCGGGTCGCCGAGGGCCACGCCGTCGACGGGCTGTTCCCGATGAACGCCGAGTGGACCGCGAAGTACAAGGCCGCACAGTCGGCAACCGGCGCGGCCGGCCAGCGATGAGCGTCGCCCCGGCGTCCGCGAGCAAGTCCGAGCTCGCCTACGAATGGCTCCACGAGCAGATCGTCTCGGGCGAGCTCGCGCCCGGCGCCCGCCTCGTCCTCGCCCAGGTCGCGGAGCAGCTCCACGTCTCGGTGGTTCCGGTCCGAGAGGCCGTCCGGAGGCTCGAGGCAGAGGGGCTCGTGACGTTCGAGCGGAACGTCGGAGCCACGGTCGCCGGGATCGATCCCGTCGAGTACCTGTACACGATGCAGACCCTGAGCCTCGTCGAGGGGGCAGCCACGGCGCTCTCGGCGCCCTTGGTCACGGCGGAGGACATCGCTGCGGCGCGGGAGGTCAACGAGCGCATGCGCACGTTCCTCGCGGCCGATCCGGTGCACTTCGACCCAGTGGTCTTCACGGCCCTCAACCGGGAGTTCCATTCCGTACTGTTCGAACGCTGCCCGAACCCCCACATCCTCGACCTCGTGCACCGCGGCTGGAACCGGCTCAAGGCACTGCGCGGCTCAACGTTCAGCTACGTTCCCGAGCGCGCGAGCCAGTCCACCGAGGAGCACGAGGCGCTCCTGCGCCTCATCGAGCGGAGGGCGCCGACGGCCGACATCGAGCTCGCCGCGCGCCGCCACCGTTCCGCGACCCTTGAGGCCTACCTCGCCCACACGGGCGAGAGCCCCGGCTTTCCGACCCTCTAGACCCTCCACCCGTCCCACCTGACAACCAGCCCTTCAAAGGAGCGACACGTGAGCAGCAAATTCGTCCCGGAGAATCTCCCGACGAGCATCCAGCACTACATCGACGGCAAGTTCGTCGACTCGGTCGACGGCGACACCTTCGATGTCCTCGAGCCCGTCTCGAACGAGGTCTACGTCAAGGCCGCAGCGGGCAAGAAGGCCGACATCGACCTCGCGGTAGCCGCGGCGACCCGCGCCTTCAAGGAGGGACCCTGGCCGAAGATGCTCCCCCGCGAGCGCTCCCGGGTCCTGCACAGGATTGCCGACATCGTCGAGTCCCGCGATGCGCGCCTCGCCGAGCTCGAGTCCTTCGACTCAGGCCTGCCCATCACGCAGGCCCTGGGCCAGGCTCGTCGCGCCGCCGAGAACTTCCGTTTCTTCGCGGACCTGATCGTCGCCCAGGCAGATGACACGTTCAAGGTCCCAGGCCGCCAGATCAACTACGTCAACCGCAAGCCGATCGGCGTCGCGGGCCTCATCACGCCGTGGAACACACCGTTCATGCTCGAGTCGTGGAAGCTGGGACCGGCCCTCGCCACGGGCAATACCGTGGTGCTCAAGCCTGCCGAGTTCACCCCGCTCTCCGCCTCACTGTGGGCCGGGATCTTCGAGGAGGCAGGCCTTCCGCAGGGTGTGTTCAACCTCGTCAACGGCCTCGGCGAGGACGCGGGCGACGCACTCGTGAAGCACCCGGACGTGCCGCTCATCTCCTTCACCGGCGAGAGCCGCACGGGCCAGACCATCTTCGGCAACGCCGCCCCGTACCTCAAGGGCCTGTCCATGGAGCTCGGCGGAAAGAGCCCCGCGATCGTCTTCGCCGACGCGGACCTCGACGCGGCCATCGATGCCACGATCTTCGGCGTCTTCTCCCTCAACGGCGAGCGCTGCACGGCGGGCTCCCGTATCCTCGTCCACCGCGACATCTACGACGAGTTCGTCGAGCGCTACGCCGCGCAGGCCAAGCGCGTCAAGGTCGGCTACCCGCACGAGGCGACCACGGAGGTCGGTTCGCTCGTCCACCCCGAGCACTTCGAGAAGGTCATGGGCTACGTCGAGCTCGGCAAGACCGAGGGACGCCTCGTCGCCGGCGGCGGCCAGCCCGAGGGCTTCGAGTTCGGCAACTTCGTCGCGCCGACCGTCTTCGCGGACGTCAAGCCGGATGCGCGCATCTTCCAGGAGGAGATCTTCGGCCCGGTCGTGGCGATCACGCCGTTCGACGACGACGCCGAGGCCCTCGAGCTCGCGAACAACACGAGGTACGGCCTGGCCGCCTACGTGTGGACCAACGACCTCAAGCGGGCCCACAACTTCGCCCAGTCCGTCGAGGCCGGCATGGTCTGGCTCAACTCGAACAACGTGCGCGACCTGCGCACGCCGTTCGGCGGCGTGAAGGCCTCGGGCCTGGGCCACGAGGGCGGCTACCGCTCGATCGACTTCTACACCGACCAGCAGGCCGTGCACATCACCCTCGGCAAGGTGCACAACCCGACGTTCGGCAAGCAGGAGCTTCACACCGAGTCGGATATCGACGACCCGGACCCCCGCTGATCCCCGCAAGCCACCATTCACCTCACTGAAAGCAAGGACGCTGCCATGACCAACCGTGAAGACATGACCCTCACTTCCTCGGGGTTCTACGTGTCGCAGGAGGCCCCGATCTCCTGCAGCAACCCGATCCCCACCCCCTCCGCGCCCGCCCCGGACATCCTGCGCTGCGCGTACATGGAGCTCGTGGTCACCGACCTGAAGCGCTCGCGGGACTTCTACGTCGACGTGCTCGGGCTCACCGTCACGGAGGAGGACGAGAGCGCGATCTACCTGCGTTCGCTCGAGGAGTTCATCCACCACAACCTCGTGCTCCGGAAGGGCCCCGTCGCCGCCGTCGCCGCGTTCTCGTACCGCGTGCGCACGCCGGAAGACCTCGATGCGGCCGTCGCGTTCTACACCGAGCTCGGCTGCCGCGTGGAGCGCCGCAAGGACGGCTTCACGAAGGGCATCGGCGACTCGGTACGGGTGACGGATCCGCTGGGCTTCCCCTACGAGTTCTTCCACGACGTCGAGCACGTCGAGCGGCTCGCGTGGCGCTACGACCTCTACACGCCCGGCTCGCTCGTCCGCCTCGACCACTTCAACCAGGTCACCCCGGACGTCCCGCGTGCCACGAAGTTCATGCAGGACCTCGGCTTCCGCGTCACGGAGGACATCCAGGACGAGGAGGGCACGGTCTACGCCGCGTGGATGCGCCGCAAGCCGACCGTCCACGACACCGCGATGACGGGCGGCAACGGCCCGCGCATGCACCACGTCGCGTTCGCGACGCATGAGAAGCACAACATCCTCGCGATCTGCGACAAGCTCGGCGCGCTGCGCATGTCGGACCGGATCGAGCGCGGCCCGGGCCGCCACGGCGTCTCGAACGCGTTCTACCTCTACATCCTCGACCCGGACGGGCACCGCGTGGAGATCTACACGCAGGACTACTACACCGGCGACCCGGACAACCCCGTGGTCACGTGGGACGTCCACGACAACCAGCGCCGCGACTGGTGGGGCAACCCGGTCGTCCCCTCCTGGTACACCGAGGCCTCCCTCGTCCTCGACCTCGACGGCAACCCCCAGCCCATCATCGAGCGCACCGAGTCCTCCGAGCTGGACGTGACGATCGGCGCGGACGGGTTCTCCTACACCCGTGCCGGCGACGAGTCCGGCTCGTACCACGGCGAGGCCTCCAAGGGCTTCAAGCTCGGCAACCAGCTCTGATCCGATGCTGAACGAGGAGACCATCGCGGCGATCGCCGACGAGCTCGTGGAGGCGGGGCGGACGCGCACGCCCGTCCCGCTCCTCCACACCCGGTACGAGGGCATGGACGTCGAGGACTCGTACGCGGTCCAGAAGCTCTGGGCCAGCCGGCTCGAGGCCGCGGGACGGCGGGTGGCCGGGCGCAAGATCGGCCTCACGTCGAAGGCCATGCAGGCGGCCACGGGCATCACCGAGCCGGACTACGGCGTCATCTTCGACGACCAGGTCCTCGAGAACGGCGCCGTCGTCGAGTGGAAGCGCTACACGCATCCGCGCATCGAGGTCGAGCTCGCGTTCAAGCTCGGCAAGGACCTCACGGGCCGTGGCCCGAACGGAACAGCTGTCACGGTGTTCGACGTGCTCGACGCGACCGACTACGTGGTGCCAGCGCTCGAGATCCTCGACTCGAGGATCGAGATGGAGGGCCGCACCATCGTGGACACCATCTCGGACAACGCCGCGCTCGGGGCGATGGTGGTGGGCGGCCGCCCGGTGCGACCGCACGAGACCGACCTCCGCTGGATTGCCTCCCTCCTGTACCGCAACCAGGAGATCGTCGAGACCGGCGTGGCGGCCGGCGTCCTCAATCACCCGGCCACAGGCGTGGCGTGGCTCGCGGACAAGCTCGCCCAGCACGGGCAGGACCTGCGCGCGGGGGACCTGATCCTCGCCGGCTCGTTCACGCGGCCCATGTGGGTCTACGAGGGCGACACGGTCTACGCCGACTACGGGCCCCTGGGGACGGTGACATGCCGTTTCGTCTAGAGCCCGAGAAGACGTTCCGCCACGCCCTCGCCCAGGCCCAGACCGGCGCCGGCCCCGAGGGCCCCAGCGCGCAGATCGGCCTGTGGGTCTGTTCGGGCAGTCCGCTGGTGGCCGAGATCATGGCCGGCTCCGGCGCGCAGTGGCTCCTCATCGATGCCGAGCACAGCCCGAACTCGCTCGAGTCGGTCCTGGCCCAGCTGCACGCGGTGCACGGCTACCCGGTGCTGCCCATGGTCCGGCTGCCGTGGAACGACACGGTGCTGATCAAGCAGTACCTCGATCTGGGGGCCCAGAACCTCCTGATCCCCATGGTCAACGACGCCGAGCAGGCCCGTGCCGCCGTCGCGGGCGTGCGGTACCCGCCCCACGGCGTCCGCGGCGTCGGCTCCGCCCTCGCCCGCGCCGCACGCTGGAACCGCATCCCGGAATACCTCGCGCGCGCCGACGAGACGATCTCGCTCACGGTCCAGATCGAGACCGCCGAGGCGGTCACCAAGGTCGAGGAGATCCTGGCGGTGGACGGCATCGACGGGATCTTCATCGGCCCGTCCGACCTCGCGGCGTCCATGGGACTCCTCGGCCAGCAGGAGCACCCCGAGGTGCGGGCCGCGGTTGAACGGTGCCTCGACGCCGCCCGGAAGGCCGGGAAACCCGCCGGCGTCAACGCGTTCGTCGAGTCGAGCGCGCGGCACTACATCGACCGCGGCGCGCGCTTCGTGCTCGTGGGCGCGGACGTGGCGATCCTCGCCCGCTCGAGCGAGGAGCTGGCCTCGCGTTTCGCGGCGCCGGGCGCGTCTTCCGCACAGGACGACGGCGAGCGGCCGGCCAGCTACTGAGGTCGCCTGCTGCGGTGATCGAGTGCGGAGCGGAGCAGAAACCCCTCGGGTTTCCGCTCCGCTTCGTCGTTTCGACTGCGCTCAACCACCGCGGGGCTGCGCTCACCCACCGCGGTCGCTGCAGGTCAACCACCTTCGCGGCGTCTGCCGACCAGCCGCCGCCAGAACGACGGCGGGCGAGCGGCGTCGTCGTGCGCCTCCTCTTCCGCGCGGGCTGCCGCCGCGACCGTGCGCCGCTCGTGCCAGGCGCGCACCTCGGCTTCGATGTCGCGCGTCTTCGTGATGACAGGCGGCCCGCCGAGGAGCTGGCGGCGCGCCTCGATGACGCGCCGGTTGAACGCCTCGAGGCTCTCGCGGACCTGGCCCTCGGTGTGGAGCGCGTCGAGCGTGGCCTCAAGCCGCTCGTCCTCCACCCTCAGGACCAGGGCCTCGGGGCCGAGTCCCGTGAGCTGCTCGCGCTGGATGAGGCCCTTGATCCACCAGTCGGGATCATTGGCGTTGTCGAGGTTCGGGATAGGCTTGCCGGCGTACTCGAGGTGGTCGAACTCGCCGCGCGCCATCGCGTCACGGATGAGATAGTCGGCTCGCCGGGCACTGTCGACCTGACGGCGCCTGCGCTTGAGCTCGTCCTCCCGCGCGATCTCCTCGGCTTCCTCGGGACCCTGCGCCACCCCGCCTGCCCGCAGCTCGGCCGCGTGCTCGAGCCTGCGTCTGAGTTCCTCCCCGCGTCGGCTGTCCGTGCCGTCCGTCATCTCGTCATCTCCATCGCTCCTCTCGTCGCGTGCGCGGCCAGAACCGCGGGGCTCACCACGGTACCGACGGGGCCACGCAACACGCGCACACCCCGCCGAAGTGACCCCGCAACGCCGGAAGCGACCTGCGGAAGCGGCGGTCACGCAAGCGGAGCACACAGAACCGTACCGTCACGTCCACGGTAGGACGTGACGGCACGGCAGTCACGGGCATTGCAGTCACGGGCGTGGCAGCAGCTGGGTCGCGCTCCGACGTCGGGAGCGCCCACCAGACAGCGCCGAGGAGTCAGTCGTCGTCGCCGAGGTGGTGGGCCTTCCCCTCCTCGCCATGGCCGATGCGCGAGTACAGGGCTGGGTGCGTGCTACGGAGCCGGAGCGCCCAGACGATCCCGATGACGCCTGGCACTACCACGATCGCCGGAAGGACCCAGCTGAGGACGCTCGGCTCGGTGAGGCCGAGCAGAACGTCGAAGTTCGCCACGATAAGACCGAACACGACGGCGAGCGCAACGGCTCCGAGGCCTGGCGCCACAGTGGACGTCCAGATCCCGACGCCGGCGATGCGGCGCCGGCGGAAGAAGCCGATCACGGCAACGGAGACGATCGCCATGAGCAGCACAAGGCCCATGGCGCCGGCGTTCGTGAGCCACGTGAACATGGTCAGCACCGGGTACAGCGGGCCGAGGTCGGAGCCGTTCCCGGCGATGGCGAACGCGACAGTCACGACGACGGCGATGCCGGTCTGCACGAGCGAGCCGGCCTTGGGCGCGCCGTGGTGGCTCGTGGCCTCGAGCCAGCCGGGCAGGACACGCTCGCGGCCAAGCGAGAAGAAGTAGCGTGCAACGGCGTTATGGAAGCTCACCAGCGCGGCGAAGAGGCTCGTGATGAACAGCACCTGGGCGATGTCCGCGGCGATCTGGCCGACGTGGGACCCGAGGAAGGTGAAGACGAGGTCCGGGCCCTGCTGGCCAGCCTGGTCGGCAAGCTGCGAGGGGCCCACGCCCACGGCCATGGCCCACGAGGAGACCGCGTAGAACAGCGCGATGATGCCCACGGCGGTGTAGGTGGCGCGCGGGATCGTGCGGTGGGGGTCCTTGGCCTCTTCGCCGTAGATCGCGGCGGACTCGAAGCCCATGAAGGCCGCGACGCCGAATGAGAGCACGGCGCCGACGCCCGGGACGAACAGGCTCGACGGCGACAGGGGCTCGGCGGTGATGCCCTCGGGGGCGGCGGCGAACGCGGCAACGTCATACACGATCACCACGAGGAACTCGAGTGCCACGAGGATGCCGAGCACCTTCGCCGAGAGGTCCACGCGATTGACGCCGAGGACCGCGACCACCGCGATGCACACGAGCACCGCCGCCCACCACGGGACGTCGATGCCGAAGCGTTCGGCAAGGAGCGAGGAGACCGTGAAGCCGAAGAGCCCGTAGATGCCCACCTGCATGAGGTTGTAGGCCATGAGCGCCACGAGCGAGACGCCCACGCCGGCGGGACGGGAGATGCCCTGCGCCGCGTAGGCGTAGAACGCGCCGGCGTTGGTCACGTGGCGGCTCATGGCGGCGTACCCGACGGCGAAGACCGCGAGGATGGCGCCGAGCACGAGGTAGGACAGCGGGACGCCGAGCAGGCCGGTCACGGCGAACGTCGTCGTCACGCCTCCGGCCAGGACGGTCAGGGGAGCGGACGCCGCGATGATCATGAGGGTCACCGACGCGACGCCGAGGCGGCGCTGGCGCCCGTGGGGGGCGGCCTGGGCCACTGCTCCCTCCTTCGCCGTGCGCTGCGCGCTTGTCGAGGTGCTCATGGTTCCTCCAAGTATGTCGGGGGGGTTCTGGGAGCGGCCGGGGAACGGATGCCGCCGGGGGTGCATCGGGAGCAGTGCGGTGGCCGCAGAACCATCGTGCTGCAGCAGCACACGGTGTGACTTGTCGCACAGCGAACGGTTGTTGTCCACGCGAGCTGGAGCGGCGCAGCGCGCCGCACGCCGGACCCGGAGGACGACGGCGCGCGCCCACCGCGGGAGGCGAGCGCGCGCCGTCGTGCGCGTGGCGGGGCCTGCCCGCAGCACGAACCGGCTACATGTGGCAGTGGCCGCCGGATACCGGCGCGGGAACATCGAGGACCGGACTGCGGTCGAAGAAGCCCTCGGGGCGGACCTTGAAGCCCACGTGGTCCACGGGCATGATGGGCCAGTCCTCGGGACGCGGGAAGTGCGTGAGCCCGAACGTGTGCCACACGACGAGGTCGGTCCCGTCGATGTCGCGGTCCTGCGCCTGATAGGCCGGCAGGCCCGCGCCGCCCGGGTGCTGGTTGACGAAGTCTCCCGTCGGGTACCGCTCGGCCTCGTCGTACTGGGTGACCCAGAGGGCCTTCGTAGCGAACGCGGCGCGGCCCGCGACCGACGACGCGGGGTCGGCAAGGAGGGTCGGCTGACCTTGGGAATGGATCTTGTACGCGACCGGCTCGCCGAGCCGGTTGAGGGAGGACGGGTTCGAGACGACCCACGATCGGCCGAGCGCAGGTTCGGCGTCGCGTGCGGCCTCCAACTCGCGGGCCAGAACGGTGCGCTTGCGCGTGAACGCGTTGCCGCGCTCGTTCCCGGGGCCCATCGGCACGCGCACGGCGTCCTCCTCCTCGACGCGGTTCGGGCCGCCGTCGAGCGCGAAATCGAGGCGTGCGCTGAAGAGGTGCTGGTGGAACGGCGCACCGAGCCCCGGCGCCATCTCGGACGAGTACGGGTAGTCCTTGGACGGCTGGGCGCTCGTGAACACGACGCCGGTGGCCTTGGCCTCGAACTCGATCGTGCCGTCGAGGTAGAGGTACCAGTAGAAGCCGTAGTCGTAGTTGCCGATCGTGGTGAAGAAGCTGATGACGAGACGGCGGTTGCGCCGCACATAGTTGACCCCGCTCCACAGGTCCGAGTGCTTGGACAGGATGGACCAGTCCTCCTCGTGCATGCAGATGCCGTTCGCGATGGTCCGGGGCCTGCCGAACGCGTCGCTCACCACGGGGCTGAGGTAGGTGATCTCGCCGAGGCAGTCGCAGCCCAGCTCGAGGGAGTTGGCGAACTGGCCCACGAGGTACTCGCCGGTGTCGAAGTAGTTCTGCCACGACCGCACCGGGGACGGGTCGCCGTACGGCACGACCATCTCCGCGATCGAGGCACGGTCCAGGATCCGACGACGGCGCGCGGGGCGGGGATCGCCCGGCTGTCCTGTGCCCTGTCCTGTGCTATGCCCTGCGCCCTGTCCTGCGGACGCATCGTCGAAGGCGATGTTGTGCAGCACGAGGCCCTCGCGCACGTCGAAGCCGACGTCGAGGCTCCAGCGCTCCCACTCGACGTGGTTGCCGCCCGTGACCGTGAAGCTCGGTCCCTCGGCCTGGATGATCTCGATGGGCTTCTGGGTGGTGCGGATCGGCCCGGTCAGCTCGGGGTCGGTGAAGTTGCCGTGCTCGGCCGGGACCGGGACCACGCCGAAGTCGAGCACCTGGTCCACGCTGCGGTTCACGACGTCGACGTACGCGACGAGGCCGTCCACGGGGTGTGCCCACGGGCTGTCGGTCTCGTGCTCCTGCACGAACGCGAGGCCGCGCAGGATCCGGCGGCCCTTCTCCTCGGGGTAGTCGAAGACGCCGGCCGAGAGCGGCGCTACCCGTACCGTGGAGACCGCGAGACCGCGTGCCTCGAGGGCGGCGAGCCAACGCGGATCGGCGTTGAGGATCTCCTCGACGGCCTCGAACTCCTCCTCGAGGACGGGCAGCTCGCCCGACACCGCGGTGTCGAGCTCGACGTCCGAGTCCACCTCGCCGCGCGTCACCGAAAGGGTGACGTCGTGCGGCGCAGCACCGGCGACGTCGTGCAGGAACGCGCGGAAGCGGCGGTCGATGCCCTCCTGATCCCCTCCCCGGCCGCGGGGCGGGTCGACGAGGCCGAGATACGCGATGCGCGTTGTCTCGTGCCACAGGCCGGCGCGCTCAAGGATGCCGCGCGCGGCCGAGACCTCGGCGGCCGTCGCGAGGGCATACTGGCCCGCGGCCTGAGCCTCCGGCTCGACGCCTTCAGCCTCGTGGCACGCGTGGTCGTGGATGGTGGTCTCCGTGCTCATGGCGATCTCCTGGGGTAGGCGAAGGAGTTTTTTCTATAGACGTAGAGAATAACGAACTGTAAGCTGAATCACAACGGTTGTAGAAAAAAGAGGTGGGAGGGCAGATGCCGAAGATCGTCGACCACGACCAGAGGCGACTCGAGCTCGTCGACGCCACGTGGCGGGTCATCGCGGAGCGCGGGATCGACGCCGCGACGATGCGCGAGATCGCGGCGGAGGCAGGCTTCGCGAACGGCGCCCTCAAGCCCTACTTCGACTCGAAGGACCGACTGCTGGACTTCGCCTTCGAGCACGTCTTCGCCCAGACCAACCGGCGCATGGACGGTGCCACCGCCGGGCTGTCCGGCCGTGACGCGCTGCGGGCCTACTGTCACGAGATCCTGCCGCTCGACGAGGAGCGCCTCGCCGAGGCTCGCGTGGCCATCGCCTTCTGGAACAAGGCTTTGCGCGATCCTGCGAAGGCCGCGCTGCACGAGCGGTCCATGGACCAGTGGCGCTCGGCCCTCGCCGGCCTCCTGCGCGAGGCGGGCTTCACCGGGTCGCAGGCGCACGACGCCGCCGGGCAGGGATCCGCGGCGGAACTCACCGCGGCGGTCGGCGCCGTCATGGACCTCGTGCTCGGTGCCCAGATCACGGCCACGCTCTCCCCCGGCCACCACGGCACGGGCCAGCTCGTTGCCCAGCTGGACTGCCTCCTCGACGGCCTCCTGGCCGGGGTGGCAGCATGAGCGCTATCCAGACTGCCGAGGGCCTCGAGGTCACGCTCGCCCACGACTTCGACTCGTGGCGGCGCGCGGTCTCGGCCTCCTTCGTCCCGCTCCACGTCGAGGCCGACCGTCGGTCGGGGTTCGAGGGCAGCATGCGCGGCAGGCATCTGGCCTCGCGGGACCTGAGCATGATCGAGGTCGCGGCGAGCAGTCACACGGTGCTGCGCACGAGCGAGCTCGTCGCCGCGTCGGAGCGCAAGTACTTCAAGCTGAGCATCCAGCTCGCGGGAACGGGGCTCCTCCTGCAGGACGGCCGCGAGGCGGTCCTCACGCCCGGCAACCTCGCCGTCTACTCCACGGACCGGCCGTACACGCTCGCGTTCGACGGCGACTTCCGCTCGCTCGTGCTCATGTTCCCCCACGCGGCCCTCGACCTCCCTCCGGACGCCATGGCCCAGATCACGGCCACGTCCATGAGCGGCTCCGACGGCCTCGGGGCGCTCGTGGCTCCCTTCCTCGTGCGGCTGTCGGAGAATCTGGCCGCCGTGGCCGGCCCCAACGGTTCACGGCTCATCAACAACGCGCTCGACCTCGTCACGACGCTGTTCAACGGAGAGCTCGACCTCCGCTCGGCCGCCTCCCGCGATCCGCACCAGATGCTGCTCGCGCGGATCCACGACTACATCGAGGTCCACCTGCCCGATCAGGCCCTCTCCCCCGGCTCCATCGCGGCGGCACACTTCATCTCGACCCGCCACCTCCACGACCTCTTCCGGGAGCTCGGGACCACCGTCTCGGCGTCCATCCGCGAGCGCCGGCTCGAGCGCTGCCGGCGCGACCTCCGCGACCCGGTGCTGGCCGACCGGCCGGTCACTGCGATCGCCGCCCGGTGGGGATTCACCGACTCGGCACACTTCTCCCGGATCTTCCGGGCCGCCTACGGACTTCCTCCGACGTCCTACCGGGCGGCGGGAGGGTGATCGGCTCTGGAGCCTGAACCTTTCCCGCGCGGCCCCGCCCGCAGCTAGCATCGACTCCATGGCACGGATCCGCACGGGGGACCAGGCGCGGGACTGGGTTCCGGACGGCCTCGGAGACGGCTTCGAGCAGCTGACGCTCGGGGGCCACGACGGCGAGCCCGCCACCCTCGTGCGGTACCGGGGGACGTCGAGACGGTGGTGGCGCAAGCCGGCCATCGGCACGGACGTGCTGTACGTGCACGGATGGAGCGACTACTTCTTCCAGCGCCCGCTTGCCGAGTTCTGGCACCGTGCCGGGGCGCGCTTCTATGCCCTGGACCTGCATGGCTTCGGTCGGAGCCTCCGCCCCGGCAAGGTACCCGGCGACGCCTCGAGCCTGACCGACTTCGATGCCGACATTGCCTCCGCCCTGACGGCCATGGGACAACCGACGCACGACGACGCGGCCTCCTCGCGCGCGCCGCGGCGTCGGCTGCTCCTGCTCGGCCACTCGACGGGAGGGCTCATCCTGAGCCTCTGGACCGCGCGGCACCCCGAGTCGGTCGACGCCGTTGTCCTCAACAGCCCGTGGCTCGAATTCCAGGCATCCGAGATCGCCCGCCGCGCCATGGCCCCCCTTCTTGAGGCCCATGCGAGGCTCCTGCCCCACCGTGCGCTGCCGGGCATCGATTCGGGCAACTACGCGCGGACCACCTCGGCAGAGCTCGGCGGCGAATGGACGTACAACGCGCTCTGGCGGCCGGCGAAGGCCTTCCAGCTCCCTCCCGCATTCCTCGCTGCGGTCTTCGTCGGCCAGGACCAGGTGGCCCAAGGGCTCAGGCTCGAGCTCCCGGTGCTGGTGCTCCTCTCGGACAAAAGCTACCTGTCCCCGCAGTGGCGCGACGACGCGGCGTCGGCCGACGTGGCGATCAACGTCGACAGGGTGGCCCACCGCGCGCTCTCACTGGGCGAGAACGTCACTATCGTGCGGGTGCCCGGCGCGATGCATGACATCTTCCTCTCGCCCGCACCCATCCGGCGCCGCGCCTACGCCCGCATGGCCGCGTGGACGGCGGGCGCGCTGCGCCTCGGGGGCCCGGACGCCTGGGCAGAGCGCGTCGACGGGCTGTAGGCGCGGCGGCCCGCGCGGAGCCAAGCCGTCCTGAGGACCCCGCGGGTCCGCCTACGACGCCGCCCGCAGGAACGGCACCAGCTCGTCGAGGATCGGCCCCGCCGGCGCGAGGGTGCCGGCGTGGGTGCGCCCGGGCAGCTCGATAAAACGAGCATTCGGCATCAGCTGCGCAGCCCGCCGCGAATCCTCGAGCCGCTGCGGGTCGCGCGTGCCTGCCATGAGGAGGGCGGGCAGCGCCAGCTGGGCGACGACGGCTTCGGGCAGCCCCGGGTCGTCCTCGGTGCCGGCGAAGCACGCGGCGAGCGCGGCGGGGTCGTTGGCGAGGAACGCCTGGCGGGTGGCTGGGTCCAACCGCTTTCCTGCGGCATCGAGCCCCTCCACGAAGGCCTCGATCCGGCCGGACTCGAGCGCCTCGAGGTACCCCGGGAAGAAGACCTTGGCCACCTCGCCGCGCTGCGGCCTGAAGGTGCCTCCGAGTGCGGTCAGGGAGGTGGTGCGATCGGGTGCGGTGGCTGCGAGCGAGAAGGCGACGCGCGAGCCGAGCGAGTAGCCCACCACGTGGGCCCGGGGGATCCCCTCGGCGTCGAGGACGGCAAGGACATCGCCGGTGTGCCGCGGCATGCGGTACGCGGCCGCGTGGTCGGGCTTGCCGCTGCGGCCGTGGCCGCGCAGATCGATGCGCACCACCGTGAAGCCGTCGAGCGCCCTGACATAGCCGAGCCCGCGCCAGATTGCCCTTGAGAGCGCTGATCCGTGGAGGAGGACGACGGCGGGGCCGCTCCCCGCGGCGTCGTACGAGATCTCGGTACCGTCGGCGGGGTTCTGGGTCGTACTCACCGGCACACCCTACCGCCGTGCTGCCGCGGAACGGCGCTCGCTGTGACGGATCGCTCAGCGCACGACGGCGCCGCGCGTCAGCCGCTGTCGGCGCACCCATGCCGCGGCGGCGAAGGCGGTGAGGAGCTCGACCGCGATGACCGCCAGCATGGTCGTCGCATGGCCGTCCCCTGGGCCCCCGGAGAGCGCGGCTTGGGCGCCGTGGGCGTGCCCTCCGCCGTGGGCCCCGCCGAACGCGAGTACCGCGTGGACGAGCGCCATGGCCACCGACATGGCGATGACTGCATGGCCCGCGCGCAGGCTGGGTCCGCGCCACAAGTGCCAGGCACAGGGCGTGCACGCGGCGGCCATCGCGCCCGCGAGGATGGCCATCCAGCCGCCTGCGGGGACCATGGCCAGATGGGCGGCTCCGCCTGCGGTTGCTGCGACGGCGGCCCAGCGCCCTGACATCCTGTGCTCCATGCCACCACTGTCCCGCAGGTCCGTGGACGGGCGCCGCGGTCCACGCGCACGGCGGTTGACGACGCGCGCACAGACCCGGAGTCCGCCCCAGCCTCGCAGGCAGCGCGGCGGCCACAGCGCAACGGCGGGCCACCCCGGGAGGGACGGCCCGCCGTCGTGCGCCCGATCAGGTGAGGGCGGCCCCTGCTGGCTCAGTGCACGGCATCGGGGTGTTCGCGGACGTAGTCGGCGTGGGCCTCTTCCACGTGGAGGTCGACCCCCTTGGTCTCCTTCACGAGCGAGACGGCGATGAGGGAGATGACGGCGGCAATCGCGATGTAGACGCCGATCGTCCAGGACATCTTGAACTGGTTCATGAGCATCTCAGCGATCATCGGGGCGAACGCGCCGCCGAGGATCGCGCCGAGGGCGTAGCCGATCGAGACCCCCGAGTAGCGCACCCGGGCAGGGAACATCTCGGCGTAGAGTGCCGACTGCGGGCCGTAGGACAAGCCGAGGCCGATCGTCATGACGAAGATGGCCACGAAGTACCAGACGATGTCCTTCGTGTCGATGAGGAACCACATCGGCACCGCCCACAGCGCGAGGAACGCGTAGCCGATCTGGAACGTGCGGATCCGGCCCAGCCTGTCGGAGATCAGCCCGCCCCAGAGCGTGAAGACGAGCCAGCCGAAGGAGGCCAGCGTCGTGGCGAGCAGGACCGTGGGCTGGTCCATCTTGAGCACCTTGACCGCGTAGGTGGCGAAGTAGGCGATGAGCAGGTAGCCGGCCGCGTTGTTCGCGATGAAGATGACCGCGGTGAGGATGACTTCCTTCCAGTTGTACCGGAACAGCTGCCCGAGGGGGGCCGAGGACTCCTTGCGGCGCTCCTGGAGTGCCAGGAAGACCGGGCTCTCCTCCACCGCGCGGCGGATCATGTAGCCGACCACGATCAGCACGATCGAGAACAGGAAGGGCAGGCGCCAGCCCCACTGGGCGAAGGCCGGGCCCATTACGGTGGTCAGCAGCCAGAGTGTGAAGGTGGCGAGGATCATGCCGATCGGAACGCCGATCTGCGGATAGGCGCCGAAGTAGCCGCGGCGGCCCTTCGGCGCGTGCTCGACGGACATGAGCGCTGCTCCGCCCCACTCGCCACCGGCTGAGAAGCCCTGCAGCACACGGAGCAGGATCAGCAGGACCGGCGCCAGGGCCCCGACCTGCGCGTAGGTGGGCAGCACGCCGATGAGGGACGTGGAGAGGCCCATCATGATGAGCGTGAACACGAGCATCTGCTTGCGGCCCAGGCGGTCGCCTAGGTGGCCGGCCACGATCGCCCCGAGGGGGCGGAAGAGGAACGAGATGCCGATCGTCGCGAAGGCGATCACCTGGGACAGGCCCGGGTTCTCCTTGGCGACGGGGGCGAGGAAGAGCGGGCCGAGCACGACGCCGGCCGCCTGGGCATAGATGAAGAAGTCGTACCACTCGATCGTGGTGCCGACGAGAGTGCCGGCCAGAACCCGACGCTCCTCACGCGACATCGCGGAAGAGGGTCGGCCAGCGTTGACTGCCTGGGTCATTCGAACTCCGTGGTTTAGGGTGCGGGGCACGGGGGCCAAAAGGCATTGACTCGACCTGCCTCGAGGCAGCCGCCTCTCGGCAATTGCTTTACCGATTTACTTACCGATTGGTCGGTCAATAAAGAGCAGGATACACGAGATGTGAGATGGGGCACACCGGTAGCATTCCCCTCGGCCGAGGTGTGCGGCGAGCGGTGCGGTCGGTGCGCCGAATGGCTCGCGGGCTTAGGGGGCACGACGGCCCCCGAACCGGGGCTGCTTGCACCGCCGGCATGCCTGCCCGATACTTGGAACCACTGTTCGATATTTGAACTGGGTGTGCCGATATAGAACGCATGGCGCTCCAGTCGGGCCAGACCTTCGTGAGGACGTACCCATGCCCCGCACCGCCGAGACCGGCCCGCACTCCCAGACCCTCTCGCGCGGCATCCGCGCCCTCGAGATCCTCGCCGAGGCCCGGACTCCCCTGACGATCGCGGAGCTCTCGGCCCAGCTGGACGTGCACCGCTCGATCGCCTATCGGATTGTACGCACGCTCGAGGACCACGCCCTCGTGACGCGCGACGACTCGGGTCGACTGCAGCCAGGTGCAGGGCTCGCCGTCTTGGCCCGATCGGTGTCCCGGGACCTCCAGGCCGCCGCACTCCCCGAGCTCGGGCGGCTCGCCGCAGAGCTGCGCATGACCTCGTTCGTGGCGCTGTGGGACCGCACGGACTGCATCACCCTCGCCACGGTGGAGCCCCAGCACAACGGGGCCACCCTCGCCCAGCACCCGGGGACCCGCCACCCCCTCGACCGGGGCGGACCCGGCATCGCGATCCAGTCGGCGCTCGGCCGCACGGAGTGGGAACAGCGTGTGCCGGGGGTGCCTTACCGGCGCGAGGCCGACGAGTCGCGCGTGCGCGGGTACGCGCTGAGCCATGACGAAGTGATCCCGGGGACGGCCTCGGTCGCGGTCCCGCTCCTGCTGCCCCACCACCGGCCGGCCGCGCTGGCCGTCGTCTACCTCAGTGCCGACGCCGTCGACAGCGCCCCCATCGGGGCAGCACTCCGGGCCGCGGCGACGCGGATAGCCAGCGCCGTCGGCTGAGCGGCCGCGGGATCCTGGCGGGGGCCGCCGGCTGAGCGCCCCAACCATGCGCCGGAGCCAAGCGCGGGCCTCCCGACAGGTCAGCCTCGTCCGCGGCGCAGGACCATCACGACGACGCCCAGGAGGAGGAGTACCCCGGCCGCCGTGATCGGAACGGTGTACGCAGACTGCGGGCCGCCCGATTCGGCCGGGGATTCCAACGAGCAGCATGACGAGCGTCATGGCGCCAAGGGTCTGCGGCGTGAAGAGAAGCAGCGTGGCGCCCAAGAGGAGGGCGGCGCTGGCAGACCACCGAGCCGGGAGCACGAAGCGGGATGGCCACGCCGCGACACTGAGCGCCGCCACCGCGGAGGTCAGGCCCAGCGCGGAATAGAGGAGTCCGGCGGCCTCGGCCGAGCGCAGCCCGCCCGCGAACGCCGTGAGGGCGGTCTGCGTGCCGCCGAAGTAGGCGCCCATGGCGAGCATTGCGCCTATCGGAACGAGGACGACGGCCGAGGCTCCCGGCCGTCGGGACCCGGCAGGTGGTACACGCGGACCCGGCTTGGGGCGAACCGACGCGGCGGTGGAGTGCAGTGCAAAGGCCGTGACGAAGACGGCCGAGACTAGTGCGGCGACGACGAGCGGCAGCCACGGCGCGACGAAGGCGGCCAGTGCGCCGACGAGCGCCGGGCCCAGGACGAACGTCAGCTCGTCCGCCGTTCCCTCGTAGGAGAACGCGGCGTCACGCTCAAGCTCGCGGAGCGGCCGCGATTCGGTGAGCGCCATCCATCTGGCCCGCGCGAGTGGACCCACCTGGGGATTCGTGAGACCGGCCGCAAGAGCCGCCGGGAGCACCGTGCCCGCATGCGGCTCATGGAGCCCTCCGGGCGGGTAGCATGCGGCGACGATGGCCGCCATCGCGGCCGCATCGACGAGGCCGGCAATGAGGACCACGCGGCGCTGCCCCGTGCGGTCGGCGATCCACCCGAGGACCGGGGCGCCGATCGCAGCACCGACGCCGACGCCGCCAGCGGCGAGGCCGCCGAGCGCATACGAGCTGGAGGCAACCGACACGAGGGTCAGAGTGCCGAGGGTGAGCATGGCCAGCGGAAGGCGTGCCATGAGCGCAAGGGGAATGAAGCTGGTTCCGGCGAGCCGAGGCAGCACGGCGTAGCGGGACAGCAAGGAGACGCGGACGGCCACGGACACCTCAACGACACGCACGGCGTCCCTGCCACCCGCCGTGCTGGACCCGGTAGCTCTCATATCCTAACGTCTGGCCTGCTTCGACCGTGTGCCGCTCGCAGGGCGCCTGCCGGACGGTGGGGCCGGCCGACCGCAGGGGACCTCAGGCCGGGACCGCCGGCACGAGCCCAACCGACTCAACGTGGGACCCATCCCGCCCCTTGCTGACGCGGATCTGGGCGGGGATGCGCTGCTTCAGTTCCGGGACATGGCTGACAAGGCCCACCACCCGGCCGCCAGCCCGCAGGCCCTCGATCGCGTCCATGACCTGCTCGAGGGCCTGCTCGTCGAGGCTGCCGAATCCCTCATCGACGAAGAGGGTCTCGATGTCTATCCCCCCCGACTCGTGCTGGACCACATCGGCCAAGGCGAGCGCGAGGGCGAGCGAGGCCATGAAGGACTCGCCGCCGGAGAGCGTCGACGGATCGCGCTTCTGGCCCGTCCATCCGTCCACTACCTCGAGTCCGAGTCCTGAGGCCGCACCCCGCGCGGCGAGGGCGTCGGAGTGCTCAAGGCTGAAGCGGCCGTCACTCATGGCGAGCAGCCGCTCGGTCGCGGCCGTGGCGACCTGCTCGAGGCGCGCGGCCAGGACGTAGCTGTGGAGGGACATGCGCCGCTCATTGTCGCCCTGTCCCCGGGCCGTCCGAGCCAGCTCCCCCAGCGCGTGGGAGCGCGCCTTGGTCTTCTCGAGCGCCGGCACCGAGTCCTCGAACCTCTCTCGCAGAGCGAGACACCGCTTCCGGGCTCCAGAGGCGTCCGTCGCTGCCAGATCGGCGTCCCGGAGCCTGCGCTCTGCTTCCCCTTCAGAAGCGCGCAGCCTCGCGAGGTCGTCGCGGGAGGGTACGACGCCCCCTGACTCCGCGGCGAGGGCGCGGCGCACGGCCGCCGAGCCGAAAAGTCCGCTCAGCCGTTGGCCCTCTGCGTCGTAATCCGAGGCCTGCGACTCCGCTCGTGCCGCGTCTGCGGCGTCCATGAGCGCGGACCTCGCGGCAGCCTCATCCTGAAACTCGGTCTCCGCCAGCGCGGCGCTGAGAATCTCAGCGGCGCGAGTCTTCGCGACCTCCGCGTTGCGGCGTCCTATGAGGGAGTCCGCAAGCGCGCCGAGCGTTCGTGCACGCGCCGCGACGTCGACCCGGCGTGCCTCGACAGTCGCGAATCCGGCGCGGAGCACTTCCACCTCAGCGCGCCTGCGCTCGACTTCCTCGCTCGCGCGGAGCGCGGACTCCTCGGCTCGGATGCGCAGGGCGGATGCCTCGTCCCGCCCGGCCAGCGCGGTGTCGCGCCGTTGGACCAGCCCGCCCCTACGTCCCGTGATGAGCGTCAGTCGCGCCTGCGCCTCAACCGCCCTCTGCACCCCTGCGAGCTTCTCCTCACGGAGGCGCACGGCCTTGTCGGGATCGGTTGCTCCCCCGCGGGCGTCCACGCCGGCGAGGCGCGCCCGGGCAGAGGCCACGGCGTCACGGGCTCGGCGCTCATCTTCCACCGCGGCCTCCGACTCGCTGGCCGCAGCCCGTTCGGCATCGACCAGGAGGAGCGGATTCTCGGCGCCGACGGCGGGCGCTGGGTGTTCGGGTGAGCCGCAGACGGGGCACGGTGCGCCTTCGGCGAGGTGCGCAGCAAGCTCTGCCGCGGTCTGCTCGAGCCTGCGTTCCCGAAGTTCGAGCCACGACTGCCTCGCGTTCAGGGCCGCGGCACGGAGCCCGTCGTACTGCATCTCGGCCTCATGCACCGTCCGCAGGGCCTGCGCGTGCTCCTGGACCGCCGTAACGACTGCCTCGGCAGATTCCGCCTCGAACCTCGAGACAGCGAGCGCCGCCGCTGCCGGCTCAAGGCGCGCGCGTTCCTCCTCGAGCGCGGCGAGTTCGGCGTCAAGCGCGTCCGCGGACTCGGCGAAGGCCGTGGCACGGGCCGTGGCTGCGGCAAGGAGCGCACGATCGGCGCCGACCCTGGCCTCGAGCTCGGTGAGCTCCCGTTCGACGGAGACGCGCTCTGCCAAGACCGCGGCATCAGCAGAGGCAGACGAGGCTGCCCTCCGCGCCTCTTCGACCGCGGGGATCAAGGGTTCCTCGTCACTCTGGATCCCCCGCCCAGTTCCGGGGTCCCATAGGTCGCCGGTCCCCGGCCCAGTTCCCGGTTCCCCCGCTGCACCGAGCGGTGCCGCGAGTCTCGGCTCTGGGGTCCATCCCACCGCGGCGGCGGCCTCGAGGGCTGCGAGCGCGCCAACCGTGGCCGTTGCCAGCACCTTCGACGACCGGTCGGCCTCGGTCAGGGCCGCGCGCAGGCTGCTGGCCGCCCGATGGCCTGCAAGTCGCCGGTGCCGTTCGAGATGCTCCTCCGCACCCGCCTCCCACGCAGCCTTACGGGCCCGCGCGAGCTCAAGCTCACCGGTATCCTCGAGAGCTCGCTCGAGCGCCTCGGCCTCCGCGCGCGCGGCAGCCACCGTCTTGTTGGCGGTCTCGCGTTCCTCGACAGCGACTTCGTGCTGCCACCCGAACACCTCGTCCGCCCACGCGAACAGCGCCCTGACCTGGGACGGTTCGACCGGCGCATCTGGATCAAGCGCGGGGACCGAGACCGACGCGGGGTGACCAGACCCCATGTGATCAGACCCAATGTCATGAGACCCAATGTGATCAGACCCGCTGTGATCAGAGCCGGTGTGATCTGAGTCCTCACGACTGGAGCCCCGTACGCCGGCGGACGGCCCGGCGTGCGCCGCGACCTCGGCCTCGAGCCTCATGACGTGGGCCAGGGCCGCCTGCTCCGCAATCTCGGCGGCTGCTCGGGCCGATTGGGCTAGGACCCCGAGCTGTGCCTCCACCTCAGCGAAGCGCTGCGTGCCGAACAGCTTCTCGAGCAGGTCCACCCGCTCCGAGGCCTTCGCCCGCAGGAAGGAAGCGAACTCCCCCTGCGGCAGCAGGACCACCCGCGTGAACTGCTCGCGTGCCATTCCCAGGACGTCGCCCAGGAGTGCGCCCGCCTCGTCATTACGGGACGTGAGCGGGCGCCACTCCCCGTCGCTGAACTCGCGGACGTGGGTCGACGCCTTCTGAATAACCCAGCCCGCCGACGAGCGGGCGCTCGGCCGGGACCATTCCGGGCTCCGCCTGACCTCGAAGCGACGCCCCTGGGCAGTGAACTCAAGGAGGACCGATGGTTCCGCTTCCGCGGCCGCGTGGTGGCTCTTGAGCGCCTTGCTCCCCTGTCTGGCCCCTGGCAGGCTCCCGTACAGCGCGAAGCACACGGCGTCGAGGATGCTGGTCTTCCCGGCACCTGTCGGTCCGTTGAGCAGGAACAGCCCATGCTCTGCGAGAGCGTCGAAGTCGATCCGCTCGTTCCCGGCGAACGGCCCGAACGCGCTGATTTCCAGCCGGTGCAGCCTCATCGGGACACCTCCGCGAGCCTCACGGCCTCGAGCGCCTCGGCCAGAGCGGCCTGTTCAGTCTCGTTTGCAGAACGGCCTCGGACGTGGTCGAGAAAGCCGCAGCAGAGGTCCAGGTCGCTCCGCGCCGACGCGACCCGCTCGCTGTAGTTCGCCACTGCGTTCCGCGTGACGCCCTGCGGATCGAAGGCGAGGGCGACGGCGAGCGGGAACCGCACGCGGAGGCGCTCCATGGCGCGCTGGGGCCGCTCGGGATCGGTGAGCGTGATGTGGCAATAGGCGGACTCCGCGTCGGAATGTGCCCCATCCGAAAGGAGTTCCTCGAGGGTGCCGCGCAGGACGGCGAGGCGGTGCCTGCTGGGCCAGCCAATCGGGCTGATCGACGTGATTCCGTCGGGCCCGACGTCGAGCATCCAGGCCCCCTTGGCCTGCCGTGCCTCGGAGAACGAATAGGCAAGCGGCGAGCCGGAGTAGCGGATGCCCGGGGCGAGCTCCTGGCGCCCATGGAGATGGCCGAGCGCCGCGTAGTCGAACCCCTCGAACAGCGCCAGCGGAACGACGTCGAGTCCACCGACCGACAGCAGCCGCTCGCTCTCGCTGGGCGCGCCTCCACCGGCGAACGTATGGGCCATGACAATCGCGTGGACGGTGCCTTCGGATCGACGGCGGGCGAGGTCCTCCCGCGCGCGGTCGAGAGCTGCTGCGGTGACGGGGATATGCCCCGCGCCGCTCGCACCGAGCGCCTCGGCGACGAGCCTGGGCTCGAGGTACGGGAGCCCGTACACGGCGACGTGCGCGTCCCCGATGGGCAGCAGGACGGGACTCGCGATGTCCTCGATCCGTGTCCGCAGATGGACTCCACCGCGTTCGAGGAGCTTGGACGCGAAGCCGAGCCGCACCGCCGAATCGTGGTTCCCGCTCGTGATGATGACCTGGGCGCCGGCTTCGGCGAGGCGCACGAGCGTCCGGTCGAGGAGTTCGACCACGTCGACGGCGGGAAGCGCCCTGTCATACACATCGCCCGCAATGAGCACCGCGCCCACGCCCTCCGACTCGACGCACTCCACGAGTCCGTCGAGCCAAGCAGTCTGGGCCGCGAGCATGCCGACCCCATGGAACGACCGGCCGAGGTGCCAGTCCGACGTGTGCAGGATCTTCATGGTTCAGACGCTAGCCGGTGGCACCGACATTCCTGCGGTGCCACCGGCGCGTGCCGCGATGGTGCGGCCGTGAGCCTTGGGCTCAGTGGCTCTTGTCGAAGAACTCGCGCGCCTCGTCGTCGCCCGTCCGCTCGGTAGCGGCGGTGCCAGCGGCAGGTGCCGCGTCACCCGAGGGTGCCTGCGCGTCGTCGTCCGCGGTCTCCGCTACGACGGCGGGCGTCTCAGCCGCGACCTCGGCCGCGGCATCCGCGGCCTCGACGTCGGAGACCCGCACGCTGTCGTCACGGGTGGCCTCGGCCGTGATGTCGGCGATGCCGCCGGCAGTCGCACCGTGCAGCTCGTCCGAGGAGCCGAAGCCGCGGAAGAGGAGGCCCGTGATGACAGCGCCGAGGAGCGG
Organism: Sinomonas sp. ASV486; assembly: GCF_030908215.1. Lineage (GTDB taxonomy): Bacteria > Actinomycetota > Actinomycetes > Actinomycetales > Micrococcaceae > Sinomonas > Sinomonas puerhi. Next base: position 101,888 of record NZ_JAVFJK010000006.1, on the reverse strand, counting down.
TGCGGCCCAGAAGACCCAGAGCTGGCCGATCGAGTTGCCCTCGGCGAAGAGCGCGGTGGCGGTCGAGCGGGCCGGGTTGAGCGAAGCGTTCGTGATCGGCGAGATCGCCTGAACGAGGATCGCGAGGCCGAGGCCGATGGCCCACGGCGCCATGCCCTTGACCGCGCGCTTGCTGGTCACGAAGAGGATGATCGCCACGAACACGGCGGTCGCGACGATCTCGGCGAGGAGGCCGCCGGCCATCGGGAACTTGCTCGGGGAGAGATCATCGACGCCGTTGGAGAGCTGCGTGAAGATCGTCTGGACGTTGCTCAGGTTGGGCAGGGTCCTCACGGTCACCCACAGCAGGAGGGTGCCGACGAGGCCCCCGACGATCTGCGAGACGATGTAGGCCGGAACAAGGCGCCAGTTCGTGCGTCCCGCAACGGCAAGCCCGAGGGTCACGGCCGGGTTGAAGTGGCCGCCCGAAATGTGGCCCACGGCGGCGATGCCCACTGCAATGCTCAGGCCGACGGCGAAGGCCGTGGGGATCGGCGCGGCCGAGGGGTTGCTGAACAGCGCCACGCCCAGGCCACCGAAAGTGAGCAGGAAGGTGCCGAAGGCCTCAGCGACGAGCTTGGCGATCATGCCAAAGGGGGCAGGAGTCTTCACGGCCGCGGGAGCGGCCACATCTGCGGTCATAGCGCGAGTCCTTTTTTCGTTGGTTGGTCACAACGGAGCGCCTGCGAGCCCGCGGGGCGCGCCGGTCCGTGAGAAGACTATCGTCCGAGCACGACGACGGCGATCGTCGCGAGTCCGAGCAGGGCGAACGAGGCGGTGGCAACGCGCATGACGACGGCGGGCGGCGCAGTCGTGCCGTGACGAAGCTCACGTGCCCTCACGCGCGCGCACGTGGCGAGGGCGGCGGTGGCGAGCACGGCAGCCGCGGCACACACTCCCAGCACGGCGACGATGCCCGGTCCGTGCGCGCCGCGGCCCTCGATGGCGAGGAGCCACGCCCTGAAGACGAGGAGATCGAGGACCAGGAGGGACAGGACGGTCCTCCGCCACGCCAGCGAGGTCCTCTCTGGCTGGAGTCCAGGATCCCGGGCGGGGCGCCCCTCCCCCGGCGCTGGGGGGACCGTCACGGCCGCACGACGACGAGGACGGCGAAGACAAGCGCCGCGAGGAAGACGACGACCGTCATGCCGAGCATCACCCGCGAGAACGGCAGTTCGCGCCCGTGACGCATGGCCTGCTCGGCGTGGGCCCAGCGACGATAGGCAAGGACCGCCAAGGTGGCCCCGACGCCGGCAAGCGCGACAGCGAGGACCCCGCGCACGAGCGTCGGGGCGATGTTCGGGGTGAGCTGGTCCAGCGCGACGGCCCCTGCCAACAGAGCGAGCGACGTCCGCAGCCAGGCAAGGAAAGTACGCTCATTGGCCAGCGAGAAACGGTAGTCGGGAGTCGTTCCGCTCCTACGCCACTGTGGTTCCCGCATGCGCGTCTCCTCGATCCTCTCGCGGTGGGGCGGCGCCATCCGCCCACGCAGGATATCGTGCGGGCGAGTGGCGCCATCGGCGCGACACCGCCCCGACCCTGACCCGGCACTCACCGGACAGGGACCGCGGGCAGTGACTGCTGAACGGGTAGATTGTGGCACATGACGTCGCCCACGCCCGCCTCCCGTATCCAGGGCTGCCTGGTGGGCACAGCCGTCGCCGAGGCGGCAGCGATCGCAGGGCTCTCCGCCGACGCCTCCGGAGAGGTGTGGGGGCCCGGTGAGGCTCTCGCGGGGGATGCCGCCCTGCGGCCCCTCGGAGCCGCGGGCCAGCTCACCCTGTTCACCGCGGACGGCCTCGCCGAAGTCATCGAGTGGGCCAACGACGGCGTGCACGCCGACGAGGCGGCCGGCGTGTGGCTGGCCTCGCTGCGCTGGGTCGCCGCGCAGGGCGTGCCCCTCTCTCCGAGCGCGCCGATGGCCCAGCCACGGTGGCTGGATGCACAGGACGGCGTCCTGGTCCCCGCCGCCGTCCGGCCCGTCTGGCTCGGGTCGCTTGCCAGCGGCGAGATGGGCCTCCCCGGTCGCCCGAGTGGCTCGGACTGCGACGACGCGGGCGCCGCCGCTCATGCCGCCGCTTTCGGCCTCATAGCCCACGTCCCTGCAGCCACGGTGGCAAAGATGGCCTTCGACGGCGCGGCACTCACCCATAGTGCGCCGGTGGCACTTCAGGCCGCCGCGGCCGTCGCATGCATGACGCATTTCCTGACGCTCGGTGCGGATTACCGCACTGCCGCCGGCTCGGCGTACGCCCAGATTGCCTCCCTGCGGTCCCCCCATGACGCCGTGCTCGCCGCTCTCGACGCGGCGGGCGAGGCGGGGTCGGCGTCGACCGGCAGCAGTGTGGGAGGTGATGCACCCGGCAGCGCCGGAGGGACAGCAGGCGCCCGAGTCGAAGGCCGTGCCGATGCCGCAGCGATACTCGCAGGCGCCGTCGCATCTGTGCTCGCGGCAGAGAGCGCCCACGCGTCCGGCGACCCACGCCAGCACGCGTTCGCCGCGGGCATTCGGCTCGCCGCCGCCCATGGTTCTGACGCGGCGGCCATCGCGGGTGCCCTGCTGGGCACGGGGTGGGGCTACGAGGCAGTCCCCACCGAGTGGATCACCCGCACCGCGGGGATGATCGCCGCCGAGGGCGTCGCCGTGCATTTCGCAGAGGTCACCGGAGCCTGACGAGCGACTCCCGCGGTGCTGGCGCTCACCCTCTCAGAGACGAGGCGGACGCGCTGGAAGCGGCACGCTCCACATCGGGCCGGTCTACCGGGCCGTGCGGTCCTTGCTGCGCAGAGCGATGTCGCTGCACGCCTCGCACACCGACGCCGGCACCAGACCCGCGAGCTGGAGTCTTCCGAAGATCCAGCACCCGAGGCAGAAGCCGGCGAAGGCTTCAAGCGAGGCCGCGACGATGAGCACCGCGAGCGCGGCCCACGCCGCCGGAGCCAGGCCGAGCACGTAGAGGACGACGGCGGCCGTCGAGACGAAGGCGCCGATGCCCTGCGCGAAGCGCTTGGGCGGACCGGCGACAAGGCGCGCCTTCCCTAGGCGCGGCGCAATGACATGAACGGCCAGACGGCCCACCGGCGAATAGCGCGGTCCGCCGGCCACGCGGAGCCAGAACCCCGCCGCGATCACCCAGAGGCCCCATCCGGCACCCGTGGCGAGCCCAAGCGCGAGGACCATGCAGCTGAGCACGACGACGATTCCCGCCGTCGAGCGTGCCGCAAACTCGTTCACGGGATTGGGGAAGGCGAACGCCCGTGCGAGGAAACTGCCACGCGCGGCGTCGATCGGCTCGATCTCGACCGCAGGCGGGCCGGAGAACAGGGCCTCAACGCGGGATGACGTGTCCACGGAGCTGTCGCTTGCAGTGGGGGGAACCATTCAGCCATGGTAGGGACGCGAGGGCCCGGAGCCGAAGGATTGTTGCCTCACGTGACGTCCCGGGGGACCAGGGAGCCCGCCGAGCCGTGAGTCCGCTCAGGCGCTGGCCGCGGGCCAGTGCCCGCCCAGCATCTGGAGGAACTCCCCCTCGGAGAGCACCTCGACGCGCTGACCGCGCTCGCGCAGCTGGAGCGCCTTCCGCGCCTTGGTCGTCACACGGCCCGAGGCAAGGTCCGCCGCAACGAATCCATCGCCGACCACGAGCACGGTCGTTGCGCGGGTGACCGAGCTCGCCGGCTGCGCCCCAACCTCCGCTGCCCGCACCTTGGCCTCGCTCCGCGTGATGCCGAGGGCTCCGGTGAAGACCACGCGCTGCCCGAACAGAGGGTGGTGGGGGTCCGCGGCGGAGTTCGCCGGCGGGTTCGTCCCCTCGTCCGGCCACGGCGCCCATGTCCGGGGCGCACCCGGGCCGCCACGCGCCGTCGTGCGTACGCCGGGCCCTGACGCGGCGCTGCCGGCGAGGGCCCGTACCGTCGCGGCCGAGAGGGCATCGCCGGGCGCGAACGCTGCCTGCCGCGGGAGCGAGAGGCCCACGGCGCGGTAGACATCCTCGACGGTATCGGCCCCGTGTCGGCCGGCGATGTCGATGAGGATGCCCGCACAGGCCGCGGCGTCCTCGGTCGCGTCATGGTGGTGCTCGAGCCGCACACCGGCCTCGCGGGCCGCGAAGGGCAGGGAATGCGAGACGAGCCTGTACGTCTTGCGCGACAGCACCACCGTGCAGGCATAGTCGTAGGCCGGTGCCTCCATCCCGCTGACCTCGAGGGCCGAGCGGATCACCCCCAGGTCGAACGCCGCGTTGTGGGCAACGAGCACGTCGTCTCCGATGAAGCCGCCGATTTCGGCGAAGAGGTCGCCGAAGCGGGGCTCTTGTGCGACGTCGTCCGGCCTGATGCCGTGGATGGCGACGTTGCGGGGATCGAACTCGTCGTGGCCCGCCGGCGGCCGCATGAGCCACGAGGCACGCTCCACCGCGCGGCCGCCGCGCACCCGGATAACGCCAACCGAGCAGGGCGATCCCCGGAATCCGTTCGCCGTCTCGAAGTCGATCGCGGTGAAGTCCAAAGGCACGCGACGAGCCTAGCGCCGCCGCTGCCCGAGACCGGGTACCGCCACGCGGGCCGGTACCCTTGGAGGGTGATCCCTGCAGCCCTGGCCAACGCCGCCTCTGTCCTCACGCTGGCCGTCCAGCCCAAGACCTCGTTCCTGCCCAGCTGGCTCGACCCGCAGGTCTTCCTCAGCGATCCGCAGCTGGGGCCCTGGGTCGTGCTGATCGTGTGCGGGATCATCTTCGCCGAGACGGGCCTGCTCGTCGGGTTCTTCCTCCCTGGCGACTCGATGCTCTTCACCGCCGGCCTCCTCGTGGCGACGGGAACCATCAAGTTCAACCTGTGGCTTCTCGCCCTGCTGGTGGTCATCGCAGCGATCATCGGCAACCAGTGCGGCTACCTGATCGGGGCCAAGGCCGGCCCCTCAATCTTCAGACGGCCCGACTCGCGGCTCTTCAAGCGCGAGAACGTCGAGAAGGCGCATGCGTTCTTCGAGAAGCACGGCGGCAGGGCCCTCGTCCTCGCCCGCTTCGTGCCGATCATCCGCACCTTCGTCCCCGTGATCGTGGGCGTGGCCGGTATGAACCGTGCCAAGTTCTTCCTGTACAACGTGATCGGCGCTGTCCTGTGGGGCGGCGGTGTCACCCTGCTGGGCGCCTGGCTCGGCCAGTACGCGTGGGTCGGGCAGAACATCGACCTCATCTTCATCGCGATCGTCCTCGTCTCGATCCTGCCCATCGTCGTCGAGTTCTTCCGCGGCCGCTCTGCAAAGCGCCAGGCCGCCACGTTCGGCACCGATCCGTTGGACGAGTTCATCGAGGAGCACGAGCCGATCGAAGAGCGCAAGACACACCCCGACTGGAAGTAGCCCTCCGAGAATGCGAGAAGGCTCGCCCCCGCACCGGCAGGGGCGAGCCTTCTCGCGTTCGCAGTCGTCTTCTCGGCGGTCTCGGTCTCGGTCTCGGAAACGGCGGGAGCCTCAGGGCCTGAGGGCCTCGACGATCGCCGGCAGGAGCGCGCGGAACGCGCGGCCTCGGTGGCTGATGGCGTTCTTCTCCTCACGCGTGAGTTCGGCGCAGCTCACATCGAGCCCCTCTGGCCGCAGGATCGGGTCGTATCCGAAGCCGCCCTTGCCTCGGGGCTCCCGCAGCAGGGTCCCGGGCATCTCGCCGAGCTCGACCGTCTCGCGGTACCCCGCCGCGTCTGCGCCGGGGAGGGCCAGGGCGGCCGCGCACACGAAGGCCGCCTGCCGATGCTCATCCCTCACATCGCTGAGCTGGGCGAGAAGGAGCTCGAGGTTGGCGCGGTCGTCGCCGTGCGTGCCAGCCCAGCGAGCCGAGAAGATGCCGGGCGCACCGCCGAGGACGGCGACCGCGAGCCCAGAGTCGTCCGCAATCGCCGGTAGGCCCGTCGCGTCCGCGACGGCGCGTGCCTTCTTGAGGGCGTTCTCCGCGAACGTCACGCCATCCTCGAGGACATCGGGAGCCCCCACAGCCCCTGCGTCCACCACTTGGGCGTCAACATCAAGCCCGGGGACCTGATCGCGCAGGAGGTCGCGCAGCTCCGCGAGTTTGCCCTGATTGTGGGTCGCGAGGACGAGCCTCGGGGCTGGCGTGGCGGCGCCAGCGCTCACCGCAGTGCCGCTGCGCTCCTTCCCGTCGCCTCCAGCGGCGGCAGCGCTCACCGCAGTGCCTCGGCCAACGTCTCGCGCTGGATATCGGCGAGCTGCGCGGTGCCAATGAGGGCGAGGTCGAGGAGGCTGTTGAGCTCGTCACGGTCGAACGGCGCGCCCTCGGCCGTGCCCTGCACCTCGACGAACTTGCCGGACCCGGTCACCACGACGTTCATGTCGGTCTCGGCGCGCACATCCTCGACGTACGGCAGGTCGAGCATCGGGACGCCGTCGATGATGCCCACAGACACAGCGGAGACCGTGTCGACGAGCGGCTCCGCGCCCAGCTCGACGAGGCCCTGCTCCTTGGCCCACCGCACGGCCTCGGCGAGTGCCACGAAGGCGCCGGTGATCGCGGCGGTGCGGGTGCCGCCGTCGGCCTGGAGGACATCGCAGTCCAGGACGATGGTGTTCTCGCCGAGGGCCTTCGTGTCAATGATCGAGCGGAGCGAGCGGCCGATGAGACGGGAGATCTCGTGCGTGCGGCCGCCGATGCGGCCCTTGACGGACTCGCGGTCGGAGCGGGTGTTCGTGGCACGCGGAAGCATCGCGTACTCCGCCGTGACCCAACCGCGGCCCTCGCCCTTGAGCCAGCGCGGCACGCCTTCGGTGAAGGACGCTGTGCACAGGACTCGCGTGTTGCCGAACTCGATGAGCGCCGAGCCCTCGGCCTGCTTGGACCACCCGCGCGTGATGGAGATGGGCCGGAGCTGGTCGGGGGCACGCCCGTCGGCGCGCGCAGCAGAAGGACTTCCAGATGTGCTCGGGGTCATGGGACCAGCTTAGTGTCCCCGGGCTGCGGGCCCCGCGAACAGGCATTCCGTGTGGGCGCCCCGGACCGTGCCCGGGGGGCGCAGGTACTCAGACGAGGTAGTGCACGCCCGCGACCGCGACCGCGATTGGCCCCTCGTAGGCCATCTGCGCCTCCGCGACCGAGCGGTTCGGGTCATTCCACACGGGGAGGTGGGTGAGCAGGAGGCGCTTCGCGTCTGCGTCGCGCGCTGCCTGGCCCGCGCGCAGGCCCGTCAGGTGCACGCCCTCGATCGCGTCGTCGCGGCCCTCATGGTAGGCGGCCTCGCACAGGAACAGGTCCGCGTCCACCGCGGCGTCGACGAGGCCCTGACAGGTGTCGGTGTCCCCCGAGTACGCGAGCACGCGCCGCTCGAGGCCGCCCGCGCCGTCGGGCTCGGAGCATTCGATGCGCAGCGCGTATGCCTCGGCGATGGGGTGGCGTGCCGCGTACGCCTCGAAGCGGAAGGGGCCGAACACGATGGGCTCCCCCGCGGTCCAGTGGTGGAACTCGAAGTCGTCGTCGAGGTCCATCTCCGGCTGCATGTCAAGAGCCGTCGTGATGCGCTTCTTCGTCGCCGCCGGACCCCAGACGGGAACCCGGCCCGCGGTCCAGCCGCTAGGGTCCCAGTGCACGGCCACGTGGAGGCCCGTGAGGTCCATGCAGTGGTCCGGGTGCAGATGGCTCAGAAGGACACCGTCGAGGTCGCTGAGGTCCAGATAACGCTGGAGCACGCCCAGTGCGCCGGAGCCCAGGTCGAGCAGGATCCGCCAGTCGCGCTCGCCGTCATTCGCTGTGACGAGGTAGCACGACGCGGGCGAGCTCGGCCCCGGGAACGAACCCGAACAACCGACGATGGTGAGCTTCACGGTGCCATCCTGCCCGCATCGTGCCGGGCGAAGTGGGAGATCCTGCTCGACCCGCCGCGGGCGCGGGCCTCCTCGAGCATCTCGGGGGTGATCTGCGCCAGGCTCGCCGTCGGATACCGCGCGGCGACGTGGTCTGCCTGCTGCACGCCCTGGACCTCCGGGCCGAGGAAGCGGCGCGCGAGGACCTCGAACTGCACTGGGTCCCCCGTCGCGACGAAGCTGTGGGTGGGCGGCGTGCTGGCCCTGCGCGTCAGATCATGCCGCACGAGCGCCCGGTAGACGTCCTTGGCAGTCTCCTCGGCGCTCGAGACGAGGGTCACGCCGTCGCCCATGACATACGAGATGACACCCGTCAGAAGCGGGTAGTGGGTGCAGCCGAGGACGAGCGTGTCGACGCCGGCGTGCTTGAGCGGGGCGAGATAGCCCTCGGCGACGTCGAGCAGCTCGGCCCCCGTGGTGACCCCGGCCTCGACGAAGGGGACGAATTCGGGGCATGCGGCCGAGGTGATCTGCAGGTCCGGCGCGGCAGCGAAGGTGTCCTCATAGGCGCGCGACCCGATGGTCGCGCTCGTGCCGATCACCCCGACCCTGCCGTTGCGGGTCGCGACGACGGCGCGGCGCACGGCGGGCTGGATGACCTCGATCACGGGAATCCCGTACCGGGCCGTGTATCGTTCGCGGGCATCGCGAAGGACGGCGGCCGACGCCGAGTTGCAGGCGATCGTGAGCGCCTTGACCCCCGAGTCCACGAGCTCGTCCATGACCCCGAGGGCGAAGGCGCGCACCTCGGCGATGGGAAGCGGTCCATAGGGCCCGTGAGCGGTGTCCCCGACGTAGACGATCGACTCCTGGGGCAGTTGGTCGATGACCGCGCGGGCCACCGTCAGCCCGCCGACGCCCGAGTCGAAGATTCCGATGGGCCGCTCGGAGCGGGCGAGCTCACTCATGGCCGCCTCCCTGGGAGCGCAGCCTGTGGGCATCCAGCATGGCGTCCATGAGCGTCGTCTGGAGCCACGTGACGAAGTTGTAGACGAGCGCGAGGTACTTGTCGACGTCGTCGGCCTCGGCCCAGTCCGTGACGGCGTGGATCTTCTCGGCGTCCTCCTCGCTGCGGATGCCGAGCCGCTCGGCGAGGACCAGACGGACGTCGTTGAGCGCCGTCGACCAGTGCCGCGCGGCCGCGTCGTCGAGCACGAGAGACCCAGATTCGAGGGAGAGCGACGCGGCCCGCAGCGCCCCGGCCTTGCCCTCCCTGAGGGAGCGCTCGGTGAGCCTGCGGAAATCGAGCGACGACTCGGCGTCGTCCTTGTACGCGTTGGGGAGCAGCCGGGCGAGCGCAGGGTCCTCGGGTTCGCTCGCGTTCGGGCTGAACCCGACGAGGGCCTCAAGCGGGTCCTCCGCCGCCTTGCCTGGATCGAGCATGCCGACCACATCGTTGAAGAGCCCCCGAAGGAGTTCCCGCTCCGGATCCTCGAGGCGTCCGGTGATGCCGCGGCGGCCGTACATGAACGGCTCAGCCATGCTGGCCGCCCCTCTCCACTGTGGCCCACAGCCCGTAGGTATGCATCGCGACCGCATGCTGCTCGACCGTCTCCTTGGCGCCGTGGCTCACGATGGAGCGCCCCTCGGTATGGACCTGCATCATGAGGGCGTCGGCCTTGGCCTCGGGGTAGCCGAAGTATGTCTGGAACACGTAGCTGACGTAGCTCATCAGATTGACCGGGTCATTCCAGACGACGAGGTTCCACGGGGCCGCCCGCGCGGTCTCCTCCCTCGTCTCGGTTTGCCCGGCGACCTCCTGGGAGGGCTCAGTGGCAACGCTCATGCTCATGGGTTCCATTCTAGGCAGGGCCCCGGTCGGGGGCTGGCCACGGGGGCGCCTGCACTCGCACCCGGACGGGCATTGGATAAGGTGACACCGTGACCGACACGAGTCCGTGGGCGCAGCCCCGCACTGCACTGTTCACCGACCACTACGAGCTCACGATGCTCCAGGCGTCGCTGCACTCGGGCGCGGCGCACCGACGCTGCGTGTTCGAGGCATTCGCGCGCAGGCTCCCCGATGGGCGGCGGTACGGCGTGGTCGGGGGGACCGGGCGCCTGCTCGAGGGCATCGTGGGCTTCCGCTTCACCGACGCCGAACTGGGTTTCCTCGAACGCACCCGGGTGGTGAGCCGCGAGACACTCGACTTCCTTGCCGACTACCGCTTCTCCGGCAACGTCTACGGCTACGCGGAGGGAGAGGCCTACTTCCCGAACTCGCCGATCCTCATCGTTGAGTCCACGTTCGCCGAGGCCTGCATCCTCGAGACGTACGTCCTCTCGGTGCTCAACCACGATTCGGCGATCGCCTCGGCCGCGTCGCGCATGACCGCAGCTGCCCAAGGCCGCCCGTGCATCGAGATGGGGTCACGCCGCACGCACGAGGAGTCCGCGGTCTCCGCCGCGCGGGCCGCCGTCATCGCAGGGTTCGCGAGCACGTCCAACCTCGAGGCGGGACTTCGCTACGGCATCCCCACGGTCGGCACCGCGGCGCACTCCTTCACGCTCGTGCACGACACCGAGCGGGACGCCTTCGAGGCCCAGGTCGCCTCGATGGGCGTCGGGACCTCGCTCCTGGTGGACACCTACGACGTCGAGAAGGCCGTGCGGACGGCGGTCGAGATCGCCGGAGACAAGCTCGGCGCCGTCCGTCTGGATTCAGGAGACCTCATCGAACAGGCGCACTGGGTCCGCCGGCTCCTCGACGAGCTCGGCAACGTGAACACGCGCATCATGGTCACCTCGGACCTCGACGAATACGCCATCGCCGCCCTTCAGTCCGCGCCCGTGGACGCGTACGGCGTCGGGACCGCGCTCGTCACCGGCTCCGGCGCGCCCACTGCGTCCATGGTGTACAAGCTCGTGAGCCGCACGGACGACAGCGGCCACTTCGTCTCTGTTGCGAAGTCCGCCAAGAACAAGGCGACCGTGGGCGGGCGCAAGTACGCCCTCCGGCGCCTAGACGGGCTGGGACGGGCTACGCATGAGCTCATCGGCGTCGGGTACCCGCCGCACGACGACGGCAACGACCGCGCGCTCCTCGAGCACTTCATCGTCGACGGCGCGCTCAAGCCCGGGTGGACCGGCCACGAAGGGGTGACGCGCGCGCGGGAGCGCCATGCGGCGTCGCTCGCCGAGCTCCCCTCCTCGGTGCAGCGAATGCACCGCGGCGAGCCCGCGATCCCGACGGTGTACGAGGAGGACTAACCAACGCCGTCAGGTGATCCTCAGACGTGGCGCTCAGGAGATGAGCTTCAGAATCCGGGTGACGGTCACACGAGCGCGACGCCCGACGCCTCGAGATCGGCGTACGTGGGTGCGAGATCCTCGGCGATCCCTGCGCACAGATCGGTCAGAACACGGGTCGCATAACCCGCACGGGCGGCGTCGAGCGCTGTCGCCTTGACGCAGTAGTCTGTCGCGATGCCCGCGACGTCGACCGAGTCGATGCCGTGCGCGCGGAGCCACTCGTCGAGGGTGTCGGAATCATCTGAAGCGCCCTGGGCGTCCCCGTACTGGGCGGCGTGTCCTTCGAAGCCGGAGTAGGCCGCAGCGTACTGGCCCTTGCGAAACATCGCATCGACTCCAGCCAGCTCGAGGGCCGGGTGGAAGTCCGCCCCGGGTGTCCCCGCCACACAGTGCGCCGGCCAGGAGTCGATGAAGTCGGGGCTGTCCGAGAAATGAGGACCGGGATCAACGTGCCAGTCCTGTGTGGTCACCACGGCGTCGTAATCATGTGCGTGCTCCGCGAGGAATGATGTGATCCGCTCGGCAACGGCGGCACCGCCGTCGACCGCCAGCGAACCGCCTTCGCAGAAGTCATTCTGGACATCGACGATCACGAGAGCGCGGAATCCTGCCATGGCACCATTGTGGCCCCTTCATCGGGGCATCCGCGGAACGCGACCCACAAGGAATGACCCACAGGAGCTGACTCCCAGGAGATGACTTCCAGACGGGGTGGGGGCGGCGTCAGGTGCGGCCCACGAACCAGTCTGCGAGCTTCTCGAGCCGCGCTTTGAGCTGTGCCTCGCTCGCCTGGGCCACGGCCGGCCCACCGCACATCTCGCGCAGCTTGTTGTGCACCATCCCGTGGGGAGTCCCGGTCCGGGCGCTCCAGGCCGAGACGTTCTTGGCGAGCTCGCTGCGGAGGTCCATGAGGCGTCGGTGGTCAGGAACGCCCGACGGACCGGAAGTAGCCGCCGAGGGCCGCGACTTCCGCCGGGACACCTGCTCCTGCTGGCGCTGCCGCAGGAGCGTGGTGACCTGGTCGGCGTCGAGGAGCCCGGGAATGCCGAGGAAGTCGAGCTCCTCGTCGGAGCCCACTTCGCCGCCCGTGCCGAACTCGCCGCCGTCGAAGAGAACGCGGTCGAACGCAGCCTGGGACTCGAGGGCCTCGTACTTGCCCTTGGTGAGCGTGTCCGAGGCCTTCTCCTCGCGGTTGGCCTCGTCCATGAGGGATTCCTCGAGGTCCATGAGGCCGTCCTCGTCGTTGGACGGGCGGTCGAGGGCGTGGTCGCGCTCGGCCTCCATGGAGTTCGCGAGAGCCATGAGCTGGGGCACCGATGGGAGGAAGACCGAGGCGGTCTCCCCGCGGCGTCGTGCGCGCACGAAGCGGCCAACCGCCTGCGCAAAGAACAGGGGCGTGGAGGTCGAGGTCGCGTAGACGCCGACGGCGAGGCGCGGCACGTCGACGCCCTCGGACACCATCCGGACGGCGACCATCCACCGCTTCTCGCTCGCCGAGAATTCGTCGATCTTGTGGGAGGCCTTCGCGTCGTCGGAGAGGACCACCGACGGCGATTCCCCCGTGATCTTCTTCAGAAGGCCCGCGTAGGCGCGCGCGTCGTCGTGGTCGGTCGCGATGACCAGCCCGCCGGCGTCGGGCACCGTGCGTCGCACCTCCGTGAGCCGGCGGTCCGCGCCCGCGAGGACGGCGGGGATCCACTCCCCCTGCGGGTTCAGCGCCGTGCGCCAGGCCTGCGCCGTGACGTCCTTGGTCACGGCAGCCTCGCCGAGGGACGCGGCCATCTCCTCGCCGGCGCTGGTCCGCCAGCGCATCTGGCCCGAGTACGCCATGAAGATGACCGGCCGGACCACGTGGTCGCGCAGAGCCTCGCCGTAGCCGTAGGTGTAGTCCGCCTTCGAGCGGCGGATTCCGTCCTTGTCCTCGGCATACTCGACGAACGGGATGGGCGAGGTGTCGGAACGGAAGGGCGTGCCGGTGAGCGCGAGCCGGCGGACTGCGGGATCGAACGCCTCGCGCAGGCCGTCGCCCCACGAGAGCGATTCGCCGCCGTGGTGGATCTCGTCGAGGATCACGAGAGTCCGTGCGGCCTCGGTCTTGGCGCGGTGCAGGAGCGGCTTGCTCGCGACCTGGGCGTACGTCACGGCGACGCCCATGAAGTCGCGCCCGTGCTGGCCGTCGGAGTTCTTGAAGTTCGGGTCGAGGGCGATCCCGACACGTGCCGCGGCGTCGGCCCACTGGCGTTTGAGATGGTCCGTCGGGGCGACGACCGTGAGCCGCTTGATCACGCCGCGCTCGATGAGGGTCGAGGCGACGCGCAGCGCGAACGTCGTCTTGCCTGCGCCCGGTGTCGCGACGGCCAGATAGTCACGAGGGGCCCCCTCGAGGTACTTGTCGAGGGCCTCCTGTTGCCATGCGCGGAGTTTGGGGGCGGTGCCCCAGGCGGCGCGATCGGGAAATGCAGGGGGGAGGGTGGGAGAAGCCTGCGGGAGGGTGGGAGAAGCCTGCGGGAGGGTGGGAGAAGTCTGCGGGTGGGCGTGCGACGCCGGGGCGGGGCGGCCCGCGTCCGGAGGCGGGTCACCGAAGAGCGTGTCGGTCACGCGCGATCCTCCGGCGCCGGGGACGTGGTCTCGGATGAGGGCGCGGGCGCGGGCCCAGCCGATGACACCGGCTTGGCGGCGGTGGTGCCCGCCCGCGCGCCGGCCACGGCGGCGAGAAGGGCCGAGACGGCGAGGGCGCCGGCAAGCAGGGAGAAGACACCCGGACCGGGGGTACGCTCTGGGGTCAGCAGCAGCGAGTACAGCGTTCCAGCTCCGGCGGTTCCAATCACTCCACCGAGCATATCGGCCATCTGGAGGGAGGCCGAATTCCGGCCGCGGTCGGCCGTGTCGCTCAGGTCGAGGACCAGGACGGACGTCGTGGTGACTGTCAGCCCCATGCCCGCGCCTGCAATGACCCACGCCACAGCGACAAGCCACGGCGAGAGGGCACCCGATAGGGCGGCTGAGATCAGGGCAAGGCCCACGGCCAGGACGGTGGAGCCGAGCACGAGGAACGTCGGCTTCCTCAGCCAGCCCCGAGCCTGTGCGAAGGAGCCCGCGGTCCAGCCCAGGGCACCGCCAGTCAGGGCGAGCCCTGCGATCGACGGCTCGAGCCCGTACCGGTCGACGAGCATGAGCGGAATAAAGGCCTCGGCACCGAAGAAGGCCAGCGTCATGAAGCCGCGGGTGACCATGACGGCCGGCAGGCCGCGGGCGATGCGTGCCACACCGGGCGGCATGAGCCGGGGTGCGGTCATCGTCGCGGCGCCCGCCCCGGCAAGCACGACGGCGCCGAGCGCCACGGGCGGGAACGCCGCTCTGGCCTGCGGGTCGCCCCATGAGAGGGCAGCCCATTGGGCAGCGGCAACACCGACGGCGAGGATGACGCCGAGGAGGGAGCGGCGTCGGCCTTCTCCGGGGTCGATGGTGGTCGCTTCGGGCGCGCCGAGCCCGCGGACCCGCGGCCACGTGAGGACCACGGCGGCCACGACGATCGGTGCGACCCCGAAGAACACCCAGCGCCAGCTGGCGTGCTGGGCCAGGATGCCGGAGACGTAGGGACCCACGAGGGACGGTACGACCCATGCTGCCGAGAACCAGCTGAACAGCACAGGCTGGAGGGCGGACGGCAACGTCTGTCCGATGATGACGTACAGGGGGACGATCATGAACCCAGTCCCCGCGCCGGAGACCATCCGCCCGAACGTGAACGCGGCGAAGTCCCAGGCTCCCCCGGCCAGCACGAGCCCCCCGGTCATGAGCACGAGCCCCACGAGGAGCGAGGGCCGGGGTCCTGCGCGGTCGCACCACGGGCCTGCCGCGGCGGTCGCGGCGAGGGACGCCGTCAGGAACAGCGAGAACGCGAGGCCGTAGCCGTGTTCTCCCCCCAGATCCGTGGCGACCACAGGCATCGCCGTCGTGACGGCCATTGCCTCGAACGCACTGCATGTGACGATGGCGAGCAGGCCGACGACGAGGCCGCGGTACTCCCTGGACAGCAGGCCCGGACGACCAGACACCCTCACCTAGGACTTGTCATTGTCTTTGCCGGGGCGCAGGCCCTCGTAGATCTCCTTGCACGTGGGGCAGACAGGGAACTTCTTGGGATCGCGGCCAGGCGTCCACACCTTGCCGCAGAGCGCGATCACGGGCTCGCCGGTGAGGGCGGACTCCATGATCTTCTCCTTGCGCACGTAGTGGGAGAACCGCTCGCGGTCTCCGGGCTCAAGCTCTTCGCGGAGCTCCTCGCGCTCGATCGTCGCGGTGGAGCCGCCGCGGGACGGGTCCCGGGGGTCGTCGGCGAAGGGGTCTGGAGGCATCGTGGTCATGCATTCCATGCTAGACCCCACGGGTGCGGACCGGACTGTAGGCGGTCAGTGGTCCTGCCACCGCGGCTTGTTGTCGTAGACGTGGCGGTAGTACTCGGCGTGCTTGAGCGACGACGCTGCCGCCTCGTCGATGAGCACTGTGGTGTGGGGGTGGAACTGCAGCACCGAGCCGACGCACATCGCCGTGACGGGCCCCTCGACGAGGCCGTGGATCGCGTCGGCCTTCCCTGCGCCTGTCGCGACGAGGACCACATGCCGCGCCTCCATGATGGTGCCCACGCCCTGGGTGACGACGTGGTGGGGGACCTCATCGATCGAGGAGAAGAAGCGCGCGTTGTCCCGGCGGGTCTGCTCGGTGAGCGTCTTGATGCGGGTGCGCGAGGCAAGGGAGGAGCCAGGCTCGTTGAAGCCGATGTGGCCGTCGGTGCCGATGCCGAGGATCTGGAGGTCCACTCCCCCGGCGGCAGCGATCGCCTCCTCGTACGCCGCGCACGCGCCCTCGAGGTCGGCGGCCGTGCCGTCCGGGGTGTGGACACTGGCCGGGCCGATGTTCACACGAGAGGCGAAATCACGACGGATCACGGATCCGTACGACTCAGGATGGTCGGCGGGCAGGCCCACATACTCGTCGAGCGCGAAGCCCGAGGCCTGCGAGAAGTCGAGGCCCTCCTCGACATGCAGGCGGGCGAGCTCGTCGTAGACCGGCAAGGGCGAAGAGCCCGTGGCGAGCCCCAGCACGGCGTCGGGCTTGCGCCGCAGCAGCGCCGCGAACACCCCTGCCGCGGCTCGGCCGACCTCTCGGGCGTCCTTGAGGATCACAACTTCCATGCGTGGGGTCTCCCATCGTGTTGCCCGGCGGCGCGCACGGCCTCAGCGCAGTCCACTCTAGATATCCTACGTCCCACAACCTCGTTGCGGCCAGCTCTCGCACGACGGCGAGTGGTCGCCGTCGTGCATCAGCCAGCCTTCACGAGGCTCGCGTACAGTTCCGGCGCGCGCCGGTCCATGAGGTACCCGCCCAGCGCCACCCCGCCTGCGAGCAGCCCTGCTCCCAAGACGACACCAACCCCGAGAGCCGCCCATGCCAGGCCCACGTCTCCGGTGAGCGCTGCGCGGACCGCAAGGACGAGCTCGGGCACGCACAGGATGGCGAGGGCGATCATTCCGCCGAACTGCACGAGCAGCGTCTGGGCGCTCGTGCCGGCCGGCCTGCGGAACGGGCTCTCCCCCGGCTGGGGCACCGCCACGGTGTACCGGGCCGAGACAACGGAGGAGAGCCCAACCCCGCTGAACAGGACTCCAAGGGAAAGCCCGAGGAACGCCGGGAACAGGCGCCAGTCCCCCGCGAGAAGGAACGGCAGCACGGCGATCACCGCGATCGCGGGCACGGCGAACAGCAGCAGCGCGGCGGCACGCCCGAGGCGGTCCGCACGCCCCTTGACGCCGGCGGCGACGTGCAGGGAGAAGGCCGTCGAATCATAGGAGACGTCGGCCGAGATGGACCAGGCGAGGACGAACGCCGCGAGCGGACCGGAGATGATGAACGGGCTCTCGAGGAGCGAGGCCCGGTGAGCCCGCCCCGCGAGCGAGGAGACGTACAGGATGACGGGCAGGAGCGGCACGACGATGAGGCCCACCGTGTACCGCGGGTCGCGGAACCAGTAGGTGAGGGCCCGTGCCGCGACGGCGCCCGCGGGCGTCGCGGGCATCCAGCCGAAGGCGCCGAGCCCGCGGCCCCCCGCGCCAGCCCGACCCGCTGTGCGGCCGCCGCCCGAGCGGCTCCCCGGGCTCTCGAGCGCCCGGGCGAGGGCCCAGGACCAGCCCCACGCGGCGAGGCCGAGTCCCGCTGCGGCGATGATGAGCTTCACGAGTGCCTCGAGCACACGTCCCTCGGCCGCGTCGGCCGGAGCGGAGAACGGCGCGCCGAGCGGCGTCCATCCGAGGATGCCCGCGCTGCCCGAGATCGCCGCGGCCCCACCGCCCTGGATTCCCCGCGCCAGGAGCGAGATACCAGGCCCTAAAAGCATGATCGGCATGATCATCACGATGCGGCTGGCGTCGCGGAACCTGCGCGAGGTCGCGAGCTCGGCCGCGAGACTCGCGATGAGCCTGCTCAGCACGACGCAGAGCCCGAGCGCGAGGAGCGCACCGAGCGCCGCCACAACGAAGGGGAACACGCCCCGGGCCCACGTAATCGTCGAGGCTCCAAGGGCGAGGGCCGTGCAGATGCCGGGGACGCCGATGAGTCCCGCGATGGCCTGGCCCACGAGCAGCTGGCGCATGGGGATCGGGAACAGCGCGAAACGGGCGGGGTCCAGGGTGAGGTCAATGCCTGAGAAGACAATGGGCGTGAGCGCCCATGCGACGACGAGCACCGTGCCAGCGAGGACCAGGACCGTCCCGGCGAGGCCGGTCGGGACCACACTGAGCGCGATCAGGCCCACGACGGCGAGGAACAGCATCCACAGTCCGTAAAGGGCCCCGATCACGATCCCGACGAGCTGCCACGGGCTGCGCCGCAGGCCGTTGCGGACGAGGAGGAGCTTGAGGCGGATCAGGTGTGCAACCACGACAGGCCCTCCGTGCGCCCGGGACCGCCCACAAGCTCCACGAACCGGTCCTCGAGCGATGCGCCTCCGCGGACCTCGTCCACCGTCCCCGCGGCCAGGATCTCGCCCCGGGCTACAACCGCCACGTGGTCGCACATCCGCTGGACCAAGTCCATCACGTGGCTCGAGACCACGACCGTCCCGCCCGAGTGGACGAAGTCGGTCAGGATCGCCCGGATGCTCGCCGCCGAGATGGGATCCACTGACTCGAAGGGCTCGTCGAGGACGAGGACCTTGGGTGCGTGGACGAGCGACGCGGCGAGGGCGATCTTCTTGGTCATGCCAGCCGAGTAGTCGACGACGAGCGTGCGTGCATCCGCAGCCAGGTCGAACGCTGTGAGCAGGTCGCGGGCTCGCTGGGCCACGGTTTCCCGGTCGAGGCCACGCAGGAGGCCCGAGTAGGTCAGGAGCTGCTCGCCGGTGAGCCGGTCGAAGAGGCGGACGCCGTCGGGGAGGACACCGAGGATCTGCTTGGCCGCGAGCGGATTGGCCCAGACGTCCACGCCGAGGACGGCGGCAGTCCCGGCATCGGGGCGCAGGAGTCCCGTGGCCATCGAGAGCGTCGTGGTCTTGCCCGCGCCGTTCGGGCCGACGAGGCCGTAGAAGGACCCGGCCGGGACCTCGAGGCTGATGCCGTTGACGGCGGGCTTGCCCCCGAAGGACTTGACGAGGCCTCGCAACGAGAGCGCGGACAGCCCAACAGGCGCGCGAACAGTCAGGCTGGGATCATCCATGACCCCACGCTAGCAACGCGCGCGGCTGGACGGATCAGCCGGGAGGATGAACAACGCGCTCCGCCTTCGGGATGAGTGCCTCTAGAAGAGCGCACGGGCGAGCTGCTGGCGCGCGGCAGCCACGCGGGGATCGGTGGCACCGATGACCTCGAAGAGCTCGAGAAGACGCACTCGCGCCGCCTCGCGCTCGTCCCCCGTGCTCCGGGCGATATAGCCCACGAGCCGGGAGAACGCGTCCTCGACATGGCCGCCAGCCACATCCAGATCCGCGACGGCGAGCTGCGCCTCGAGATCGTCCAGCGCCGAGGCGGCCACAGCGCGGGTGCGCTCGGCGGCGGTCTGGTCGACGTCGGACACGCGTGCCATGAGCTGGACCTGCGCGAGGCCGGCTTTGGCCTCGCGGTCCGCCGGCTGCTCTGCAAGGGCCTTGCGGTACGCGGCCTCGGCTGCGGCGAAGTCACCGCGGTCGATCGCGTCGAACGCCTCCTGGTGCAGCGGCGGGAGCTCCGGTTCAGCGGCAGGTGCCGGGGCGCCGTCGACCGTGCTGGTCACGCCGTTCGCCGCAGCGACCTTGAGCAGCTCGTCCAGGAGCTGACGTGCCTGCTGTTCGGAGGCAGCACCCTGGAACAGCGGGATCGGCTGGCCCTTGAGGATCGCGACGGCGGTCGGGACCGCCTGGGCCTGGAACGCCTGCGCCAGCTGGGGAAAGGCCTCGACGTCCGCCGCCGCGTAGAGGAGGCGGCCGCCATAGGACGAGACCCAGGACGCCACGTCGTCGCGGATCCGCTGCGACTCGGGCGAGTAGGAGGCCCAGAGGAGCACGACGACGGGCACCGTCGCCGAGCGCTGCACGACGTCTCCGAAAGATCGCTCGTCGAGGTCGATCCTGTCGCCGTACTCGGCCCGGGGTGCGCCGGGGCCCCCCTCCGCGGCGGCGCCCACGCGCGGGGCACCCGGTGCACTCGCCGAGGAGGCCGGTGGCGTCGCCGTCGCACGCGCCTTGAGGGCTGAGAGGTCGATCGCGCCGCGGAAGTTCAGCTGCGGCTCGGGCTGGCGGGAACCGGGAACGCTCATGGGGTCCAGCTTAGCGAGGCGGCAGGGCGAAGTCGCACAGACGGGGCCGCACCGGAAGTGCGGCCCCGCCTGGTGTGGAGGCGCAGTGCGTCTCCTGGACGCCCAGCGCGTCCGAGGATCGAGCGCGTCAGCTCACGCTCGCGCCCGAGAGGTTACGGGTGGCCCCGATGAGCTGCACCGGCTGCGCGGCGCCGTCCTTGCCGATGTACAGCATGAGGGACTCCCGGAAGGTCAGCGTCATCTTGGTCTTCGCCTCCTTGCCCCCGGCGAGCGCCGCGGCGTCGTCCTGGAGGGTGACCTTGTCGCCGTCGGACTTGGGCGTTCCCTCGACGGTGAAGTCGAGCGGGGCGACCACGATCGCGCCGCCGTCGGCCGTGCGGAAGGCCGCGGCCTCGTCTCCGACCAGCGAGTGCTTGAACGTGAAGTTCGCGTTCGCGGCCTTGGCGATATCGCTCTGGTAGCCGAATGTGTCCTTGATATAGGCGTTGTCCGGGATCTTGTCCTTCCAGCCGCTGTCCGCACTGGTCAGCCTGTCGGCAATGCCCCCGAGGGCGTCCTTGGCGCTCACCGCCAGGCCGGACTTGTCATCCAGCGCGATCTGGTCGGCGCCGGTCTTGGGCGTCCCAGGAATCGTTGCACCGGGCAGGAGCGGCGCGGCCTCGGTGAGCTTGAAGTTGTCGCGGGCCGTGGCCTGGCGCAGCGTGAGGAGCTGCGGTGTGCTGTTGCCATCGCCCTGCGTCACCGCGACGATGGTGCGCGGCCACGAGCGCTGGGTCGTGACGACGGTCGTGAGCAGCTTGGACGCGCGGACCGGAGCGATCGCGGGTGCGGTCGAGACGGAGGCGCGCACCTTGTAGTTCTGGGTGCGCGCAAGGAGCGCCGATCCGTCGGCACGCGGGGCGAGCTTGCCGGCGTCCTTCCCGTCATCGCCGGCCTGGAGCGCACTCGCGGTCTGGTCGAGGATCCGGGAAAGCTGGTCCTCGGTCACGACCCGGGCCTTGGCCTGCTCCGACGCGCTGGGCGAAGCGCTGGGCGACGGGGCCGGCGAGGTGTCAGCCTGCGCGGGAATCGCGCCGAAGCCCGCGAGCCCAAGCACCACGGCGAGGGCCGCAGCCACCCTGGCGGCAGGGCCGCGGCGCACGGCCGCGGCGGTGAGCTCGGCCGTGCCTGCCGGACGCTCAACATGCGGGATGGGTGCTGTCCCGGAATCGCCAGCCGCAGACGCAGGACGGCGCCGACCACCTGTCGCGGGACCGGATCCACCCGTGCCGCGGCGGCGCGGTAATCCGAACACCGCGATCGCGGCGGCACCGAGGACGAGAATGGCGCCGATGACGATGAGCGGCACGGCCCACGGCATGGTCGCGTGGCTCGGCCACGTGATAGTCACGTCCTGCGGGGCAGGCGCCGTGCCGTCGCTCGCGAGCAGGAGCTGCCAGTCGCCGGAGTCGGGGAGATCCCAGTGGTACTCGAGCGTGCCGTTGGCGTTCTGGGTCATGGCAAACAGGTCGGCACCGGCCGGGTTCGGGGAGGTCGCCTCGCCGTCGGCATGGGTAGCGGAGAGCACCTTGCCGTCCGGGGACGCGCCATCGATCGTCGTGTGGGCGGCCTTTCCTACCCATGCGGCCATGTCGTCGGGGCGCGCGGCGGCCAAGACGTAGTTGCCGTCTCCGTGGATCGTCAGGGTTGCCTCTCCCCCTCGGAGGTCACGGAGCTTGGTGTCGATCACCGTCAGCGGCGCAGCCTGGGTATCGGCGGGGAGGGTCGCAGTGACCTGCTCGTCCGGTGCCCACCACGTCAGCTGGCCGATGCCTGCTACTAGGGCTACGAGGCCGAGCAGCACGAGCGCAGCTACGGTCTTCAGTCGCACAGAAATAACCTCACGTCGGGGGAAGGGAACCCCTCCATGGTAACCAAATCGTGATCATCGAGTCGCATCGGACCGGCTGGTAGCCTGTGCGCGTAAGGTCCGGGGGCCTGCGCCGTGCCACGCCGCAGGCAGCATGACGCGTAGCGGAACGCGCCCTCCGCCGGACCCCTGACGAGCAGAAGGCGAGACGCGTGGGAGAGAACCACACAGCCGGACCCATCGAGCCGGAGTCTCCCGCGGCGTCGGGGGCCAACCCCGCTGTCGAACAGCCGGTGCTCGGCGGCGGCCAGCGCAAGGCGCACCATGGAGTGCTCGGCTTCGCACAGGACATCGCCCATCGGCTCCGGACCCCGATTCCGGGCGCCCAGCCGCGGGTCCGCTTCGAGATGCCGCCGCTGCGGGAAGCCAACGAAGACGATGGCAACGACGCCGAAGACGGCGGTACCGACCTCGGCGAGCCAGGGCCCCGCGTTTCCAAGGGCAATCCGATCTACGTCGGACTCATGGGCACTGTCGGCGTCGGGATCGCCCTTGCCCTCTACTACATCGCGGCCCACACGACCCAGCTCCTCCTGTGGATCCTCGCGGCCCTCTTCATCGCGCTGGGCCTCGATCCGGTGGTCCGCTGGCTCGAGTCGCATCGCGTCCCGCGCGCGCTCGGGATTTCCGTGACGATCGTCGCGCTCCTTGCCGTTCTCGGCGCATTCTTCGGCACGCTCATTCCCACCATGGTGGACCAGATCACCCAGCTCGTGAACAACGTCCCGACGTGGATCCAGGACTTCCTGGGCTCCGACTTCTACCGCAGTATCGACGAGCAATTCGGCATCAAGAACCGCATCACCGAGGAACTGCAGAAGCTCGGGCAGGACTCCACCACGGTCACGAACCTCTTCGGCGGCGTCCTCGGCGTCGGGTCGACGATCGCCAATTCGCTGTTCGGCGTCCTCGTCGTCGTGGTGCTCAGTCTGTACTTCCTCTCGGCGATGCCGGCCATGAAGGTGTGGGCGTACCGGCTCGCGCCCCGCTCGCGCCGTCGTCGGGTCGAGGCGCTGAGCGAGGAGATCACGCGCTCGGTCGGCAACTACGTGATCGGCCAGGTGTGCGTCGCCGTGATCAACGCGGGGTTCGCATTCATCGTCATGACCATCCTGAATGTGCCGTTCGCCGCGCTGCTCGCGTTCGTGGTCGGCTTCCTCGCGTTCATTCCGCTCGTGGGCGGGGTCGTGGCCGGCGTCATCATCTCGCTCGTCGCGCTCACGGGCGGATGGCAGACAGGCCTCATCATGGCCATCGCCTACTTCGGCTACCTGCAGTTCGAGGCCTACTTCGTGTCGCCGCGCATCATGCAGCGCGCCGTGGCCGTCCCTGGACCAGTCGCCGTCATCTCGGTGATTGCCGGCGGCAGCCTCCTTGGCGTCCTCGGCGCGCTCATCGCCATCCCCACCGCGGCCTCGGTCATGCTCCTGATCCGCGAGGTCTTCATCACGCGCCAGGACCGGCGCTGACCTCGTCTGCTATAACGCCGAGCGAGGCCGACGCCCCCGGTGTCAGCCCGCTGTCGCCGCGGGGCCGACCCACGTCGTCGGGAGCTCGACCGCAGTGCCCGTGACGGCGGAGACAACCTCATTCAGGGCCCGCTGCACGAACTTCTCACCGACCCACAGGTGCTTGCCGCCGTCGATGCCGATCACACGTGTCTGCGGAACGCGCGCAAAACGGTCCCCTGCCTCTGCCGGGCGCAGGTAGTCGTCGAATTCCGGCACGAGAGCGGTGAGCGGCTGGCCGAAGGCAGCCCAGGCATCGAGGTCGGCGTCGACCGCCCGGTGCAGGGGCGGCGAGAGGAGGACCGCGCCGTCGATCTGATCCCCGATCGGCGTGGTGGCGCCGTACTTCAGGACGAGCTCAGTCCCGAAGGACCAGCCCACAAGCCAGCGGTGAGGCAGGCCCCGATCGGCCGCGAAGCGCACGGCGGCCTCGGCGTCGGCGCGCTCCCCGACGCCCTCCTCGAACCGTCCCCCGCTCGTGCCCCGCGGGCTCGACGTGCCGCGGGTATTGAACCGCAGGACGGCGATCCCGGCGAGCGCCGGCAGCCTGAACGATGCCTTGCGGAAGACGTGCGAGTCCATGAAACCGCCATGGGTGGGCAGCGGATGCAACGTCACCAGTGTCGCAATCGGGTCCCGGTCCTCGGGCAGCGCAAGCTCGCCCACCAGCGTGAGCCCGTCCTCGGTGTGCAGTTCGACGTTCTCGCGGCGCGCCGGCAGCACCGTGTTGGCACGGATCGGCAGGGGGGCGTCGGAACTGGTGAACGCATACGAGGCGGGGTCGAAGCTCATGCGCCCCACAGTATCGAAACCAGCCGGACCGCGATCGAATCCAGCGGGACCGCAGGCCGCCCACCCGGCCTGAGGGGCGCCGTCGTGCCCCTAGCGGTAGCGGAAGGTGCGGGTTCGCCAGCAGTGGGTGTGCCAGTGGCGGCGTTCGGCGATTCCCGCCTCCTCGCCGAATAGGTTGTCATCGGCCCACACGACCAGATGCGCCGTCCCGGGCGGAATGGCGCGCGAGCACCCGGGGCACGTGTAGACCTTGGCCGCGTTCCGCGTGGTGACCTGGCGCACGCGCCACTCGCCGTCGGGCGCCGATTCGAGGCGAGCGAACCCCGCCAGCACACGTTCGGGGTTGAAGTCGTCGAGATCCTCGCGGGCATCCGACGCCGCGCGCTCGCTCCGCGGGGGGTCCGGTCGGCGTCGGGGTCGGTTCGAGCGAGGCATGCGTCCATTCTGCCGTCTCGCGAACCGCGGCGCCTCGGCCAGGCACGCCCCACGGTAGAGTTCTCGGGTGCGACTCGTCATTGCCCGATGCTCCGTCGACTATGTGGGCCGGCTCAAGGCCCACCTGCCCCTCGCCACGCGGCTGCTCGTGGTCAAGTCGGACGGCTCGGTGCTCGTGCACTCCGACGGCGGATCGTACAAGCCGCTCAACTGGATGAGCCCCCCGGCCACCCTGCGCGTTCTCTCGCCTGATGAGGCCGATCTCGAGGACGGCGTCGCCGAGCAGTGGACCGTCCAGTCCGCCAAGACCGACGACCGGCTGATCGTCAACCTGCATGAAGTGCTCCATGACACGAGCCACGAGCTCGGCGTCGATCCCGGCCTCATCAAGGACGGCGTCGAATCCGATCTGCAGCGGCTCCTCGCGGAGCAGATCGAGACACTCGGTGCCGGCTACACGCTCATCCGGCGCGAGTACTACACCGCGATCGGTCCGGTCGACATCCTCGCCCGTGACAGCTCCGGGGCCACGGTGGCCATCGAGCTCAAGCGGCGCGGCGACATCGACGGCGTGGAGCAGCTCACCCGATACCTCGAGCTTCTCAACCGCGATCCGCGCCTGGCCCCGGTGCGCGGCATCTTCGCCGCACAACAGATCAAGCCGCAGGCACGGGTGCTGGCCCAGGACCGCGGCATCGACTGCGTCACGCTCGACTACGACGCGATGCGCGGGGTCGACGACGTCGAGTCGCGCCTCTTCTGAGGCCCAGGGCCCCCTTCCGCGGACACTGTTGCGGCATGGGGATCCTGCTCGGCCCCATACGCACGACGTCGGCACTCGCCTAAGGTAGTGCCATGACCTCCGCCGAGACGCGCGCCCCGGAAGCTCCAGCCCGCCTGATCCTGCGTGGAACGATCGTGAGCGACGGCGTCACGCTGGGCGACGGGCTGGTCGCCGTCGAGGACGACCGGATCGAGTACGCGGGGCCGGCGGCCGAGTTCGATTCTGCGGAGTTCGGAGGCACCGAAGTGCCGCTCCCCGAGGGAGCACGGCTCCTCCCGGGGCTCGTGGACCTCCACTGCCACGGCGCGGACGGCGTCGACTTCCCCAGCAGCGACGAGGACGAAGCACGCCGTGGACTGGCGTTCCTCCACCGTCGAGGCACCACAACGCTGCTCGCGAGTCTCGTCACCGCGTCGAAGGACGAGTTGCTGCGCGGCGTCGCCGTCTTCTCCAAGCTCGACGGCGAGGGCCTCGTCGCCGGGGTCCATGCGGAGGGGCCCTTCCTCTCGCACACGCGCTGCGGGGCCCAGAACCCTGCCTTCCTCCTCGAGCCCGACGTGGACTTCGCGATGGAGCTCATCGAGGCCGCGGAAGGCACGCTGGCCACCATGACCTACGCGCCCGAACTTCCAGGGGCATCGGACCTCGTCGACCTGCTGACTGCCCATGGCGTGACCCCCTCCCTCGGCCACACCGACTGCGACGATGCGACGGCCGAGGCCTCGCTCGAGCGGGCACGGGACGGGCTCGCCGCGGCGGGATTCGACGGCGCCGAGGGAATTCCCACGGTGACCCACCTCTTCAATGGCATGCCTCCGCTGCACCACCGCTCCCCCGGCCCCGTGGCCGCGTGCCTGCGCGCGGCAGCAGCCGGGATGGCCGTGATCGAACTCGTGGCCGACGGCGTCCACCTGGCACCTGCCACGGTGCGCACCGTGTTCGAACTCGTGGGCTTCGGGAACATTGCCCTCGTAACCGACTCGATGGCGGCGGCTGGGCTCAGCGACGGCCACTACATGCTCGGCCGCTCCCCCGTAACGGTGGCCGGCGGGGTGGCAACACTGGACGCGACGGGTTCGATCGCGGGAGGGACGGCGACGCTCCTGGACGTCGTGGCACGCACGACCGCCGCGGGAGTGCCCTTGGCCGAGGCCGTTGTCTCCGCCACCGCGGTTCCAGCCGGAGTGCTCGGCCGTTCGGACGAGTTCGGCAGCCTCCGCCGCGGGCTCCGGGCCGACATCGTGGCGACGGACGCGGACCTGAGGCTTGTAGCCGTCGTGCGTGCTGGCAGGCTCCTCCCTTCGGCCTAGGCCTGGGCTCAACGCCGAGAGCAGAGCGCCCCGGAATGCCATTCGGCAACCGGGAGGACCGCCGTCGAATCCGTTCTCTTGGCGTTCTCCTGTATTTCTCCAGACCTTTGAGAACAAAGTCTGTCGATGCCGTTGACCATACCTGCAGAGCGTGATTGGCTAAGAGCAGTCTTGATGTAGGTAGCAATGTTTTTCATGCAATGCATGCTCGCAAGACCGTTGCGAGCGTGGAGTTCCCGGCCGGCCGGGTCTCCCGCGGAGTAACTCGGCCGGCACATAAGTGTCGGCGTCTGGTAGCAATCCACAGGAGAACGCAGGACATGGCACAGGGAACCGTTAAGTGGTTCAACGCCGAGAAGGGCTTCGGCTTCATCACTCCAGATGACGCCCAGTCGGACGTCTTCGTCCACTACTCGGAGATCAAGTCGAACGGCTTCCGCACGCTGGAAGAGAACCAGCGTGTCGAGTTTGAGATCGGTCAGGGCGCCAAGGGGCCTCAGGCCACGGGGGTCATCGCTCTCTGAGCGACTGACTGAATCGGCCTAGAGCCGCTAGAGGGGCTCCGGAGAACCGGAGCCCCTCTTTTTTCCTTCATTTTTTACTTGAAATGTAAAGAATCATCTGCGGTGCCGAATTGTCGCGCCTTCCGGCAATCCGTGCTAACTGACAATCTGGCGCAGGATCCGCATGCGGTGCCTCATCGTCAGGCCCGGCAGATAGGCCTGGGCCAGTGCCTGTCCGATGGCGGGCAGCTGGAGAGGATCCTGATAGTACATGTAGAGCGCATGGTATTCGGGCTGGAACCGCGACTTGAACTTTGCGAGGGAGCGGAAGCCGTAGACGGGCTCAAGGGCGTGCCCCACAGCGTTCAGGAGCCGCGAGAGGAGTTCGTCGCCGGCGTCCACCTCGGCGCGCTCACCCGTCGGATCGGCCGCGAGCGGAGACCCCGACAGTGAGATCCAGTCAACGCTGCTACGCAGTTCGGTCACGGCCGACGCGATGAGGAACTCCATGACTCCCGGGAAGGAGTCCGGGCCGCGCCTCATGAAGTCGAGGGTCCAGCCCACCACGCGGGAATCCTCGAACACGGGCAGCCAGCTCGTCACACCGCGGATCCTTCCCTGCTCGTCGGAGGCAAGGCACAGGAGGACTTCGGGGTCATTGAGCTCATCGACCCCTCCCAGGGTGAAGCCCATGTCCGGCAGGGCCTTCTGAGCGGACCATTCCTCGGAGAGCGCGCTCAGCTGCTGGCGCTGCGCGGGCGACAGCTGGTGGTACCTCGTCCACACGGCGCGGACCCCGAGCTTGCCAGCCTTGTTGACCGCAGTGCGGACGTTCTGCCACTCCTTGCCGACGAACTCCAGCTCCCGGACCCTCAGCCTCGTCTCCTGCGCCACCTCGACCCGGTGGAAGCCTCTCGAGCGCAGGACCGGCCACAGGTCGGCTGAGAGCGAATAGAAGCAGGGCACGAGCGCATTGCGTGCGCAATGTCCGATGAACTCCACCACCGCGGCTGGCCCGCGGCCCGGGGCACCGATCGGTCCCGCCACCGAGAGGGCGACCCTTCCGTGCAGCTGGAAGGCGAGGCCCGCCGTCGCATGATCGTCGAACCAGAACTGGTTTGGGGGCCACAGGGTCATCCATGAGAGCGTTCCCCCTCCCTTGCGCACGAGACTGCGGGCGAGATGCAGGCTGTCATCGCGCGCGCCGAGCGACTGACGCCCACGGAGCACGACGACGGCGACGAGCACGAGTCCCACGAGCCACACGATGAGTCCGCTGTGCGTGAAGAGCCAGAGCTCCGCTTCGCTGCGGTTCCTGAAGAGCGTCTCGTAGCTTCTGGGAATCGGCGAGGGGAGGTACTGCCGGACGAGCTCTCCCACGAGGCCCCAGACCGAATCACGGCGCCCCAGGCCCCCGCTCTGCCACCACAGGAGGGTGTAGGCGAGGACGAGGCCGCCAGCCACCACGGCGGCGACCGCGCCCAGGCGACGTCGCATGCCCCGGGCGGTCTGGACCGGGAACAGGTCGCGGTTGAGCCAGAGCACCACGATGAGCGCTATCGCCGTGAGGGCGATGGGCAGGATGTGGGCGAATCCCGAGGCCAGGGCCGAGAAGCGGGGCCGCCCCGGCGAGGCGCGCACCCTCAGGAACAGGGCAAGGTAGCCGACCGCGAGGGTGCCGACTGCCAGCTGTACCGCGATGGCCAGCCGCAGTGCAATAATGCGGCCGCGCCGCAGGCCCTCGGCGCAGACAAGGAGGATGGCCATGGGCACGAGGGAGGTCAGGTATCCCTCGGGCGAGAGGAAGGTCGGTTGGGCCGCCTGGAGGCATGCGGGATCAACGGTGCCCCCGCAGTCCTGCTGCAGCTGGGTCAGCACCGGCAGGGGGTTCAGCACCATGTCCCTCACGAGCGCCAACGGCCCCGAAGGACTGCGGGTGAGAGCCGTGAGGACAGGGCCCACCGCTGCAAGCGTGACAATGACGACGAGGATGTTGCGGCGCTCTCGGACAGACGGCACCACAACATGGGCGTCCTGGCGCCGGCGCGTGGACCACCACGACGCAACGATTCCGAGCAGGGCTCCCATGAGCCCGAGGACGGTCTCCGAGTGCCCCACATACAGCGTGAGCATCGCGGCGATGCCGATCACTGCGGTGTGCAGGCGCCTCCGCCAGAGGACGCCGAGCGAGGGACTCGCTGCCATGGCGGTGAAGACCGCGGCCGGGTACGGGCCGAGGACAGGGTCCTCGACCATCGACCCGAGCCAGCCGTCGCCGCCGATGCGGGCGAGCTGGGTCACGGTGAAGAACACCATGACCGTGGCAAAGTCCCCGAGGAAGAACAGCGCCGCGGCCTTGAGGGAGCCGTAGGCCGTCTCGGCCACCGGCACGAGCGTGCCGACCACGACCGTCGCAGCGACGTAGGCGAGGGGGTTCGTAACGAAGAAGATGGACGTCAGCGCGGCCCACCACTGGCCCGAGCGCAGCGACCCGAGGTCGCCACCGACGATGTCGAGGACGGCAGGGCTGGGACCGGAGAGGATGCTGCCCGTGGCGATCCCCGTGATCCAGAGGGTCGCGATGACGCCAACGGTGAACGGAACCCTCCGGGCGCCGCGGAGAGCCGCCTTCAGCGCCGAAACCAGCGACTTGATCCCGGTCACGGCAGGCTCCAGCGTGACGCCAGAAGGTCAAGCCCCACGGGAACCGCCTTGGCGATCATCTCCCACGAGTGGGCCTCGCCGGGGACGAACTCCTCGTGCACCTCCACGCCGCCACCCCGCGCCTGGCCCGCGATGATGTCCGCCTGGGCCATGAAGTCAGTGTCACGGGTGCCCGCGGCGAGGAACAGGAACTGTCCCTCATGGCCCCCTAGAGCGAAGAAGTGTGCGGGAATCTGCTCCTCGAAGGCCGCGGTGTCCCCGCCGAAGGCGCCATCGATGGTCTTGCGCCGATCCTTGGCCAGCGCCGGCTCTTTCTCGGCGGCGAAACCCAAGGCGGAGCCGAAGATCTCAGGATGCTTGGCGAGGAGCTGGACCGCGCACGTCCCGCCGAAGGAGAATCCCCCGGCGGACCACTCTCGAGGGTCCATCGCCACGGTGAGGTGCGCCTTGATCCAGGGGACAACGTCTTGGGTAAGATACGTCTCTGCCTTGCCGAGCTTCGTATCCATGCACAGCGTGTTGTTGCCCGGCGCTCCAAGCGGGTCGACGACGACGGCAATGGGTGCCACGCCGCCGTGCTTCGCCGCGAAGCGGTCCAAGGTGATCCGGAGCTGCCCGCCGCCCAGCCAGTCCGACGGATTGCCGGGCTGGCCTGCCATGAGCAGCAGGACCGGCAGTTCAGGCCGCGTGGTCGCAAAGTACGCCGGGGGAAGGTAGATGTACGCGTCCCGCGCGGAGAAGCCCGATGCCGTGTTGGGGAGGTGGGCCTTGCGGAGTTCGCCGTTGTCCGGCAGTCCGTCCGGTGCCTTCCACGAGGCGATGGGAACTGAGGGCGTTCCGGCCCTCTCCAGCGTGGGTACGAGGGCCTGGATACGGTTGACCGCCACACCGGCGAGATCCGCGACGGTGAGATTGAGGCCGAAGTACGCGTTGATCTGCTGCACGGACAGGAGCGCGACGGTCAGCGCAGAGACGACGGCCACGGCCCGCCGGCCCCATACACGCCTCGTCAGACCCAGGCGGACGATTCCGACGACAGCGAGCACGACGCCGAGGACGCCGAAGGCGGACGAGAAGAGGACGTCGCCCGGGAGGTCCTCGGGGAAGACGTTCAGGATGTCCACGAGCAGCCAGTGAACGGTGAGGGTCACCGTGACCGCCAGCGCAGCACCCGCCACCAGCAGGAACGCGCCGCGCGCTATCGGACGCCTGAGGAGGACCAGGCCCACGAGGAACACGGTCCCCGCGACACCGAGAGTCCAGCACGCCACGGCGACAGGACCATCGACGAGCCTCAGGTCGTAGAACCAGTCCATGGCGGGGTCAGCGCCAGGTTCCGACGCCGATGACCGGTCCGGCCTCAAGCCACGAAGCGAGTCCAGCGTAGGCGCTGAAGTCCATGGCGAAGCGCACGCTCTCGCCCAGATAACGCAGTTCGACCACTACCACGTCGGCCTGCACGCGAGTCCGTTCGGCCTCCGTGGGTGCCCTCCGCCCGAGGAGCTCAAGCGAGCTCCTCGTGAACCGGTGCCCTGCGACCGGACTCAGGGAGAGCAGATTGAACCATTCGAGTTCTGCGTCCTGATAACGGCAAACCCCCATCCGCCAGGGCCCGGAGGCCTTGGAGATGGAGGCATCCACCGTCCCCAGAGTGCGCCGCAGAACGAAGCGGCGCACCCCGAGAGTGCAGAGCATCGCCACGAGGAGCAGGAAGACCACTGCCAGGACGACGAACGGAATGGCGGAATCGTCCATCGAGGTCTTGCTAACGAGTCCCCGCGGCCGATTCGCCGATCTGGGCGTTGTCGGCGACGATCACGACGCGGTCCGAATCGACGGAGAAGAATCCGCCGTCGACCGTCGCAGTGATCCTCGAGCCGGAGACCGGCTCGATCTCAATCTCGCCCGCATGCAGGATCGCGAGGACCGGGGTGTGTCCCGGAAGGATCCCGATCTCGCCGTCCGCGGTGCGGGCCTTGACCATTTTCGCCGGGCCGGACCACACGAAGTGGTCCGCCGCGACGATCTCGACCTCGAGCTCAGCCATGCTACTTGGTCTGCTCCTGGATCTTGGCCCAGTTGCGCTCGACATCGTCGAGCCCACCGACGTTGAAGAACGCCTGCTCAGCCACGTGGTCCAGTTCGCCGTCGCAGATGGCCGTGAAGCCCTCGATGGTGTCCTTGATGGACACGGTCGAACCCTCGACGCCGGTGAACTGCTTCGCCGTGTAGGTGTTCTGCGAGAGGAACTGCTGGATACGACGGGCACGGGCAACGACGATCTTGTCCTCTTCCGAGAGCTCGTCGACACCGAGGATCGCGATGATGTCCTGCAGTTCCTTGTTCTTCTGGAGGATCTGCTTGACGCGCACGGCCGTGTCGTAGTGCGCCTGGCCGATGTACTGCGGGTCGAGGATCCGCGACGTCGAGGTCAGCGGGTCAACGGCCGGGTACAGGCCACGCGAGGCAATCTCGCGGGAGAGCTCGGTCGTCGCGTCGAGGTGTGCGAACGTCGTCGCCGGAGCCGGGTCGGTGTAGTCATCGGCCGGGACGTAGATCGCCTGCATCGAGGTGATCGAGTGGCCGCGCGTCGAGGTGATGCGCTCCTGGAGGAGACCCATCTCGTCGGCGAGGTTCGGCTGGTAGCCAACGGCCGAAGGCATGCGGCCCAGAAGGGTCGACACCTCGGAGCCCGCCTGCGTGAAGCGGAAGATGTTGTCGATGAAGAGCAGCACGTCCTGGTTCTGCACATCGCGGAAGTACTCCGCCATGGTCAGCGCCGAGAGCGCCACGCGGAGGCGCGTGCCCGGCGGCTCGTCCATCTGGCCGAACACGAGCGCGGTGTCCTTGAGGACGCCGGCCTCCTCCATCTCGACCCAGAGGTCATTGCCCTCACGGGTGCGCTCGCCAACACCGGCGAACACCGAGGTGCCGCCGAAGTTGCGGGCAACACGGGTGATCATCTCCTGGATGAGCACGGTCTTGCCGACGCCAGCACCACCGAACAGGCCGATCTTGCCGCCCTTGATGTACGGGGTGAGGAGGTCGATGACCTTGATGCCGGTCTCGAGCATCTCGGTCGAGCCCTCGAGCTGGGCGAAGGACGGTGCCTTGCGGTGGATCGGCCAGTGGTCGGACGCGTTGATCTCCGACTCTGCAACGTCGAGCGGCTTGCCGAGGACGTTGAAGATGTGGCCCTTGACGCCGTCGCCCACGGGGACCGAGATCGGGGCGCCCGTGTCGACGACCTTGGTGCCGCGGACCAGGCCGTCGGTGGCCTGCAGCGAGATGGCGCGGACGAGGTTGTCGCCGAGGTGCTGCGCGGTCTCGAACGTGATCTCGCGGGTGTGGTCACCGAGGGTGATCGTCGTCGTCAGTGCGTTGTAGATCGCCGGGATCGCGTCGGCCGGGAACTCGACGTCGACAACCGGCCCGATCACGCGGGCAATGCGGCCCGTCGCGCCAGCGGTCGCAACCGCTTCAGAGGCAGTGGCAGTCATCTCTCTCACTTCTTCAGTAGATGGCGTGTAATCAGTCTATCGGTGGGTGCTCGCACGGACCGTGCGCTCAGGCGTTGAGCGCATCGGCGCCAGCGATGATCTCAGTCAGCTCCTGCGTGATCTCCGCCTGGCGGGCGGTGTTGCGCAGTCGCGTGTACTTCTTGATCAGATCCGTGGCGTTGTCGCCCGCGTTCTTCATGGCCCGCTGGCGCGAGGCGAGCTCGCTCGCAGCGGCCTGAAGCATGGCCGCGAAGATCCGCGACTCGATATACCGCGGCAGCAGGGCGTCCAGCACCTGCTCGGGCTCGGGCTCGTACTCGTAGAGCGGCAGGATCTCCTTCGCGTCCGCAGCGTTCTCCTCGACGACCTCGAGGGGAAGCAGGCGGATCACGGTAGGCTCCTGCACCACCATTGACTTGAACTGGGTATAGACGACGTGGATCTCGTCGACCCCGCCGTCCTCGTAACGCGCGGCAAAGGCCTCGAGGAGGACCTTGCTGATCTCCCGCGCGGTTGCGAAATCGGGGTTGTCGGTTCCGCCGGTCCACACCCGCACATAGTCGCGGTTGCGGAAGTCGAAGTAGGCCTGGCCCTTGCGGCCGACGAGGTACGTGGCCACCTCCTTGCCCTCTCCGCGGAGGAGCTCGACAAGCGATTCGGCCTGCTTCATGATGCTGGCCGAGTAGGCGCCGGCCTGGCCCCGGTCTGCCGTGAGGACCAGCACTGCCGCGCGCCGCACCTGGGTGGGCTCGGTGGTCAGCGGGTGGTCGATCTCGGACGAAGAGGAGACAGCAGAAACGGCGCGAGTAATGGCATTCGCGTACGGCAGGGAGGCGGCCACGCGGGCGCGCGCCTTGCCGATGCGGGAGGTAGCAATCAGCTCCATCGCCTTGAACATCTTGCGCATCGACGATGTCGAGGCAATCTTCTGGCGGTAGACCCGGATCTGGGCTCCCATTCTTGTCCTTTCCTCACCCTCGCTGACTGGCCGGGCCGGTGCCGTGGGCTCCGGCCCGCCCAGTCAGACGCAGGGAATCAGCGCTTCTGCTTGACGATCTTTTCCTGGTTGACGTCGCCCTCGGGAAGAGCCTCGTGCTCTTCGTGGCCGGCGCCGACCAGCTGGCTGTCGCCCTCGCCGAAGAAGCCGACCTTGAAGTCCGCCACAGCGGTCTTGAGGGCCTCGACGGTGTCGTCCTCGAGCTTGCCGGTCTGGGCAAGGGTCGTCAGGATCGACGTCTTGCGCTTGAGGTAGTCGAGGAAGTCCACCTCGAACCGGCGCACGTCCTCGACAGGGACGTCGTCAAGGTAGCCACGCGTACCGGCCCAGATCGACACGACCTGCTCCTCGACCGGGTACGGCGAGTACTGGCCCTGCTTGAGCAGCTCCATGAGGCGGGCTCCGCGGGTGAGCTGCTGGCGGGACGCTGCGTCGAGGTCCGAGGCGAACATCGCGAAGGCCTGCATGTCGCGGTACTGCGCGAGGTCGAGCTTGAGCGTGCCGGAGACCGACTTCATCGCCTTGACCTGGGCAGCGCCGCCCACGCGGGAAACCGAGATGCCGACGTCGACCGCCGGGCGCTGGTTCGCGTTGAACAGGTCCGACTGGAGGAAGATCTGGCCGTCGGTGATCGAGATGACGTTGGTCGGGATGTACGCCGAAACGTCGTTCGCCTTGGTCTCGATGATCGGCAGGCCGGTCATCGAACCCGCACCGAGCTCGTCCGAGAGCTTGGCACAGCGCTCGAGCAGGCGGGAGTGCAAGTAGAAGACGTCGCCCGGGTACGCCTCGCGGCCCGGCGGGCGGCGGAGGAGGAGGGAGACGGCACGGTAGGCCTCGGCCTGCTTCGAGAGGTCATCGAAGATGATCAGGACGTGCTTGCCGCCGTACATCCAGTGCTGGCCAATGGCCGAGCCGGCGTAGGGGGCAAGGTACTTGAAGCCCGCCGGGTCGGACGCCGGGGAGGCCACGATCGTCGTGTACTCGAGAGCACCATGGTCCTCGAGGGTCTGGCGCACAGCCGCGATCGTCGAGGCCTTCTGGCCGATCGCGACGTAGATGCAGCGGACCTGCTTCGTGGCGTCGCCCGAGGCCCAGTTGGACTTCTGGTTGATGATCGTGTCGACCGCGATGGCCGTCTTGCCGGTCTGGCGGTCACCGATGATGAGCTGGCGCTGGCCGCGGCCGATCGGGATCATCGCGTCGATGGCCTTGAGGCCGGTCTGCATCGGCTCGTGGACCGACTTGCGCTGCGTGACGCCGGGAGCCTGGAGCTCGAGCGCGCGGGTGGTCTCGGCCGCGATCGGACCCAGGTCATCGATGGGGGCACCCAGCGGGTCCACGACGCGGCCAAGGAAGGCGTCGCCGACCGGCACGGAGAGGATCTGGCCGGTGCGGTGCACCTCCTGGCCCTCCTCGATGCCGCCGAAGTCGCCGAGGATGATGACGCCGATCTCGCGGACGTCGAGGTTCTGGGCGAGGCCCAGCGTGCCATCCTCGAAACGGAGGAGCTCGTTCGCCATCACCGAGGGGAGGCCCTCGACGCGGGCAATGCCGTCACCGGCAGACGTGACATGGCCGACCTCGACGCGATCAGCCGTGCCAGGCTCGTAGGAAGCCGCGAAGTCGTTCAGCGCGCTGCGGACGTCGTCGGCATTGATGGTCAATTCGGCCATCTTGCAGTCCTGCTCTCTTGAGTCTCGTGGTCATCGAAGAGCCGTACTGCCTGCGATGACCGAATTGTCTGATACGAAGTGTGCTGTTGCCTCAGCGTGCCTGAGCTGCGAGCTGACGACGCAGCTCGCCAAGCCGAGTCACCGTCGAGGCATCGAGCACCTCGTCGCCGACCGAAACGCGGACGCCGCCGACGAGCGACGGATCCAGGGTCGTGTTCATCTTGAGCTCGCGCCCGTAGAGGCCGTTGAGCCCCGCCTGCATCCGCTGGGTCTGCGCCTCCGAGAGGGGGCGCGCGACGGCGACGTCGGCGATCCAGCGCTTCTGGCGTCCGGCGGCGAGAGAAGCGAACTTCTCGACGAGGGCCGTTGGCTTGGCGCCGCGCGGAGCCGTCACTGCCTGCCCGATGAGAAGCTTCGCTTCCTCGGAGGCTCCCGGAACAAGGCGGAGCGCGAGTGCGCGCCTCGCCTCCTCCGGGGCCTGCTGGTCCGTTACGGCTGCCTGCACGTCATGGTTCGACTCGACCGTGCTGATGAAGGCGAACAGGTCGTTCTGGAGCTTCTCCAGTCCACCGTGGCCATCTGCACCGGCGCCCTGCTCGGCCACGGCGATCGCCACGGTCGAGGCAAGGGTCTCGAGTGCATCGCTGACATCGCGGGCATCGGCCCAGCGCGAGGCGGCCAGGCTGGCCGTGATCTCGACGGCGTCGAAGCTCGCCTTGCCGTCCAGCAGACCGTGCACGAGTGCCGACTTCTCCGCGCCCTCACGGGACGAATCGGTCAGCGCGCGGCGGAGGCCGGCGGAGCCGTCAAGGACACCCAGGATGCTGAAGAGCTCCCGTGCCAGCGACAGCGAGGCCGTGGGCAGTTTGGTCTCCAGGTCCGCCAGCGCGGCGGCCAGCGATTCGCTCGATGCTCTTGCCATTACTTCACCGCACCCGCGTTCTGGGTCTCGAGCTCCGCGAGGAAGCGATCGACCACGCGGGCAGATCGCGCATCATCGTCTAGTGACTCGCCGACGATGCGGCCCGCGAGCGTCGTGGCCAGCGTGCCGACCTCGGCGCGGAGCGAGGCGACAGCCTGCTGCCGCTCGGCCTCGATCTGGACGTGTGCCTGCTCGGTGATACGGGCTGCCTCAGCGGCGGCCTTCTCCTTGAGCTCCGCCAGGATCTGCGCGCCTTCGGCGCGGGCTTCCTCGCGGATGCGGTTGGCCTCGGCACGGGCGTCGGTGAGATGCTGCTTGTATTCCTCAAGGGCAGCGGATGCCTCCGCCTGGGCCTTCTCGGCCTTGGCGATGCCGCCCTCGATGGCCTCCGCGCGCTCGGCGAACGTCTTCTCGAACGCCGGAACGACGAACTGGACGACGATCCAGAGCAGGATGGCGAAGCCGACGGCGACGACCAGGATTTCCCACCAGTTGGGCATGAGCGGGTTCGCGCCCTCAGTGGCGGCACGAACAATGAACTGATGCATGTGGTGCACCCCTCCTCTCTACTCGGTTCTGGCTGAGTGTGCCTTGTGGGAAAAGGGTCAGAGCACGAAGGCGAACACGAGGCCGAGGATCGCGAGCGCCTCGGTCAGTGCGAGGCCAAGGAAGGCGATCGGCTGGAGCACGCGCTGCGCCTCCGGCTGGCGGGCGACGCCGTTGATGTAGGCCGCGAAGACGAGGCCCACACCGATGGCACCGCCAATGGCAGACAGACCGTACCCGACGAGGTTGATGTTGCCGGTCATTGTGTTCCTTTCAGGTTGCCCAAAGGGGCGATTTTCGTGTTCGGTTCATCCCCCTTCAGGGGGAATTCTCAGTGGGCGTCGGCGTGAAGCGCGCCCTGGATGTAGATCGCGGTCAGCAGGGTGAAGACATAGGCCTGCAGGACCATGATCAAGGCCTCGAGCATGTACATCGCCGTGGCGCCGGCAAGGACGAGGATCGAAGCTCCCTTGAGCAGGACGTTCTCCTGCTCGATGAGGAACGCGATGCCCGAGCCAGCGAGGGCGACGACGAGGTGCCCGGCGAGCATGGTCGCGAAGAGTCGGAGGCTGTGCGTCATCGGGCGGACGATGAAGTTCGAGATGATCTCGATCGGCACCACGATCGGCATGATGAACCACGGGACACCGGACGGGACGACCGTGAGCTTGATGAACTTCGGGCCGAACTTCTTGAGCCCAACCCCGATCCACGTGACGTACACGAGGCCAGCGAGGAAGTACGCGCCGCCCACGTGGGACATGGTGGGCAGCTGGAGGAACGGGATCGCGCCGTAGATGTTGTTCACCAGGATGAAGAAGAAGAGGGCGAACAGCAGGGGCACGAACTTCATGAAGTCGCGCCCGCCGATGATGTCCTTGCCGATCGAGTTGCGCACGAAGCCGTAGAGGTACTCCCCGGCGAACTGGAGCTTGCCCGGCACGAGCTGTCCCTTGCGGGACGCGGCGAGGAAGAACCAGGCGATGATGACGACGGACAGCAGGACCATGAGCATCTGCTTCGAGAAGCCGTCATGTTCGCCCCACGGGAAGATTGCCGGGAGGTGCATGTCCTCAAGAGTGGGCGGGGTGAAAGCGCCGGAGTCTTCGGCCGGAAGCGTGAGCGGGGTCAACGCGTTTCCTCTCTGCAGTGTCCATCATCGGGCAGATGCCGGGGCGAGTAGCTTTCGACCCCCACATGTGAAATTTTTGGGTGCTCCATCAGCGGCTGTCCTCGTCGGCGCGGTCCCCTGGGCCCTGAGGCTCGGCAGGACCCTTGGTGTGCGTCAGGAGCCCGTGCTTCATGGTCAGATAGATGCCGCCTGCAATCCCCACCAGTGCACCGACGAGCACGAGCCAGTGCGTTTTCAGGAGATTGTCCAGCCCCCACCCTATCAAACTCCAGACTACGATCCCGCCAATTACATAGCTGAAGACGGCCATTCCGGAGTTGTATCCGGAATCGCTCTCAGGCTTGCCGGCAGGCCCCTTCGGAGGGGTCTTCTCAGTCATGCGAATCGCCCTCCTCGGACGACGACGGGGCGTCGCCTCGGTCGGCCGAAGCCGCCGGTGCGTCGTCGAAGATCTGGAGCCTGAGCCTGCTGAAGGCGAAGACCTCGACCGCCTGCCACACGACAACCGTCACGATCCCGGACGCCCCGAACCACGGGCCGACAATCCACGCGGGCTTGCCGAGCCACAGCAGGAGCGCAGCGAACCCGAAGATCTTGATGGCATACACGACGGCGAAGACGCCGATCGCACCCGAGGGGTTGTTGCGGCCCGCGAGGTGGCCCGCAATGAGGCTCAGGGCGAAGAAGACGATGACGATTGCCGCCGAGAAGAGCACGCTGCCCCCGGCGCCAGCGCCGGTTGTGGCAAACGCCACGATCGCGAGGATTGCTGCGGCCCCCGCGGACGCCCCCGAGCACTGGGCTGCGAGGCGGAGCCACGGCGAGCCGTGGCTTGCGGAACCGCCGACGCCAGGACGGCCTGAGAAGCCGTGTGGATGCGTCATAGGGTCCATTTCATGCCAGATCGCCGGTGACCTGCTGCCAGGTCGCCGGCGTGGAGGGTGGGTGCATGCCTATTCTACACAGGATAGAACTCAAGCCCCGACCCGGTTCGCCCGGCGCCCCGGCGCCGTCGGGCGCCATTGTGCGAGCGCCACCAGGGCCTGGGCCATGAGCCACACGGCCCCGCAGGCTACGAGCGACAACCAGTACCACTCGGCTTTGGCCCACCCGGGGATGCCGACGAGCAAGAGAGCGATGGCCAGGGCGGCGAGCTTCATGAGCAGATCCGCGATGAGGGTCCTGCCGGTGAAGGGCAGGGTCGGCGCCGCGAAGTGGAGGATCACCACCGGCGCACCGCCGCACAGAACGGCGATGCCGAGCCCGAGGAAGGTCGAGTAGAGGAAGGCCACTCCCCCGTTGGCGAGCCCCGTGAAGCCCAACGCAGTCGCCGTGGCGAGACTCGCCACGAAGGGCAGGGTGAAGCGCGGGACCCACAGGCTCCAGTGCAGCCATGTGGGCCGCGACGATGGATTTCCCACCGTCTGCCGAACCCAGGGGTGCATCGTGAGGAACGCCACGGTGGGCAGGACAATGAGGTTGACGAGCGTGAGCGGCATCCACGGCACGAAGGCGTAGGCCGCACCCCCGAACGCGACGAACGCGGCCCAGACATACATCACGGCGACGGCCTGCCGATGGGTGTAGCCCAGGTCGAGGAGCTTGTGGTGGACGTGCTCCCGGTCCGGCGAGAAGGGCGAGCGTCCGCTCGTGGTGCGGCGCAGCACGGCGAGCACGAGGTCGAGGAACGGCAGGGACATGACCACGATCGGCAGGATCACCGGGAAGTAGGCCGGGATGCCCTCGGCGCGGTCGTAGAGTCCCGACCCGATCTGGCCGGTCGCGACCACGGCACCCGTGGCCATGAGCAGCCCGAGCAGCATCGACCCCGAATCACCCATGAAGATCTTCGCGGGGTTGACGTTGTGCGGCAGGAACCCCAGGCAGATGCCGATGAGCAATGCCATGAGGAGCGTCGCGAGGTCGGTGTAATTGGGCAGCAGCGCGTTGCGGTGAACCCAGTAGGCCGTGATGAAGAACGCGAGGCCGCCGATGGCCGCCACTCCTGCGGCGAGCCCGTCGAGGCCGTCGACGAAGTTGATCGCGTTGACCGTCAGCACGATGAGGAACATCGTGAGCCCGATCTGGAGCCACTCCTCGGTCACCGGGAGCGCCCCGAGAGGCAGGAAGGTCACACGGGGCCCCCACACTGCGACGATCGCGGCGGCCACGAGCTGGCCGCACAGCTTGACCCAGCTGTTGAGATCCACGATGTCGTCGATAGCGCCGACGACGACGATCACGCCTGCTCCCCACAGCACGGCCCACGGTTGGGCCGTCTCGACGAAGATCGACCGTAGCCAGAAGGTCTGCGAGGCCGCCGCGAAGGCCACCGCGAATCCGGCGAACATGGCGAGTCCACCGAGCCGCGGCACAGTTCGTGTGTGAACGTCGCGCTCGCGCACCGGGGAGACGATGCCGAGCCGGAGCGCTCCGGCCCGGACCACCCCGGTGGCAGCGTAGGTGACGACGGCGGCCAGCATGGCCACCAGGAGGTAGATGAACATGGCTCAGCAGGCCGCTTTCCCGGCGGTTCTGTTCCCGGACATGTCCGGGTGCTCGGTGAAGGCAGCGCGGTAGCCGCGGCGCCGTACCCGCGTCGGGACCAGCCGGTAGATCCCGCGCACCAGCATGTTCCGGACGAAGGTGAGTCCAGTGATATAGCCGGCGGCGAGCATGCGCCGCTGGAGGCGCAGCTCAGCGGTCAGCATGCGCTGGCCCCCGCGGCGCGCGTAGGCGCCGTCGCTCACGCGGTACAGCACGAGCGCATCGGGGACGTTGGCGCCGAGGCTGCCGCGGTGCAGCATGCGGGCCCACAGCCAGTAGTCCTCCATGTCCGGCACGCCCCGGTAGCCCCCGGCCGCAGAGACCGCCGATGCTCGGTACATGACGCTGGGATGGTTGAACGGCGTCCGGAACCCGAGCTGCGCCATGATCTCGCGGTGCGTGGCCGGAACGGGCCGGCTCGCGATCCGGTGGGACTCGTCGTCCCCGATCTCGGCGATCGCCGACCCGACGATGTCGTAGCCGGCAGCCATGAGGGCAAGCTGGCGCGCGAACCGCTCGGGGACGGAGACGTCGTCGGCGTCCATCCGGGCCACGACATCGTGGCGGCACTCCCGCAGGCCAGCATCGAGCGCATCGGCCAGTCCGACGCCTGCCGGAAGCCGGAGTACCTCAGCCGGGAAGCGTGCGTCACGCTCGGCATCCGCAAGGACAGCTTCGATGTCGGAGCTGACCGGGCCGTCCCGCACGATGACCACCTGTGCTGGCGGCACGGTCTGGTCAGCCGTGACGGACTCGAGCGCCCTGCGCACGCGGGTGGCGTCGTCGCCCGCGTAGACAGGAAGGAGGACGGAGAACCCGGGGTGGGCCGGGTCGTCGGAGGACCCGGCTGCCTCCGGGTCGGCGTGGGCCGCGCCGCGGGGCAGCCCGCCGACCCCAGCGAGCACCGCGTCATTCGCCCGCGGTGGGTGGGCGACGGCCTCCCGCAGCCCGAGGAGGCCGGATCTGAGGACGACGCCGGGCCGCGGGCTGCCGGCGACCATCCGACCCCAGCGGCGGAGGGTCGACCCGCCGTACAGCACCTTCTCGGCGGGCGCGAGCGCCTGCGATCGGAAGAACGTCCAGATCTTGTTGCGCACCTCGAACCGGAATCGCTCGCCGATATCGACCGTGAACGAATCGAAGATCTTCGTATGGTGCTCGACGACCGAATCGAGGCTTGCGAGCCCCAGCCGACGACGCGCGAGCCGGGCGGTGAATTCGAAGTCGTCGTTCCAGAGGAAGTAGTCCGCCACCGGAAGGCCGAGCGCGCGGACCGCGTCAGCGGAGACGAAGAGCGAGACGAACGACGCCGAGCGGACGACCCGCGCTCGGTGCGCGGCGGCGAATCGCCGGTCGACCGGCGAGGCATCCCACCTGTCGCGCATCGTGTTCATCGGGTGGTCACGACCGTCGGACCAGACAACTCGGCTCGCGATGAAGGCCGGCTTGTCCGTCTCGGTGCACGCGTCCCAGAGGCGCACGGCCTCAGCGAGCGCGGCCGGCCGGGGGACGGTGTCGTCGTCCATGACCCACAGGAGGTCCGGGCTGTGCTTCTCGAGCGCCGTGGCCATGCCCATGGTGAATCCGCCCGCACCGCCGGTGTTCTCGGCGAGGTGAACGAGATCAACCTCGAACGGCATCGTGAGCGAGGCGACATAGTCGGCCGAACCGTCGGTCGAGCCGTTGTCTACCACCACCAGGGCGTCCGGCAGTCGGTCGCCCGCGGCGATGGCTGCGAGGGACCGCGCAAGAAGCTCCCGCCGGTTGTAGCTGACCATGACAGCGACAACCCGAGTCGAGCGGGGATCAGTCACGCGGCTGCCCCTTGACGTTCTCGGGCTCGGTCGGCACTACCGGCTCGG
Organism: Sinomonas sp. ASV486; assembly: GCF_030908215.1. Lineage (GTDB taxonomy): Bacteria > Actinomycetota > Actinomycetes > Actinomycetales > Micrococcaceae > Sinomonas > Sinomonas puerhi. The sequence goes on along the minus strand of NZ_JAVFJK010000006.1, from coordinate 58,865 downwards.
CCGGCACCACGGGATCGCTCGGAGCGGGCTCGTCCTGGGCGGGCTCGTCCTGGGCGGCTTCGGCCTCGGCCTGTGCGGGCTCGACCCGGGCAGGCACCTCGGGCTCGGACTGCTCCTCAGGCTTCGCCAGCGTCAGCGGATCCTGGGCTGCCTCAGGCTCAGTCAGCGTCTCAGGCTCCTCGCCGAGTCCGAGGACGTCGGGCACGATCTCGCGGATCGCGTCGAGGCTCAGGGCGCCTTGGCGCACCACGCGCAGCCGCTCCCCCGTGCAGTCCACGATCGTCGAGGGGAGGCCTCCGGATTCCGCGGTCCCTTCGACGGGCCGGAAGCCCTCCTCGAGGTAGACCTCGACGCTCTCGGCCAGCTGCTCGCGGGCCTCGGAGGCTGTCTGCGCCGCCGCCTGGCCCGTGCGGTTGGCACTCGACACGGCAAGGGGGCCTGTGATCGTCAGGAGGGCCTGGGCAAGCTCGTCATCGGGAATGCGGAGGGCCACCGTTCCCTTCGTCTCGCCGAGATCCCAGGTCAGCGACGGCTGGGCGTGGAGGATGAGCGTGAGCGGGCCGGGCCAGAACTTCTCGGCGAGGGCGCGGCCCCCCGCGGGGACCTCGGTAGCGAGGCCGTCCATCGTCTGGAGCCTGGGGATGAGGACGGGCGGCGGCATCGACCTGCCACGGCCCTTGGCGGCCAGGAGCGTCGCGACCGCCTGGGCAGAGAACGCGTCGGCTGCGATGCCGTAGACCGTGTCGGTCGGTATCACGACGCACTGCTTCTGGGCGATCGCGCGCTGTGCATGGGCGAGGCCCTCGGCGCGCTGTAGCGGATCGGTGCAGTTGTACGTCGCGGTGGTCACGGCGTCCATTCTTCCACGGGCTCCGGTGTGCCCCTCGACGTTCAGGCGGCCCGGACTGCGCTCGTGGCGCGCGGGAGCCCGTTGAGGTCGTTGTGGCGCTGCACGTGGGTCCAGGACGGGCTCGCTCCCAGGATTTCGGCAATCCGCTCAGCCTGGACCTCGGCGTGCTCCATGACGAAGAAGCCTCCCGGGACCAGCAGCCGGGCGGCCGTCACGGCGGCGGCGAGAGGCAGCTCAAGACCGCCCTCCGCGCCCCCGTAGAGGGCCATCTGGGGATCGTGCAGAGCGGCTTCCGGTTCCCTCGGGACCATGTCCGGCGGGATGTACGGCGGGTTGGAGACGACTACGTCCACCGACCCGTCGAGTTCCCTGAACGCCGTCCGCAGGTCGCCGCGGACCAGGTGCACACGTCCTCCGGCCTCGGGAAGCGCGAGGTTCCGGGCAGCCCACGCGTGCGCAAGATCGGACAACTCGACAGCGTGCACGACGGCGCCCGGCGCCTCGTGCGCGATCGAGGCGGCGATGGCGCCGGATCCGGTGCCGAGGTCGACGACGACGGGACCCGTCTGGTGCAAGCGGGCGGCGCGGGGCGACCGGCCGGCGTCGTGCGCCGACTCACGATCCGACGGCGTCGCCGATCCCTGACCCGAGCCGGACCCTGACCCTGCAGGCTCCGGGGTGACGGCGTCCGGGAAAAGCTGGGCTATCCAGTCGAGCGCGACCTGCACAACCCCCTCCGTCTCGGGCCGCGGCACAAAGACACCCGGGCCCACCGCGAGGGCGAGTCGGCGGAAGTGCGCGGTCCCCGTGAGGTGCTGGAGCGGCACGCGGCGGGCGCGCTCGGCCACGAGGTCCCAGAATCCCTCTGGCACCCGGGCTCCGGTGATGGCGAGCGCCCTGAGGCGGCCGAGGCCACCGCCGCCGAGCCCCCCGCCGTCGGGCTGCCGGGCGAGCAGGTGCTCGGCGAGGAGCTCGGCGTCCACGCGCGGGCTCGGGACCCCGGCCTCGGCGAGGATGGCGGCAGCACGCCGCAGCGCCGCACCCAGGTCCTCGGGGTCACCCACCGGCCCCAATCCGGCCGACGGTGTGCTCATTCGCCGATCGCGTCGAGGCGGTGCTGCTCGTCCATCTCGATGCACGAGGTGATGACAGGGCCGAGATCGCCGTTCATGACGGCGTCGAGGTTGTACGCCTTGTACCCGGTGCGGTGGTCCGCGATGCGGTTCTCCGGGTAGTTGTACGTGCGGATGCGCTCGGAGCGGTCCATCGTGCGGACCTGGGACCTGCGGAGGTCGGCGTTCTCCGCGTCGATCTGCTCCTGCTGGTGCGCGAGGATGCGCGAGCGGAGCACACGCATCGCCGCTTCGCGGTTCTGCAGCTGCGACTTCTCGTTCTGCATCGCTACGACAATCCCCGTGGGGAGGTGGGTGATGCGCACAGCAGAGTCGGTCGTGTTGACGGACTGGCCGCCCGGGCCCGAGGAGCGGTAGACGTCGATCTTGAGGTCGTTCTGACTGATCTCGATCTCCTCCGGCTCGTCCACCTCGGGGAACACGAGCACGCCCGCGGCGGACGTGTGGATACGGCCCTGCGACTCCGTCACGGGCACGCGCTGGACGCGGTGCACACCGCCCTCGAACTTGAGGTGGGCGAACACACCCTCCGCCGGATCGTTGGAGGAGCCCTTGATCGCGACCTGGACGTCCTTGTAGCCGCCGAGGTCCGACTCGGTCGAGGAGAGGATCTCCGTCTTCCACCCCTTCGACTCCGCGTAGCGGGTGTACATCCTCAGGAGGTCGCCCGCGAAGAGGGCAGCCTCGTCGCCGCCCTCGCCACCCTTGACCTCGAGGATCACGTTGCGGGCGTCGTTGGGGTCGCGCGGGATGAGGAGTCGGCGCAGCTTCTCCTGTGCCTCCTCGTGTGCCGCGTCGAGGTCCGGGACCTCGGCCGCGAACTCGGGGTCCTCGGCGGCCATCTCGCGCGCGGCCTCGAGGTCGTCGCCGAGTGTCTTCCAGCGGTTGTACGCCTCGACGATCCCGTTCAGCTGGGCCGAACGACGTCCGAGCTTCCGCGCGAGCGCCTGGTCCTGGTAGACCGCGGGATCGCTCAGCTGCTTCTGGAGCTCGGCGTGCTCGTCCAGAAGTCCTTGCACGGACTCGAACATGTGGGGCCTTTCGTCAGGGGGTGGGTGTGTTCAACGAACGACGACGGCGGCCGGCGCCGGTGGTGTCCGGGGCCGGCCGCCGTGGGCGGGGCGCTAGTGCTTGTCGCTCTCCGACTTGGACGCGAGAGTCGTCTTCTGCACCTGCAGGAGGAACTCGACGTTCGAGCCCGTCTCGCGGATCTTCGACGTGAGCAGTTCGAGGGCCTGCTGCGTGTCGAGGCCCGAGAGGAGGCGGCGCAGGCGCCACATGATGCGGACCTCCTCCGGAGAGAGCAGGTTCTCCTCGCGGCGGGTACCGGACGCGTTGACGTCCACCGCCGGGAAGATGCGCTTGTCCGCGAGCTGGCGGGACAGGCGGAGCTCCATGTTGCCGGTGCCCTTGAACTCCTCGAAGATGACCTCGTCCATCTTGGACCCGGTCTCGACGAGCGCCGTGGCGAGGATCGTGAGCGAGCCGCCGTTCTCGATGTTGCGCGCCGCACCGAAGAAGCGCTTCGGCGGGTAGAGCGCGGCCGAGTCGACACCGCCGGAGAGGATGCGTCCCGACGCCGGCGCGGCGAGGTTGTACGCACGGCCGAGGCGGGTCATCGAATCGAGGAGCACGACGACGTCCATGCCCATCTCGACGAGCCGCTTGGCACGCTCGATGGCCAATTCGGCCACGGTCGTGTGGTCCTCGGCCGGACGGTCGAACGTCGAGGCGATGACCTCGCCCTTGACCGAGCGCTGCATGTCCGTGACCTCTTCAGGGCGCTCGTCCACGAGCACCATCATGAGGTGGACCTCAGGGTTGTTGATGGTGATCGCATTCGCGATGGACTGCAGGATCAGCGTCTTGCCGGCCTTCGGCGGCGAGACGATGAGGCCGCGCTGGCCCTTGCCGATCGGGGCCACGAGGTCGATCACGCGGGGGCCGATCTTCTTCGGGTCCGTCTCGAGGCGCAGGCGCTCGGAGGGGTACAGCGGTACGAGCTTGGTGAACTCGACGCGGCCCTTCATCTCCTCGGGGCTCTTGCCGTTGACGCTCGTGACGCGGACGAGGGCGTTGAACTTCTGGCGATTGCTGTGGCTCTGGCGGCCGCCGTGGCTCTGGCCCTGATTCTGGTTCTGGTTCTCCTCGCCGTCGCGGGGGGCGCGGATCGCACCGACTACGGCGTCACCCTTGCGCAGGCCGTACTTCTTGACCTGCGTCAGAGGGACGTAGACGTCATTCGGGCCCGGGAGGTAGCCGGACGTGCGGATGAAGGCGTAGTTCTCGAGGACGTCGAGGATGCCCGCCACGGGAAGCAGCACGTCGTCCTCGGTCACCTCGGTCTCGTCGACCTCTGGGCCGGCGTTGCGGCGTCCGCTCCGGTCGCGCATGCGCTCGTTGCGGTCGCGGAAGCGGTCGTTCCGGTTCCCCTGCTGGCCCTGAACGTCGTCACGGTCGCGGCCACGACGGTTCCGGCGCGAACGGCGCGAACCGCCGTCCTCGCCCTCGAACTCGTCGCGGCGCCGGTCCTGCTGACGGTCCTGGCGATCAGACTGCTGGCCGCCCTGGCGGTCCTGCTGGCGGTCTTGCTGGGTCCGGTCCCCACGTCGGTTCCGGCCCTCGCCGGGCTCGTCCTGGCGGGCGCCCTCAGCGGGGGCCTCGGTGGTGCCAACCGCTTGGCCGCGCTCGTGCGAGGGAGCCTCTGCGGCGTCCCCGTGGGGAGCCTGCGCCGTCTCGGCCGAGGCTTCGCCGGACTCGGGGCGGCGGTTGCGGGAGCGGGTGCGGCTCTGGCGCGTCCCGGACTCGGCCGGAGCCTCGGTGTGGGTCTCGGCCTGCGGCGCAGCAGGGGCCTGGGCGGCCTCCACCTGCGGGGCTGCCTCCTCGGCGGCCGGCGCGGCTCCGGGCGTCACGACGCCGTCGCTGCCGGCGCGACGCCGGGCCCGGCCGCGCGTGCGGGAAGGCGCCGCCCCGGTCTCCGAGGCCTCGTCGGCCGTTTCCGCAGTCCGTGCCGGCTGCGCCGTACGCGCCGCCTGCACAGTTGTGCCCGTCTCGGGGAGCGGAAGCTCGGCGGGCGTCTCGGTCGTGGTGGGAGCGGCCCGGCGCGCGGCCGGGCGGCCCACGGGCTCACCCTTCTGGTGGGCGGTGATCGCGGTAACAAGGTCGCCCTTGCGCATGCGGGATCCACCGGTGATGCCCAGCTGGGATGCCAAGGCCTGCAACTGCGCGAGCTTGAGGCCGGCGATTCCCTTGGACTCGGACGCGGAGGAGGCTTCCACTGCTGGGTTCAGCTCAGTGGTCTGTGTCACGGATGGTCCTTCCGGAGTCGAAACGCCGGCATTGCAGAGCCGGCGCATCGTGGTCGTGGCCGCCGACTGGAGCGGCGGCCAGGCTGTGGCCTGCGGGGCCTGATGGCCAGGCAGGGCCTGAGTAGTTCAGCCCGCCCCGAGCGTGCGAGGTCCTGAATCGTGTCTGGGCCTGCGTGCGGATCGACCGCAGGCAGCCAGACCGGCTGCAGCGCTGGAGGGGCGGCATCCCTGACGGAAAGCTGGACTGGGGTTGCGCAGCATGCCCTCACAGTGTGGCCTGAAGAATCACGAATGCGCAGAATCACCGGGTTCACCGTTGAAGAGATTCGCCGGGGAGATTCACCACTGAGCAGATTTACCGCTGATTTACCGTGGATGCACGTCCACTCTAGCACCTTCGCGGTCAACGGCGAGACGCAGCACGCGCCAGCGTGTCACAGACTCGCCGCCCTGCTCCGCATCGAACAGCCCCTCGGCCAGATACCCCGTGAAGCGTTCGACGGCGCCCTGCACCTCGTCCGCCTCCTCCTCGCCGTCCGCGAGGGCCAGAACCGTGGGGCCGGCACCCGAGACGACCGCCGCATGTCCCTCGGACCGCAGCTGCCCGATGAGACGCGCGCTCGGCTCCATGGCGCCCGAGCGGTAGCTCTGGTGGAGATAGTCCTCGGTGGCCGGCAGCAGCAGCGAGGGCTCCTTCGTCAGGGCGTGCACGAGCAGCGCGGCCCGGCCCGAGTTCGCCGCGGCCGCAGTGTGCGGAATCGACGAGGGGAGGAGGGAGCGCGCTAGCTCCGTCGAGAGCTCGAAGTCCGGAATCGCGACGATCGGCACCACACTGGGCGCCACCTCGGCGACCGCCGTGTGGAAGGCCTCGCCGTCCTGCCAGGACAGCGCGAGCGAACCGAAGATGGCCGGGGCCACGTTGTCGGGATGCCCTTCGATCTCGCTGCACAGCTGCAGTGCCCACGCGCGGTCGGGGCGGTCTTCCGGCTCGACGAGGGCAGCCGCCGCGAGCACCGCCGCCACCGTTGCGGAGGCTGACGAGCCGAGGCCGCGGCCATGCGGGCTCACGTTGTCCGCGGTGAGCGCGAGCCCCGAGCGCGCGTAGCCGAGGCGGGCCAGCGCGGCGTCGAGCGTCCGGACCACGAGATGGCTCCCGTCGCGCGGGAGCGTGTCGGCGCCCTCACCGGCGAGATCGAACGAGAGCGCGCCGTCGTCGGTCGTCTCGACGGTCACCGTGTCATACAGGGCGAGGGCGAGGCCGAGGCTGTCATAGCCGGGACCGAGGTTGGCGCTGGTCGCCGGGACGCGCACCGTGACGCGCTGTCCCGGCGCCACGGGGCGCAGTGCTGTCCCGACGCGCGGCTCGCTCGAAGCTGTCATCAGGCGCCGGACTCCAGCCCCAGTGCGTCCGCGACACTCACGACGTCGTTGCTCACCTTGACGGGAACGACCTCGCCGCCGTCGGCGGTGCGGAGGGCCCACTGCGGGTCCTTGAGGCCATGGCCGGTGACGGTGCACACGATCGTCTTGCCAGTGGGGACCCTGCCGCCCTCGTGCATCTTTATCAGGCCAGCGACGGACGCGGCCGAGCCCGGCTCAACGAACACGCCCTCCTTCGCGGACAGCCAGCGGTGCGCGGCGAGGATCTCGCCGTCCGTCACGGCGTCGATGAGCCCGCCGGACTCGTCGCGCGCGGCGACGGCCGTGTCCCACGAGGCCGGGTTGCCGATCCGGATCGCGGTCGCGATCGTCTCGGGGTGAGTGATGGGGTGCCCGGCGACGAAGGGGGCAGCGCCGGCCGCCTGGAAGCCCCACATGACCGGGAGCTTCGTGGAGACAGCGGGCAGCGTGCGCTCGTGGGCGGCGTCGTGCTCCGCGCCGTCCTGGCTGTCCTTGCCGTCCGCACCGAACGAGTAGGTCGTCTCCGTCGCGTACTCCTTGTAGCCCTTCCAGTACGCGGAGATGTTGCCGGCGTTCCCGACGGGCAGCACATGGATGTCCGGGGCGTCGCCGAGGGCGTCGACGATCTCGAAGGCCGCCGTCTTCTGGCCCTGGATACGCGCCGGGTTGACGGAGTTGACGAGGAAGACCGGGTACGAGTCGGAGAGCTTCCGCGCGATCTCGAGGCAGTCGTCGAAGTTGCCGTCCACCTGCAGCAGGGTGGCGCCGTGCGCGATGGCCTGGCTGAGCTTCCCCATGGCGATCTTGCCCTCTGGCACGAGGACGGCGCACGCAAGGCCCGCGGACGTCGCATAGGCGGCGGCAGACGCGGATGTGTTGCCCGTCGAGGCGCACACCACGGCCTTCGCCCCGGCCTGGACCGCGGCGGTCATCGCCATGGTCATGCCGCGGTCCTTGAAGGACCCGGTCGGGTTCATGCCCTCGACCTTGAGGTAGACGGTCGAGCCCGTCAGCTCGGAGAGCTTCTGTGCGTGAACGAGCGGGGTGCCGCCCTCCCCGAGCGTGATGACACGCGTGGACTCGGTGACGGGCAGGCGGTCTGCATACTCGCGGATGACTCCGCGCCACTGGTGGGCCACTAGATTCCTTCGACTCTCAGGACGCTCGTCACGGATTCGACGACGTCGAGGTTCTTGATGTCGGCCACGGTCGCCGCGAGCGCGGCCTCCGAGGCCCGGTGGGTCACAAAGCGCAGCTCTGCTCGGCCGGCACCGGGGGTGCCCTCCTCGGCTGCGGAGAGGACATCGCCGCGGCCGATCTTCTGCTCCAGCTTCTGCCGCATCGTCTCGATCGAGACGCCGTGGTCCGCGAACACCTGAGCGACACGCGAAAGCACGCCGGGCTCGTCGGCGACCTCGAGCCCGATGCTGTAGCTCGTGGTGACGGACTCGAGGCCCACGATCGGCAGGGTGCGGGTGGTTCCGGCGCGGCCCGGGGAGCCCGCGATGATGCGGCGTGCGGTCGTGACGACGTCGCCCATGATGGCCGACGCCGTCGGAGCACCTCCCGCGCCCGCGCCGTAGAACATGAGGGCGCCGGCATTCTCTGCCTCGACGAAGACGGCGTTGTAGGCGCCGCGCACGGCCGCGAGCGGGTGTTTGGCCGGCAGGAGCGTCGGGTGGACGCGCACGCTCACCCCGTCGCCCGCGGCGCCGGCCGGAACAAGCTCGGCGATGGCGAGGAGCTTGATGGTCATCCCGGCGTCCTGGGCGGCGGCGATGTCCGAGGCGGTGACGCCCGTGATGCCCTCGCAGCGCACATCCTCGAGCGTCACCCGCGTGTGGAACGCGAGCGAGGCGAGGATCGCAGCCTTCGCCGCGGCGTCGAGCCCCTCGACGTCCGCCGTCGGATCTGCCTCCGCGTAGCCGAGCCGCTGGGCCTCGGCGAGGACGTCCTCGAACTGCGCGCCCGTCGTGTCCATCGCGTCCAGGATGAAGTTGGTGGTGCCGTTGACGATTCCCAGCACGCGGGTGATGCGGTCGCCCGAGAGGCTCTCACGGATCGGCCGGATGATGGGGATCGCACCCGCCACAGCGGCCTCGAAGTTGAGCTCGGCGCCGTGCGCGTCCGCCTCGTCGAACAGCGTTGCGCCGTCCTGGGCGAGCAGGGCCTTGTTGCCCGTCACGACGGAGGCACCGCGGCGCAGGGCCGCGATGATGTGCGTACGCGCCGGCTCGATGCCGCCCATGAGCTCGATCACGAGGTCCGCGGACGCCACGAGGGACTCTGCGTCCGTCGTGTAGAGCTCACGCGGCAGCTCGACGTCACGGGGCGCATCGACGTTGCGCACCGCGATCCCGACCAGCTCGAGCCGTGCGCCCGCCCGGGCGGCCAGCGCCTCGGCGTCGTCGAGGAGGATCCTCGCCACCTGGGATCCGACCGTCCCGCCGCCCAGCAGTGCAACCCTCAGCACACGGGGCGCCTCGGTGAGGGTGCTGCCCTCGGCCATCGCCCGCGTGACCGTGTCCGCCGCTTCCGTCATCGTCTCTCCCTCTGTCTCTTCGCTCACTGTCTCGTCCCTCACGGGCTACACGCCCATGTCGCGGGAGAGCAGGTCGTCTTCGGTCTCTCCACGGACGATCCAGCGGGCCGCGCCGTCCCGGACGGCCAGAACGCCGGGCCGGGCAAGGTAGTTGTAGTTGCTCGAGAGCGCCCAGCAGTACGCGCCGGTGCCCGGGACCGCCAGCAGATCGCCCGCTCGCACATCCGAGGGAAGGTAGGCGTCGCGGACCACGATATCGCCGCTCTCGCAGTGCTTGCCGACCACGCGCGTGAGCTGCGCCGCGGCGTGCGAGGTCCGGTTCGCGAGGACCACCGAGTAGTCGGCGTCATACAGGACGGGGCGGGCGTTGTCGCTCATGCCGCCGTCAACCGAGATGTAGCGCCGCACGGCGGTCAGGCCCGGCGTCGCACCGTCCGGTGCATCGACGACTGGCACATCAACGACTGGCACATCAACGACTACGTCTTTGACCGTCCCGACCTCGTACAGCGTGAACGTCGTCGAACCCACGATCGCGCGGCCGGGCTCGATCGAGATCCGCGGCGGGGTTATTCCGTGCCGCGCGCACGCGTCGCGCACGACGGCGGCGAGCGCCGTCGCGATCTCGGCCGGCGGTCGTGGCGCGTCCCCCGGCACATAGGCGATGCCGTAGCCGCCGCCGAGGTCCATCTCGGGCAGCCCGACCCCGTAGGCCTCCCGCATGGCGGCGACGAATGAGATGAGCCGCAGGGCCGCGGCCTCGAAGCCCTCGGGCTCGAAGATCTGCGAGCCGATGTGGCAATGGACGCCAAGGAGCTCGATGCTGTCGTGGCCCGCGGCCGCCGCGACGGCCTCCTCGGCCATGCTCGCTGTGCCAGCCCCAGTCTCGCCATCGAAGCCCGAGCCGCTGAACCCTGTACCTGCGGTGCCCGGCGCCATCGAGAGGCCGAACTTCTGGTCCTCGTGCGCGGTCGCGATGAACTCGTGCGTGTGGGCGTGGATGCCCGGGGTCAGCCGGAGCATGACCTTGGCACGCGCTGCCTCGGTGCCATCCACGGCCCCGGGGGTGTCCGTGCCGCGTTCGGCGGCGATGCGCGCCACGCGCTCGAGCTCGTCGAGGCTGTCCACGATGATCCTGCCCACACCGTAGTCGAGCGCGCGTCGGATCTCGGCGTCGGACTTGTTGTTCCCGTGCAGTCCGATGAGCTCGCCCGGCGTCCCGGCACGCTCCGCGACGGCGAGCTCGCCGCCGGAGGCCGTGTCGAGCCGCAGCCCCTCCTCGCGCACCCAGGTCGCGACGGCCGTGCACAGGAACGACTTGCCGGCGTAGTAGACGTCCACTCCCCCGCAGATGTCCGCGAACGCGGCATCGAAGGCGGTCTTGAAGGCACGTGCGCGGGCCCGGAAGTCCGGCTCGCTCAGGACGAACACCGGCGAGCCGTACGCGGACTTGATGTCGCCGACGCCCAGGCCTCCGACCGCCAGTTCCCCGGAGGCGACGCCGCCGCCGGGGCGCCGCGCGACGTCGTGCGCCCAGAGCTCCGGCACCAGCCTGTTGAGGTCCGCGGGGACGGCGAGCCACTCGGGGGCGAGCGGCGACGCCCCCTCTGAAGTCAGGTCTGCCACTGGCTACATCCTCTCCGGTGCGGAGACGCCGAGCAGGTCCAGCCCGTTCGCGAGGACCTGGCTCGTGGCGTCGTTGAGCCACAGACGCGTCCGGTTGAGGTCGGTGACCTCCTCGTCGCCCTGCGGGGAGATGCGGCAGTTGTCGTACCACGAGTGGTAGGCGCTCGCGATCGTCTCGAGGTGGCGGGCCACCCGGTGCGGCTCGCGGAACTCGGCGGCCTTCGCGACGATCGAGGGGTACGCGGCGAGATGCGCGAGGAGGTCGTTCTCCGTGGCGTGGGTCAGGAGCGCGCCGTCGAACGTGTCATGACCGTCGACCGTGCGGAAGACGCCGGCGGCGTCCGCGTTCCTCGCGGCTCCACGGGAGCGCGCGTGCGCGTACTGGACGTAGAACACGGGGTTCTCGTTGGAGTTCTTCTTGAGCAGCTCAGGGTCGAGCGTGAGCGGCGAGTCGGCGGGGTACCGCGCGAGCGAATACCGGACCGCGTCCTTGCCGAGCCAGTCGATGAGGTCCTTGAGCTCGATGATGTTCCCGGCGCGCTTGGACAGCTTTGCGCCGTTGACAGAGACGAGCTGGCCGATGAGGATCTCGATGTTCGCCTCGGGATCGTCGCCCGCGCACGCGGCGATCGCCTTGAGGCGGTTGACGTAGCCGTGGTGATCGGCGCCGAGCAGGTAGACCTTCTCGGTGAAGCCGCGGTCCTTCTTGGAGAGGTAGTACGCCGCATCAGCGGCGAAGTAGGTCGGCTCGCCGTTGGCCCGGATGAGGACGCGGTCCTTGTCGTCGTCGAAATCGGTGGTGCGCAGCCACACGGCACCCTCGGAGTCGAAGACGTGACCCTGCTCGCGCAGACGCTTGACCGCCGTCTCGATCGCGCCGGACTCGTGGAGCCCCTGCCTCTCGGAGAAGTAGACGTCGAACGTCACCCCGAAGGCGGCGAGGGTGTCCTTGATGTCCTTCATCTGCGCCGTGTAGGCGGCCTCGCGCACGATCGGCAGCGCGGCCTCGTCGGTGAGCTCGCGCACGTCGGGGTGTTCGGTGAGCACCTCGTGGCCCAGATCCACGATGTACTGCCCCGGGTAGCCGCCGTCCGGCACGTCGCGGCCGTGAAGGCGCGCGAGGACCGAGTTCCCGAAGGTGTTCATCTGATTGCCGGCGTCATTGATGTAGTACTCACGGGTGACATCGGCGCCTGAGGCCTTGAGCACGCGTGCGATCGAATCGCCGAGCGCGGCCCAGCGCGTGTGGCCGATGTGCAGCGGTCCGGTCGGGTTCGCGGAGACGAACTCCATGTTGACCACATGGCCCGCGAGCGCATCGGTGGTCCCGTACGCGGCGCCGGCCTCGACGATGGCCTTGGCGAGCGCGCCGGCCGCGGCGGCGTCGAGGGTGATGTTGAGGAAGCCGGGGCCGGCGACCTCGACCGCTGCGACGCCGTCCATCGACGCCAGACGTGCCGCGAGGACCTCGGCGAACTGGCGCGGGGCCATGCCGGCCTGCTTGCCGAGCTGCAGCGCGATGTTCGTGGCCCAGTCACCGTGCTCCCTGTTCTTGGGCCGCTCCACGCGGATTCCGTCCGGCACGTCCACGATGATCTCGCCGGCGCGCACGGCGTCGGCGAGACAGGCGGAAATGGCGGTGGAAAGTTCTTCGGGAGTCACGCGCCCTAGCCTACCGGCGGCGCGGCGTCGGGCTGAAACCGCGGACGCTCTGCGAACTCGACGACACGGGGCTGCTCGTCGATGAAATGCGGCCTGCAGATGACCCATCCGGAGACTCCCAGGACCACGAGCGTGGCCGCGAGGAAACCGAACATCGCGGTCCACCCTCCGGTGGCCTCGTGCAGGAGCCCCGCCACGAGGGGTCCCGCGCACGCGATCGTGTACGCGATGCCCTGGGCGAAGCCGGAGACAGCCCCGGAGGCCTGATGCGTTCGGGTGCGCAGGTTGACCAGGACCAGGGCGAGGGGGAACGTCGTGGGGCCGAGGCCTGCGAGGCTCACCCACACCCACGTCGCCGTGCCGGGCGCGAGCCACAGCCCGAGGTACCCGCCCACGAAGCACGCGAGTCCGAAGACGACGAGGGGAAACGGGTTGCGCAGACGCCCTGCCAGCACCGGGACGAAGAGGCTCGTCGGGAGGCCTAGACCGGCGAACAGTGCAAGCTGGAAGCCGGCCGCGCCCGCACTGAGGCCGGCCTCGGAGACGATCGTGGGGAGCCACGCGAACATCGTGTACGTGTTCAGGGAGGTGCAGCCGAAGAGCAGGGCCAGCGCCCAGGCCGCGGGAGAACGCCAGGGCCGGACAACGACGCGTGGTGCGTCCGCGGCGTCGCGCGCAGCTTGCGCCGCTGCCGCCCCCATGCCACCGCGCCCGCGGGGCGGCCACACGCGAAGCCAGGGAAGGATCGCGAGCACGTTGATCGCGGCCCACCAGCCGATCGATGTACGCCACCCTGCCGCTTCGGCCACGGGGACGGCGAGAAGCGGCGGCACGGCGGTGCCCAGGCTCACGACCGTCACATACAGAGCGGTGACGAGGCCGACGCGGTCCGGGAAGTACTTCTTCACCATCGGCGGGAGCACCACGTTGCCCACGCCCATGCCCGCGAGCGCGAGGATCGAGCCGGCGAAGAACAGTCCGGTCTCCCCCGATCCGGCCCGCAGGATCTGTCCGGCGCCCGAGACCGCCATCGCGGCCACCGCGATCGCCTCGACGCTCCACGCCCGCATGATGAGGGGCGTGAGGAGGCCAGCAACTCCGAAGAGGGCCGTCGGGACCATGCCGAGCAGGCCCAGGAGCCACGGCGGGAGGATCTCCCCGCCGATCAGCGGCGTCAGTGGGGGCACGCTCGTCACGGCGGTGCGGAGGGTGAAGGCGACGAGGAGGACGCCGGCCATCACGAGCAGGCGGCCACGCCATGGGCGAGCTGCTGCATCCCTCACGCGCTTCTGGTTCACGAGCCGACGGTATACCGGAAGGCGGCGCGCCCGGTAAGCGCGTCCACCACCGCCGGGGCGGAAAGGCGCGGGGGTACCCTGAGCGCATGGACCAAGACATCCAGGACCGCATCCGATCGCTCATCGACGAGGAACACCGCCTCAGGACCGCCCACACTCCGGGCCCGGAGGATGACGCGTCCACCGCGAGCCGTCTCGGCGACGTGGAGACCCAGCTTGACCAGTGCTGGGACCTCCTGCGCCAGCGGCGTGCCAAGCGCGAGTTCGGCGAGGACCCGGGCGAGGCGGCCGTGCGTCCCGCGAGCGTCGTGGAGAACTACCGCGAGTAGGCGAGGCGCTGCTCCCTCGTCGATCGCGCCTCGGGCCCTCACGCGTGGCGTTTGCATGGACTGCCCGGGCACCTGCTAAGCTCGATGAGTCCCGCGCCGGGAAGACCGGCTGGACGAGCTGCCCTCGTAGCTCAGGGGATAGAGCGTCTGCCTCCGGAGCAGAAGGCCGTAGGTTCGAATCCTATCGAGGGCACAGCTGCACCCCCGGTCCACACGGACCGGGGGTGCTGTGGTCTTCAGGGGCGCCCCACTCCTCCGCCGAGGTCGCCCCGTGCGGGCAAAGGGAGCGGGCGCAAGCGCAGAACCAACAGGCAAGGCCCCGCCGAGCGCAACGGCGGGGCCTTGCCCGTTCCTCACGGCTGCGGGCCTTCCGCACTGGGCCTTCCCAAGCGTGTGTGCAGATGGTCCGCGGACTGAGCTCAGTCCTCGGGGTCCAGGATGAAGTCGTAGACCATCTCCTCACCCTTGCCGTCGGCAGCAGGCTTCGGGTCGAGGATGAGCTCGGGCTTGACGGCCGAGGCGATGTCGTCGTCGTTGTGGGCGTCGCCCGGGAAGTACAGCTGTGCGGTGATGAGCTCGTGGCCCGGGGCCGAGACCTTCACGTGGATGTGCGCGGGGCGCCACGCGTGCCATCCTGCGGCGGCGATCAGCTTGCCGCAGGCGCCGTCGGTCGGAATCTGGTAGGGGGCCGGACGCATCGTCTGGATCTCGAAATTGCCGTTCTCGTCCGCCAGGACGGTCCCGCGGAGATTCCACTCGGGCAGCCCCGGGGCGTACTGCGAGTAGAAGCCCGCACCGTCCGCGTGCCAGATCTCCACCTTGCCGGGCAGACCGTTGCCGTCGAGGTCGCGGATCTGGCCCTTCCAGGTCAGCTCGGTGCCGGGCTCGTCATCGCGACGCGGCAGGCGTGCCGGAGTGTTCTGCGCCGGCGAGTCCGGGACGTAGTACGGGCCCTCGATGGTGCCCTTGGAGCCCTTCCGGTTCTCGGTCGCGACATCCTCGACCACATGTTCGACCCACACGTCCAGGAAGAGCGGCCACTCGCCGTCCTCGCCAACCGAGATGAGCCATTCCTTGAGCGCGTTGTACTCGGCGTACGTGACCTTGTGCTCGCGGATCGTCGAATAGACGGCCTCGAGGACCTCACGGGCAAGCAGCGAAACGCGCTCCTTCGGCACGTCGATGCCGGCGCGCTTGCCGCTCTCCTTGAAGCGCTCAGTGGCCTTGTTGCCGGACTCGGCAGCCTTCGCGTCGAATTCGGTGGCTGTCTGGCTCATGGTCATCCTCCTTGATGATGTGTGCCGGTGCTGGTGCCGGTACCTAGTGTGATGGGCGGCACTCGTGCTCGCTCTGACTTCACGCTAGGAGCATTCATTGCGTCTGCACAAATACCTAGTTCTATTGAATTGATATCTCCCACGTTCCAAAACCACCCTTGGTCAACCCTAGGCAAATACCCAGTGTGATTGTTCTCACTCGTTGACAGGATCTTTCACAGCCCGCGACGAGGACGTCGTGGATGGCAACAGGCAAGGGAGAGAACCAATGACGGAAACCCTGGACCACGTCCGCGCCCAGCTCTCTGACGCACTTATCGAGGACGCGTCGACGGGCACCTACCGCGCCAAGCGCAGCATCTTCACCGATGAGGAGCTGTTCGAACTCGAGATGAAGTACATCTTCGAGGGCAACTGGGTCTATCTGGCGCACGAGAGCCAGATCCCGAACGTCGGCGACTACTTCACGACCTACATCGGACGGCAGCCGATCGTAATCTCGCGCGGCAAGGACGAGGAGCTCCACGCCAACATCAACGCCTGCAGCCACCGCGGAGCCATGCTGTGCAGGCGCAAGACGGACAACCGCACCACGTTCACGTGCCCGTTCCACGGGTGGACCTTCTCGAACACCGGCAAGCTGCTCAAGGTCAAGGATCCGAAGGGCGCGGGCTACCCGGAGCAGTTCAACAAGGAGGGCTCGCACGATCTGACGAAGGTGCCCCGCTTCGAGACCTACCGGGGCTTCCTCTTCGGCAGCGTCAACCCAGACGTGAAGCCGCTCGAAGAGCATCTGGGTGAGTCGACCAAGATCATCGACATGATCGTCGACCAGTCCCCTGAGGGACTCGAGGTGCTCCGCGGAGCGTCGACCTACACCTACGACGGCAACTGGAAGGTCCAGGCCGAGAACGGTGCCGACGGCTACCACGTCTCCGCGACGCACTGGAACTACGCCGCCACCACCTCGCGCCGCGGCACGGGCGAGTCGACGAACGAGACCAAGGCCATGGACGCCGGCACGTGGGGAAAGCAGGGCGGCGGCTACTACTCGTTCGAGCACGGCCACCTCCTCCTGTGGATGTGGTGGGGCAACCCCCAGGACCGCCCGAACTACGACAAGAAGGACGAGTGGACCGCGCAGTTCGGTGCCGAACGAGCAGAGTTCATGATCGGAGCGTCCCGCAACCTGTGCCTCTACCCGAACGTCTACCTCATGGACCAGTTCAGCTCGCAGATCCGGCACTTCCGCCCGATCTCGGTGGACAAGACCGAGGTCACGATCTACTGCATCGCCCCGAAGGGCGAGTCCGCGGAGGCCCGCGCCAACCGCATCCGCCAGTATGAGGACTTCTTCAACGCCACCGGCATGGCCACCCCGGACGACCTCGAGGAATTCCGCTCGTGCCAGAAGACCTACCTCGCCGGCGCGGCGCCGTGGAACGACATGAGCCGCGGCCAGATGCACCAGATCACGGGACCCGACGAGACCGCCAAGGGCCTCGGGCTCCACCCGATCTCGAGCGGCGCCAAGACCGAGGACGAGGGCCTCTACCCGATCCAGCACGGTTACTGGCGAGAGCGGATGAAGGCGGCCGTCCAGGCCGAAGAGCAGCTTGAGGCCGAGCAGTCCTCCCCCGAGTCCAACTGACGCCTCCGACACCACTGAGACAGGAGAGACTTTCGATGACCCTCATGACAACGATCGAGCCCGGGACGATCGGACTCGACGACGTGCGCCAGTTCCTCTACCGCGAGGCGAGCTTCCTGGACGACCGCGAGTTCGACCGCTGGGTGGACTGCTACCACCCCGACGCCGAGTTCTGGATGCCCGCGTGGGCCGACGACGACACGCTCACCGAGGACCCGCAGCGCGAGATCTCGCTCATCTACTACCCCAACCGCGGCGGTCTCGAGGACCGCGTCTTCCGCATCAAGACCGAGCGCTCGGGCGCCACGAGCCTGCCGGACCCGCGCACGGGCCACAACATCACCAACGTGGAGATCCTGCGCCAGGACGGCGACGTCGTCGACGTCCGCTTCAACTGGTTCACGCTCTACTACCGCTACAACACCGTGGACACATACTTCGGCGTCTCCTTCTACACCGTCGACTTCGCCGGCACCCAGCCGGTCATCACGAAGAAGAAGGTCATTCTCAAGAACGACTACATCCACCACGTCGTGGACATCTACCACATCTGAGAAGGAGCGAGGACATGACTACAGCCCATGATTCCGTGAACCACACCGTTGCCCTGTCATTCGAGGACGGCGTCACGCGCTTCATCAGTGTGACACCCGGCCAGACGGTCGCCGACGCGTCCTACCGGGCGCGCATCAACATCCCGCTCGACTGCCGCGACGGCGCGTGCGGGACGTGCAAGGCCTTCTGCGAGTCCGGCACGTACGATGGCGGTGACTACATCGAAGACGCGCTCACGGACGACGAGGCCGACGCCGGCTACTGCCTCCCCTGCCAGATGACGCCTGAGAGCGACCTCGTGCTGCGGGTCTCGGGCACCGCCGAGATGGCCAAGAGCGGGATCGGGACCTTCCAGGCCACGATCGAGAAGCTGCACTGGTACGCCGACAACACGGCAGGCCTCACGCTCTCTGTCGAGGACCGCGACAAGCTCAACTACCTCCCGGGCCAGTACATGAACGTCAAGGTGCCCGGCACCGACGAGGAGCGCAGCTACTCGTTCAGCAGCGGCCCCGAGGCCGAGAAGCTCACGTTCCTCGTCCGCACCGCGCCTGACGGCGTCATGACCACGTATCTCAGGGAGCGCGCGGCCGAGGGCGACACCCTCACGCTCGAGGGCCCGAAGGGCAGCTTCTTCCTGCGTGACGTCAAGCGTCCCGTGCTCATGCTGGCCGGCGGCACGGGCATCGCGCCACAGCTCGCGATGCTCGAGAAGATCGAGAAGCTCGCCGCATCCGGCGTGGTCCCCGCGTTCCCGATCCACCTCGCCTACGGCGCCACGTGGGACAAGGACCTCGTCGAAGTCGAGGCGCTCGAGCGCTACGCCGCGACCATTCCGGGCTTCACGTTCGACGCGATCGTGGCCGACCCCGCGTCCGGCCACCCCAAGAAGGGCTACGTGACCCAGCACCTGCTGCCGGGGCATCTCAACGACGGCGATGTCGACGTCTACCTGTGCGGACCGCCCGCGATGGTCGACGCCGTGCGGAAGTACTTCACCGGCGAGGGCATCGACCCGACCAACTTCTACTACGAGCGGTTCGCGGTAGGCGTCGTCGCTGCCCCCGCCCTCGCGGGAGCCGCCGCATGACGACGACCGCGTCTTCGCGGCCGGACACGGCGGCCTCCTCGGTTCCCTCGGTCCACCACGGCCGGTTCGCGGGCAAGTCCGTCGTCGTGACCGGCGCGGCCCAGGGTATCGGCCGGTCCGTCGCGGAGCGCATCGCCGCCGAGGGCGGAGAGGTCACACTCGTCGACCGCGCGAGCCTCGTCCACGAGGTCGCAGACGGCGTGCGCACGGCCGGCACGACTGTGCCCAACATCCCTGTGCACAGCGTGACCGCGGATCTCGAGACGTTCGACGGCGCGCTCGCGGCTGTCGAGGCGGCGGTCGCCTCGGCGGGGCGCATCGACGTCGTGGTCAACAACGTCGGCGGGACGATCTGGGCGAAGCCGTACGAGCACTACACGCCAGAGGAGATCGAGAAGGAGGTGCGCCGCTCGCTCTTCCCGACGCTGTGGATGTGCCGCGCGGCACTCCCCCACCTCATCGCCCAGGAGTCCGGGACGATCGTCAACGTCTCCTCGGTCGCAACGCGCGGAGTCAACCGCGTCCCGTACGCGGCGTCCAAGGGCGGGGTGCGCGCCATCACCACGGCGCTTGCCCTCGAGGCGGCCCCCCACGGCGTCCGGGTCGTCGCGACAGCCCCGGGCGGGACCGAAGCGCCGCCGCGCGCCGTCCAGCGCGGCCCCCTTCCCGCCTCGGACCAAGAGAAGGCCTGGTACCGGCAGATCGTCGACCAGACGGTCGAGTCGTCGCTCATGAAGCGCTATGGGACGCTCGCCGAGCAGGCCGCGGCAATCTGTTTCCTCGCCTCGGACGAGGCCTCGTACATCACCGGCACGGTCCTGCCCGTGGCCGGAGGCGACCTCGGCTGAGGCCTGGGTACCCCCCAAGCGTTGCCGCCCCCGGACCTCTGGGTTCGGGGGCGGCGTCGAACCAGCCGGCCTGTTCCGGGTGACGAGTACCACCGGCAGCACCAATCACCAGCAGCAGCACCAGGCACGACCGAGCATCATGACGCACTACCAGCAGTTGTCCAGCTCCAGATCCCAGCACAGACATCGGAGTCTTGCATGTCATCTTCAGCACAGGCTGCCCTCGGGCAGCGTCAGCGCAGCACCCTGGCATGGATTGTCGCGCTGGGCGCGGCGGCCCTCACCTTCGACGGCTACGACCTTGTCGTCTACGGCACGGTCGTCTCGGGCCTCCTGAGGGACCCCGGCCAGATCGGCCACCTCGACCCCGCGAGCGCCGGCGCCCTGGGAAGCTACGCCCTCATCGGCGTCATGGTCGGCGCGCTCGCATCGGGCGCGATCGGCGACTTCGTCGGCCGCCGCAAGGTCATGCTCGCGGCCCTCGCGTGGTTCTCGATCGGCATGGCTGCCACGGCCTTGACCACCAACGTCACCATGTTCGGCGCGTTCCGTTTCTTCACCGGCATCGGCGTCGGCTCGCTCGTAGCGACCGCCGGCGCCATCGTCGCCGAGTTTGCGCCGAAGAACCGACGCAACTTCTACAATGCGATCGTCTACTCCGGAGTGCCGGCAGGAGGCGTGCTCGCCTCGGTCCTCGCCCTTGCCTTCGACAACGGCGGCAACTGGCGGCCGCTCTTCTTGATCGGCGCGGCTCCGCTCGCGGTCATCCTCCCGCTTGCCGTGGCCAAGCTGCCCGAGTCCCCCCTGTGGCTGCTGGCGCGCGGCCGGCGCCCGGAGGCCGAGGAGCTGAGCCGCCGTGCCGGCGTCGTGCTCCCCGAGGCGGCACCGGACCGGGCCCGCCCCGCGGCGGGCGCGGCCGGCGGCGAGCGCGCCGGCTTCGCGGGCCTGGCCACGCGGCGGTTCGCCCTTCCGACCGCCTTCCTCGGTCTCATGAGCTTCGCGGGACTGCTCCTGACCTACGGACTGAACACGTGGCTTCCTGAGATCATGGGCCAATACGGCTTTGGGAAGGCGTACTCCCTGACGTTCCTGCTCGTGCTCAACGCGGCGGCGATCGTGGGCGGGCTCGCGGCGGCCGCGACCGTGGACCGCACGGGCCCGAAGCGGATCATCACCGGGACGTTCGCCCTCGCGGCAGTGGCCCTCGTCCTGCTGACGTTCCACATGCCATTCCCGGTGCTCCTCACAGCGGTGGGCATCGCCGGGATCGGGACCATCGGAACGCAGGTGCTCGTCTACGGCTTCGTCTCGAACTTCTACACGACCCAGACGCGCGCCGCGGGCGTGGCGTGGTGTGCTGGATTCGGGCGGCTCGGCGGGATCCTCGGTCCGCTCGCGGGCGGCCTCCTGCTCTCCGCCGGCGTGACCGGCCAGACGGCGTTCTACCTCTTCGCCGTAGTCGCGCTGCTCGGCGCCGTGGTGACGGCCCTCGTCCCGCGCCCGCGAGGTCGGGCCCACGACGACGTCGCTGCTGCGAGCCGCTCCGGAGCGAAGGCCCCCACCGGACTCCCTTCCGCCGAAGCGGAGACCGTCCCCGTCGAGGGCACCGTGCCCGACGGCGAGCCGGAGCCCGCCGTCCGGTGATCCCGCTGAGCGCTACGGTCGGGACCCGTGACGGTTGCGCGGGGTCCCTGAGGATGCATTGTGTGACCGCGGCGACTACCGTCGAGGAATGCTGACACCCCACGAGGACGTGGTCTCGCGCGCCCAGGAGCTGTCCGAACTGGACACGCTCCTGGGCGTAGCCGCGTCCGGGGCCGCGCAGTGCGCCGTGCTGGAAGGACCCCACGGAATCGGCAAGACAGCCCTCTGTGAGGCGTTCGCGGCGCGCCACCCGGAGCTCGCGGTACGCCGGGCCGAGGCATCGGCGTGGGAGCACGGCCTCCGTGGCGGCATCCTCGCGCAGCTCGGCGTGCTACCGGCGTACTCGGCAGACGCCGGACCGACCGAGGATTCCTGGGGACGGGATACGGACCAGCCCTCGTGGCTGCCCGCCGGCCGCGCGGCCCTCGAGGCGCTCTCCCGGCTCGCCGCGAACGGGCCCGCGCTCGTCGTGCTCGACGCCATCGAGCATGCCGACACGCTGTCCCTCGAGGCTTTGGCCTACGCCGTGCGGCGCGTCCATGACCCACTCGTCGTGCTGGCGACGCACGGCCCGGCGGGGAGTGTCCCTGGCAGCCCGGCTGCCGCGTTCGCCGACGCTGTGAGGGCCCGACGCATCGTTCTCGATCCCCTGGCGCCCGAAGCCCTCCGCGAGCTCGCCGCGGCACGCGCGAAGGTGGATCTGACTCCGGAGGCGACTCAGGCGCTGTGGCGGGTGAGCCGGGGCAACCCGGCACTGGCACTGGAGGCGCTGGCGAACGGCGCCGAGTCGATCGGCGCGGAAGGCCTCGCCGCCCACGGACCGCGCGCCGTCGTGCCCTCCGTCGTGCCATCCGTCGCCGCCCGCGCGGCGGCCGCCCTCGCGCGGCTTCCCCCAGGCGCCCGCGCGCTCGTCGAGGCGGTCAGCGTGCTCGGTGGCACGCCGACGGGAGCGGTAGCTGCCCAGCTCGCTGGCCTGCCCGAGGGCAATGCCGAGGCGCTCCTTGCCGCGGCCGACGCCGCGTGGTCGGCCGGGCTTCTGGAATGCCGCACCGTCGCGGGAACCCTCCAGCTCACGATCCGCGACCCTCTCCTGCGGGATGCCGTCGAGGAGGCCCTTGGCCCGGCTGAGCGCGCGGCACTGCACACTCGCGCTGCCGAGCTCGCAGGCTCCACGCGGGACCGGTTGCGGCACCTGGTCGCCGCGGCCGTCATGCCCGACGCCGGGCTGGCCGCCGAGGCGGATCGGCTCGCGGCCGAGGAGGCCGGCGAAGGCGACTGGAGTGCGGTGGCGGACGCACTCGTCGCGGCGAGCCAGCTGCATGTGGACCCCGCCCTCCGCGAGGACCGCCTCCTGCGCGCTGCCGAGGCCATGGTCGGCGCCGGCGACCTCCCCAGGGCCACACCGCTCGCCCGGCGCATCGAGTCCCTTCCGCAGAGCGCGGCAAGGGACGCCGTGCTTGCCTACTACGCGATCCACAAGGGCCACGCCCGCCGCGCCGGGGCGCTTCTCGCCCGGGCGTGGGAGACGCGCGCCCCGCTCGGCTCCACGGACCTCGCCGCCCGCATCGCTCAGTACCGTGTCCTCGACTCCCTCGCGGAGTGGGACATCCCCGCCCTCCTGGACTGGACCGAGACGGCCGTGCGCCTTGCGGGCCCGGACAGTACTGCGGGGGTCGAGGCACGCGCGATGCTCGGCCTTGGCCTCGGCTCGGCTGGCCGTCTGGCCGAGGCACGCGCCGCCTACGAAGAGCTCGCGGCGACTCCGGCGCTCGGAGCGCGCGACCAGCGGCTCCACCTCGGCCGCGGCTGGCTCGCGCTGGGCGTCGACGAGTTGGACGAGGCTCGGCTCGAGCTGCGTGCGGCGATCACCTCGGCGCGCAGCCCCGGTTCGCTGCGCATCACCCTGTGGGCCTATGCGTGGCTCGCCCGCGCCGAGTTCTCGGTGGGCCGCTGGGACGAGGCGCTCGCCGCCGCCCGCACCGGGATCACCCTCAATGCGCCCGTGGGAATGGACCTCCTGGCCCCGATCCTGCACTTCACTGCCGCGCAGATCCACGCGCTGCGCGGCGACTCGGCCGAGGCTGCAGAGCAGAGCAGGCTCGCCCAGCCTGGGCCTGAGGCCTACCCCGTCATGCATCTGGCGGGTGCGCTCGCAGCGGCAGCGGTCGCCGAAAGCTTGGGCGACTACGCCGGGGTGCTGCGGGCGTTCGAGCCGATCGTGCGAATGGACCGGTCGCAGGGCATCGACGCGCCGGGGTTCTGGCCCTGGCAGGATGTGTACGCCAACGCGCTCGTCATGACCGGACGCATCGACGACGCGGACGCCTTCCTGCGCCCGCTCGAGGCCGCCGCACGATCGGCGGAACACCGGAGCACGATCGCCCGCCTCGGGTACGTGAGGGGCCGGATCCTCGGCGCGCAGGGGTCGCTCGACGACGCGGTCGCGTGCTTCGAGGGCGCTCTCGCGGCGCTGGATGGGCTGCCGCTGCCCTACAACACGGCCCGCGGGCGGTTCGCCTACGGGCAGACGCTGAGGCGGTTCGGACGGCGCCGCGACGCGACCGAGGTCCTGGCCGCCGCCCGGGACGCCTTCGCGGGCGTCGGGGCGCAGGTCTACGTAGCGCGGTGCGAGCGTGAGCTCCAGGCCGCGGGTACCGGAATCTTCCGCACTGCTCCCCACTATCAGCGGGGCCAACACCAAGTGGGGCAGTACCCCGCAGCGCAGCACCCAGGTGCCCAGTACCCAGGCACCCAGCAACCCGGAGCCCCACACCGGGGTGGCCACGACCCCGGCGCCCCGCATCCCGCCCAGGCTCCCGAGACCGGCTCCTCTTCTGGTCCGTCGGTGCCCGCGTTCACGGCCCAGGAGACCGCCGTGGCCCGCCTCGTCGCGGCGGGCCTGAGCAATCGTGACGCCGCCCGAGAGCTGTTCGTGTCCGTCAAGACGGTCCAGTACCACCTCACACGGATCTACGCGAAGCTCGGGATCGGCTCGCGTGCGGAGCTTGCCGCCGTCTACCGTCCGCCGGCGGATGAGTCCTCGGCCACGAACAGCTCGTAGATCGCAGCCGCGTCGCGGTCCCGCCAGAATCGCAGCCAAGTGGCCGCACGAGTCGCCGATAGCGCCCCGAGTTCAGCGAGGACCGCGGCGGCGAAGTCGGTCGGAGCCCACGATCCAGCCGTGACGAGCACTCCGCCCGATGGCGTCACGCCACTCACCGCATGCGGCTCGCGCACGAACCGCGCGCTCCCGCGGTATCCCGGCCACCGCTCGAGCTGGCCGAGGTCGTTCCCCGTGTGCTCGACATCGTCGAGGAGTCCCGCCCTGCCGAGCGCGTCGACGGCCCCACAGATCGCCGCTACCAAGGCGCCCGTGGCTTTGCATCGCCCCGCCAGGTCGAGCACCTCGCGGTTCGCGGCTGCGTTGTTGTCGTCGTTGTTGTTGTTGTCGTCGTCGTCGTCGTCGTACCACGATGTGCCGCCGCACAGGACGAGCGCGTCGAATCGCTCGTCGACGATGTCGGCGAGGGCCGCCGTCGGGCTGACTGTCAGTCCGCCCATGCTCACGACCGCTTGGCCCGTGGCCGTCGCTGTAGTGAGCTCGGCGGCCCGCTCGGTCACATCGTGCTGGCGCAGCGCGCTCATGAGGTACCCCACCTCCCAGTCGGCCATTCCCTCCGGCAGGTAGACGAGCACCCTCGCGGGCGCGCTGACAGGGTCGGCGGGCACCGCCGTCGTGCGCTCATCGGTTCGTGTATCCATGCCTCGAGGCTAGGCCTGGACGCGGACAGGGCGTGTCCGCAGCGTGCCACCACTAGACTGGATCAGCCATGGCACTGACGATCACGTACCCCGCCAACCTCCCGGTCTCCGAGCGCCGCGACGAGCTCATGGAGGCCATCGCCGCCCACCAGGTGACGATCATCGCAGGAGAGACCGGTTCGGGGAAGACGACCCAGATCCCGAAGATGTGCCTAGAGCTCGGCCTCGGCGAGAAGGGGCTCATCGGGCACACGCAGCCCCGGCGCCTTGCCGCGCGGACGGTTGCCGAACGCATCGCGGAGGAGCTCGGCGTCGAACTGGGCCAAGAGGTCGGCTTCCAGGTGCGCTTCACGGGCGAGGTGTCCAAGGAGACCAAGGTCAAGCTCATGACCGACGGCATCCTGCTCGCCGAGATCCAGCGCGACAAGCTCCTGACGCGCTACTCGACGATCATCATCGACGAGGCCCACGAGCGCAGCCTGAACATCGACTTCATCCTCGGCTACCTCAGGCGCATCCTGCCGCAGCGGCCCGATCTGAAGGTCATCATCACGTCCGCGACGATCGATCCGCAGCGGTTCTCCCGGCACTTCGCCCGCGAGCTCCCCGACGGCAGCTCCGAGCCGGCACCGATCGTCGAGGTCTCGGGCCGCACGTATCCCGTCGAGGTCCGGTACCGGCCTCTGGTCGCCGATCCTGCAGGCACGGGGACGGAAGACGAGGAGAACGCGAGCGACGACGCCCTCGAGGAGGACCGCGACCCTGTCGACGCCGTGTGCGACGCTGTCGACGAGCTTTCCCGCGAGGCGCCCGGGGACATCCTGATCTTCTTCTCGGGCGAGCGCGAGATCCGCGACGCCGCAGAGGCCCTCGCGAACTCCATCCAGAAGAACCCGCGGATGGCCGGCGCCGAGATCCTCCCGCTCTTCGCCAGACTCTCGCTCGCCGAGCAGCACCGCGTGTTCTCCCCCGGCGGCAGGCGCCGCATCATCCTCGCCACGAACGTCGCCGAGACCTCGCTCACGGTGCCGGGCATCAAGTACGTTGTCGACACAGGCACCGCGCGCATCTCGCGCTATTCCCACCGCACCAAGGTGCAGCGCCTGCCCATCGAGCGGGTCTCACAGGCTTCCGCACATCAGCGTGCGGGCCGCTGCGGCCGCGTCTCGGACGGCATCTGCATCCGCCTGTACTCGGAGGAGGACTACCTCTCCCGGCCCGAGTTCACGGACCCCGAGATCCTCCGCACCAACCTCGCGGCCGTCATCCTCCAGATGACGGCCATGGGGATCGCCCGCGGGCCGCAGGATGTCGCGGCCTTCCCCTTCGTCGAGCCGCCCGAGTCGCGCGCGATCAACGACGGCGTGACCCTCCTGCGCGAACTCGGCGCGCTCGCTGACGGCTCGGCCGGCGACGGAGGGGGAACCCCCGGCGAAGCAGCGCCCGACGGCGGCGCTCACCGCCGCGATCGGCGCGCCGGCGGCGCGGTCGAGGCCGGTAGGCGGGGCACCCGAGGCGGCCTCACCGCCGTCGGCCATCAGCTCGCCCAGCTGCCGGTCGATCCACGCCTCGGACGCATGATCGTGGAGGCCGCTCGGCGCGACTGCGCGCGCGAGGTCATGGTCCTCGCTGCGGCGCTGACCATCCAGGACCCACGCGAGCGCCCGTCGCAGGAAACCGGCAAGCGCCAGGCCGCGGACGAGAAGCACGCGCGGTTCAAGGACGAGAACTCCGACTTCACGGGCTATCTCAACCTGTGGAACTACCTCCAGGAGCAGCAGCGCGAGCTCTCCTCCTCCGCGTTCCGGCGCCTGTGCAAGGCCGAGTACATCAACTACCTGCGGGTGCGCGAGTGGCAGGAGCTCTTCACGCAGCTCCGGCAGCTCGCCCGGCCGCTCGGAATCTCACTGGGGCAGGCGCGAGATACCGATCCGGTGGGCAAGCACGACGCCGTCCACCAGTCGCTGCTGGCCGGTCTCCTGAGCCACATCGGGCTCCTCGACGAGCGCAAGCGGGACTATCTGGGCGCCCGCGGCACCCGTTTCGCGATCTTCCCGGGATCGGCGCTCTTCAAGAAGAACCCCACGTTCGTCATGGCGGCCGAGCTCGTCGAGACGAGCCGGCTGTGGGCCCGGACCGCGGCCAAGATGGACCCGGCGTGGGGCGAGCTCGTGGCCCCGCACCTCGTCAAGCGCAGCTATTCGGAGCCGCACTGGTCCAAGCGCGCCGGCTCGGTCCAGGCGTTCGAGAAGGTCACGCTCTACGGCGTGACGCTCGTCGCGCAGCGCCGCATCAACTACGGCCGCGTCGATCCCGAGCTGGCACGTGAGCTGTTCATCCGCCACGCCCTCGTCGAGGGCGACTGGAATACGCGCCATCACTTCTTCAAGCGCAACCGTGAGCTGCTCGAGGAGGTCGACGAGCTCGAGACGCGCGTACGGCGCCGCGGCCTCCGCGTCGACGACGAGACGCTCTTCGAGTTCTACGACGCCCGCGTCCCGGCCGATGTCGTGTCCGAGCGGCACTTCGACGCGTGGTGGAAGAAGGCGCGGCACGCGGACGAGCACCTCCTCGACTTCGACCGTGCGCTCGTGCTCGGCGAGGCGGCGGCAGGCACCGCCGAGACCGCCGACGCCGCCTACCCGACGGTGTGGCGGCAGGGCGGGTTCGACCTGCCACTGGCCTACGAGTTCCATCCGGTCGCCCCGGGGGGCACTCCCGATCCGACGGACGGCGTCACCGCCGAGGTTCCGGTCCTGTTCCTCAACCAGCTCGAGCCCGAGCCGTTCCGCTGGCAGATCCCCGGC
Organism: Sinomonas sp. ASV486; assembly: GCF_030908215.1. Lineage (GTDB taxonomy): Bacteria > Actinomycetota > Actinomycetes > Actinomycetales > Micrococcaceae > Sinomonas > Sinomonas puerhi. The sequence continues at coordinate 31,082 of NZ_JAVFJK010000006.1, read as the reverse complement.
CAGCGCGTCGAACTCGTGACGGCGCTCATCAAGTCCCTGCCCAAGCAGATCCGCAAGAACTTCGTGCCCGCGCCGGACGTCGCGCGCCAGTCCGTCGCGGCCCTCGACGCCGACTTCGACTCTGCCGGCGACTCCCTCGAGGAGTCCCTCGAGCTCGTGCTGCGCCGGCTCAAGGGGCAGATCATCCCGCCCGGCTCGTGGAACTGGGACGCCGTCCCACCGCACCTCAAGATGACCTTCAGCGTGGTCGACCCGACGGGGAAGGTGCTTGGCGCAGGCAAGGACCTCGTGGCCCTCCAGGAGCAGCTCGCACCCGCCACCCGCCGCGCGATCGCGGAGTCCCTCGGCGCCACCCCCGCGACCGCCGCGCCGAAGTCACCCCGTGGTGGCGCGACGTCACCCCGTGGTGGCGCGACGTCACCCCGTGCGGGCGCGACGTCACCCCGTGCGGGCGCGACGTCACCGGATGGGCGCACGACGGCGCCCGCCACCGGCCGCTCGGGCCTCGCCGAGCGCAGCGGATTAGCCGAGCGCAGTGGATTGACCGATTGGAGCGTCGGCACGGTTCCGCGGACGGCGAGCACCGTCGTCGCCGGTCACACGGTCACCGGGTACCCCGCGCTCATCGATGAGGGCCGCACCAAGGCCGCGCCCCGCGGCACGGTGGGCCTCCGCGTGTTCCAGACCAGTCAGGACCAGCTGCGCGCCCACCGGGGCGGCGTCATCCGCCTCCTTGCGGTGAGGATCCCGCCGCCCGACCGGTACGTTCTCGAGCACCTCAACAACCGCGAGAAGCTCACGTTCAGCCAGAACCCGCACGGTTCCGTCACAGACCTCATTGCGGACTGCTCGCTCGCTGCGATCGACCGTCTCGTCCCCACCGAACTCCCGTGGGACCGCGCGGCGTTCGACGCACTCTTCGACGATGTCCGCGCCGAGCTCATCGACACCGTCTTCAAGGTCACGGCGATCGTCGAGCAGGTCCTCGCGGCCTCGGCGCGCATCGCCAAGGCGCTCAAGGGCACCACGAGCCTCGCGCTCATCAGCGCGCTGAATGACATCAAGGCCCAGCTCGAGCAGCTCGTGTACCCGGGCTTTGTAGCACAGACGGGCTACGCTCAGCTCGAGCACTTGCCGCGGTACCTCCGCGCGATCGAGCGGCGGCTCGAGAAGCTGCCCACGAACGTCCAGCGCGACGCCGTCGCCATGGCTGCTGTCCAGGCCCTCGAGGACGACTACGACGACGCGGTCGCCGCGCTCGCACCAACGGGACGCAGTCAGGGGCTGCTCGAGCAGGTCCGCTGGATGATCGAGGAGCTCCGGGTAAGCCTCTTCGCCGTCGAACTCGGCACGGCCGGGAAGGTCTCGGAGAAGCGAGTCCGGCAGGCCCTCGGCGAGGCGCTCGCCCCAGCCTGACGGGGATGAGGCACCTCGGTGAGGCGAGGCTAGGCGGCGGGGACGTTCTCGCCGTGTCCAGCGGCGCGCAGGGCCTCACGGATCTTCTCGGCTGCGGCGTCCATGACGGCGGGATCCGGGTTCTGCTGGACCTTCTTGAAGTCGTACTCGGCCTCGGAGAACGACGGCCACACGTGCAGGTGCAGATGATTGATCTCGAAGCCCGCGATGATCACGCCGGCGCGCGGAGCACCGAAGGCTTCCATCTGTGCCCGGCCGATGGTCTGCGCGACGAGCGTGACCTTCGCGAGAAGCTCGGGCGAGGCATCGGTCCACTTGTCGACCTCCGCGCGCGGCACCACGAGCGCGTGCCCGTCCGCGAGGGGGCCGATGCTCAGGAAGGCGACGACGTCCGGGTCCTTCCAGACGAAGCGTCCGGGCAGCTCGCCCTCGATGATCCGGGTGAACAGCGTGCTCATGGCTCTCCTGTCAGGTGTGTTCTGGGTGCCCGCCGTGCGCGAGTCCCGCGTCGCGGTGGCCGAAACAAGATCTGCGCGGATCTTGTCCGCGCCCGGGATGACGGGCCGTCCGGGGTTCATCGGTCCGACGCTATCGCATCCGGTCCGGCAGCCCCACCGGGGCTGTCCCCCACGGCCACGGGCCGGGATGGGTCGCGGGACCATTGCGAGAACGATCCGGGGTACAGCGCGGCGTCGATGCCCGCGATGGCCAGCGCCGCGACGTCGTGCGCCGCAGTGACGCCCGAGCCGCAGTAGACAGCCACCGGTTCCCCGGCCACGGCCCCGAGGCGCGCGTACCGCTCGCGCAGGGCCACGGCTGGCAGGAACGTCCCGTCCGGGGCGAGGTTGCCCGACGTCGGCGCGCTCACAGCGCCGGGGATGTGTCCCGCGCGCGGGTCCACGGGCTCGACGTCGCCCCGGTAGCGTTCGGCCGCGCGCGCGTCGAGGAGGACACCGCCGATCCCGGAGGGCCGCGGTGCGGCGAAGGCGGCCGCCGCGGCCGCGTCGATCCGCGGCATGTGCCCCTCGCCGAGCGTGACCGTGCCGGGCTCGGCCTCACGGCGGCCGGCCTCGAGCTCCCCGCCGGCTCGTGTCCATGCCGCGAGGCCGCCGTCAAGGATCCGCACCTGAGCGAGGCCTGCGTCGCGCAGCATCCACCACGCACGCGCCGCTGCCTGGCCCGAGGTCGCGTCGTACACGACCACCGCGTCGCCGTCGTCGATCCCCCACCGACGCGCCGAGTCCTCGAGGGCCTCCCTCGTCGGGAGGGGGTGGCGCCCGCCCGCGGCCTCCTCTGCGCTCCCGGGGGCCACCGGTGCGGCAAGCTCCGTCTCGAGGTCGGCGAACACGGCGCCCGGGATGTGCCCCGCCTCGTATTCCCCGCGGCCATACGGGCCGCCCAGGGCCCACCGCACGTCAAGCACCACGATCGGCGTGCCGGCCGCGAGGAGTGCTGCGAGATCATCCGCCGCCAAGAGAACCTGTTCTGCGCCCATGACCCCACCCTAGCCGCGCCACCGCGCGGGGGGCACGGCGGAGAGGCACGTGCACGAGACGGATACGCTGTCCGAATGGACCCCCGCGCCGCGAGCCACGACACCTCTGACCGCGCCGTGCCAGACCGCGCCCTGCCCGATCGCGCCTGGGTCAACGAGGCGATCCGCCGCCTCGAGGCCGACGCACATCGCAGCGCCGACACCCATCTGCACCGCATCCCGCTGCCCCGCGAGTGGGGCGTAGACGTCTACCTCAAGGACGAGTCGACGCACCGCACCGGCAGCCTCAAGCACCGGCTCGCCCGGTCGCTCTTCCTCTTCGCCCTCGTCAACGGGTGGATCCGTGAGGGCACGCCGGTGGTCGAGGCCTCGAGCGGGAGCACGGCGGTCTCCGAGGCCTACTTCGCGCGGCTCCTCGGCATCCCGTTCACAGCCGTCATGACGCGCGGGACGAGCGAAGAGAAGATCGCGCTCATCGAGCAGTACGGCGGCACGTGCCACTTCGTCGAGTCGGCGTCCGAGGTCTACGGGGAGGCTGCGCGGCTCGCCCGGGAAAGCGGCGGGCACTACCTGGACCAGTTCACGTTCGCCGAAAGGGCCACGGACTGGCGCGGCAACAACAACATCGCCGAGACGATCTTCGACCAGTTGGCGCTCGAGCCCCATCCGGTGCCCCGATGGATCGTCGTCGGCGCCGGAACGGGCGGCACGAGCACGACGATCGGCCGGTACGTGCGCTACCGACGGCTCGCGACCCAGCTGGCAGTGGTCGATCCCGAGAACTCGGCGTTCTACCCGAGCTGGGAATCCGGTGCTCCGGCGGTCGGCAGCGCGTCCAGGATCGAGGGGATCGGCCGGCCGAGGCTCGAGCCGAGCTTCAATCCGCGGATCGTCGACCGCATGTTCAGGGTGCCCGACGGCGCGTCCGTCGCCGCGATGCGGGACCTCACCGCGCGCTTCGGCTTCACCGCCGGCCCCTCCACGGGCACGAGCCTCTGGGGCGTGTGGCAGCTCGTCGCGGAGATGGTCGAGAACGGTGAGCGCGGCAGCATTGTGACGCTCATGTGCGATGGCGGCGCGCGGTACCGGAATTCGTACGGCGACGACGCCTGGCTCGAGGCCCACGGGCTGGACCCGGAACACCACGGCACCGTGCTCGCGGACTTCTTCGCGACGGGCCGCTGGCGCGGTTGACCGCGGCCAGTGTCTCGCTCAGAGCTCGACAGACTCGCGCGGCGCGAGATGCGCGAACTGGGTCCCGTAGAGGCCCGAGATCCGCTGGGCGTGGCCCTCGACGAGCCCGGTCCCGAGATCGTTCATGAGCGCGTTGTGGATGGGGTAGGCCCGCTGCGGGCGCACCGCGATGACGTAGTCGAGCACCTCGCCCACCTTGCTCCACGGTGCGTGGATCGGTACGAGGAGCGTTGGGACGGCCACACCGTAAGGCACGGTGAACGAGTCCCCCGGGTGGAACACCTCGCCGTCAATCAGGTAGCCGATGTTCGCCACCACCGGCACGCTCGCGTGGATGAGGGCGTGCTGGCTCCCGAAGGTCCTGATGTGGAAGCCTGCCGCCTCGAACTCGGCATCTGGCTCTGCAACGTGGATCCGGCTCGCGGCCGACGGCGCGGCCTCCGTCAGCTGCCCGGCCGTCTTCGCCGGCGCCCAGGCCTCGAGGGAAGCGCTGCTCTCGAGCGCTGCGGCGGCCCGCACCACGTCGATGTGGTCGGGATGCTCGTGCGTCACGAGCAGGGCCTGCGCACCGTCGAGGGCTTCCTCGACCTCCGAGAAGGACCCGGGATCTACCACGAGGGTGGATCGGCCTCCATCCGTCCCGGGCTTGTCGAACCGGACACACGAGTGGGTGTATTTGGTCATGCGCACGGCGAAAGTCTAGAACCGTTCTTGCTAAGCTGGTAGGCCTCGGAAGGCATGCAGGCCCGGACAGCAGGTCCGGACACAGCGGGTTCAAACACAGCAGATCCGGAACAGCGCTGTCCGGACACGGCAAGGAGGGGTCGGTGGCAGAACGGACACGCGAGCAGCGTGTGACGAAGCAGCGGCTCGCAGTCTCAGGAGCCCTCGACCGGCTCGAGGACTTCGTGAGCACTCAGGAGCTGCACCGCTTGCTCCACGACCAAGGCACGGCCGTCTCCCTGGCGACGACCTACCGCATCCTCCAGTCGATGGCCGAGGAAGGCCTCGTCGACGTGCTGCGCAGCGACGACGGCGAGGCCGTCTACCGCCGGTGCGAGGCCACGGGACACCACCATCACCTCGTGTGCCGCCGGTGCGGGAAGGCCGTGGATGTCGAGGCGCCGGCGGTCGAGACGTGGGCGAGCCGCGTCGCTGGCGAGCATGGCTACACGGCGGTCGAGCACACCGTCGAGATCTTCGGGCTCTGCCCCGAGTGCACCCTCATCGTCGCCCGCGAGGGTACTCCCCGGACCGCCGGGGGCGGCATGGGCGCGGGGGGCGCTCCAACGCGGTCCTAATGGACGACGGCGGGCCCCGCCTGAGGCGGGACGCGCGCCTCAGGCGGCGACCGGCGTCGTGCGTTCGCTCGACTCCCGGGCAGGACGGACGACTCGCCCGGTCAGACCCATGCGGTGCCGTACCCAGCCGATAACCGCGCACACGACGTAGAACAGGAACGAGAGCGTCGTGATGTAGGGGCTGATCGGCAGGCGCCCGCCGAGCGCGAGCAGAATGCCGCCCACGGTCGCCGCCATCGCGAAGAGCACGCTGAGCAGGAGGACGAGCTTCGGCGAGGACGTGACCCTGAGTGCGGCGGCAGCCGGTGTGATGAGCAGCGCAAGGACGAGGAGCGCGCCCACCACTTGGATCGACAGGGCCACGCTCACCCCGAGCACCACCATGAACGCGATCGAAAGCAACCGCACCGGAACGCCCCGCGCGAATGCCATCTCCGGGTCGACGCTGGCGAACGTGAGCGGCCGCCACACCGCGATGAGGGTCGCGATCACCACGGCCGCCGCGATGGCGAGGGTCTGCAGCTGGACCGTGTCCACGGCAACGATCTGCCCCGTGAGGAGGCTGAACTTGTTCGCTGCCCTGCCCTGGTAGAGCGCGAGGAACAGGATGCCGAGCCCAAGGCCGAACGGCATGAGGACACCGATCACGGAGTTCTTCTCGCGGGCCCGTCCGCCCATGAGCCCTACGACGAGTGCGGCCGCGACGGATCCGACGAGGGAACCCGTGACGATGTCTGCCCCCACGAGGAGCGCGAACGCGGCACCCGCGAACGAGAGCTCGGAAATCCCGTGGACAGCGAACGCGAGGTCCCGTTTCATGACGAACGTCCCCACGACGCCGCCGAGGAGGCCCAGGATCGCCCCGGCCCAGACCGAGTCGATGACGAGCGCGAGGATATCGCCGTAGTTCTCGAACGAGAACACGGTTCCCCAGAAGTCTGCAAAGTTCATGCGGGCTGCTCTTCCTGGTGGGGCTCCGGGGCGTGCGCATGGGTTGTGGCGTCCGGCAGGCCGACGACGACGATCCGCCCGTTGACGCGCGAGACCTCGACGCGGCTGCCGTAGAGCTCGGAGAGCACCTCGGTGGTCATGACCTCCTCGACCGTGCCGATGCGGAACTTGCCGTCGGCGATGTACAGCACGCGGTCGAGGTAGTCGAGGATCGGGTTGATCTCGTGCGTGACGAGCACAACGGCCGCGCCCTCCCTCCGCTGGGCGTCGATGAGGCCGCTCACGGCCTGCTGGTGGTTGAGGTCGAGCGAGAGGAGCGGCTCGTCGCAGAGCAGCACCCTCGGGTTGTCGGCGATCGCCTGTGCCACTCGGAGCCTCTGTTGCTCGCCGCCCGAGAGCAGGCCCACGGGGACCTTCGCGTACTCGATGGCCCCCACCTTCGCGAGGAGCGCGTCGACCCGGCGGTCGACGGCGCCGGACCGGAGCCGGATCCCCCACCGGTGTCCGTCGATTCCCAGCGCCACGAGGTCCCGGGCGCGCATCGGCGTGGTCGGAGCGAACATCTTCTGCTGCGGGATGTATCCGACGTGATCGCCCCTGCGTCCCGGCGCACGGCCCCCGACCTCGACGGTTCCCGTGGTGAGGGGCACGGCGCCGAGCAGCGCCTTGAGGAACGTCGTCTTGCCGCTGCCGTTGGGCCCGAGGATGGCGAAGAACTCCCCCTCGCGGATGTCCAGGTCGAGCCCCGCCCACAGGGTCCTGTCGCCGAAGGCGAGGGACGCGTTGCGGAGCCGCACCACGGAAGGGCCACCGACGCCGGACGGGGTACCCTCGCGAGCCGACGGCGCAGGCGCTGCGCTTGTCATGGTGGCCAAGTCTAGAGGTCCATGCTGAGAATGAGGATCGGTCACGACAGCGCCTTGCCCAGGGCATCCACGTTGGACTGCATCCAGTCGAGATAGCCGGTGCCCTCGGGGACGGTCTCCGTGAAGTCGACGACGGGGACCTTCGCGGACTCCGCAGCCTTGCGCAGCTGCTCCGTCTGCGGGCTCGCCGTCTGCGGGTTGTATGCGAGCATGGCGACATCCCTCGAGCCGACAAGGTCCAGCATCTCCTTGAGGACCGCCGGAGGGACATCCTGCCCTTCTTCCACCGCAGAGGTGAAGGCCTCGGGTGTCGCGTTGGTGAGGCCCGCTGCCTCGAGGAGGTAGAGCGGGACAGGCTCGGTCACGGCTACCTTCTTGCCCGCTGCGTGGGCTTTGAGGCCCGCGATCTGGCCCTCGAGGGCAGCGAGCCTCGTGTCAACAGCCTTGGCCTGGGCCTCGAACGTGCCCTTGCCCGAGGGGTCGAGCTGGGCGAGGCGGTCGGCGACCGCGGCGGTGATCTTCCTCATCGCCGCGACGTCATACCAGACGTGCTCGTTGTAGGACGCGTGCGCTTGGCCCGAGGCAGTGCTCGCGGTTCCAGTGCTCCCCTGCTGCTCGAGGCCCGCGATCTGCACGGCGGTGATGATGCTGTCCGGCCCCACCTTCCCCTCGCGCGCGAGCGTGTCCAGGAAGGGGTCGTAGCCGCCGCCATTCTCGATGACGAGCTTCGCCTTGGACACGGCGAGCCGGTCCTGGCTCGTGGCCTCGTAGGAATGCGGGTCCTGGCTCGCTTTGGAGATCATCGCGGTCACGGAGACCCGATCGCCGCCGACGGCCTTGGCCAGGTCTCCGTAGACATTCGTGGAGGCGACGACGGCGATCGCCCCACCGGCCCCCGCGCTGCTCGAACCGGTCGTGGCGCCGGGGGCGCAGGCGGCGAGGCCGAGCACCGCCGCGGCGGCAACGACGCCAATCACGCTTGGGCGGGCCTTGGCAAGAGAGGCGGTGAAGGAACGCACAGGAGTCCTCAGTTCTAGGTCTGTCACAGGACGGGGCACGGGTCCCGCGTCAGGAGAGCATCGGTGAGAACCGATCGCATTAGGACCACTGTACCCAGTCTTGCGAACAATTCCCATTTAGGTTTGCCAATCCTCCGCGTTCAGGCCGATCCGTGGTGCGCCCTCCACGACCCGCGGCTCTGCGTGGCGTCCCGGATCTCGCCCACGAGCAGCTCGATGACATCCTCGAGGAACACCACGCCGTGGGTCGTTCCCTCGGGTCCGATCACGCGGGCCAGATGGAAGCCGGACTTCTGCATCGCCGAGAGCGCGTCCTCGATCTCGGCGTCGAGCGAAAGGTTCGCGAGCGAACGGACTCGGCTCTCCCCGATCGGCCGGGCGCGCTGGTCAGGGGCGATCGCAAGGACGTCCTTGAGGTGGAGGTAGCCCACGAGCTCGCCGTCGTCGTCCACCATCGGGAAGCGGGAGAATCCGGTCCGGGAGACGGCCTTCTCGAACTCGGCCGGAGTCGCGGTGGTGGGCAGGGACACAAGGTCACCGAGCGGCACCATGATCGACTCGGCACTCTGGTCCGAGAATTCGAGGGCCCCGGAGAGGAGCCCAGACTCGTCGTCGACGAGCCCGCTCCGGGTCGACTCGGCGACGATCGACTGGACCTCCTCGAGGGTGAAGCTCGAGGTCACCTCGTCCTTGGGCTCGACGCGCATGAGGTGCAGGACGGCGTTGGCACTGCCGTTGAGGAAGAAGATCACGGGCCGCACGAGGTGCGCCATGCTCAGGAGCACCGGGGCGAGGAGCACCGCGGCGCGGTCTGCGGCGGAGACCGAGATGTTCTTGGGGACCATCTCTCCGAGCGTCACGTGCAGGAACGTCACGACGATGAGCGCCACGACGAAACCCAGAGAGTCCGCAAGCTCGAGCGGGACGCCGACGGCGTGCAGCGGGCCGCCGATGAGGTGGTGGATCGCCGGCTCAGCCACCTGCAGGATGAGCAGCGAACACACGGTGATGCCCAGCTGGGCGGCGGCGAGCATGAGCGAGACGTTCTCCATGGCACGCAGCGTGGTCGCGGCGCGGGCCGATCCTGCGTCCGCGAGTGGTTCGATCTGGCTGCGGCGCGCGCTCATGATGGCGAACTCGGCGGCGACGAAGAAGGCGTTGCCGAGCAGCAGCAGGGCGAGCCACAGTATTCCTCCCCAGTCCCCCATCAGGCTGCACTCCCGCCGCCGTGCTCGGCGCCGGGCGGCTCGGGCGGGGAGAACTTGAGGCGGTCCACCCGGCGACCGTCCATGCGGACCACAGTGAGGGTTCCGCCGCCGACCTCGAGGGAATCGCCCTCCTGTGCCACTCGGCCGAGCGCGCTCATGACGTACCCGCCCACGGTCTCGTAGGCAGGGTCATCGACGACGCCGAGGCCCGGCACCTGCTCCGACACCTCGTCCGGCCGCATGAGCCCGGGAAAATACCAGTCCCCCGCCGAGCTCTGGAGAACGCCGGGGGCCCGCCTGTCGTGCTCGTCCGCAACCTCGCCGACGATCTCCTCGACCAGGTCCTCGAGCGTGACGATCCCTGCGGTGCCCCCATACTCATCGAGCACGACGGCGAGCTGGAGGTTGCCATCTCGCAGCTGCGAGATGAGCGAGTCGAGGTGGATCGTCTCGGGCACCTGGAGGATCTCCGTCATGATGGCGCCCGCCGGAACCTTGCCCCTCTTCTTGGCCGGGACGGCGACGGCCTTCTTGACATGCACGACGCCGCGGACATCGTCGGGCGAATCCCCGATGACCGGGAAGCGCGAGTGGCCGGTCTCCCGCGCCGCCTCGACAACGGCGGCCACGGGCTCGTCGACGTCGACCATGGTGACCCGGTTGCGCGGGGTCATGACGTCCGCCGCGGTGCGCCCGGAGAAGCGGAGGGTGCGCGAGATGAACCGCGCCGTCCCTGCATCCAGGGTGCCGAGCTCGGCGGAGCGGCGCACGAGGGACGAAAGCTCCGCTGGCGAGCGGGCGCCGGAGATCTCCTCCTTCGCCTCGATCCCCATGAGGCCGAGCACCCAGTTCGCGAAACCGTTGAACAGCAGCACCGCAGGCTTGAAGATCGCGGTGAACACCAACTGGGGACGGGCGACGGCGCGGCCCACCACGAGCGCGCGGGCAATCGCCAGGTTCTTGGGAACCAGCTCTCCGATGAGCATCGACAGGAGTGTCGCGAAGATCATCGCGAGCGTGAGAGAGACGGCAGTGGCCCCTGGGATGCCCAGCGACGTGAGCGGCACCTCGAGGAGGTGTCCGACCGACGGCTCCATGACGAAGCCGGTCAGGAGCGTGGTCAGGGTGATGCCGAGCTGGCAGCTCGAGAGCTGGGTCGAGAGTGTGGCGAGACAGTGCAGGAGGGCTCGGGCACCCGGTTCCCCTGCCTCGACGCTGCCCTGGACGGTCGACTTGTCCAAGGCGACGAGGGAGAACTCGACGGCGACGAAGAATCCAGTGCCGAGGATGAGCAGGATGCCGACCGCGAGAAGGAGCCATTCCACGTCAGGAGCACCGCTCTTCCAGGCGGGGACAGCTGGCACGCGGGGGAATCGCCGGCGCAGGAATCAGGTGGGCAAGTTCACGGGGCATGCCGGCTCGGCGGCCGAGCGGGCGACTGGCGCCCCCACGACCGGGCCGGCATCTAGAGGTGCCGTCCATAGTGAATCCAGATTATCAGTGGGCGCTCAGGCGAGTGTCACAAGTGTCTGGTGTGACAGCCGACTCACAATCACACGAATCGTGTCTGTCTTTACTAGACTGTCCTCTTGAGTGTGGGCTCCTCACGGCGCCCACGGCGGTCGGCGGATACGGCCAGCCCCTGGCATCGCCCGGTGGAGCACACAGGCGTGCGGTGCGGGGGTGGAGGCGCGGAGCCGCTGATACGCGGGCCTAAGTATCGATGGAAGAGGCGTATCTCCAGTGCCAGAACTGCCAACCCACCGCCTGCCCGAGGAATTCGGCGGCAACGAGTGGCTTGTGGACGAGCTCTACGAGCAGTACCAGCAGAACAAGAACTCAGTTGACGCCAAGTGGTGGCCGCTGTTCGAGTCCTTCGACTCGGACAGCGGCCACACGTCCAACGGCACCGCCAAGGCGCAGGCCGTTGACACCCTCACGCGGCAGATTCCTACGGTCAAGGCGCCGGCTGCGGCCCCTGAACCCGCCGCCGCTGCTCCCGCGGCCGCCCCAGCTCCTGCCCCCGCGGCGCCGGCCGCGCCTGCGTCGGCTGCGCCTGCTGCCTCTGCGCCAGCGCCCGCGGCGCCCGCCCCGAAGAAGGGAGCGGCCGCCGTCGTGCGCGACGGCGCGAAGGCAGGAACGACCGGACTCATCCCGGCGCAGCTGCCCAAGACCGCCAAGAGCGAATCGACCGAGGAAGACGTCGTCTCGCCCCTGCGCGGCCCGGCCAAGGCCATCGCGACGAACATGGTCCAGAGCCTCGAGGTCCCGACGGCCACGACCGTGCGCGCGATCCCCGCGAAGCTGCTCATCGACGAGCGCATCGTGATCAACAACCACCTCACGCGCGTGCGCGGGGGCAAGGTCTCCTTCACGCACCTCATCGGCTTCGCGGTCATCCGCGCACTCAAGCTCATGCCGTCGATGAACGTCTCCTACGAGGAGGTCGACGGCAAGCCCGTCGCCATCCAGCACGCGCACGTCAACTTCGGCATCGCGATCGACCTGCCCAGGCCGGACGGTTCCCGCCTCCTCGTGGTCCCGAACATCAAGAAGGCCGAGACCCTCAACTTCTCGGACTTCTGGCACACCTACGAAGACCTCATCAAGCGGGCCCGCGACGGCAAGCTCACGGCCGACGACTACGCCGGCACGACCGTCTCCCTCACGAACCCGGGAGGCATCGGCACGGTGCACTCGGTGCCGCGCCTGTCCAAGGGCCAGGCGGCGATCATCGGCGTCGGGGCCCTCGAGTACCCGGCCGAGTTCCAGGGCTCGTCCGAGAAGGTCCTGGCCCTGAGCGCCGTGGGCAAGATCATCACGCTCACCTCGACGTACGACCACCGCGTCATCCAGGGGGCCGGCTCGGGCGAGTTCCTCCGGATCGTCCACCAGCTCCTCCTCGGCGAGCAGGGGTTCTACGACGAGATCTTCGAGTCGCTGCGCATCCCGTACGAGCCCGTGCGCTGGAGCCCCGACCTCCAGGTCAACCCCGAGGACACCATCAACAAGGTGGCCCGGATCCAGCAGCTCATCCACGCGTTCCGCGTGCGGGGCCATCTCATGGCGGACACCAACCCGCTCGAGTACGTCCAGCGGCGCCACCCGGACCTCGATGTCCTGACGTACGGCCTCACGCTCTGGGACCTCGACCGCGAGTGGCCCACGGGAGGGTTCGGCGGCAAGCCGAAGATGAAGTTCCGCGATATCCTCGGCGTGCTCCGCGACGCCTACTGCCGCACCACCGGCATCGAGTACATGCACCTCCAGGAGCCCGCCGAGCGCAAGTGGTTCCAGGACGAGCTCGAGCACCCGTACAAGAAGCCCAGCCGGGACGAGCAGCTGCGCATCGTGTCGCGGCTCAACGCGGCCGAGGCGTTCGAGACCTTCCTGCAGACCAAGTTCGTCGGCCAGAAGCGCTTCTCCCTCGAGGGCGGCGAGTCCCTCATTCCGCTCCTCGATGCCACGCTCTCCGAGGCCGCCGAAGACGGACTCGACGAGGTCGGGATCGGCATGGCCCACCGCGGCCGCCTCAACGTCCTGACGAACATCGCGGGCAAGACGTACGCCCAGGTGTTCCGCGAGTTCGAGGGCACGCAGGATCCGAAGAGCGTCCAGGGCTCGGGAGACGTCAAGTACCACCTCGGCACCGAGGGCACCTTCACCGCGGAGAACGGCAAGCAGACCAAGGTCTACCTCGCCGCGAACCCGTCCCACCTCGAGGCCGTGGACTCCGTGCTCGAGGGCATCGTCCGCGCCAAGCAGGACCGGCTCGACCAGGGCGAGGCCTTCCCCGTCCTGCCGATCCTCGTCCACGGCGATGCGGCCTTCGCGGGCCAGGGCGTCGTTGCCGAGACGCTCAACCTCTCGCAGCTGCGCGGCTACCGCACGGGCGGCACGATCCACATCGTGGTCAACAACCAGGTCGGCTTCACGACGTCGCCGTCGGCCTCGCGCTCGTCGGTCTACTCGACGGACGTGGCCAAGATGGTCCAGGCCCCGATCTTCCACGTCAACGGCGATGACCCGGAAGCAGTGGTCCGCGTCGCCCAGATGGCGTACCGGTTCCGCCAGCGGTTCCACAAGGACGTCGTCGTCGACCTCGTGTGCTACCGCCGCCGCGGCCACAACGAGGGCGACGATCCGTCGATGACCCAGCCGCTCATGTACAACCTCATCGAGGCGAAGCGCTCCGTCCGCAAGCTCTACACCGAGAGCCTGATCGGACGTGGCGACATCACGCAGGACGAGGCCGAGCAGCTGCTGCGCGACTACCAGGAGCGCCTTGAGCGGGTCTTCGCCGAGACTCACGCGGCGCAGACCTCGCCGCTGCCGATCATCACCGCGGACTCGAAGGCCGTCTCGGACCTCGAGCGCCCGCTGGCCCAGCAGCAGGACGACGCCGCGGGCGGCATCCAGCGCCCCACGGCGATCAGCCCAGAGCTGCTCGCACGGATCGGCCAGGCCCACGTCGAGGTGCCGGAGAGCTTCACGGTCCACCCCAAGCTGCGGCAGATCCTCGAACGGCGCGAGCAGATGTCCCGCGAGGGCGGAATCGACTGGGGCTTCGGCGAGCTCCTGGCCCTCGGCTCGCTCATCGCCGAGGGCGTCCCGGTGCGCCTCGCCGGCCAGGACTCGCGGCGCGGCACGTTCGTGCAGCGCCACGCGGTGTTCCACGACCGGACGAACGACAACGAGTGGACCCCGATCGCAAACCTCTCCGAGGACCAGGCGAAGCTCGCGATCTACGACTCGTCCCTGTCCGAGTACGCCGCCCTCGGATTCGAGTACGGCTACTCCGTGGAGCGTCCCGATGCCCTCGTGGCGTGGGAGGCGCAGTTCGGCGACTTCGTCAACGGGGCCCAGACGATCATCGACGAGTTCATCTCCTCGGCCGAGCAGAAGTGGGGCCAGCGCAGCTCGCTCGTCATGCTCCTGCCGCATGGCTACGAGGGGCAGGGCCCGGACCACTCGTCCGCGCGCATCGAGCGATTCCTCCAGATGTGCGCCGAGCAGAACATGGTCGTTGCCCAGCCGAGCACGCCGGCTTCGCACTTCCACCTGCTCCGGCGCCAGGCGTTCAGCCGCCCGCGCAAGCCGCTCATCGTCTTCACGCCGAAGCAGCTCCTGCGCCTCAAGGCGGCGGCATCGTCGGTCGAGGACTTCACGCAGGGCACGTTCCGCCCGGTCATCGGCGAGCACGAGCAGTTTGACGCGAGCACGGTGGACCGCGTGGTCCTCGTCTCCGGCAGGCTCTACTACGACCTGCTGGCCGCGCGGACCAAGGCCAAGGACGTCAAGACGGCGCTCGTCCGCGTCGAGCAGCTCTACCCGCTGCCCGAGGCCGAGATCAAGGCCGAGCTCGCGAAGTACCCCAACGCCGAGGTGGTGTGGGCCCAGGACGAGCCTGCGAACCAGGGGCCCTGGCCCTACATGGCGGTCGCGCTTGCTCCGACGCTCGAGCAGCGGCTGCGCCTCATCTCGCGCGCGGCCTCGGCCGCGACGAGCGCAGGGTCGATGAAGCGCCACACGGCCGAGGGCAACGGCCTCGTCCACGAGGTGTTCGCGCGCTAAGCGCCAGCACTGACAGCGCACGACGGCGGTCGGTCCCCTCGAGGGGGCCGACCGCCCTTGCTGTGCTCGCCCCGATAGACCTCAATCCCCGGAGCGCACTGGCGGCTTCGCTAGACTCGTGAAGGCGAGGACGGGGCAAGCTGGCCCCCACGATGAGGGGAGTGTGGATGGCCCACGAGAGGAAGCTGCGCATTGCAGCGATCGGCGACGAGCTGCTGGCCGGCAACGGGGATCCACGGGCCCTCGGCTGGCTCGGCCGCGTCCTGGCGCGGACTCCGCGTGAGGAGCTCGTCCTGGAGTCCTACGTGCTCGCCGCGCCGGAGGAGGGCACCGAGACCCTGGCGGTGCGCTGGGAGAACGAGGTCATGCGACGCTTCGGCGCGGGGTATGAGAACCGCCTCGTGATCGGGCTCTCCGGACGCGACATCGAGTTCGGCCTCTCCCCTGCACGCAGCCGCCTCAACGTGGCCAACATCCTCGATTCCGCCCAGCAGAACAGCGCGGAGGTGTTCGTGGTCGGCCCCCCGCCTACGCTGGATCCGTCGCAGAACCGTCGCCTCGCAGAGCTCAATACCGCGTTCGCAGATGTCACGACCCGCAGGAACTACTACTACGTCGACACCTTCTCGCCGCTGCTGAACCATGAGCAGTGGCGCGGGGACCTCGCGGCCAATGCCGGCACCCCCGGGCAGGCTGGCTACGGGCTCATCGCGTGGCTCGTCCTGCACCGCGGATGGTTCCCCTGGCTCCGGCTTCCCCAGCCCCAGTAGCCCCGCGCTCCTGGGCTCCAGATGGTGGCCCCAGATCCAGCGCTCTCCCAGGGCCGCGGTGTTCTGTCACCGCGGCCCTTGCCATGTCCCCAGACACGATATATCTTGTTCCTAATACGCGATATATCGCGTCTAATCCCAGGAGGGGACATGGAACCGGAAACCTGGTCCGTGACGGGACCGCAGACCATCGACATCGAGTCCGTGGACTCGCTGCGCGCCGGAATCGTCGACGGGCGGCTGGACGTCATCGTCCGGGACGGCCCGGGCGCCCGTATCGAGGTGTCCGAGGTGAAGGGGGAACCGCTGACCGTTTCCCTCATCGACGGTCGTCTTGAGGTCCGCCATCGCGAGGAGGGCCCGCAGGGCTGGCTCAAGAGCCTCCTCAACACCGTGGGCGGCAGCAGCATGAACTCGGCCATCGTGAGCATCGCGGTGCCGCGCGGCACCATCATCGAGATCGCCACGGTCACCGGCGAGGGCTTTGTGGCCGGCGCCGGACCCACCACGCGGCTCAACACCGTGTCCGGGTCCCTCCTCGCGGACGACACAGACGGCGAGATGCACCTCAACACCGTCTCGGGCGACATCATCGCCCGCGCCCACTCGGGCGTCCTCACGGCCAAGACGGTCTCGGGCGAGATCACCGCCTCGGGCGCGCTGACCGATGTCCGGGCCACCTCGGTCTCCGGCGGGCTCTCGTTCGACCTGAGCGGATTCTGCCGGACGCTCGCGGTGAGCACGATGAGCGGGGACCTCACCGTCCGCGTCCCGCACGATACCGGCGTGGACCTCTCCGCGAGCATGGTGTCGGGCCATGTCGTGGTCGACGACGACCGCCTGCGCACCTCGGGCGGAAAGGTGTCCGCCACTCTGGGCCCAGCGGACCGCCGCACTGCCGTCCGTGCGAAGTCCGTGTCGGGGGACATCTCCGTGGTCCATGCGCCAGCCCCGGCGCAGCAGCCCGAGGGCGAGCACTCATGACGCCACCGGTCTTCGCCCATGGCGCCCTGCGGCTGTACCTCCTGGCCCTGCTTGAGGACGGACCCAAGCACGGCTACGAGCTCATCAAGGCCTTGGGCGACCGGTTCGGCGGCACGTACTCGCCCAGCGCCGGGACGGTGTACCCGAGGCTCGGCAAGCTCGAGGAGGAGGGTCTCGTGGCCACCTCCCAGGACGGGCGGCGCACCGTGTACTCGATCACGGACGCCGGGCGCGCGGAGGTCGAGGACCGGCGCGGGGAGCTCGAGGACGTCGAACAGGACATCTCAGCATCGGTGCGACGGCTGGCGGACACCCTACGTGACGAGCTGAGGTCGAGCATGCGCGGACTGCGCGCCGACCTCGCTGCCACGGCCGAGACGGCCCGGCAGGCCGCCAAGCAGGCCGGAGGCGCGCCGTCGTCCGCAGGGGGCACGCAGTCAGAAGCAGCGGGACGCCCCGAGAGCGGCCCATCGGGCGAACCGGCCGCGAGCTCGCCGAACGCCCCCACACCGCGCGGCCGGGCCGAGTCACTCCGCGACAACCGCGGTGCCCTGGCCGAGGCCGAGATGCTCATCCGCGGGTTCCGAGACGACATGCGGCTCGAGCTGCGCGAGTTTGCGGCAGCCCACACCATGACGGATGTGACGCTCGAGGCACTCCGCCAGTCGCTCGACGCCACCCGGACGGCCATCCGGACGGCACTCCGGGGCCCGATCCGCTAGACTTGACGATGGCCTTCTGGGCCACTCGTCCGGTTCCGGGGAAGTTCCGGGGCCATCAGTGAAGTCAAGAGAAGGAGGCCAGCCATGAGCAAGCGTGCACGCAAGCGCCGTGACCGCAAGCGCGGCGGCGCGAACCACGGCAAGCGCCCCAACACCTGAGCGCAGCCTGGTCCGCTATGCGGAACGTGACGAGGCCCCGGACCTGATGGTCCGGGGCCTCGCTTCGTCGGGCCTGACGCTGTCCAGTACCCAGCCGTGAGGCGGGTCAGGCCTCGCTGCGCGCCGTGTGGATCTTGGTCAGGATGGAATCCTTGAGGGACGCTGGAGCCTGCTCATGGCAGCTCCGCTTCATGGCGGAGCGGATCATGCACTCGAGATCGTGCTCGCTGAGGCAGTCCGAGCAGGACTCGAGATGCGTCCGGATCTCAGCGACCTCGTGCGCGGGCAGCGCCCCGTCCAGGTACTCGTACAACCGGTGGAGGCGGCTGTCGTCACAGTCGCCCAGGCCCTGGCAATCGCTCATTTTTCCTTCTCCTGTGACGCTGCCGCAGTGCGGGCACCAGCGAATCCGCGCTCTGCGGCGTAGTCGGCAAGACGGTCACGGAGCATTTTGCGTCCGCGATGCAGTCGGCTCATGACCGTGCCGATCGGTGTGTTCATGATGTCCGAGATCTCCTTGTAGGCGAAGCCCTCCACATCCGCGAAGTACACCGCGAGGCGGAACTCCTCGGGAATCGATTGGAGGGCGTCCTTGACGTCGGAGTCCGGAAGGTGGTCGAGGGCCTCCGCCTCGGCGGAGCGCAGCCCCGACGAGGTGTGCGACTCGGCCCGCGCGAGCTGCCAGTCCTCGACGGTGTCCGTCTGGGCCTGCTGGGGCTCCCGCTGCCGCTTCCTGTAGAGATTGATGTACGTGTTCGTGAGGATCCGGTAGAGCCAGGCCTTGAGGTTGGTCCCCGGCTTGTACTGGTGGAACGCCGCGAAGGCCTTTGCGTAGGCCTCCTGCACGAGGTCCTCGGCGTCCGCGGGATTGCGCGCCATACGCATAGCCGCCGAGTAGAGCTGGTCAACGTACTGCATTGCGTCCCGCTCGAAGCGCTCACGCCGCTCGTCATCGGTCTCGGACGCGATGTCGCGCACGGGAGACTCCTCCCGGCTGTTGTCCGGGACCTGGCGTTCGCGGGGCTCAGCAGTGCTCATTGCCGCCCAGTCTACTGGCGCGGCCGCCGCGCGCTCCGCGATGCCAACGGCACGATCAAGGACCAGCACCCGGTTCCTTCCTCTTAGTCGCGTGCATCACGTCAGTCCACACGGCTCGTCGGCTGTCCCGACCCAACGTGGAGACACCAGCCACAACGCGGCGATGGAAGGAAAATATTCCCCAAAGGTGCGAGACTGGGACCCGTCGGAACCCGCCCATCCACGTCTCAGGAGGCCATATGTCCGCAGTCCGAATCCTCGCCCGCCCGCTCCTCGGCTCGTCGTTCATCGTTGCCGGCGCGGGAAAGCTGAAGAACGCGGACGACACGGCAGAGCAGCTCTCCCCTGTTCTCCGTCGGGCCGCCGATGCCCTTCCGATCCGAGTCGACGAGAAGGTCCTCGCCCGGGCCGTGGGTGCCTCGCAGCTCGGGGCCGGCGTGCTCTTCGCGCTCGGGAAGGCCCCACGGCTGTCCGCCTCGGTGCTCGCGATCACCAGCGCGCTGAACGCGTTCGTCGAGTGGCGCAGCGCGGACATCAGCACCGCCGCAGGACGCGGTGCGCGCCGGTCCGGCCTCCTCAAGAACCTCTCCCTCCTCGGCGGTGTGCTCCTCGCGAGCGTCGACACGAACGGGGCGCCCTCTCTCGCGTGGCGCGCGCAGCATCTCGCCGCGGACACGGCGAAGGCCGGGCGGCGCCAGCTTGCGGATGTCGAGAAGGCAACCCAGAAGACAGTCCAGAAGACCGCGCGGAAGACCCAGAAGGCCGTCCAGAGTGCAGCGCACCGTGCCGAGCACACCGTGCGCTCGGCCGCGCATGACGTGGCCAGCACGGCCTCGGACGTCTTCGCGTGACCGCTGCTTGGCCCGCGCCCTTCGCGGCGCGGCCGGTGGACGCCACGGTCACAGTGCCTGGGTCCAAGTCGCTGACCAACCGCTACCTCGTCCTCGCCGCCCTCGCGGACGGCCCCTCGCGCCTGCGCGCCCCGCTGCACTCGCGCGACTCCGCGCTCATGGTAGGCGCGCTGCGGGCTCTGGGCGCGACCGTCACCGAAGTTGAGGGCGACGGCGAGTACGGGCCCGACCTCGAGATCGTCCCCCTCCCCACCCGCGGAACCGCCGAGGACTCGGCGGCGCCCGGACTCGGCAAAGCGTCCGTGGACTGCGGACTCGCCGGCACGGTCATGCGGTTCGTCCCCCCCGTCGCGGCCCTCGTGCGCGGGGAGATCGCCTTCGACGGCGACCCCCACGCCCGCGTCCGCCCCATGGGTCCCGTGATCGAGGCCCTCGCGGCCCTCGGAGTCAAGCTCTCCGGGCCCGATGGCACCGAACCGATGTCGCTGCCCTTCACTGTCCACGGCACCGGTGAGGTGGCCGGCGGCCACATCGTGGTCGATGCGAGCGGCTCGAGCCAGTTCGTCTCGGCCCTCCTGCTGGCGGGCGCGCGCTTCGCCGAGGGCCTGCACCTCGAGCACGTCGGGCCGCCGGTTCCGAGCCTCGACCACATCGCCATGACCGTCGAGGTGCTGCGCGGTGTCGGGGTTGAGGTCGACGACTCGGTGCCGAATCAATGGCGCGTCATGCCCGGGCCGATCCGCGCGTTCGATGTGCGGATCGAGCAGGACCTCTCGAATGCCGGACCGTTCCTCGCAGCGGCCCTCGCAACGCGAGGAACGGTCCGTATCCCCAACTGGCCCTCCCCTACCACCCAGGTGGGCGATGCGTGGCGGGAGATCCTGCCGAAGCTCGGCGCGTCCGTCACGCTCGACGGCGGCACCCTCACCGTCCGCGGCGGGGACCGCATCACGGGCGCCGACCTTGCCGGCACGAGCGAGCTCGCGCCGACCGTCGCGGCACTGTGCGCGCTGGCCGACACGCCCTCCCACTTGACCGGGATCGCGCACCTGCGCGGCCACGAGACCGACCGGCTCGCGGCCCTCGTGAACGAGATCACGCGGCTTGGCGGCGACGCCGAGGAGACCACCGACGGCCTCGTCATCCGGCCCGCGAAGCTGCACGGCGCCGTCGTGCGCTCCTATGCCGACCACCGCATGGCCACCG
Organism: Sinomonas sp. ASV486; assembly: GCF_030908215.1. Classification (GTDB taxonomy): domain Bacteria; phylum Actinomycetota; class Actinomycetes; order Actinomycetales; family Micrococcaceae; genus Sinomonas; species Sinomonas puerhi. The sequence continues at coordinate 10,328 of NZ_JAVFJK010000006.1, read as the reverse complement.
CGGGCGCCGTCTGGGGCCTCGTCGTGCAGGGGGTCCAGGTCGAGGACATCGCAACGACATCCAAGACGATGCCCGACTTCCCGCAGATGTGGTCCCGCATGCTCGCGCAGCACACGGATCCCGCCGCCGGGACCGATGCGGAGGCCCGCGCCTAGCATGGGCCAGCGCGAGTGGGACGAGAGCGACGTCCGGGTCCGTCCGAACAAGCGGGGCACCCGTCCCCGCACGAAGGACCGTCCCAGCCACGACGACGCCGTCATCGGCCGGATCGTGACCGTGGACCGCGGCCGCTACAGGGCCATCCTGGACGAGGACACCCCCGACGAGCGGCTCGTCATCGCCGCGCGGGCCCGCGAGCTGCGCCGGATGCCCGTGGTCCCCGGCGACTTCGTGGGCCTCGTCGGGGACGTGACCGGGCGTCCGGACACCCTCGCGCGGCTCGTGCGCGTCGAAGAGCGGGAGACCGTCCTGCGTCGCAGCGCCGACGACACGGACCCGATCGAGCGTGTCGTCGTCGCGAATGCAGACCAGCTCGTGATCGTCGTCGCCGCCGCGAACCCCGAGCCGCGCACGGGGTTCATCGACCGGGCGCTCGTCGCAGCCTACGACGCCGGGATCGAGCCCCTCCTCCTCGTGACCAAGGCCGATCTCAAGGATCCCGCTGGCCTCTTGGCGAACTATGAGCAGCTGCCGCTGACCGTCGTCGTGAGCCGGACCGCCGAGACGGAGCCGCTGGCCGATGAAGACGGCGCCGATACGGCTGACGGCCCTGATGGGTCTCACGGCCCTGACGCGCTGGACGCCATCGACGCACGCGGCGCTGACGGATCCTCGGCGAAGCTCGACGCCGCGGCGGTCGCGGCGCTCCACGACCAGCTCGACGGGCATGTCACGGTCCTGCTCGGGCACTCGGGCGTGGGGAAGTCCACCATGGTCAACGCGCTCACGGGCGCCGACCGGGCGACCGGGGGCGTCAACGCGGTCACGGGCCGCGGGCGGCACACGTCCTCCTCGGCCCTTGCCCTGCGCCTCACCGACGCGACCGCCGGGAGCTGGATCATCGACACCCCCGGAATCCGCTCCTTCGGCCTCGCCCACGTGGACCCGGACCGGATCCTGCAGGCCTTCCCCGACCTCGAGCCCGGGATAGATGCCTGCGAGCGCGGCTGCCGGCACACGGCCTCCGCGGTGGGCTGCGGCCTCGATGCATGGGTCGCCGAAGGGAACGCGGGCGACGCCGGCCCTGCCCGCCTCGCGTCGTTGCGGCGGCTCCTCGGCACGGACCCGCGCGACGAAGCCCAGGAGGCCAAGGAACTGGGCTCGTAGCAGGACCCGTGGCCCGCCCGAGCAGCTGAGGCCGCTGAGCCGGGCCCCTGGGCTTGCACCTGCAGCAGCGCTTCGCGCGGGGCGCCTCGCCCGCACGGCCGCCGGTACGGGATAGCGTGGGCCCATGACCCCTGCGCCCGAGACGTACAACGACGACCTCCGCCTCGCCCATGTGCTGGCGGACTCCGTCGACGCCCAGACCATGGAGCGGTTCAAGGCCCTCGACCTCAAGGTCGAGACGAAGCCGGACTTCACCCCGGTCACCGACGCCGACCGCGCCGCTGAGGAGTCCATCCGCGGGCAGCTGTCCCGCTCCCGCCCCAGGGACGCAGTGGTCGGCGAGGAGTTCGGCACCACCGGGCACGGCTCGCGCCGATGGATCATCGACCCGATCGACGGCACGAAGAACTTTGTCCGCGGCGTTCCGGTCTGGGCCACCCTCATCGCCCTCGCGGACGGGGACGAGGTCGTCGTGGGCGTCGTGAGCGCGCCCGCGCTGAACCGCCGCTGGTGGGCGGTCCGGGGCGGCGGCGCCTATACGGGACGCTCCCTCGCCTCCGCCACCCGCCTCAAGGTCTCGAACGTGGCCACGCTCGAGGACGCATCCCTGTCCTACTCGTCGCTGACCGGCTGGAAGGACCGCGGCAGCCTCGACAGCTTCCTCGGCCTCACGGACGATGTCTGGCGCACGCGCGCCTACGGCGACTTCTGGTCCTACTGCCTCGTCGCCGAGGGTGCGGTGGACATCGCGACGGAGCCTGAGCTCGCCCTCTACGACATGGCCGCGCTCGTGCCGATCGTCACGGAGGCCGGGGGCCGCTTCACCTCGCTCGATGGCCAGGACGGTCCTTGGGGCGGCAGCGCGCTCGCGACGAACGGGATCCTGCATTCCGAGGTGCTCAAGAAGCTCAGCCCTGAGCACGACGACCTGCTGCCGCACTGACGCCCCGCCCCTCCCCCGGAGGCTGAGTCACCGTTCGTCATACTCGGCCCCACACACCGGGCCACGCGTGCGCTGAGGCGTCCGCGTGGCCTAGTGTCTCTTCCAAGGTCACGAGTGCCAGCGCGAAACCCCGGTTTGCTGGCCGGCAACCCTCCTGAACGCGGCGGGGTGCCCCGGGTGACGACCGGGCCGGTCCGGAATGGATACGGCAAGCGCGGACCCGTCCCCGGGTCCCCCATCTGATGAGGTATACGCCGTGAGCGCAGCCCTGTCCGCACCCTCTCTCTCCCAGCCCCGCGACGTCGACCGTCGTCCTGATGCGGTCCGTCATGCCGGCACGGATCGGTACCCCGACGCCCGGGAGCCGCTCGCGGCCGTAGTGGGCGCGAACCTCCAAGCCCCGCTCGTGGGCGGCGGCGAGGTCCGGTACGCGAACCTCGACTACGCCGCATCCGCCCCGGCACTCGTCGAGGTCGCCGAACACCTCGAGGAGATCCTGCCGTTCTACGCTAGCGTGCACCGCGGCGCCGGGTACGCGTCGCAGATCAGCACGAGCGTGTACGAGAACGCCCGCAGCGTGGTGCGTGCATTCGTCGGCGCCCGCGCCGAGGACGCCGTGGTCTTCACGCGCAACACGACGGATTCGCTCAATCTCCTGGCCGGGTGCGTCCCCGACGGCCTCGACGTCCTGTACCTCGACATCGAGCACCACGCGAACCTCCTCCCCTGGCAGGCCCGCGCGCACCGCAGCGTGGGGGCCGCGGGCACGCTCGCCGAGACCCTCGAGCGGCTCCGCGCTGAGCTCGAGGGTGGCGGCATCGGGCTGCTCGCCGTCACGGGCGCCTCGAACGTCACGGGCGAGATCCTGCCGCTCACAGAACTCGCGGCCCTCGCCCATGAGTACGGCGCGAGGATCGCGGTCGACGCCGCGCAGCTCGCCCCGCATCGTCGGATCGACATGACGGGCACCAGCCGAGCGGACGGCACGGACACGGGAATCGACTACCTCGCGTTCTCGGGCCACAAGCTCTACGCGCCGTTCGGCTCGGGCGTTCTCGTGGGCAGGCCGGACTGGCTCGACGCCGGCCGGCCGCACCTCGCGGGCGGCGGGGCGGTGCGCGAGGTGCGCCTCGAGTCCGTGAACTGGGCCGTGGGTCCGGCGCGGCACGAGGCCGGCTCGCCCAACGTGCTCGGCGCGGCGACCCTCGCACGGGCCGCCCAGGCCCTCGGCGCCCTCGATCCGGGTGCGTGGCACCGGCACGAGCAGCAGCTGCGCGACGCGCTCGTCACGGGGCTGGGCGAGATCGAAGGCATCACGGTCCACCGCCTGTTCGAGGACTCCGAGTCGGCGATCGGCGTCGTGAACTTCTCGGTGATCGGGCACGACGCCGGTCTGGTCGCCGCATACCTCTCGGCCGAGCACGGCGTGGGGCTGCGGGACGGCAAGTTCTGCGCGCACCCGCTCCTCGCCCGTCTAGGCCTGCCCGCTGGGTCACTGCGCGCGAGCTTCGGCCTCGGATCGCGGCTCGAGGACGTGGAGCGGCTCCTCGCGGGCGTGCGGGAGCTGCGCACCCACGGGCTCGGCATCGACTACACCGTCGACGAGGGCCGCTGGGTCCCGGCCCACGATCCGCGGCCGTTCCCGGCGTGGGCGCCCAATACGCCCGGCACCGCGGGCGCCGCGCCGTGCCTCGTCGGCGAGTGATCGCCGTCGTCCGCGCGCTGCCCGGTCCCGGGCACGTGCGTGCCGGGCGCCGGGAAGTCCCCGTAGAGTAGGGTCCCGGATTCCTGCGGGAGACAGGATCACTGCGGGAGGGCAAAGATGTGGCGGGGCGGGCCGAAATTCGACGACGAGCGACGGCGCGAGCTCGCCGCCGCGTTCGCTGCCGGCGGGGAGCACTACGAGAAGGTGCGTCCCGGGTACCCGCAAGAGGCGGCCGCATGGATCATCCCTCCTGGTGCCCGCACGGCGGTCGACCTCGGCGCCGGGACCGGGAAGTTCACCGAGCTCCTCGTGGCGGAAGGGCTCGACGTGACCGCCGTGGACCCGTCCGCGGACATGCTGGCCCAGCTGGCCCGGAGGCTTCCCGGAGTGCACTGTGTCCAGGCCCCTGCCGAGCACACGGGTCTGCCCGGCTCGTCCGCGGATGTGGTGGTCGCGGCCCAGGCCTGGCACTGGTTCGATCCTGCCGCCGCCACACGGGAGGCTGCCCGCCTCCTGAAGCCGGGCGGCCGTGTGGGGCTTGTGTGGAATCAGCTCGACACGCGGGTTCCCTGGGTGCACCGACTGTCCCGGATCATGCACGCGGGCGACGTCCACAAGCCCGACTACCGCCCGCCGTCGGGCCCCGAACTCCACGGGTGGGAGCAGGTCGAGGTGCGCTGGGAGGACCCGATCACGCCCGAGGGCATCATCGAGCTGACCAAGTCCCGCAGCTACTATCTGCGCGCGTCGGAGAAGCACCGCCGCAAGGTCGAAGACAACCTCGCGTGGTACCTTTTCGAGCACCTCGGCCATTCCCCCGGCCAGACGCTGGCCCTCCCGTACATCAGCCAGGCGTGGCGGGCCACTGAGACTCTGGGCTGACGCCACGCGGATTGCTGACGGATGCCCGGCCCCGTATGATTTCGGTGTACCGAAAAATTGTCTTCCGGCGTATCTAAGTCGGCGGACGGCAGACAGCAGAGGGGCTGAAGGTGGCGAACAGGACGGCAAAGTCCGGCAGGCGGGCGACTCGTTCCGCGCTCCTCCTCGGCGTCCTCGGCCCCGCCTTCGTCGCATCGGTTGCGTACGTGGACCCGGGCAACGTCGCCGCCAACCTCACGGCAGGGGCCCGGTACGGCTACCTCCTCGTCTGGGTGCTCGTGGTCGCGAACCTCATGGCCATGCTCATCCAGTACCTCTCCGCCAAGCTGGGCGTCGTCACCGGACACACGCTTCCGGAGCTCCTGGCCCAGCGATTCCGTCCGGGCATCCGCAGGCTCTACTGGGCGCAGGCCGAGATCGTGGCTCTCGCGACGGACCTTGCGGAAGTGGTCGGAGGCGCGCTGGCCCTGCACCTGCTGTTCAGGATCCCGCTGCCACTCGGAGCGGTCATCGTGGGGGTCCTCTCCATGGCGATCCTCGCGATCCAGGACTTCCGCACGCAGCAGCGTTTCGAGCTCGCGATCGTGGGGCTGTTGGTGGTGATCACGGTCGGATTCCTCGCCGGGCTCGCGGTGAGCCCTCCCTCGGCCTCCGGGGCGCTCGGTGGCCTCCTGCCGCGCTTCGATGGCCCGGACTCTGTCCTGCTCGCCGCCTCGATGCTCGGCGCCACCGTCATGCCGCATGCCATCTACGTCCATTCCGCCCTCTCGAGGGACCGCCACCGGTCCGACCGGGATGCCGAGGTGTCTGATTCCGCCGTCCGCCGGCTCCTGCGCGGTACCCGGGTGGACGTCGTCGTTGCGCTCGGTGTGGCCGGGGTCGTCAACATCGGCATGCTGCTCCTCGCGGCGTCGACACTCGCCGGGAGCGAGGGGACTGATTCGATCGAGGGTGCCCACGCCGCCATCGGGGCTGCCCTCGGACCGGTGGTCGGCATCGTGTTCGCCGTCGGGCTGCTCGCGAGCGGGCTCGCCTCGACCGCCGTCGGCTCCTACGCGGGTGCCACGATCATGGAGGGGCTCCTCGAGAGGCGGATCCCCCTGGTCCTGCGGCGGGTCATCACCCTCATACCGTCCGTCGTGATCCTCGCCCTCGGCGTTGACCCGACGTGGGCGCTCGTGGTGAGCCAGGTCGTGCTGAGCTTCGGCATTCCGTTCGCGCTCGTCCCGCTGATCCGGATCAGCACGGCCAAGACCGTGGTCGGCGACTTCACCCTGCGCATGCCGCTTGTCATCGCCTCGTGGCTCAGCGCGGGGCTCGTGATCGTGCTCAACCTCACCCTCCTGTGGCTCACGGTCGCCCCCACGGGCTGAGGGTAGGCTGGTCGCTGTGAAAAGCCCACTCTCCTCGTCCACCGAGGACTACCTGAAGACGATCTACGCCTTCACGGAATGGCAGGATGCGCCGATCACGCCGTCCCAGCTGGCCGCGCGGCTCGGCGTCGCCAATTCCTCGGTGTCCGAGATGGTCAGGAAGCTCAAGGACCAAGGGCTCGTGGACCACCGCCCGTACGGGGCCGTCCATCTCACCGCCGAGGGCCGCAGCGTGGCGCTGACGATGGTGCGCAGGCACCGCCTCCTCGAGACGTTCCTGGTCACTGAGCTGGGCTACAGCTGGGACGAGGTGCACGTCGAGGCGGAGCGGATCGAGCACGCCGTCTCGGACCTGTTCGTCGAGCGGCTCGCAGCGAAGCTCGGCGACCCGCAGCGGGACCCGCACGGCGACCCCATCCCCACCGCGGACGGCGTCGTCCCGCTGGTCGATGCCCGCCTGCTCAGCGAGCTCGACCCGGGGCACGAGGGAACGATCACCCGGATCAGCGACGAGAACCCCGACATGCTGCGCTATCTCGCTGCCGAGCAGATCGCGCTCGACACCCAGCTGACGGTGGTGCGCCGCAAGCCCTTCGGCGGACCGCTTGTGGTGCGGATCGGCCAGGGCGGCACAGCACGGGACTTCGACGTCCCGGACGAGGTGGCCGACGCCGTCTGGATCCACAACGACCGCCCGCACCCCGGCTGCACCGCGGTTCGGGCGTGACGCCGGCGCCGACACCGCCGGCTGCACCGGCCGCGGCGAGGCTGCGCGGCTAATCGCGGCGGCGCAGCCAGTACCCGAGCGCCGTGTCCACGAGGCCGACGACGATCAGGCCCGCGCCCGCCCATTGCCCGAGGGCCAGCAGCCACGCTCCGGCCAGCACGAAGAGGGCCAGCGCCACGACCGGGCGCCATGGCCACGGAATCCGCCGGCGGGCCCGCGGCGCAAGGAACATCGCCCACAGCGCGACGAACACTGCGGCTGCGAGGAACCCCACCACGAGGCCTCCGGCGCCGGGGGCCAGCCTGCTGCCGGCATACCAGAAGGCGCCGAGCGCTCCGACCTCGAGGGCGAATGCGAGGACGGCGTGGAGCATGCCCCACGCCCCCGCGCGCATCTCGGGATCGAAGGCGGGGCGCCGTGCATCGCGCCGACGTGTGCCATCACTCGTCATGGACTCCCCTTCGCGCTTCCGACGGTTCACCGTCCCCCGCAGGTGGTGCCACGATCCTAGCGGTCGGAATCCAGACTGCCGAGGTCACGGCTGCGGCGGCAAAGAGGATCGCCGTCGCGCTGACGCCGCGGCGGAACCCGCCGTCGTCGAGCACTCCGCCCATGATCGCCCCGGCGGCGCCGATCGCCACGAGCGAGGCGATCCGCGCCACCGCATTGTTGACGGCGGAACCGACGCCCTCAGACCCCGGCGGAACCGCCGAGAGGACAGTCGCCGTGAGCGGCGCGACCATGATCGCCAGCCCGAGCCCGAGCAGGACCATGGGGCCGAACACGTCACGCCAGTAGGCCAGCGGCGGCACGGCGAACGCGAGCCACGTGTACCCCGCACCCGCCACGGCGGGCCCGAGAGCCATCGGAAGGCGCGGCCCAGTCCGGATCATGAGCCTGGACATCGAGCTTGAGAGCAGGAGCATAGGGATCGTCGCCGGAAGCATCCCGATGCCCGCTTCGAACGCGGTGAGTCCCATGCGCTGCTGGAGGTAGAGGCCCACGAGGAAGCCACCCATGCCAAGGGCGCCGTAGGCCCACAGCGTTGCGCCATTTCCCGCCGCGAATGCCCTTGAGCGGAAGAGCCCCAGCGGCAGCTGCGGCGCCGCCGAACGGCGCTGCCGCAGCACATAGAGGGCCATGAGGAGCACGCCACCGATGAGCGGAATCGCGACGAGTGGGTGGGTCCAGCCGAGCGACGACTGGGTGATGAGGCTCAGCACGATGCCGCCCAGCCCGCAGGCGGTCAGGACGGCGCTCAAGACGTCGAACGGCTCCTTCACGGTGGCGGGCGGCCGGGCCTCGCGGCGGAGTCGGGCGAGCGGCCGCCACATGAGCGCGGCCGGAACGATGTTGATGAGGAAGACGAGGCGCCAGCTCCCGAGGTCGACAGCCGCCCCGCCGAAGAATGGCGCCGCGACCGAGGCCGCGGCAATCCACGCGGTCCACTGCCCGATGAGCCTGGCCCTCGTCGCACCCGTCGCTGCGGCAGTGATGAGTGCGAGCGCGCTCGGCGTAATGACGGCACCTGCGGCGCCCTGCGTGAGCCTGCCGAGCACGAGCACCCATCCCGCGGGGGCGAGGCCACAGACCACGGACGTCACGGTGAACCAGAGTGTGCCGACCGCGAGGAGCCTCGCGGTCCCGAAGCGGTCGGCGAGGGCACCGGCGGCGAGGATGAGCGCGCCGAGAGTGAGAAGGTATCCGTCCACGACCCACTGCTGGAGGACAAGGCCGCCGCCGAGCTCTCGCTGGATGGCTGGCAGCGCAAGGCTCACGGCGCTCGAGTCGATGATGACGAGGCAGCTCGAGGCGATCGCCACGAGCAGGACCCGCCGCAGGTTGCCGCCAGCTGAAGGGCTCACAAGCCCATCCTGCCCTTCCGGGGCCCCGTTGCACAGGCGGCGTACGCGAGAGCATCTTCACCCCACCGCAGAAAACAGAACACCCCCGGTCCGAGGACCGGGGGTGTTCTGTTCACCAACGTGGAGATGGGGGTGTGTGAGTTCAGGACATCGTTCCCGCATGAGTCGGGACATCGTTCACGGGTGATCGTTCACCGGTGAGTCGGGACATGCTTCACCGGCCGCGGGGTGAGTCGCGGCATCGTTCCCGCTCCGGTGGTGGGCCCGAGCATGGGCCATGTCGAAGAACAAGGTCATCGTCCTGGCGGTCCTCGAGGGCGGAATGTCCAGATCAGAAGCAGCGCGACGGTACGGCGTCAGCCGCCGCTGGGTCCACGAGCTCCTCGTCCGCCACGCCGAGCATGGGGACGCCGGACTGGAGGCCCGCTCCCGCCGACCCCGCACCAGCCCGCACGCGACAGGCGAAGAGGTCCGTGCCCGTGTGCTGGCACTGCGGGCCGAGCTGGTCTCCGAGGGCCTGGACGCGGGGCCGGCGACCATCGCATGGCACCTCGAGAAGGAGGGCAGCACGGCGCCGGCGGTCTCCACGATCCGCAGGATCATCACCGCCGCCGGGCTCGTCGCCCCGGAGCCCCGCAAGCGGCCCAAGTCCTCCCTGCACCGCTTCGAAGCGGCCCAGCCGAACGAGACCTGGCAGTCCGACTTCACCCACTGGCACCTCGCCGACGGCACCGACACCGAGATCATCGACTTCCTCGACGACCACGCCCGCTACCTGCTCCACCTCAGCGCCCACCCGCGCATCACCGGCCCGATCGTCATCGAGGCCTTCCTGGACACCGCCGCCGCCCACGGCCTCCCCGCCTCCACCCTGACCGACAACGGCATGGTCTACACCACCCGTCTGGCAGGCGGCAGAGGAGGCCGCAACGCCTTCGAGACCCTCATCGCCTCCCTCGGGATCGCCCAGAAGAACGGGTCCCCCGGCCACCCCCAGACCCAGGGAAAGGTCGAGCGGTTCCACCAGACCCTCAAGAAATGGCTTGCCTCCCAGCCCCAGGCCCACACCATCGCGCACCTGAACGAGCTCCTGGCCAAGTTCCGCCACATCTACAACCACGAACGCCCCCACAGGGCCATCGGCCGGCACACCCCGCACGAGGCCTATACCCAGACCCCCAAGGCCGCCCCCGCCATCGCCGCCCAGGGGGAACACTTCCGCGTCCGGACCGACCGCGTCGACGCCGACGGCAAGGTAACCCTCCGCCACGCAGGACGCCTCAGACACCTCGGCATCGGAAGGGCCCACAGGCACAAGAGACTCATCCTGCTCGTCCACGACGCCGACGTCACCGCCATCGAGCACGGCACCGGCGAGATCCTCGCCGAATTCACCATCGACCCCACCAAGGGCTACCAGCCCAAAAAACACAACACCCCCGGTCCGAAGACCGGGGGTGTTACCGATGTCCCGACTCATCCGTGAAGGATGTCCCGAGTCATCACA